>JBGSHS010000374.1:0-22256 GCA_041752115.1 Pirellulaceae bacterium | reverse complement strand
CTCCGCTAATTTAGCTATATTTTCGCGGAGCGAAAGGCGACTTTCTGTGCCAACTCGCGGCCAAATCAACCTCGTCCTGTGAACGGTTACGGTCGAATGGGAACCAAGACGCCCACTCGCGCGTTTTCCATCTGCATCAACGAGCATGCCGGATCGTCCGGTCTGCGCAGGCAGTGAAGGTGCATGGCATGTTGTTGGCGGGCGACTGCCGGGATAAGCCGAGCCGATGACGAGTGGGAACTGAACGAGCCTATCGCTCCCTTGTTCGCCAGGGAGCGTTCTTCTTTGGCGTCACCGAATGCGCATCTTCAGCGCAAATCCACCGTGCGAGATTCTCCCTGTCATCCACGCACAGCATCTACGCTCGCCAATATCCCGGTCTCCGGAGAGATCACCAGATCTCGGGCAGCGAAACGGCCACATCCGGCAGAATGGCCAGTCGAAGCTCATCGCCATGCGGTCGCGTGACATACCGGCCGTCCTGCAATACAAGCTGTTCAACCAGCCGCAACGTGGGATCCACAATCCAGTATTCGGTCACACCCGACCGCTCGTACGCAAGTCGCTTGCGACGCCGATCGTAGTTGGCAGTGGAGTCCGAGAGAATCTCGATCAACAAATCGGGCGAACCATTGATCTTAGCTACCGTCACGTCCGCTCGCGAATCCTTCAACACCACCACCAGATCCGGTTGGACGATATCATATTCGCCCAACTGCACGTCAACTGGCGCGAAGAACACCACCCCCCTGTCTGCCAGTTCCACCTGTGTATAAAGCTGGTACTGCAGCCGCTTGGCGATCGTCTGATGAATGGTGCCCGGCGCAGGATTCACATAGTGATCTCCATCGACAATCTCATGTCGGCACCCGTCGTCGGGAAAATGAACGTAGTCGGCATAGCCAAGTCGTAGCTCGGATCTCTGCGCAGCCATCGCGGTACTCCTGTCTGGGTTCCATTATAGCAGGCACGACCTAAGGCAAGCACGGTCAGGAGCTAGGAACGCGGGAAGAACAACTTCGGTAGTTAGCCGGATTCCCACGCTCTGCGCGAGCGTGGCTACATGAGAAACGCTGAAGTTCTTCTTCCCTCGTGCCCTGGTAGACCGCAGCGCAACGCCAGAGCTCTATCTATACAATCACAATTCACGCCGCAAACCCCTCACACAATCTGCCTTTTTTTCTACTCGGACGGTCGGACACCCCACGCATGGCGCTCCGCGACGGAGTTTCCGATGCGCCACCAAACCATGCACATTATCGGCAACTTGCGCTGTGTTACTTCTGTGGCGGCTGGCTCTGGCGAAAAGCCTCAAAATACTGATCGCGGAACTCCTCGGCGGCCTTGGTACTGGTGACACACTTCGGCCAGTCCAGCGCGGGTCGAGGGCCAAGATCCACTGCACTCAGGTGTCGCCCTACCAGGTCGTTTGACAGTGCCTGGAACTCGTGCGCCCAGGCCTTCTCCGTGCCGTCAGCTGTGAGCAACCCTGTCCGCTGGCTGACATCGCGTGCCTCCGGAGTGTCATAGAACCCCCAATTCAACCAGCCAGTGGCAAGTCCTTGAGTCACTTCGATAGCCCGCCGGCACCAGCGTGCCTGCGCTTCCTCGGACGCATGAGGATGCCCGTTACCAATCGTGAGCGGCCCACCGCCATACCAGCCGAATTCGGCCACGATTACGGGCTTACCTGTCTGTGCCACGTCGCCTACCACGCTCTCCAGATAGGCGAGGTTACGTAACTCTTCAACGGCATCCTTGTATTCGTAAAACCCGTTGGCGAAGGGATAGAAATGGATTTCCATGAAGTCGACCAGCGGAGCCTGGCGTTGCGGTCGGAAAGCAGCATAGTGACTGACGCTCCCTGGCAGGAGCGCCGGAACGCTCCACTGAATCAGTCCGACGGTGACCAAAGCGGCAGGATCTGCCTGCTTGATGGCGGCAACCTGCCGTTGCGTCCAGGTGTCGGCAACCTGTTCGCGAAACAGTTGGTAGTCCAGAAGATACTGAGCGCCCAACGCGTTATCTTTCGGCGGAGGCGGCTCGTCACCCCAGTGAATCTGCTGGACATTCACGCCCCACGCATCGGCCGTCTTCTCCGCCGAACCGTACGTCTTGGCAAGCCACTCGTTCCATCCAGACCGCATCGGAGGCGTGTCCCAAGCGACGCTCGGCTCGTTCAACAAATCATAGGCAAACAGGACGGTTCGATCTTGATAACGGCTGGCAAAAAGGGACCAGAATCGCTCGAGTGCCGTGAGAACCTGCGGATCGGCAATACGATCGGTGGCAGCCCAGGGAGGAACGCCTTCCCAATGGTCCGGTCCCGTGGGATGGACGTAAATTCCCGCCTCCTCTGCCATCTCGAGGAACTGGTCGAACTTTGCCAATCCCTCCGGGTCAAGCGTATCCGGCTCGGTGAAGAAGGATCCGTAAGTAAGAAACACGCGCACGCAGTTCACCCCCAGTTGCTTCATCCGCACAAAGTCGCGGCGTGTGGCCTCAGCATCGAATTGCTTCCAGAGCTGCGGCGCCCAGCCGGTATGAGGACGAAAGTAGTTCACTCCCATCGGCACAAAAGGCTGACCGTCCTCGGTCTCAAATGTTCGCCCGTCTGCCGCTACACGTACCTTGGGCAGGCTCGACATTTTGGAGGTCGACTCCGCCGCGGGCGCCACTGGTATCGGCAGCAGCATAAGCAGAACGAGCAACTGCAGCGACAACGCGGATGGGCAACATGCCTTGATTGGAGTCATGGCAGGATCCTCATGAAAGGCAACAGGGTGGAGTACTCGCCGGAAAAAGCCTTCGTGTAGCTCGACTCAGGCGCGTTACGCTGCGACAGGAGTTACACGGCTGGTACGCAGCAATTCTAGTCCTTACCGAACGGTGGTTCCAGGACAACTGCTGCAATCTTTCGCGTCGGCGCCACGGTACCGGCTGGAACCGCCGTCAGATGGTGATCGCCACTGAACTACTGTTGCTTCACCGACACCTCACGTTGCTGCAACTCGCGATCGATCCTCTGCAGATAGTATTTCGCCCACCAATGGCTGTCGTCGAGATAGCTTGTCTTCGACGCCCTGACGAAGTACTCCCGTGCTTGCTCCAAGTCACCTTCGGAATAGCTCACCAGTGCAGGATCATAAAATCGCAGGAAGCAGATCTGTTGTTCCAGGTCTGCCGCCGTGGCCTCCCCCGCAAGGTACTCCAGGTTGAGCCGGTTCTTGAGTCCCAATTCAATCGCATCCTGCAGAAGCCGCCGGGCGAGTCTGCGCGCGTACGCGACACCCGCACCCGCCATGAGCTGGGTCCGGACCACCCGTATCAGTGAATCGGCTCCGTTCGACTGGGCCTCCGTTTCCACGCAGATCCTGCTCACCTCGTCGCGTTCGTCTGGGTCCTGTGCGTAGAGCAAGCCGAGCCCAAGCTTCGTGTAATAGCTGTCGTGATCGAGAGTCTTCAGGAACGCAATGGCTCGCTCTTGTTGACCGACATACGATGCCAACGCCGCATAGATATCGATCGTCCAGTTCGCAACAACAATAGATCGTTCGAAGGCCGTCAAGGCCCGATCATAATCGCCTAATTCGGCGAACAACTCCGCTCTCCATCGATTCCAGTTGTCCGGCATTTCATCCGTAACAACTTGTGCACGCTTGAAGTACGTCAGACCTTGCTCCTCGCTGACCAAAGAGCTGGCCATCCTGCCGGCAACAACGAGAGCACATGTGCATCTTTCATTGACAAAGGCGTTTCCTGGGTAAAGAGAGTTGATTGCTTCCATCCGCTTGGCAACCGAATCGATCAGCTCCAGATCGTCGTCATCCATGGCAGCTCCCAGGTCCGCCATGGCATCGACGAGTTTTCCGAGCGGGCCGGCAACCTTCTCGGGTGACACGCGTTCGATAAACTCCTTCGTGTTGTATGGCGCAAAGGAATACAGGAAGGCCAGCATCAAGCGATCTTCGTCGCTCTGCGGAGTCAACTCTTTGAGGCCCCGTATTGACGTGTCAAAGCCACGACCATCGCCAATCTCCAGCTGAGCCCAAGTCAACAGGGATTGCGCAGCGTAGCTGTGCGGAGCTTTTCGGAAGTGCAAAACCGCTTGTTGGAAGTCGCGGGAAAAGAAGGACTCCATTCCGCGCAGCACTTCAAATTCTTCTGCTGGAAGATCAATTCCTTCGGCCCGCACTGCGATCGGAGTTCCCATGTGATGGGTGAACAGAGTCTCGTAGAACTGGCGAACGTAGTTCTCTTTCTGCGCTTTTTCCAGATTTTCCACTGCTTCCGCCCGCTGAATTTCCGCTATCCTTCGCTGTCGACCAGACTCAACGGCAAACCAACTGATTCCCGCCACGGCCGCCATTAGCACCATCCCTATCAACACCGTCGCAGCGACCAGAGTCCGGTTTCGCCTGACAAATTTCCTGAACTGATACGCCTTGGATGGCGAGCGTGCTGTCACCGGCTCGTGATTCAGATACCGCTCGACATCGTCACCGAGCGCAGCTGCGGATACAAATCGCTTGGAGCGGTCTTTGTCGAGTGCTTTCATGACGATCCAATCCAGATCCCCTTTTACACAAGTCTGAACTTCCCTGGGATCCAACCGGTGCTTCTCGAAGAACTCCGGCAACGACGCGCTGCTCCGCAATCGAACACTAGGTTTCGGCGGTTCTTCCTCGCGGATGATCCGGAGCATCTCGTCAAAGGCAGCCGACTTGAGTCGCTCTCGATCGAATGGAGTCTGTCCCGTCAGCAATTCGTACAGCAGTACCCCTAATGAATAAACATCGCTCCGAGTGTCAATATCCAGCGCGTTTAGCTGTGCTTGCTCCGGGCTCATGTACTCAAGCGTACCCACTATCTGTCCGAGCTGGGTAAACAGAGTACGCTCGGTCAGCTCCTGATTGATGGCCTTCGCTATGCCAAAATCGATGACTTTCACAACCGGCATATCGTCGAACCTAGTCACCAGCACATTCGATGGTTTTAGGTCGCGGTGTATGATTCCTTTCTGATGGGCGTGCTGCAGAGCTTGGCAGACGTCGACGAACAACTCAAGTCGTTGCCGGGGGGCGAGCCGATGCGAATCGCAATAGTCGGTAATCGGTGTGCCTTTGACCAGTTCCATAGCGAAGTAAGGTTGCCCGTCTTGCGTGCATCCAGCCTCCAGCACTTTGGCGATATTGGGATGATCCATCATGGCGAGTGCCTGGCGTTCCGCTTCGAAGCGTGCGAGGACGTGCTGCGAATCCATCCCCGGCTTAATCACCTTCAAAGCAACACGCCTCTTCAGCGGCTCTTTCTGCTCGGCCATGTAGACAATGCCCATTCCTCCTTCACCAATCTTCTGCAGGATTTTGTAGGGGCCGATCGCCTTTCCCATTCTCCGGACATTCTCGACTTCCTCGGTGGCAGTTCCGGGAGGCGGCCCACCCAGGAATTGTCCCACCTCGCAATGTGCCTTCAGCAAGGCATCGACGCGTAACCGCAAATCCACGTCGTCGCCACAAGCGTCCTCGACACATTGCAGAATCTCTTGCGGCGACTTTCGATCCAGGGCATCGAGAAAGATCTCTTTGGCACTGAGCCGTGCATTACTCATTTTTTTGGACTCCCGGAAGATGTTCCCCAGAGTTCAGTGCCCCGTTTGGCACCAACCTGCACGTTAAGCCAAGAAAAAAGGAACCGTGACGGCAGTCTGGTGCCAAACCGGGCGTTGAGAGCCGATCAGTTCACCGATTCCAACAACTGGACGACGATGCCGTCAGTCGTCGCGCCTCAGACTCCATACGGGGGCAATTCGCGTCTACCACGGCGACTGGCAAGGTGTTGTCGAACCACGCGAGTCTCAGGGCCCAGGTTTGCGGGTTACCTCAACCGCTCGTACAGCCAGGCACGGGCGAAAGCCCATTGACGGTCTGCTACACGCCGAGTGATCCCGAGCGCCGCCGCCGCCTCGGCATGCGTGAGGCCGGCAAAGAACCGCAGTTTCACCAATTCGGCGCTTTGGGGGTCCTCCCGAAACAGGACCTCCAGCGCGTCGTCCAGTGCAATCAGTTCCTCACCCTTTGTATCCAAGGCTAACTGAACGTGGTCCAGGTCGAGCCGCTGCCGACCTCCCCCCCTCTTGAGACGCTGTTTGTCACGAGCTCTATTTACCAGTATCCGCCTCATTGCCTCGGCTGCTGCCCCGAAAAAATGCCCCCGACTGTTCCAATGCTGCCCCGACGCACCGCCCACTAAGCGGAGGTATGCCTCGTGCACTAGCGCGGTGGACTGCAACGTCTGCCCCGATTTCTCCCGGGACAGTCTAGCCGCAGCCAGATGGCGGAGTTCCTGGTAGACCAGGGGTAACAACTGCTCGGCGGCTGATGGGTCGCCGGACTCGATCTGGGATAGAATACGGGTGACGTCGTTCATAGAGTATCTCGCCGATGGGAGGGACAATGGTCATTGTAGCAGCGAACGAAGTCAATGACGTCGCCCGCGCGAATCCAGAAAGCGAACTTAGACTGCGGAGAGACTTCTCATGAGCCGTGCGTGTTGGATCACCGTTGTTCTCAGTTGTTGGGTCCCGTTCTGTCAAGCGGTCGAACCACCCGACCCTGTGTTGCCGCCGTTGCCGACGGAAGATCGTCCTCTGGCTGAACGCTTTGCGATACCGCCAGCCTCGGCCCGGTTTCTGCGCATCATCCATGCTCAGAAGGATGACCCGGCGCAACAGGACGCGCAACTGCAACTGCTCGCGGAACAGGGCTTCGGCGGGTTCGCGGGCAACGTGGCCTTCGACGGCTACGTGGACGACGAATCCAAGTGGCCGGCGTTCTTGCGTGGTGTCCGCCAGGCGAAAGCGGCCGGCATGTCGCTCTGGCTCTACGACGAGTGCGGCTATCCGTCCGGCAGCGCTCGGGATCTTACCATGCGTGGCCATCCCGAATGGGCGGCGCGCGGGCTGATGGTCGCTGAGGCATATACGCAGGGCGGTGAGGTGTCGCTGACACTGCCACCAGGACGACTGGTGCTGGCGGCTGCTCTGCCGCGTCACGGCGGCACGATCGCACTGGACGAAGCGCAGGACCTGGCGGCCTCCGTCAAGGAACGTCAACTCTCCTGGCAGGCGCCCGAGGGCGATTGGTTCGTCGTGGCGATGACCGACGATTTGATCTTCGAGGGGACTCATGCGGCCATCAGCCTCGCCTACAAGAAGCCATGCATTGACCTCCTGACGCCTCAGCCGACTGCGCGTTTTCTGGAGGTGACACATGACCGCTATGCCGAGAAGCTGGGCCAGGATCTCGGTCAGTTCTTCGTTTCGACGTTCACCGACGAACCGTCGCTGCAGAGCCTCTGGTTTCAGCCGATGCCGTATCGGGTGCTGCCCTGGTCGCTCAATATCGAACAGGAATTCCGACAACGCCGCGGAAGGGAACTGCGACCGTTGCTCCCGGCGCTGGTGGCCGAGGCAGGACCGACGGGCGCCCGCGCGCGGTACGACTTCTGGAACACCATCGGTGAGTTGGTCGCCGAAAACTACTTTGGCCAGATTCAGACGTGGTGTCACCAGCACAATCTGCTCTCGGGCGGTCACCTGTTGTTGGAAGAAAACATCACCAGCCACGTACCGCTGTACGGCCATTTCTTCCGCTGCGCACGACGGCTCGATGCGCCCAGCATCGACTGTCTGACGAGCTTGCCACCCGAGGTGCCATGGTACGTGGCACGCATGATTGGCAGCGTCGCCGATCTCGAAGGCCGCCCGGTCACCATGTGCGAGGTATCGGACCACAGTCAGCGCTATCGGCCGGCCGGCGACACGCGCCCGGTGCGAATCGTGACCGAAGACGAGATCCGAGGCACCTGCAACCGTTTGATCTGGGGTGGGATCAACACGCTGACCAGTTACTACCGGTTCCAAGACTTGACCGATCAGCAGCTGCGGCGTCTCAACACCCATGTCGGGCGCTGCCAGACCATGCTGCGTGGCGGGCATCAGGTGACCGATACTGCCGTACTCTACCCGGCCGAAAGCGTCTGGCCGCATTTTGTCCCGGCATACCACTGGGCCACCGCCGCGTCCGCCGCACGCCGGGTCGAGAGCGTGTTCGATTCGGTCCGGTCCGCGCTCTACGCCGCGAACCGCGACTTCACGTTCGTCGACGCTCAGGCACTCTGCAGAGCGCAGATTCAAGACGGCGTTCTGATACATGAAGACCTGCGCTGGCGCATCCTGGTGTTGCCGGCAGCCGATACACTTCCGCTGGATGCGTGGGAGAACGTGGCCACCTTCTGGCGCCAAGGGGGTGTAGTGATCGCGTTGGGTCTGCGTCCGATGAACAGCGACAGCGAGTTTCCCGCACCTCGTGTGCAAGCGATCGCACAAGAGATGTTTGGCACCACTGACGCTCCGAACCTGGTCTCCAATGCAGCCGGCGGTGTCGGCATCCTGTTGCCGACCGGCATGATCGCGTTGGTGCCACGCGTCATCGACTCGCTGCTGGAACGGGACGCCTCGTGCGCAGAGCCGAACACACCGATCAAGATCACACGACGTCACATCGACGGACAGGCAGTTTACTTCGCGATCAATGACAGCAATGCCGCATGGAAAGGCAGAATCCGCTTCTGCGGGCAAGGCGTGAGTGAACAATGGAATCCCGCCACGGGCGAGATGACACCGCTGGTGGATGGCACACAGGTGCCGGTACAACTCGATCCGTACGGCGCTATGCTGTTCCGATCCGCAGCGGCCAATGTCCCGCGCCGATTGGGGCATTCGGTCGCGACCGCCCTGTCGCTCGACTGCGAACCGTTACCTGCAACGCCCCGTCCCACGATCTCGCCCGGACAGTTCGTCGAGTCGGAGTTGACTGGCGATGACACCTCGCTCTGGCAGGCCGCCGCCACTTTGACGAAGGGCAAGGTCGATAGCTTCCTCTTCATGAACTTCGCCTATGCAGAACCGATCAATCTCGTGGGATGCGAAGGAGTGGCCCTTGACCTGTCCGTGCCACCGGGACAGACAACTCCTGGCGAACTGCTGGTGTTCCTGCATCCAGCCGACGGCGACCGATATCTGGCCGGTACAGGTCACTACCTGAACGAGCCTGGCACGACCCGCGTCTACGTCATGTTCAGTCAATTCGCGCCGTTTGGTGACGCACGGGGCGAACTCGACCGATCTCAGATCGCTGCAATCAGTGTCGGGTGGGGCGGTTACCTGGGAACTGCAGGTGAACGGATCCAGTTCGCAGTGAAAGCACCGCAACGTTTCGTCTACCGTGGGAATGACCCGGAATGAGCGACGACAGGTTCAGCGAGCGATCGAAGAGCCTTGCCGGCGCGACGGGGAGGCTGATTGTCGCTGACAGGCGGAGAATGGGCACTGAATGAATGTCGTCCGACGACGTCGAGATTCCCCACGTCGAAAATCAAAGGAGATTGACACATGAAGATCGTGCCTTGCCTGATGATCATGCTGAGCCTGTCGGCGTTATGGTTGGAGCAATACTCCGGGATCGAAGATTCGGACATGGGCCAGACAGCGAATGCGACGGCGCACGCCAATCAGCTCGCTGCGGATCGTGCTCAGCCGATTCAATCGACAGCTCGAAACGCGGACGATGACAGCACCGCAGACGCTCCACGCCGTGCGGCGTCCACGACGACGACACCCGCGCTGGTCGCCGTTGTTGATCGACTGAGCCAACTCGAGGAGGAACCGACGAACGTAGCGGAACCCTCAAGCGACAACGCGCGACATAACCAACAGGCACCCTTATCGATTCCCGAAGACGTAGGAATGTCCACGGAGCGGCTGGCGCGCATTCGTCCGTTCATGCAGCAGCTCGTAGATGACGGGAGGATTCCGGGTGCCATTACGCTGGTCGCTCGGCGCGGTAGAATCGTGCATTTCGAGCATGTGGGGTTTCGCGACATCGAGAATGCCCGACTCATGGAGCCGGATACGATCCTGCGGCTCTACTCCCAGTCGAAGCAAGTGACCGGTGTGGCTGTGATGATCCTGTACGAAGAGGGCAAATTCCTCCTTTCTGACCCCGTTTCTCTTTACCTCCCCGAGTTCAAGGACGTGAAAGTCTTGACCGAGAAGGGCGATCTTGAGGACGCCCGGCCCATGACCGTCAAGCAACTGCTGACCCATATGGCAGGGTTCACCTACTGGACCGTCCCCGGGTGGGAACGACCGTACCAGAATATCGGTGAGATGTACAATGAAGCCAAGTTGCCGTTCGAACAGACGGATGCGAATTCGCTGGAAGAATGGACGCAGAGACTCGCTCAGCAGCCTTTGGCAGCTCAGCCCGGAACGTTGTGGCATTACAGTGTGGCCATGGATGTGCTTGGTCGACTCGTCGAAGTTTGGAGCGGTCAACCACTTGATCAATTTCTGCACGAGCGATTATTTCGGCCGCTGGGAATGCATGACACAGCGTTCTTCGTTCCGCCGGAAAAAGTGAGCCGTTTCGCGGTCAACTACATCCGAGACGAACCCGGCAAGCTGAAGGTGTTCGACCATCCCGAGGGGAGCGTGTTCTGTCGAAAACCAGCAGCCTGTTCCGGCGGCGGGGGACTCGTTTCCACGGCATCCGACTACTACCGCTTCGCGCAGATGTTGCTCAACGGAGGTCAGCTCGACGGGGTCCGTATCCTAGGGCCCAGAACGGTGGAGTATATGATGCGTGATCACCTGCCCACGTCGGCCGGTCCGAATCCCGTAACGGCCGCGCTGGGAGGCGCCTCCGATGCCAGCGATCGGGCGGTGGGATGCGGCTTCACCGGCTTCGTGGTGATCAACTCAGCCGCGTGGGGGATGCCGATTTCCGACGGAAGCTTCTTTGGGGGCGGCGCTGCCAGCACCTATTATTGGATCGATCGGAAAGAAGAGATGATCGTGCTGGTGTTGTCCCAACTGATGATGGGGCCCGAGAAGCTGCACGAGCGCGTCGCGCCCCTGGTGTACCAGGCCATCATCGACTGAACACGAGAACCGTGGTCGTCAGTGGCTCCGGGCGTGGCAAGCTCGTGACGCCGGTACGTCATCCTGGCGGCACAGACGCAGTCGGTCATGACCGCTCTTTCCTCGGCATGCTCCGCCTGCCGTACAGCAACGGCAGGGCTGCAATAAGCGGAATCAGCAACGGCGTCCCCACCCCCCTCATCCTCCGACAGAAAGCGGGAAATAGAGTGCTCAGCGCTGCTCCATTTCACCGTCCAGCGCCCACGCTTTCCAGATTGTCGCTTGAAAGGTACGCCTACCCCTTTTTCCGCCCCAGGCGGATGCAGCCGTACGAGTGGCGGTGCAAGGACAGTGACGAGACCTTGCGCAGTAAAGTGCAGAGTGTCGTGGCAGACGAGGCGGCACGGTGGTAGACCGGGAACGATTGAGTTCCGATGATTGTTGGCCTAGAATTCAAGGCATGTCGCGTCGACAACGATCCCTCGTAGTTGTGGGTATTGAGGATCCGGGCAAATGAGCATGACCGCACGATTGACTGTCCCCGAGTACGACCGTATGCTCGTCGCTGGCGTTTTTGACCAGGGACGGCGGGTGGAGTTCATCGAGAGGGAGATTCGCGAGATGACGCCAATCGGACCAGAGCATGAAACGGTCGTGGACCTACTCACGCGATGGAGTTTCCGTAGCGTCGATGATGCTTCGGTCCTGATTCGCGTGCAGCAGTCGCTGGGACTATCGAACGTGGACAGTGTGCCGCAGCCGGACTTGGTGTGGGTTGCAAATGCGGACTATTCTCGGACGAGACCGACCGCCGCCGACGTGCTACTGCTGGTGGAAGTGGCCGAGAGCAGCTTGGCGTACGACCTGGGAGAGAAGGCCGATCTATATGCGGCATCCGGAGTAAGTGAGTACTGGGTCGTCGACTGCCGCAATCATCGTGTCGTGGTGCATCGCGCACCCGGCAAATCGGGCTACGGCACCGTTCGAACAGTCGGCGCCGATGAATCGCTATCGCCGTTGAGTCGTCCACGGGTCGTCCTGCTGCCAAGAGAGCTCTTCCATCCCCAACCTCAGTGACCCTCTGCTAACCGCCCTCTGCCCCTGGCGCAGATGCGTTAATTGGCAGCGCCGCGCGAGAGACTCCTCGGTTCGCTGCCCCCCAACGCTGGCCAATATCGCTTGGCGCCTTTGCGCCTTGCCGTGAGACCTAATCGAGCTTCGCCGGAGAAGGAGCCTCACGCCAAGGCGCAAAGGCGCAAAGGGAAAGCCGGGATTACCCGGCTGCCACACAAGCCGTGCCAGGGTCACTTTCATCACCGAGTGAAGCGACCCTGGACCGAAATCCCGACGCAGATCAGCCGCAGCAACCATGAGGAAAACGCCGATATCGTGCTTCTGCTCGTACTCGTGCTCGAACATCCTGTCTGGCGGCCAACCATCTCCGCCGACTCTGCCTCCCTTCTGACAACATGCACAGTAACGGGGCCGTACACCGAGGCACGCGATCACCTGGTCCAGAACTTGCGGTCGAGCAGGCGGAAGTTGATCGCTTCCGACAGATGGTCGCGCGTGACGCCGTCGCAGTCTTCGAGATCAGCAATGGTCCGAGCCACGCGGAGGATCTTGTCGTGAGCCCGCGCCAAGAGCTCCATCTCGTGCACGCTTGCCTTGAGCAGCTCGAGGCATACGGCGTCCAACCGACAGAATTCGCGAATCTGCCGCGGTGTCATGTGCGCGTTGGTTCGACAGAAGGAGCCTCGGAAGCGGTCGCTTTGACGCTGGCGAGCGCACTCGACATGCTGCCGCATCTCCTGGCTGCTGGTGCCCGGCTGAGGGCTCGCCAGCTCCTGAAATGGAATGAACTAGCTGGAGGCGTATTGGTCGCAGGAAAGGCAAACGACTCGAGAGCGGGTCAATAGATGGCGTCCTCCCTTGTTGGCTGGCGCCCTACGGCCTTGGTACGGCTCACGCCTTAACCGCAGTTGCGCTGGTTGTGCCTCAGTGTGCGGCGTGCGGCGCGGCGACCGCTCGAGGTGCCAGTTTCTCGAACTGTTCGGCGAACATGACCATTTCCGCCGTGTCCTTGCCCTGCACACCCAGGCACAAAGCCGTGGTCTTCAGCCGTCGAGCTGTCTGGGAGAGTACTTCCATGCCCTTCAGCTTCTCGTCGGCGGTGAGGAGGTCGACGCTGTCACCCGACTGCGGCCAAACCATACCCGGACACCCCGCACCAGTCGACGTAGCATGCCTGCCTGGCTAACGCCTCGAAGTCCACGGCGCCCGACGCTGTGAACGGTGTGGACAGAATCAGGAACGGTCCTTGGATTCTGGGATCCACCGCAGCCGCGCCGATGAGTGCGTGTGCGCCGTGTACCCGTGAACGAAGCAGATACGCGGTCATCGCGGCCGATACGCTGGCCGTCGCTTTCTTCAGCGTGTCTCGCCGAGATACTTGCCGACCTTCCGCTATGACGTTCATCTCAAACTGTTGTAGAGATTACCACGTGGCGCCGGTAACAGCGGAGCCCCCCCACCGTCAGACAGACCTGCTCGCCGGCCCATCGGGTTCTGTCGGTCAGTTGGCCCAAACGAGGTCTTCGCGCCGCATCCTCCACAGCGAGACTGGCGATAGCAGAATGACGGCAGCAGTTGCTGTCACCGGTGCGCCAATCAATAGTGGGCCACCACCGGCGATCAGCAACAAACCGATTTCTGACGGATGACGCAGCCAGCGGTAAATGCCAATACGAACCGGCACACCGTCACGCCGAATATCATTGACGAACTGAGTTCCTAGGGCGCGGATGGCTGCGATCCGCAGGAAGATTCCGCCGGCCAGTGCAGCGCCCCCCGATACGTGCACGATGAGATCGCTTGGGCAGCGAATCAAGTATTCGATCTGGGCCGCCCAGAATAGCGTGAGTAAGCTAAAGCCGACCGACATCGCCACACGCATCGCCAGCCTATCGCGAACGCCGATGTTTTCGGCATGAAAGTGCAACGTTACGAAATGGCTCTCCAGCACAGCGGCGACCGTGATGCCGCACGCGAAGCAGACGAGGGACCATCCTACCTGTTGGAATTCGCCCAGCAGCAGTGTTGGTGCCAGGAGTATCACGAGGTGCACAGAATGCCCGATTGCCAGCCGCAAGACTCGACTTCTACACTCGCTGCACGTCATTCAGCCTCTTCCTGGTAGGGGTTGCTGAAGTAGCCAATCAACTCCTTGTACTGATCCTGCGGGATCTTGAGCGTTTGGGCCAGTCGAGCCAATTGCTGTTGGTGTCCCGCCTGTAGCTCACCTGAAGCACTCATAGTCTGAAAGGCGAGCTTCACGACGAGTGCTTTGCCATGAGGCGTCAGGCTGTCCGCCATCGTACCAACGTAGGAATTGAGGTTACTCCCCGACGATCTGGCCAAAGCGATATTGTCTTCCAAGGCATCTGCGGAAACCGCCGTACCAGTCAATTCCAAGTATTGTTTCCTGATCTCCTCGCGCTCAGCGTAATCTACTTCTCCATCGGCCAACGCGGCCATGACCATGATACGAAGCATTTGATCTTGGGTTTCCCGACGCTGCTTCTCGGGATCATACGTGATGACATCTTCCACAAATGTGCCGCCGCAGGAATGGCACTCGATGTATCTTCCGGCGACATTGAGAGGAATGAGCGGTATGAAATAGAGCGTGAAGAAACTGCGCACCTGCTTGAGGCTGTAAGTGCGCACGTCCGCACACTGAGGACAATTGAATTGGCCTGTGCTGACAACAGAAGTCACTCCCCGAGTACCCCAGATGATCATGTAAAGGTTTCCTTGAATTGTGGAAGTGACCGCTACAATCGGGAACGACGCCAATGCGCCAACGCATTATGTACCGAATCGAAGACGACTGCCACACAATTTTCTTGAGACACAGAGCAGTCTTGTGCAGCATGTCGCCGGTGTGCTCGGTTCCGGGATGCTGCTCCCGAAACAGCATGATGCCCTTCTTCAGGTTGCGCCCGCCGTCGCTCAGGATGGCGTGCGGGACGCCCGTGACGTTCCCCAACTGCTCCAGTTGGTCGTACACGGCTTCCCCGGTGGAATCTCTTCCCGGCTGGAGCAGTAGAAAATGGAGGTCCCTATGTTCCACGGGACGCCGATCCTGCTGCCACTGGCTCAATCTGCCAGAAGTGGCTGAAGCATCCATTGATGAGCTGCGTGCGTCAACTGCGTGCCAGTCAAGTGGGGAGTTCGTCCAGCCAAATCCCGCCTGAGCAGGATTATGCCGCTCCCCATTTCCTTCCCGATCTGACGAAATGAGCAGTGAGAGCCGCGAATTGACCGAAGACCTGGTTTACTAAGCAATTACCCTGGGGATTGAGCCGTCGAGCGGACCTCTTTCGGTGGCCCATCATACACCCCGAACATTCTCCCTGCTGAGGCTTTGGAGTTGCTCGTGGTGCGCGATAAAATAGCATTCACGAATGAGGATCGGGTCTGTGCGGCAACCGAAAGAGCGAGTTCTCTGGATGGCGGCCATGACCAACATCACACGCCAGCGTCGATCGCATTTCGGCTTGTTTCCCGGCAAGCCACGTCCGCGTCTCTGCGACCGCATGGTCGAGGTTGTGCGAGTCTGGCACGACATGAGTAGATCGGGGAGTGGTCCACTGCTGCCGGCGGGGAGCAGAGAATGGGCAAGCCGCCACTCGAAAGACCGCTCAGGGCGCGGCAAACACGTGACGCTGGTGCGCCACAGTTGCGGCGCAGATGACGTCGGTCATGACCGCTCTTGCCCGGCATGCTCAACCTGCCGCGCAAAACGTACCACTCCCCATTTCCTATCGACCACCAGGCGATGCGGGATATCTATCTATCCGAGCCGGTGAGCTTCGACGAGTTCGTGTCGAACGTACTACCACGATCACCCGTTGGCCGCCGAGTGACAATGCCATGTCTTACGTTCCTGTGGGGCCGGGCAAGGGGATGGCTCCGTTCTGCGTCCGCTGTGGCGCTGGCACGAACTGGGCCTCGAGGGCCTCGAGTTGCGCCAGGTGCCGCCGAGCGTGCTGGGCCAGGAAGAACAGCCACTGGTAGAGGTCGATCTTGCCGATGTCGTTGACCGTCATGGTCACCCGGCACAATGCCCCGATACCACCGCAGATTCGTTCCAATTGGATGAGGCACTCCCCCAGTTGCCGGCGCAAGGTATCCCGGACATCGGCAGACGCGGGCACGCCGGTCGGCTCCATGTGCTCCGGCCGGACCCAGCCAAAGCTCCCTCGCTGGCCAATGATCAGCAACCGGTCGAGGTCACTCTCAATCCCCGCGATCGGGTCACCGCGGCGGGCTCGCCGCTCGGCGACAGCGCCCCACTTGCCGAGGGTTAGCAGCAGAAACCGGTTGGTGAGCGTAACATGCTCCAGCACTTGGTCGACCGACCAGCCCCCAGTTGCCGGTGCAAGCCTTCGGAGTTCCTCGGGCCGGTCAAACCACGCGTCCACTTCCGCGAAGACCGCGCAGAGAGTGTCGCGTACTGTGCGAATCGTTCGTTCATAGGACATTGCGTTGCCTCCCGCCTTCGCCACAGAACGTTACCGATCACGCGGGCTGCACGCGTGCCTCCACCAACTGGGGGCATTGCCGCCGCGCGTGGAGCAGGTAGCTGTCTGAGGCCCGCGTGGTCTACGGTTGACGTTATACGAACAGAGCACCAGTGGCGGTCAACTTCCAACTAAACGGATGGGAATGTGAACAGTTCAACGACGGGTAGTCCGGTGTTCTGGTCGCGTCTCCGTCCGTCCCACTGGCCCAACATAACGGAGTTGTAGCCCTCTGCGCTGATCATGACCAGGTATCGGAGCTCCGCGTCCTCGTCCGCTGCGGTTGGGGTCGAGTCTCCGTCCGACTCACTCTGCGCGAAACAGAAGTGACCGTACAATAAGGTGCCCAGCTCGTCGCAGTGGCAGGGCTGCCATTCACACCAGTTGACGATTGGCAGATTCGTCTCCGAATCGATCTCGTTGACATGTAGCTCCCCAAACAGGGACGTTCTCGGTTTTCGCTGGACGTCGTCAAGTGGCAAAGCCCAAACGTACCCGGCGAGGAGTTCACCGGCCTAAGATTCCACATCGGCCTGTTGGATATTGCACGGCACCAGCCGGTCGCCATCCCGAAGCAACGCATTAACTTCCCACTCTCCCGCGACTCCCATGTGCTCGCTCCTCGCAGATCACCCCTTCAGACTTCAGACCGCGGTGTCACACGTCAGATAACGATCAAGTAGCTTTCGCCGTGGAGTCTCCCTCCTATTCTGGCAAACTAGATAGCTTTCGCGATTGCCGATCTCCCCCAAGAAAATGGACGCGGACTCGCACGGGGCTGGCTCAAGTCGCGAAACGACGAATCTGCACTCTCGGACTGCGGCGACACTGTCGGACTGCGGCGACTCGGGGCCGCTTTGGCTTTGCGTGACCGATGAGTCTCTCACAGGACACATTGTTAGCCTGCGTGGTTCGGCGATCGCCGCCTAGCTGGGAAAAAAAACGGTACCCAGCTGCCGCACTCCGAAAGTGCACGGAATATTCCCCTGCCCGATATTCCTTTGTCCATTGCAGAACACGGCCGAACCGGCAGCCTCGAGTTCTTGGCGTCACGGGAGATGTCGCCTAGCCTATTTGTGGGGTGAGACGTCGGAGTGTCGAATTGACGGTCATCACCAAGACTTGCGCAGTTCCGCACGACCAAAGAAGCCCGTGTCCAGCAGCATGACTAAAACTGAAACCACGGAAATTACGCAATAGACGTCGTTGCGGTAGAACACGCCGGCGACCGCCCCCACAGAGGTCAGGACACGGCAGATGCTCACCACCGGGTTTGTCGGTCAGGCCCAACCACAGTGCTGCTCTCCGCGTCTCTGTGACTCCGTGAGAACCTCCTTTGCTGATCGAATTCGTTCAGATTCTTTCTCTCCCTCCGTGCTCATGTTCGATTACCCTGCCAACGAATTCGCCTTCCATCTGTCAACGCGTGGCAAAGCCGGACCGCGTCCCGGGAGGGACGGGATCATCGCGTCCAGAACTTGCGGTCGAGCAGGCGGAAGTTGATGGCTTCCGACAGGTGGTCTCGTGTGACGCCGTCGGAGTTTTCGAGATCCGCAATGGTCCGCGCAACACGGAGGATCTTGTCGTGAGCCCGCGCTGAGAGACCCATCTCGTGCACGCTTGCCTTGAGCAGCTCGAGGCATTCGGCGTCGAGTTGACAGAACTCGCGGATCTGCCGCGGCGTCATGTGAGCGTTGGTTCGACAGAAGGAGCCTCGGAAGCGGTCGCTCTGACGCTGGCGAGCGCACACGACATGCTGCCGCATCTCCTGGCTGCTGGTTCCCGGCTGAGGGCTCGCCAGCTCCTGGAATGGAACAGCAGGCACTTCAATATGGATATCGATGCGATCGAGCAGGGGGCCACTGATTTTACCCATATACTTCTCGATCTGTTGCGTGGTGCAGTGGCAATCGCGGCGCGGATCGGTGCGAAATCCGCAAGGACACGGATTCAGGGCCGCGACGAGCATGAACTCGGCGGGAAACGTGGTCGACGTGAGCGCTCGCGAGATCGTAACCACTCCGTCCTCCAGCGGCTGCCGCAACACTTCGAGCGTCCGGCGATTGAATTCCGGCAACTCGTCCAGGAAGAGCACGCCGTGGTGCGAGAGGCTGATTTCGCCGGGAACCGGGATACTGCCACCACCGACCAGTCCGGCATCGCTGATCGTATGATGAGGGGACCGGTAGGGTCGTTGAGCCAGCAGCGGTTGACCGGCCGGCAGACGCCCCATCGCGCTATAGACCCGAGTGGTTTCAATCGACTCGGCTGCGGTCAGATCGGGCAGGATGGTCGGGAGTCGTTTGGCGAGCATCGTCTTGCCGCTGCCGGGCGGGCCGAGCATGAGGAGATTATGACTGCCGGCAGCGGCGATAATCAGCGCCCGCTTGGCCATCTCCTGGCCACGCACGTCGGCATAGTCGTCGTGGTAGCGGGAGAGCGAGCTGAAGAGTTCTGCCAGCCGCGAGGGGACCGGTTCGATCTCCAGCTGGCCGGCAAAGAAGGCAAACGCTTCGGCCAGCGACGAGACGGGGATCACGTCGAGGTCCTCCACTACCGCGGCCTCCGATGCGTTCACGTCCGGCACGACAATCCCCTGGAGATTGCCCTGACGAGCCGCCGCCATGGCCATGGAGAGCGCCCCTTTGGCGCTGCGTGTGGCCCCTTCCAGCGACAGTTCGCCCACCACGGCATAACGGTCGAAACGATCCGAACTGAGCTGGCCACTGCCAGCCAGCACGCCGAGCGAGATGGGGAGGTCGAAGGAAGAGGCGTGCTTGGGGAGTTCCGCTGGCGCCAGGTTGATGACCACCCGGTCCTGCGGCCGCACAAAGCCCGAATTGACCATGGCCCGGTCCACGCGGTGGCGGCTCTCCCGTACCGCCGCCTCCGGCAAGCCGACCAGAATCGTCGTCGGTTCCGCGGCGACCGAAACGTCGACTTCCACTTCCACGGGCACCGCATCGATGCCCAACAGAGAGAATGTATGCAGTTTGGCCAACATGCTGGTGCCTCACGTTGGCCCGCGTTTTCGAAGCATCGCACGGTCATTGTGCCGTCTCGTGCCATGCGCTGCAAGTCCCCCCGAGCCGGTTTCCCTGACGATGACATGTGTCTGTCACCGATATGCCGAGCGGCTGGCGCCTTCCGCCCGCCACAGCGGTGAGGCAGTTGTTACCGCGCTTCGGCGAGTTCCTGGCTCCTCTCCCCGTGCGGCGACGGGGAACGGGTGTGGGAAAACGCCGTGAACGATTCTCCAGCGTGTGCTCCGGACCTTTGGACCCCTCTCCCCTTGCTTTGAAGGGGAGAGAGTGGGGTGAAGGGTTCTTGGCATCAGGAAAAACACCCTCAAAATCCCCAAGGGCTTTGGGTGAAGGACTCTCGGGTGCGCGTACCAAACATATGGCATGTGTCGGGGTGTTGTCCCGCCCGGTGAGAAACTTTCAGGAACTTCTCGGAATTCTTGAGGGGTTGCGAGCCCCAACCGTGATTCTCTCCTAGGGGGCTGTGTCTTGCCTGGTATCCAACCTCCCGCTGTCCGCACCGATCCTGGGGCGCTGCTCGGTTCGGATCTCGGGGTGCGCGGACGCGCGGCGACCAAACTTGCGGATGGCCGACGCACTCGTATGGGGTGGGCACTGCGCCGCTTCCGACCGCGGCCGGCGCGGCCTTGGTGCATGGCCAGCAACCGCGACAGATCAGTTTCACCAGTACCTGTCAGTATGTGTTGGCATCGTGGATGCAATTGTCAGCCGGTTCGATCCCCACCGCGCAACTGGAAGAGTACCTGGCCGAAGTGATTGCCCAGATCGCGGACTGTCGAGTCGCCCACCGTCCAGGACGACTGGAACCGCGTGTCTTGAGACGACGGCGGCACGGTTATCCGCCCATGCAGGAACCGCGCGCCGTGCTACGGGCCGAATTACGGCGACGCGGCACCTGAGCAGCGGTCGGCGACGGTGACACGGCACGCTTTCGCAGGTGAACACCGTGTCGCCCTATACACCGAACAGGAGGGCAGCTCGACGCTGACGACCCACCGAGCGCAAGAAGAAAAGGTCGCCTTCCGCGATTGGCGCACACACTGCGCGCCGATAGTACGAGGACGCATTACCAGCCGCCAGCGCGTCATGGACGACAGCCCCGCGTCTTAGCCGCCTGGATGTACACAGCTTACAGACGACAGTGCCACTCAGGCCTGACCCCTCTGATTCCCGCACCTGCGCCGAACCGGTCGGAGGCACGTGCCTGCCGTACCCCCAGGCGTACATAACCCGGTACGACGGCAATAAGGACAGTGTCCTGACAGCAGACGAAATGAAGCAAAGCAGTCTGGATCTGGGCTCAGCCGACGAAAACAAGGCATCTACCTCGAATGGCACCGGCGCTTGCAGGGAAATGATGGGGCATCAACTCATACCCGAGCAACGGCACCTCGTACCGTTCCCAGTCCTTCGGCCAGAATGTGATCCAACGCTTCGTAATCCTCATCCTTGTGGACGATGGAACGCGAGTATTCCCGCGGTTGAGCGCGTTATTCAGGGCACTGGCTTCACTGCGCGAGGTGGTTGTGCCATGGACTCATGCCTAGTTCCGGTTCCGAGTGCCTGGCTTCCTCAACTGCCCATGGCTCGGCGTTGTGCGATCGACCGCGGCAAGCTTCCGCTCGGAGTGAAGTTACAAACGCCGCTGAGCCTCGTCGACCGAGATTGTTCTTTGGTTCAGCCGTGCCTGCAGCGATTTGCGAAAAGCCGGATTGTGTTCCAGCAAGCTGTCGATCAAGTCGTCGTTCTCGGACAAAGGCACCAATTGGAACGAGGGTACACCGTTGACCGTGACGATGATTGGCTCGTCGTGGCAGCAGCGGCCGTAGTGGCTTAGATTGGCCTTGGCTTCACTCAGCGGGATTACTTTCATGATGCGTCGTAAACTCCTGACCGCGGACGAGCAGCGCGCTGCCGCGTTTCTCGCCAACAAGAATGATCGTGACTTCTTGCCGTCCTTCATCCACGTTGAACAACACGCGGTATTTCCCGAATAGCCGGAGTTCGCGTTGCGCGGCCGGGTTGGGCCGCAACGTTTTCATGCTCAGGCTCTCCTCCAGGGGGTTGGCCACCAGGCGGGCTTCGGCTTCAGCCAGCAGATACCGCCCGTCCTTGCGGCCGAACCAACGCAGGTCGTCGAGCACCGATTCCTTGAGTGCGACTGTCCAGCTCATGCTGATGGATTCTACTGTAGACCAGAATTCTGGTCAACTGCCGCTACCGAGCGGGATCCCGCGAGGGCGCAAGAGCCTTCGGGCCAGTGATTGGGCCGGCAACGCCGAGGCGTCTCGGGGCTTCGGCAGAATCCGGCATGTCACCGCGATCTCTGAGAGAATTCCTGGGAAAAGAGAAATTATCGCGGCGACATCGCATTTCCGACCGAGGATGGCGGCAGGATCGACGCTACGGTGTTGTGATATGTACACCCTTTTGCCCAAGCCGGGGGAACCGAGCAAGAGCAGGTTGTGCGCGCCGGCCGCGGCAATGATCAAGGCGCGATTGGCCATCTCCTGGCCACGCACGTCGGCATAGTCGTCGTGGTAGCGGGAGAGCGAGCTGAAGAGTTCCGCCAGCCGTGAGGGGACCGGTTCGATCTCCAGCTGGCCGGCAAAGAAGGCAAACGCTTCGGCCAGCGACGAG
>JBGSHS010000373.1:0-75790 GCA_041752115.1 Pirellulaceae bacterium | reverse complement strand
GCAAGCCAATGCAGGCAAGGAGTCAGGGATCTTCTACCTGCAGGATGTTTATCAGAGCACGCAGGAGATTCCGCGTGGCACAATTCGCTACCTGCGCGTCAATCAGCTGATTCCGCAACCCACCCAACGCGTGCCCTATTCGAGCGTCGTGAACTTCGATGTCTTGAAACGCGTGCTCGGTACCGTGCCCGTGGATGCGAGTGGTTCGGTGGCATTCGAGGCTCCCGCCGGCGTGCCACTCCAATTCCAGGCGCTCGATGCGAATGGTCAGGCAGTTATGACGATGCGCACGTTTACGCACTTACAGGGTGGCGAGCAAGTCGGTTGCGTGGGGTGTCATGAGCCGCGGCATGCCAGTCCTATGGCCGGATCCCAATTCCCCGCTGCGCAGCCGGTGGTCCAGATTGAGCCGCCCGCTGGCCCACGTTACGAAGGCGGATTGAGCTTCGCGAAGACCGTGCAGCCGGTGCTCGATCGATACTGCATCCAGTGCCATGGCCTGCAGCCGGAGGTAAACGGAGTGAACTTGCTTGGCTCCTTTGATGTCAGCGAGGAAAGCCTGGCAGCGGCTCACTGGAGACTGCTGCCCAGCACCTCCTACGTGGGGCTGACAGGTCACGAGACGCTCGTCAGGATCGCACAGTATGGTGGCGAGAGTTGGTATAGCGAGCCAGACGATTACTTTGCTCGGGGCGGAAGTTTGGCCGGATTCCTGCGGGGCGGTCATGAAGGTGTTCAGCTTGACTCCGGCAGTCTGCATCGCATCATCGACTGGCTTGACCTCAACGCGCCGCTTTACGGCACGTACTCCTGGAACAAAGAGGAATGGCAACAGCCCGATCCCGCGGGCGAAAAGGCCCTGCGCGCGGCGATTCTCCGGCGATTTGGCCCGGCCTGGGCAGAGCAACCGTTCGCCGCGCTCGTGAATGTCGCGATTCCGCAGGAGAGCCGTATCTTGCAGGCCCCACTGGCGATCGCATTCGGCGGATGGGGCCAGGTTTCAACGCGTGACGGCGGATGGAGCAGCGTCGATGATCCGGCTTATCAGCAGATGCGCCAACTGGTGCACGCTGCCATTCAACCGCTGCCGTATCAGGACGTGGCAGGCACCTGCGGGCGGGATGAAGAGTGCCGATGTTTGAGTTGTTGGGTGCGTCAACTTCAGGAACAGGAGAGCCGGCCTTCGACTGCCGCCCAATAGCCCGGCGTCTCGAACCTGGTAAGAACCCTCCACTCACGTGTCGCAGGCGACCGGTACGGCATGAGAGATTAATGACTTCGGCGTTTTTTTGTAGCCACGCTCGCGCTGCCGTAGCCACGCTCGCGCAGAGCGTGGGAAACCGCCGGCCGTTTGGCGACGGTATCCAAAACCACGGAATTCACTCTACCCGCGATCTTTGGGAAATGGTGGATGATGCACCGAGCAGTTCTGTTGTCACTGGTGATGTTATTCCTTGCCGCACGGACGACGCAGGGAGGACAAAATGCCGAGTTGCTGCGGGAACTGAAGCCCCTGTCGATCCGCGGCGTGAACTACATGCCCCGTGATACTCCGTGGGGTGGCATGTGGACGAAGACGCCCTCCGAAGTTTGGGAACAAGACATGGCGCTGGCCGCTTCCCTGGGCTGCAATACGGTGCGCACGTTCCTGATGTTCTCGTCACAGGCCGAACAGGCCGGATTGCTCAATCCGGACGGGTCGTTGACCGCGGCTTACCACACGCAATTCGAGCAACTGCTGGCAGCCGCCTGGCGCCACGGCATTCGCCTGATTGTCTGCTTTGAATTCAGCCAGCAATGGCTGGCCGCGCCGGATGCAGCAGCACGCTCTCAGCGGACGCTCGCGGACATTGTGGGGGCTCATCGAACGGACGGCCGCGTGCTGCTGTGGGATTTGATGAACGAGCCAGAAGACGACGCCAAATGGACTGCCGGCACCCGAGCCTACTTGCAGGCCGCTCTGCCGTTTGTCAAACAACTGGATTCGCAGCATCTGACAACCGTCGGTCTCACCTGGCGTGTGGACCGCTTACAGGAAGTGGGACTTCCCGACGTCATGCAATATCACGAATACAGTCCGAAGCAGGTTCTGTTTGAGCGGGGGGCGGCGCGGGTTCGGGAAGTGATTGACAACGTGCGAAACAGCAGCAATTCGCGCCCGCTGCTGATTGGTGAGTTTGGCATGTGCACGGCACGTGATCCGCAGCACGGTGTTACGGGACCACTTCAAGCCAAGTTGGCCGGCCATCCGGGCAGCGAGGCCGAACAGGCACGCATCTATGAAACGGTCCTGCAGGCTGCCCAACAGGATCGCATCGCCGGTGTGCTGGCCTGGTGCCTGCACGATTATGCCATCGAGAACCCGAATGAAGCACACTTCGGACTGGTTCGCCGCGACGGAACCCTCAAGCCGGCCGCCCAGGTGCTGCGACAGGCTTTCGTTCGGTGGCAACAACTGGAGCAGGAATCTCGTGACTGATGTATGCGGGAAGGTGTATCGAGGCAGACGATTTCGCTCACGGTATCCAGCGAATGACCCAGGATGCTTCAATTGATTATTGCAGTCGAGCAATCTGCGTGCGCGCTTCGGCGTGAATGCGGCTGTCAACCGGTGACCGCTCAATAATCTTCGCGAACAGCTCTTTGGCTCGATCCGGCGCGGCCTGGGCGAGTCGCTCGGCAACTTGATACTGCTGATGGCACCACTGGAGGTTGCGGCAGGCCTCGGCAGCCTCGACGTTTCTAGGATCAGCCTTGAGCTCTTCGAGTCGTTGCTGCGCTGCGATGGCGGAAGGGGCCGGCCGTTTCTTCGCTGCCTCTTCAAAGACCAGATACGCACAGCAAATATGTCCTTGCTGCTCGAGTGACTGGCCTTCCTCCCACAGCTGCTTGGCATCCGGCTCGTTCAAGGCGGCCTGAGTCAACGGATGATTTCGGTGCTTGGTCGCCGCCGTCTTGATCTCGCGTCCGACGCCCGGCACGCTTCCAAACTGGTCCGCCAATTCTTCCAGGTCGGTGACACATTTGGCCAACTCCGCCAGCGACTCGTCCGCCAGTGAATCCCCCGGTGACTTGGCACGCCAATGACTCAGTCGCTGCTCCACATTCGCCAGTTCCTTGCGTCCCAACTGGCCGAGCTCTTTCAAACGCTTCTCGGCAGCTTCTGCGGACGGATTGGTGGGACGCCTGGCGGCCAACCTCAGATAGATACGGCACGCGGCCAGGTAGTTGCCCTCGTCCCGAGCTTTATCCGCAATCTGAAGGCGGGCAGAATCTGACTGGGCTTCACGCATCAGCCGCATCTGTTGCACCATCGCGGCATGAGCTGCCGCTTGTCGGGCTTGCTGCACGCTACTGGCGTACAGGCCGCTGGCCGGCGATATGCCGCCGCCCGTGTACACACCGACAGCGGGGCGATAACCTGTCGAAGCGCTCCGACCGGGCGCACAGCTGCGCGCTCCTCAGCCACCGCGCGCCCATCGGGGAAGCAGGCACAGGACGCTCCCCAACAACACCACGACCAGCCAATGTTTGGACATGACGCGCCTCACCAGTCCAGATTATCTGCCACTTCTCGGCGGCAAGCCACTTCGGTCGCCGGCCTACGACACCCCCATTGTAATGGGGCTCCGCCAATCGAATCAACCGGAATCCAAGGAGAATCGCCGGCGAACACCGGCTGGCGCATGGACAGCGGATCGATGACGTGGCAGCAAGTTGGCCGTTTGACGTCTGACGGCGAAGCTTGCGCGGCATGTCGCAAGGGAGCGTCATTGTCCAACCCACGTGAACGATGTCCATCCAACGGGGGCACGGGGCCCAACGTTGCTGGTTGCTGCGATCGGTCAGATCAGCCAGATCAGTCAGATCCGACCGATCTTGCCTGAACCTCGGCGAAACGCTGCTCACGCGGTGAGGGAATCAGGCTTATCACTCCCGCTATTGGTCCACCAGCGGTTCCAGCGCACGATCTGGATCTTGGGCAGAATGTCGTGCAGGTCATCCATCGTGAAATCGGCGCCGCCCAACTGCCGGCAGGATGCGCTGCCGGCTGCGAGCCCACAAGCGAAGGCTGCATGGGCCGAAGTTCCAGCGCACAGCTGGGCGAGAAAGGTCGCTCCGACTGTATCCCCTGCGCCAATCGGATTCCTGACTCCGTCGACCGTGGGCAGCCTGTACTCAAAGTACCGCCAACTGCAAGGGTCGCTTGTGGCAGAGCCGCCGCAGGGACGCTCAAACAGCCACGCGGTGTGTGGCCCCGCCGTTACCGCCAGCCAGCGCAGGTGGTGTGTTGCCAGAACCGTCATGGCCAGTTCCGGGACCGACGCGGCGTGCCCTGCATCATCTGGTCTCCTGCAACGACCAATCCTGGTGGCGAGGCTCTGCAGCTCGTGGACGTTCACTTTGAGAATGTCCACCTGGTCGGTTGCCAGGGTTTCGGTGATCTGTTGGTAACCGTCCAGCAGTAGAATCGCCTGACCTTTGGAACGAGCGAGTGCAACGTAGAATTCTTCCGTGACGCCGGGAGGATATGTGCCGCAAATGGCCAGGCCTGAGACGTCGCCGCGTGCCAGCCGATGCAGGATGCCTGTCAGAAGTCGTTCGATTTCGCCTGGTGCGATCGGCGCTGACGGCTCGATCAGCTCAGTTGCATCGCCGGCACTCGCATCAATCAACGTGAGGCAGCAGCGGGTTTCTCCCGTCGAGGCAGTCGTAATCTGATCGATGCCCGCCTGTTGGAGCATGCGCCTCAGGTGCTCGCCATTTTCTCCGCCGAGAAACTGCGCCAGCGTGACCATTCCTGGAAGATGTCGGCTGGCCGCTCGAGAGAACTGCTGGCCTTTCCCGCCGACCGATGTCAGGATCTCACAAGCACGGTTGACCTGTCCCCGCTGCCAGGAATCGAAGACAAGGGTCTTCTGGAGTGCCGGATTCAGGCCGACGGCAAGTAATCGAACAGTGCCGGGCGGGATCGGGCGAAGCTGAATGGATTCGGTCAAGTTCTCAGGACGTTCGCAGCCTCGCAGTCCTGTCGACCTCACAGGAGAGTCCTCGTCGGATTCCTCCAGCTGAATTACCAGGTCCGCCCGTTCACGCAATTTCGGATCGCGAAGGGCCTCCAGCGTCGGGCGATCGACACGCTCGAAGTGAGCGAGCACGTCCTCGGGCGAACGGCCACCAGCGATCTTGCGTGCCACGACGCGTCGGCGGCAGGTCTCCAGCGGCAACTCAAGGAGCACGCACAGCTCGAGGCACTCTCGGGCGTTCCTCCAATCGTCCTCCAAACGCAGGAGGTGCAGTCCTTCTACAATGACGATACGATGATGCGGCTGCACGCACAACGCATCGGGAACGGGATCATGACCCGCACGATCGTAAACGGGCAGTCGGATCTCGTGCTCCTGGGAGCAACGAAGGCGCTGCAGGTCGGCGACCAGAGCTTCCACGTCAAAGGTGGGCGGCAGACCTTTGATGTGCCGCAGCGGAACGTCCCGTCCCAGATAGCTCACAAGCTGCCTGTCGAGGAAGTCATTCGGAAAGTGGTACGCATCGACGCCCAGTGGTACGGCGATCTCCTGCCCGGCCAGCGTTCGGAGCACTCGACAGAGCAAGACACTGAGCATCGACTTTCCTGTGCCAGCCCCGCCGGTCAATCCCACGAGTACACGTTGCCGCGAGGTATGTGCCAGCTCCTGTGCCGCCAGCGCCAACGGCAGCAGTAAGGATGCGATCTGCTGCCGTGTGATAAATGCTCTCTCGACGTCGCCCGAACTCTCGAAGCTCTTGACGGTATCAAGCTCCTGCAGGATGCGATCGGTATGGTCCAACGCCAGTTGGCGTGCCTCGGCTGGCAGCAACAGTGCCTCCCACAGGAAGAATGGAGACGGCTGGTCGGCGGGCATGGTGGTCGAATCGGTCATTTGTCTGGGAACGAGAGTCTGAAGGAATCAGTGAGTCAGGGGTGAGTTCCGAAATCAGTGATCGCGATGCTGCTCAGGTGATCCAAGGTCGAAGAATTCCCTCCGCTCTACGGTTTCCATCCCGAGTACGGAACCGTATGTCCGGCATCTCGGGGAATCTTCTTGTGTTGCGTTCCTCGCTGTTCGTAGATGAGAACTTCGAACGGATCGTCGTTGAAGCAGATTTCGGCAAAGAAGGCGAAGACGGAGGAATCGACGTTGCGGATCATCGGAGCGAGTTTGCCGGCGGTTGTCGTATAGCTGAATCCACCGAGTACCTCAGTGCGACCGGCGGAGCGAGTATCGAAGAGCGTTCCGCCACGCTCTGTCTTGTAGCCGAGAATCCAGACGTCACGCCCATCGTTGGTCAAGTGAGTGCCTTCATTTTCGATATTGAGCTGCCGAGCCCACACGTGTTGCCGCGAAACGAGCAAGTTACTGGTGCACACATCCTCCAGAAACAGCTGACCATCCACTGCGGCCTCTGAAGTGGAGATGGGGCAGTCGCCCACACTGCGCAGCACGATGGTCCGCTTGGTATCGATCAGCAAGCCCCCGTGAATATTTGCGAAATGCTCAAAGCAGACCACGGGAGCGATGCCAGTCTCGACGCGAAAGTCAGGGCGGGTCTTGGAAAAATAGTCGATCTGTCCGCCGACACCGACCAGGCGTCTGGCGTGACCGCGAATGGTCACCGTCTTCTCCAGCAGGTAGCTGCCGGGGAAGAAGATGGTCGTCGCCCCTGAGTCCACGGCCTGTTGAATAGCGGCGGACGAATCAGTCTCAGCCGTCGGATCAGCTCCATAGGCATCGACATTGGCCCAACGCTCTGGCGCGTCCCACGGCACTTCCGGCGCATCGAGAACCGGCAGCGAGAGCGATTGCGTGGCAGTCGTCAGAACCACAAATGGTGGCAGTGACGAATACTCTGTCACGTGCGGTCCCTCCGTGCCCGCCTTGTCGGCTCCTCGGATGCGAAACGCGGCCGCAGAGTCGGGCGTCTCGACATCGCCAATGGCGCGCGCATAACCTTCGGTGGCGACGTCCCTGACGAAAATGCGTCCACCATTGTAGTTGATGATCGCCGGCGCATTGGTCGCCTGTCCCAACCCGCGCAGTTTCGCGTCAACCAGGCAGAGGTTCCCGTAGGTCATGACCGCAGGGACTTCGTTTTCGCTGACCAGTCCACGAATACTGATCGACTGTCCCTGGTTTTCGAAGCCGAGATCGCGTTGGCCCTGCAAGTGAAGATCCTCGAACGTCTGACTGTTGACAGCACGGCCCGTAACAACTCCCCGCCGAAATCCTCGCACTTCACAATGCTTGACCAGCAGCGGGCCGTTCATGTCGCGGTGCGCCAAGTCCAGGCCGATGGCTCCGCTCCCATCGCCAGCCAGGAATCGGCAGTTTCGCACTGCGCCGGTGTTGTTGGAATAGAACTGCAATGCAATGGCTCCCGGGTTTCTCTCCCCGACGTCAAACGTCATGTTCTCGATGTAATTGTGGAACCAGTCGGCCGATCCAAACCCTCCACACCACATGATGGCTTGAGGGTCACCAGCCTGTGTGAATGTGGCGTCCTTCAGACGGAGAACGGTGTGCGCTGGATGCTCACCGCACAGATACGTCTTGCCCCAGTTCTCCTTGTCGCCCCAGCGTTTCGGCCAAGTGATGGTCTTGCTGACCAGATACGTTCCTGCCGGGAAGTAGAGCAATCGATGGCGTCCCACATGCTCGTTAATCGCAGCCTGTATCGCTGCGGTGTCGTCGGTAACTCCATCCCCAGTCGCGCGATACGGCGGCGACTTGACGTTGACGACAAAGGGGGATTCCGGGAAGCGCCGAGCCGCCTCTGGAGCCCCACCGTCTACCGGCTGTGCTCGGGAAACGGAGGCGAATGCCAGAGCAGCCAGAACGGTGGCTCCGACCGCAAGCGACGCGAATATCCCATACGGATGGGTTCGATTGAAAAGCGAGCGCGCGTGTGGGATGTTCATTTGATGTTGCACCGGAGATTGGTCCTGATATTCCTGATTGCCATGGTGGATTACGGGAAACTACTCTTCTCCTGCATTCGTTCGACTGCCGGCAGTAGGGACGGAACCGATCCGCCGCGTGCGAATGCAAGTGCCGCCGTTGCGAGTGAAGACTTCGCTGATCCCAACCGCCCCTTCGACGACCCAGTAGTTGACATCGGCGATACCGAGGTTGCCAGGATCATTGATGTCAAAGACCGTGGTCTGCCAGGAATTGTTCTCGTCCGTCTGTCCCGGTCCAGCGTGCTCGATGTTCAACTGTTCGATGGAGAATCCATGCGTGCCGTTCACGGTGAGCATATTCGTACAGCGATAGGCACCCACACGGCCGAAGCGTGAAGCATGATAAGCCTGTGCGAAACTCAATCCGTCGATGTTGCTGGCCACCACGATGCTATCCCCGTCCGTATGCTCGTTGACCACGATTCCCGTGTGGAAACCTGTCACCACCACGTTGCGCAGCACCGTAAACGCTCCGTTGTTGATGGCGGGAGTGACCAGGCCCTTGGTGCCATGGGTCGGCTTGGCCGCCTGTACGTTATACACACCGGTGTTGACGATGACGTTTTCCAGGCGACATTGCTGTGCCCACTCCAGGTCGATGCCACCAATTTGCGGATCGTCACAAGTCCTTACCTCGAGGTCTTTGACAACCACCTGGACGCGCGAGAAGCTACCCGGTTGTGAGCGGGCAGGTTCGACGGAAATCACTGCGGGGCCGGTCGTCGCCAGGCACTTGATAATGCTGTTGTTATCAGGACGATCAATCCGGCCAACAGTTCCAAAGATGGTCGCCGGCTGACTCTCCCCCACGATTTCCAGTGAAATCCAGTTCGCACTTTCGACGGCCGGAATAACGAACCGGCCGCAGTAGATTCCGGCGGGCAGGAATATCCGACCGCCACCAGCCTCCATCGTCGCCTTCAGACACCTTGAAAACGCTTCGGTGTTGTCGGTCTCGCCGTCCCCCTTGGCTCCGTAATCAACTACATTGAACACTCGCGCTGGACCGGCGTTGGCCCCTGAGTCAGAAGGCTCAACTCCCCCAACGCAATCGACCAGACCTGTTCCAAGCCAGGCAACGACAAACAGCCAGTGAACTGTGCGGTATGTGCGTGGATACATGGTGGATATCTCCTTGCGGATTGATCATAGGTTGTGCGTCAGTCGGGACTGTTTTCGGTGGCCACGTCGCTCGATTCAACTTGAAACTCCTGCCAGGCGGTGTTCTCGTCGAGATCCGTGACTGGCAAAGTCTCCCAGATGATCCAACGAAAGCGGCCAAGAGTCCTGCCAGCGGGCGCTCGCAGGGAAGTGACAACGAAACGAGCGGTCTCCGGTGATCGTGTGTCCAGTGAACTAAGTGGCGTAAAGCGGTCCGCGTCACTCGTGTTCCAACCAGGGTCGGAGTCACTCGGACTTCCATAGAGAGTGAATCGTTGTTGTCCGCGATTGCCGTTCTGGCTGTAAGACCAGGACGAAATACTCGTGATCGATCGGGCAGAGCCGAGATCCATACGGTAGATCCCCTGCCGCTCCCCATTGGCGAACACTGGACCGTAATCGGTAGCCAGTGCCCCGTCAGTCAGCACGGCGAGCGGATTGTTTCTGGGGGCCGGCCGGCACGTCACGATTCCAGCCGTCCCCTGTTTCCGAACGATGGCGGCAAGTGCGTCAGTGTCAGCCAATACCGTCGTTTGCACATACGGGACCGCGGTAAGTGTGAGCTCGACCAGCTGCTGACTACGTACCAGACGAACTGGAATCGGACGGGGACCTGCCGTCATCGCTGCGGTTATCAGCGCCGCAGTGTCGGCGACCCGATGGCCATTGACCCCCTGCACGACGTCGTCTTTCCGCAGCCCAACCTGGGCCGCCGGCGAGTCTGGAGGCACATGAACAAGTTGCACGCCCAGATCTTCCTTGCCGACTCCGAACGCCGAGAACTCTTCTCCCTGCAGACCATGAAGCAGAGCGCCGAGCCAATACCGACGCACGGCTGATGGACGACTGCTGTCGGTGTGCACTCGCGTTTGCACGTCCGGCAGTTGAGGCGATCTGGCGATCGCCTTGAGCGAGGTCTTCCTGACTCCGAAACGGTCCATGGGGAAGTTGGTGAAGCCAATCGTCAGAGCCGGTGAGCTGTCGGTGACTCGGAAGTTTCCATGCGGCGGATCGACAAACAGCGGATCACCGCTGACGGAATGTGCATCCGAATCGTGCTGGTGGAGAAACGCTTCGGACGAGAACAAGTTCTCGTCCACCGTTGAGCCCCAGCCTGCCGGCATGCCGATGGGGGCGTGGGGGGCCATCACGATGTTCTGTCGGAACTCACTGGCGGAGTCGGCGAACCAGACGTGGGGATGGAAGCCGCAGTTGACCAGCACGTTGTTCCAGGCCTTGCGCCCGAAGCCTTCGCGAAACTTGAGTCCGCCGTGAAGCAGCAGGTTGTTGTAGATCTGGTAGTTTGAGCTGCCATCGTCCAGGTCAATGTCCCAACCATGGTCGCAGCGCCAACGGCTGTTGCGGATCACTACGGGTTCGACCGCATCAAGGAACGGAAGTTCCGGATCCTGGTTTACTGCCGGCTCTGAGACCGCGCGGTGGTTTCCGTTCCAGTAGCGATCGCGGCCCCAGGAATTGAACGAGCCGTGGTCACCTGTCTCGAGCACCGTGTCGAAGACATCACAGCCGTTGATGTGATGTCCACCCCAGCAGCCGTCGCCGATGTTGATTCCCGCTCGGACGCAGTCGTAAATCGACGTGTCACGCACGGTGATGCGTCGTGCCATCGAGATCTGCACCCCTGCAGGCTGACGTTCCACGCGGCCGACGCCGTGAATCAAACAATCCTCCACAGCGCAGTCCGCCGGATAATCCTCGGTCTTCGGGCCGGGCGTACGATCGATCTGGGACAAGTCCTGGTTCTGGCCGTACTCAAAGAGTGGATTACGGACTGCGGTGGGATCTCCGACAAAACAGACTCCACTCGCCCCCATATCGTGCAGGTGACAGCCCTTGATCAGCGCGTGGCGATTGTATCTGCTGACGAAGACCGCATTCCCGCCGAGTTGATCGAAGTCGCAATCCAGGATGCGCACATGCTCAGTGCCAGTGAGCAGCAAGGCACCGCCGCGGTAGATGGTCCAGTCCGACCGCAGCAGCGGCTCCTTCGTGTCCATAAACGTGCGTGCTGCGTGACGCAGCGTGAAACCTTGAAGGGTTACATATCGGACCGGATCCGATGCCGATCCGCGGAACTCGATCAGGTGCCGCAACCGGACCGCCTCAATCGTGGCCGTCGCCAGATCCAACTCGGCAGGCGGATAACAGAACAGGAGGTTTGTCTTGCTATCGTGATACCACTCGCCTGGCGCATCCAGTTCTTCAAGTACGTTCTCTACCATGCGGAACTGGTCATGCATCCCCAGCTGGCGATTATTCTGCCAGCCGCCTTCGAAGATCAACTCGCCACGTTCATCCTTGCCGGTGATCAGGTAATGGTAGCCGCCCCAGGTATGCTTGTGCATCGCGTGGATATAGCCGCCTGCCGGGTCGGCCCACCCCCCTGCCCTGTCTTTGCTCACCGCGTCTGCGGCCCAACCTTGGTAGGGTTCTGCCGATTTGTCCGAGTCAAAGTTCGGGTAACGGGCCATGCGCTGGCACATCCCGTTGATGAAAAGCTGATCACAGGAGATGCCTTGTGGTGTGGTGGCCTTGAAGACACCGTCTTGATGACGTTCCCACACCAAATCCAGTTTGATCCCGCCGCTGATGATGGCCTGACCTTCGTTCTCTGCTCGATACACAACCGGATGGTCCTCTGTGCCGGAATCTGCCGCAGTCAATACGAGTGTCTCCGCCAGGTAGTGCACACCGTCCGCAACATGCACAGTCACGGGGCTTTCGCCGGCCATCTTCCGAGCCAGGTCGCGCGCCGCAGCGAGTGTCCGCACTGGCGCCGTCGAGGTGCCGGGATGGGAGTCGAGCCCTGCAGGCGAGACGTAAAGGTCTGCCCCCACGGTGAGTTTCACCGACAGAAGCAGAAAAGCCAGGCTGCTCGCCCGAATCGCGCATCGTGGGAGATTCATTTTCCACTTACCCTCTGCGGGGAGATAACCAACTGCGATGGCGGGCGAGGTAAGGTCCTCCGTGCGTCGCCGTTGGTTCCTGCCCGACAATCCCCATAATGGCTGGTCCGCGATGTTGACAACGTGAATTCGACGTATGGCCCCGTTGACTGATCAATACTCAGCTAGATCCGTGCACTCCAGTCGTCACCGTGATAGAATGCCACCATGGCGGGCAAATCCTGACGCGATCTCGCTGTTCCTGTCCTCGCTGCCGGAGTGGGAAGCGACAGCCCGGGGTTGTGTTGACGACTGGCGTTGCCATTGGTACTGCTTGTCGCGTGCCAGACACGGGCAAGTCTCATGGCTTCATTCTTCAACGAACAGGCGCCAAACCACTGCGAGTGATGCATGGGATCAGCACGCGATTTACCGTCAGTGACAACGACTCGCAGTATACGCCTTTGGCGGATGGGAGTACACGGCACGGCCATTGTCATGTTGTTCATTTCCGCAGTGGCCTGCGGCGACGACAGGGGGAAACTCGTCGCGCTGTTGGAGAGGGGCGGTGTGGTCACCGTCCCGCCAGGAGATTACTATCTCGACGGTGCAGAGCCCATCCCGCTCGTTTCTGACACGACGATCACTGCGTATGGTGCAAGGTTTATCCTCCCCAAAGACATTCCCGCGGAGGCACGCATTGTTCTGTTTGCCGGGGAGAATGTCTCGCATTTCACCTGGTTTGGCGGTGAGTTCCGGGGACATGTCTTTGATCCTGCTCTTCGGGAAAATGCCTGGGAGCCGCAGGCGAATACCAAGGGAATCGAGATTACTACGACCCGGGAAGGAGGTACGCACGACGTCATATTTCGGGACATTCAAGCGGATGGCATCGCCGGAGCCGTGATTGGAGTCCACGGTCTCTATGACGCCTCAAATGAACGCGACGTCACGATCTGGGCGCAGCGTGTGGCCATCGACCACTGTACTTTGCTGCGCAGTGGCAAGTTCATGTGGGACTACGGCTATCTGTGGCAGATCATGACTTACCCCGAAGCCTACAAGCAGTGGGAAGTCGATCGAGCACGCAAGTACTTTCGCTCGGATCTGATGCGACAGGTTTCCATGACGGCGGGAAGCGAGCAGGTCCGGTTCGACAACACCGCCAACCCGATCCCCGTCAGTGCGACGATTGAACCGCATGACGCCGTGACGTTCATGGGCAGTCAACTGCCGACGAACCTGGTTCGCGGTCGACAGTACTTCGTGACCGAATCAGCATCCGACTTCATTAAGGTTGCCGACCAGCCTCATGGTCCTGCGATTACCTTCAAGGATGATGGATCGGGACAGCTCGTTCACGATCTGCATGCGGCCTATCTCGCAGCTTACGCGCCCACACTCAGCGGACCAGGCAAAGGAGCATTTGACCTCGTGGGGGTGAAGGGCGTACACGTCACCGGCTGTCAGCTCAGCGCCTTGGGAGACACGATGCACATTCAGCGGTGTAGCGACATTATCTTCGCGCACAACCACATCCTGGGCAGTCGCATGGGAGCCTTTTTTCTGGCGGAGTACTGCCGCACGGCGACGGTAGTCGGGAACATCGTCGACGGAACCAATGGCAGCCGGGTGATGAGCGTGGAGAAGAGCTGCCAGGATGTGACGATCACCGGCAACACGTTTCGTGGTGGTGGACGTGGAGCGTGGATCAATCAACCTGTCAATTTCGTAATGACCAATAACGTGTTCGTCAACAACACGACGAAGAACGACCCTGCGCTCACGACCGGCCGAATCGCCTTTCAGACGGCTCAGCCGGGTCAGTTTCCCGAGCTCTATTTCACCCTCTATCAACAGGACGGGACTTACGGACCGGTCATCGTCCGCAACAATGTCTTTCAGCTGGGAGAGCATTGTCCCGACGAAGCGGTCACGTTTGCTCCCCATGGGCATGACATCGTCTTTTCCGATAATGTCTTCCGGAACAAGCCGGCGACGATCGTCGTGGATCCTACTTGCACCACGGTTGCCGTTGAAAAGAATGTCGGAGCAATAACCGTATCTCGGCCAGTTGATTTCCATCACGGACACAGGTGAAGTGTTGTCTGCTTCTGGAGTTGCCGATGGCAAGGTGAGCTTCGTCTGCTACACCCATTGACCGGTCACTCTTGCGGAACTTCACACACGACGCGGAATCCGACATTGCTGGCGTGCGAGTCGGGGAGCCCTGCGCCGCGGACCGCGGCGCGTTGGAAGCCGGCCCCTCAGAACCAGCACCCGCCGCGAAAGACTCGCTTGTTACCCGAGCGAGGTCCTGGGGGATCTGGGCGAGGGCTGCTCGCGTAGTAGTCCGCCTGATACCAGTCTTGACACCATTCCCAGGCGTTGCCGTGCATGTCGTAGAGCCCGAAGGCGTTGGGGCGAAAGCGGCCGACCGGAGAAGTGAAAGCGTAGCCATCGCGGGCATGGATGTAGCCGGTGGCACTGGAGTCCTGTTCGTAGGCATTCATGTCGAGTACGTTGGCCACCCTGACCAGTGATTCTGGTTCTTCGCCGCTCGAGTAGCGGCCGGTCGTACCGGCGCGGCAGGCGTACTCCCATTCTGCTTCGGTTGGCAGGCGATACTCGCGGTCTTCTTTCTTGCTCAACCATTGGCAGAAAGCCACGGCATCGTGCCAGGAGACGCTCACCACGGGCTGCGAATGCGTTTGCGGAAAGCCCGGTTCTTCCCACGTCCCACCACCGATGCGTGCAACCACGTCTTTGACCCCTTCTTGCGGCGCCGATTGTGCCTCCACATGGTATTCAGCCTCCCTGACGAACTGGCGGAACTGGTTCACGGTGGTTTCATGAGCCGACATGTAAAATGGTCGTGTGACGCTCACCGGGTGCTGTGGGTGTTCCGCCTCGGCCCGCTCATTGTCGACGTCGAACAGCCGATGCACGTCGGCCGCTGATTCGTGGCTCCCCATGCGGAAATCGCCGGCGGGAATCCACTTCATCGTCATGCCGAGCGTGTTCTTGAACAAGCGGGCGACAATGGCTGGCCCGTAGAACCGGACGCGGCGAACTACTTCGGGACTCGTACTCCCGTCGACATAGACAATGACGCGTCCGCAGGAGAACTGCCGAGCCTCCAGAAGTCGGGGGACCCGAGGACCCATGCGTGCCAGAGGGGGAAGCGGTTGATCGGGCAGTTGTCCAGTCAGCTTGAACTTCTGTGAGACTTGCGCAAGAGTGGCGTTGTCGGTCAGCTGAAGATCAACCGTACGGACGATCTCATCGCGCAGAAACACGACCACGTCCGCATTGCTCACCCGATAGTGCAGCGTCTCCTCGGTCGGAGCGCCGCTCTCTCGTTTGAGCGGTTTACTCCACTGCGGATCGGCCAACAACGTCTCCTTTTTGGAGAGCCCTGGCTGGATGCCGCGGTACTTCCATACGGGCAGAGTGGCGAGATTCACCGACGGCTGATCCGTGCTCTCTGGCGGCGTGGACGGAGCAGCATCTGGCCAATAGAACCGAACTCGTTCCGCCTTCTGCGTTCCCTCACTCTCGCGCACAAACACCACGGCGCCGTCGGGGGCATATCTCTGTGGCCGGAGCGTATCCGACACGGCTGGTCCCAACTGCGCCTCTTCGGGAAGTGCTGCTGCCGGCAGTGGATCCTTCAGCTGAAACGACTTAGCTGCCTTTTCCAGGTTGACTCCGTCCGGCAAGATGATGTCGATTGCGATCACCTTCTTGTCGCGGAGCGTCACGCGCACGTCGTGTTTCATGATCGTGTACTGGAGTATCGTCAAACCGCCAGCGGCCGAACTTCTGTCCTGCGGCTGGCCCCAATTAGCATCAGCCAGCAGCTCCGCTTCGCTGGTCTGGCCGGGAATCACTCCACGAAACTCCCAGGCTGGCGAGTCGTCTGCGGCTGCGGACGCTGAAGCCGCCGGTCCGTTCGTCCACAAAGACCTGCTCGACCACGCTATCGCCAGGACGAGCAGCAGTGGCCATCGATGCTGTCGGCACAGTAGACATTCCATCGGGCTATATCCTCATGGGTCGTGCGTCACGCATCAGAACGCAGCACATCGCGTCCTCCATGCGAGCTCGCGTGCGTATACCTCCGGATCGCCGAAGGATGACTTTCGTGGTTGTAGTTAACGTCGCCAGACGGCGAGCGGATTCCCACGCTCTGCGCGAGCGTGGCTACAAGAGAAACGCGGATGCTTTTTTCCCCTTATGCTTCATCTCAGCTGCCATTGAATGACGGACAAGAACTGCGCGTTACTCGAAGATGGCGTTCTCACGATGACTAACCAGGAACCGTCGTTCTGCCGAATCGCGGAAAACGAGCCAGTGTTTTGACCCCCACCACGGCCACTGTTATTCCAGATATTGGCGCCGCCTCCAGCCTGCAGCGCGACGGTTCCGTCGACGCGAGCAGGGATCTTTGTTCCCGGTTGCGTGGATATGGACCGTGGCATGAACTGTACGGTCAGGTTCAATCCTAGTTGTGCCCCTTGCTCTTGAACAGCGAAGACAAAGGACCCGTTACTGATGCTCACTTCACCGCGCGCGCTGATCGACATCTGGAGCGTCGAGCCATTGATTTGTACCCGCGTGCCCGAAGCCTGGATTTGAGCTGCCAGTTGGTTCCGCCAGCTCGGCGCAAGCCCCCCTTGCACCCGGACGGGCGAATACTGGCCTGATGGCTGAAGGCCTCGGTCGGGCTGTGGTTGCGGCTGCGGTTGTGGTTGTGGCTCCGGCCACGGTTCGGGCTCGACGGGTCCTTCAGGCTCGACCGGCTCCGCAATGCCTTCCTGACCTGGCCCCGTATCGTCTCCCACGATCGCGTCAAGCGCATCGCGGCTCTGAGGCCGGTCGCCAATTCGGCTCGGAGGCCGAACCGATTGGCCGAGTAGATCAAGGTCATCTGGCGGTGGATCGCCCTCAGTGCGATCTGGGGGATTAACCATCTGTCCTAACGCATCGAGATCAGATTCTGTCGGCCCGTCCTGTGGTTCGCCCTCGGAGATATCGGTGGAGTCGTCTGGTGTCTGGCTGTTGTCATCGGCCAAGTCGTTCGGTCCCGGCGACTGGCTGGCACGAATGCGACTGAGCAGCGCCAGCAATGCCGCAAGCGCACGTTGGTGTGCCGCCTCGGCACGAGCTGTCGCGTCGTCGGATGATGTCACGTCGGCAGGGACGCTCAGACGGATTTGGTCCATCACCGACATGGCCGTGCCGCGTGCCAAACGGGCCGTTGTCGCATGTGCTGCCGCCTGGTCGGGAAACTGCTCATTTACCGCTGTTTCAAACTTCGCCAACGCATCGACCCGTTCGCGCAGCAAACTCAGCTTCAACTGCACGGCGGTGGCCCCCTCCACATTGACGCCCTGCAGCTGGTCGATGAGCAGCTGGATCTGGCCGCGCAGCCGCGGCGCCTGATCAAGAACCTCTCCTCGCAGGCCTCGGGCGGTGTTGACCTGCTGACGCGTCGATTCGGCGAGCGCGTCGGCCTTGGCCACCGCCGCATTGATCTGGCCCAGCAGTGCTTCGGCCTGAGCGAGCTGGGCGCCGGCTTGATCGAGTCGAATGAGGAGGCTGCCGATCCCATCGCTCTTGGTGCGGCAGGTAGCGACCTTGCCACCAATCGCTTCCACCATCGCGTCGCACTCGCTAACCAGGGCAGCCACCTGCGGCGAATCGACAATGGGCCCACTTCCTGGTGCTCCGGTGGCCAGACGCTGCACAACCTGATCGGCCAATTGCTCGCTTTCATCGGCCTGGGAGCCGGCTTCCGACTGCAGTGACTTGACCTGCTCCACGATCGCATCCTGGTCTTCCGCGGGCCGCAGGGCTTGAAGCAACGTGAGCGCACTTTCAGCGCGTGTCGCCTGAGTTGCCGCATCAGCCGTCAAGCCAGCCGCCGCGGTAGCGGAAAACTCACTTGTGCGTTTCTTCGCCTCCAATGCGGCGACCTGGCCTGCGAAACGTGCGACATACTCCCCTTCCTTGAGCTTGTTGGCCAGTGCCGTCTGCCGCTCTTCAATCTGTTGCCGCTGCTGGTACGACACCACCATCTCGCCCAGTTGCGTACCTGCCGAAGGGGCTGCGGCAGCCACCAAGCCGATTCCTGCCACCGTCAGAGCGGCTGGAGCCCAGGCAGGGGCCGTTCCGGCGGCAATCATGGAGGTCAAGTTGACGCCGATTCGTCCTGCCCACACGCCGGTCAGCAGGTGGGTCGTGGCGTGGAAACCGACGGTGCCGCCGATCTCGCTCGGAGGTCGTCCATTGATGATTTTCTCCCCAATGTCGAGTCCGGAGTAGGTGAGGCCCACGATGCTCAGAGCGCGGCCCCCGGCGTTGGTTACCTGCGACCAGGTGCCCGACATTCCGCCGGGCGTACCACCGCCGGAAGGTGTACCATCGGGGCGCGGCTGCACTCGTGTCGGAGCGCCTCCCGGCGGCCGCGGATGCGTTCCCGTCAACGGGCTCTCAACAGTCGGCGTGTTGCGTCCTACGTGCGGCTGCGGACGAACACTCGTGGGCGATCGGCCGTCGACAACGGACCGGGGAATACTTGACGAACCGTCCAGGTGGACGTGGTCGCGATACCATACTTCTGGCGCATCGCTCACCGCGGGGCCGCCAATGTCCCGGAGCGTATGCTCTACGTTGCTCAGTGTGTTGGGGCGGATCGGCACCGCATTGCGTGGATACCGCACTGCGACCGACAGAGGATCCTCGACCGTCGGCAGACGACCGTTTTCCCGCATCCGTGATGCGAGCATTCTTCTGGCAGGAATGGGCGGAGAGTTCTGTCGCACCTGTTGCTCGCCCCACTCCAGGAGCCGCAGGGTGCCCGATTCTGTTGTGGGATAGGGAGGCTCTTGCTGCGCACCCGACGGATCGATAAAACGTGTTGGTGAATTGTCGACATACGCATACGCGTCCAGCGTTTGCGGCGTGCCGATCGATATGGGGGCAGAGTCGACGGAGAGAAACCGGCCCGTTTGCGGGTCGTAGTATCGCGCGCGGTAGTAGTAGAGCTGCAACGTCGGATCCCACGGCCGCCCAGTGAAGCGAAATGGACTGTCAACGCTTGCTCCGCGAGCCGACTGAGTATTACCAAACGCATCGTAGCGATAGATTTGCGCCAGTTTTCCGGATTGATTGCTCAAAGCCGTGATCGAACCAAGGGCGTCGGCGTGATAATAATACGCCTGCTCGCCGCGCGTCAGCATCAACGGCCTGTCCAGCAGCGGACCATGTGTATAACAGGACGTGGGTTGCAGTTGGCTGTCGAGCTCCGCCCAGACATGCAGCCCGTCGGTCACGTAATACGTGCGCCCCTTTTCGTCTTCTCGCCAGATGCGCTCTCCGGTCGGAGCGTACCCGAATCGAACGCTCTTTCCACCGGGCAGTTGAACCTCAATCAGCTGGTTGTCGCTGTCATACTTGTATAGGGTTTGCGCCGTCCCTTCGATCCGAGCGATCATATTGCCGTTGGCATCGTACTGGAAACCAGTTGCGCCGGCTGACGTCAACTGGCTGGCGGCATCGTACGTGTACTCCATGCGCTGGCCATCACGGATCATCGCCTGTCGCGAACCCAGTTCGTCATACTCGAACTCGACGGCCGGCGATCCCTCTCGGTTCTCCCCGATCAGTCGGCCGTCGACATCGTATGCGAAGTGAACCTGGCCGGCGAGCGTTCGCTGCAGTACCGGCCTGCCTGCCGCGTCGTATTCGTACCAGGCTCCGTCAAGCACGTGGCCGCCGCGATCCTGGTAAACGACCCCCGCGAGGCGTCCTGCGCAGTCGTAGACCCACTGCCCGGCCACCCCATTGGGATACTCCATACGGACCAGACGATCCGCCGCATCGTAGGCGAACTGGAAGGTGCCTTGACCGGGCAGTTCCAGGGCGATCAAGCGGTCCGACGAGTCGTACCGGTAATGGAAATGGCGCCCTTCGGAGTCAATGAACTCCGCGAGCAATCCCGTTTGAGGATCGTAGCGGCGTGAGAGCGTGCGACGTATCGCCGGGTATTCGATGCGTACCAGTCGATCCAGTTGGTCATAGCTGTAACGCACCGGGAACTCGCCGTCATCGACCGAGGTCACATTGCCGTGGCCATCGTACAAGTACGCGATGGTGCGCCCGTCGGGCCGGCGTTTTTCCAACAGCTGTCCCGACGACGAGTAAACAAAAGAGGTCGTCTGTCCGTCCGGTGAGGTCCGTGCCGCCACGCGACCGGCGGTGTCGTAACGCGTTTCAGCCGCCCGATTCAAAGCGTCAAGGACGCGTTCAGGCCTGCCTCCCTCATCCCGTTCAACCTGCCGGATGCGGCGAGTGCCGACGCGAGCTGCGGTCAGTTGGCCGTCAGCGTTATATTCGTAGTTCACGCTACGCCCGGACGGACGCACGGTGGCAGTGAGTTGTCCTGCCGTGTCATAGGTCCAGCGAGTGGTTTGCTGCAGCGGATCGATGGAAGAAGTGAGATGTCCGGCAGCGTCGTAGGAAAACTGAGCCTGCACTCCGTTACCGTCAGCTTGTGACAACGGCCTGCCCAGCGGATCTCGCGCGATCGCCGCGCGTTGGCCAAGCGAGTTGCTCCAGCGGATCAAATCTCCCTGCAGGTCGTACTCGTATTGGACTCTCAAACCTCGATCGTTCGTTTCCTCCACGAGCCGGTCAAGTTGGTCGTAGCGATATTGTTGCACAACGCGATTGCCGCGCCTGACGGAGACGAGATTGCCGTGCAGGTCATAGCCGAATCTTGTCGGCGCTCCTTCTGCAGGAATGATGGCTTGCGTGCGCGGGCCGTGAGGCCCCATCTCGAGAACACGCTGAGTGCCGTCGGGGGTAATCATCTTGCTCGGATGGCCGTGTGCGTCGTACTCATAAAAGGTCCGTTGGCCGCGAGCATCGGCCGTTTCGCGGACGTTTCCAGAGCGATCATACCGGTAACTCGTTCGTCTACCATCGAAACCAGTAACGGCCGTGGTGCGTCCGCTGGCGTCGTATTCGAACCTCGTCTGGCGGCCGGCAGTGTCTAACTGCCGCGTCAGATTTCCTGCTGCGTCGTATTCAAACAGCTCCTCCGCGCCGGACGGAGTCCTGCGGCTGACGATCCGCCCGCCAGCGTCGTAGCGAGTCGTTGATTGACGTCCTGTGGGATCTGTGGCGGTTACGCAGCGGCCCTGGTATTGATACCGTGTCGTGCCGCCGCGCGGATCGGTCACCGATCGCAGCAAGCCAGTGGAAGTATACTCATATCGCGTGATTGCCCCACTTGCATCGGTCTCAGACGTCACCCGCCGCTGGTCGTCGTATGTGTAGCTCGTCGCGTCACCCCCGAAGCCGACAATGCGGGTGATGTTACCCTGTGCATCCCGTTCTATGCTGGAGGAGGTCCCGGCGGCATTGGTGATACGATCGACTCGGCCTGCAGCATCATAGGCGAGCGACAACCCGGGCGCGTCGGTGGACTCGATTCGTGTGGGCCGTCCTTGCGGATCGTACTGGTAGGTCGTGTGCGATGCGGCACCTCTGTCAACGCGAGCGATACGGTCATTCTCGTCTCGCTGCACCTGATAGCCGCTGCCACCCGGACCAAGTGCACCGCAGGGCGCACGTTCGTTCTCGCGATACTGCCAGACAATCGCATCGCCTTGCTCGCCCGTTACCCCCAGCAGCCGTCCCTGGTCATCGTGAGTGAACCGAGTCGCATGGCCGTCACCATCGATCACTTCGACAATGCGTCCGCTGCGGTCCATACGCAGTTGGGTCTTCCGCCCCGACGGTTCGACGATGGTCGTGACACCGCTGGCAGGATCGCACACGGTGCGCGTCACACTGCCGTCGGCCGCGACATACCGGACCGTATTGGAGGCAGGACGTTCCACGCGTTCCACCGATCCGTCCGACCAGCGACGAGTCGTCGGCTGCCCCTCGGCGTTGTATGTCAGTTCGACCGCTCCAAACTGAGGATGCGCGATCTTCGTCAGATGCCCCGCTTCGTCGTATGAGTAGTCGGTTGGCAGACCTGGCGTGCGTTCGACACGTACCAGACGCTTCTCTTGCAGGACGTATGTCACCGCGTCGCCGGTCGAGCTCAGAACGCGGATTGTATCGGCCGCAGGATAGTCATACTGCAAGTACGCGGCGTCAGGCCCGTCGATGCGCACGAGCCGCTGCTGGTCGTCGTACTGCAATGTGAAAGTCGCACCCTGTACGATGCGTTTGGTGAGCTTCCCGGCGGCAGAAAAGAGGTCCTGGGTGCCGTCGATTTGCACTCGCGTCGCTGAGTCGTCCTGCCAGGTGAGTTGTTGCCCGGAAGTCGAATGCAGCACGGTTTGCTGTTCGTCCTCGGCCCAGAACTCCGTCACTCCGCCCGCCTCCACGATGCGAGTTCCTGTCGGGTCGCGGACCAGGACCGGCTGCCAGTTCAAACTCCAGCCACGGCCCAACACGCCCGGCGAATCCAGGGAGGGAGTATACGACCGTTTCAGGTCGAGAATGACCGACACGGTTGGCACGGAAAGATCCACAAGCGTGAGGCCGAACGTGCCCGTGAAGGGATCGACCACTCCCTGTTCTTCCGGAGCGGCGAACACGAAGAACTCGCCGCCTGCCGCATCCTGTGACGTCTCCGCTGCGGCCGGAGCATCCTCTGGCTGCGCTGGGCGACTATCGCTGACCGAAAGCTGGTCGCTGCGATTGCTCGAGCCACTTCGTGCGGTCAGAACCAGCATCGCGACCAGTGCGAATGCCCAACTCCAGCGGATGAGCATTGGGGACACGGCTGGGCCCTCCTCGATTGAAGGCGATCGTTCGGTCCACGCCTGGCCCGGTTTCACTCGAGCCAGCCGCCGGTTTCCTGCTCGGATATATTGGCTGTCGACGGTCGTCGCTGGGGATCTGCAATCCCTCGGGTTGAGTGTCAACTCCGCCAGTATGACCCATCCGGCGGGACGTGTCCACCCGGTCTTCGGGATGGGGCCCAGCGGAATAGTCGCCCTCAAGAAACCGCCGACTTGCCAATGTCCAATGGCGCGTCACTTCGGTGCCTATGGTCGCAGAGCCATGGAGCGTCTCTCGTTGTCCGTTGCATCTCAACTTCTCAGACCATTTACTCAGGTGAGGTATTTCCCGACACGGCAAACTGGTGTGAAGTCACCGTTGGCTACATCGGATTTCGGTCATTCGGACGCGTTGAAGTCAATCCAGGAACTGTCTTGTCGAATCGGAGGGCTGATGTCGGAGAATTTGCTGGTTACCGCGGCATAGCCACGGTTACGGGCAGCAGTTCTCCCGCCGGTGCAAACGGCGCCACCAGACCGCAACGGCAGCTAGAATCGCCGACATGCAAAGCAACCACGAGGATGGCTCCGGAACCGCCAGCGTTGTCCAAATCTCAGCAGCCGGGTTGCCGAATTCACGTTGGAGGTTTGTAAGTACGGTAAGAGCAATCCGTTCTTCCGGACAGTACGCCGTCATGGACGTATAACCAAAGAAACATCCCCCATGCCCAAACCAGTCAGCATCCCCCAAAGCGTGGCAGATTGCATTGAGCGTGCTGAAGCGAATCGCTTTTGCCTTCCCCGTCTTGAGGATGGAGAGGTTTGGCACGCTGATTCCCACCGCCGTCGCCAAGTCGTTCAGTTTCATCTTGCGTTTGGCGAGCATTACATCCAGATTGACGATGATCGTGTCTGACTCCTTCCTTTGCGAACAGCGCCGACCTAAATCGTGAGGCGGACCTCCTCCTCGATCCGAATGGCCGTGCGCATGATCGTTGCAACGATGACCACTAAAACTGCTGCCAGAAGCGAGTTGAGTCCCCCGCTTCGCAGCATCAAACTCCAGAAATCCGCGAGTGGTGCGATGTGGCCCCGCGCGTTAAGAAAGTAGCCTATCGCTGGAAGTGCGATCGTTTCGGTCACCCCCATCGCCAAGAGTGCCCATGCGAAGCCCTGGAACACGCGTACGACCGATTGCGTGAAAACCTGACCTCGTCCAAGGGAAAACGACAACAAGGCCAACTGGAACAGCCCAATGATCCAGCACAGATCAGGCAGGGCCGCTAATCCGACAACACTCGCTCTTTCCCAAAACAACAAGTCTTCATCCGCGACGATCTCTTCTCCTGCGGTGGTGACAAAACCGACGCGAAAGCTCGAACCCCACAACGCGCTGACAACATCATAGACGACGACGGCTGCCGCCAGGCGAATCAGGAGGAAAAGCATGCGGTTGAGCCATTGCAGTCGGGCCATGTGTGCGTCTAACATAAGTGCCGATAATCGGACACGCCAGAGGGCTTTTCAAGATGTCCAGGGGCTGTGACGCACGACCGGAGCCGGGGCGCCACGCAACGTCGTTGGAATGCCGGTTGCAGTCACATTCAGGCCAGGCCCCTATGCTGGAGGGGCGACTGCGGCAAAACGATGTGGGTTTGTGAAGGAGTTGAAAGAAGGTACTGGACGACGACGGTAACGGAGAACGCATCCACCACTGCGAATCGGACGGAGTTCAGACGCATAATTCAGGCGGCAAGAATTCAAGGGTGACCGAATCGCCGCAACAAGCCGTGCCATGAAGAAGCGGTTGACGTGTTATTTCGAATCGATCGCTCCACTTACCTCTCGCGCTCCTGATGCTCGCGTCGAACGAAGAATCAAATAGTCGAGTTTGGGTTGGCCAATCCTCAGAGTCGGGATTTAATCCAGAATTCGGTCTGCGTTCTCTACCCGGTGCTGGCTGTCCGGAGCTCGCATTCCATCAACTGTCTGATCGACCGAGGAGACCGGTTGAGCAAAGCCACGATGGACGAGCAGTTGCAGCAGATCGCCCGGAGCGACCATGACTTCCGGTCCGGTCTGACGGGCCTTGGGAGCAACTCCGCCGTCGAGAACATCCCTTTCGTTCCCGAGTCTATTGACTCGGTGATGCCACCACCAGCTTCAAACGCAATGCGCCGCATTGTCAGGAGCCTTTCCGGGTGAGAAGCGAACGTTCTTTCACGTGGCAGTATGTCCCGCCGCAACTGAGGGTCCTGCCAACTCCGCGGGTCGCGGCGGAATACTCGCACTGGTTCTGTGGGCCGTTCCGCGAGACTACTTCCTGAGTCGCTCAGGAACTTCCGGCTCCAACTCGATCATTTCATTGATTGCATTGTCTCGTTTCTTCAAGAGAAACGCGTCGTAAAGTTCGCCGATCGCTGTGCGCGCCTCATAGCGAAGCGTGTCACCGTCGATATGAATGATCTGGTACAACTGTGTGTCTTCCCCAGCCCGCGTCATGAACGGCTTCCGGTTCAGGTTGTACATTTTCGGGCCACTGACCGACACGACGTAGACCGTCCCTGTTTGCGGTTCAACCTCGGTAACTCCGGTGGGAACATTCGCTATAGTCTCGGACCCGGCCAACGGCGTTGAGAGGGCAGTGCGAGCATACGTGTGGTCGTGTCCTTGCAAGACGAGGTCCACTCGGTACTTGTCGAAGACCGGCTTCCAGGCAGCGCGCAGTTCCGGGTTGTCCCGTTCCTTCGCAGACGAAAAAATGGGGTGATGGAAGGTACAGACGACCCATTGCGACTGGTTCTTGGCCAGCACTTCGTCCAGCCACGCCGCCTGACTCTGAAACTCGTAATTGCTGTTGAGTCCAATGATCCGCAGGTTCTCGTAGGTCAACGTATAACAGGTCTCCGCCAGGCCTTCCGGGCCATCCTCGGGCAGGGCGAACTGAGGCCGCCAATAGTGAGTCAGCGTGCGACGTTCACCTTCGCCGCGTTTCACGTGCTCGTGATTTCCAGGAACTGGAACGCTCGGAACCATGGCGTTAAGCCAGCCACCGGCACCAAACCACTCTCCCCAATCCGCGTCCGACTCGGCCGTATTGACCAGGTCGCCCGCATGGATCATGAAACTCGCTTTCGGCGCGTCTCGGTACGCTTCCCGCAGTACCCGAGACCACAGAGATCGGATATTGTTCTGTGCATCACCGAAGTAGATGAAGGAGAACGGCTTGCCTTGAGTCCCTGCCGTTGTGAATTGGAACCATTCGCTCCAGTTGACCCCATCTCCAACTCGGTATGCATACTTCGTGGATGGCATCAGGTTACTGAAATTCACCGAATGATAGCTGGCCTCGCCAAGGTCGGTAACGAGTGTCTGTGATGTTGCGGGAAATTGGCTTGCTTTCTCCACAAAATTGGGGCCCGCCTCGGCCACGGCAATCTCAGCACACGCACCGGCAACTTCCGTGGAAGTTCGCCATGTGACTGCTTGCGAAGTTGTTGGATCGCTGATCCAGGTCAAGATAACGCGATCGGGCATTAACGTGGGCTGATGCAATGCCGCCGCGGTCATCGCTGGTTCCGGCTCATCGTGAGCCAGGCAAGCGACGGCGCTCCAGATCAACAGGCAGGCCGTCAGGCCGCGTAGCCGCCATCGTCTGCCACCAACGCGGTGAGCCAAACGACGGTCCGGGATGCGAGCAGACTGAGAATTGGATACGTTTGGGCTTCCTTCGATCGTCACGCACGGGTTCGCGAAAAGGGAACGGTAATCTCGCATTCTTATTGTTCTCCACAGAATGACATAAGACGTGACAGCCTCGTGGGATGTCATCAGGTTGGAGGCAACCCGAGTATCATGAGTTGCACAGTGCGATTGGACTTGCATGTTGCCCTAAATACACTCACACACCTCGCTAAACCACTGCTGTCGCTTGTGTGGCATCGTCGGTGAACCGCGGTTGCGGTGTTCCGCATCACGCACGGTAACTCGACCACATCATGGAAACGTCCAAAAGACACACTCGCGAATATCAACGACTGCCGCTTGACAACGCACTGTGCGCAACAGCCGATCACAGTTGCAGGGGAGTGACACTCGCAGAATCCCTGGCGCCCGAAGGCAGTACCACTGACACGTCAGTTATCTTTAGGTTACTTCGCAACATGTCAAGGACAATCACCGGACATTCACCACTCCTTTATCAGGGCCTAATGCTACACGATGACTGGCACAACGGGCCAGTATTTCCTTGATGTCGTCTGCAGCGGATCGCGCGACGCGCGCTTTCATATCATCCACAGATATGGTTGCAGATAGTTTTCTAGGTCGGTGGCGACAATGAGCGGGCAAGAGTGGTAGACAATATAACCGAGTTCTAATTCAGTCAGAGCTATCGCTTCACGAATCAGCGTTACATTGATGAACGCGTTGACGGCGCAGCGTGCGGAGTCGCGGGATGGGTGTGCGCCTGAGACTGCGTGAAGTCTCGCTCTTGTTACAGCCGTCATCGCTCTATTGGCGTGCAGACAGATATGGTGTGGATTCTGGCAGACAGGGTGTCTGCTCGAGTTAGATGTCTCATCGAACTGAAATGGCAGGACGTACATGGAAAAAGCGCTCGACAGGCGGCCGGGCTTCACCCTAGTGGAGCTCCTGGTGGTTATTGCGATCATTGGTATCCTGGTTGCCCTTCTGCTGCCTGCAGTGCAAGCGGCGCGCGAGGCAGCTCGACGTATGCAGTGCTCCAACAATCTGAAACAGATTGGTCTGGCGCTGCACAACTACGTCGACGTGAATCATATTCTGCCTCCGGCGATTCTTGGCGGCTACGACATGCGTCCTTCGGGTCCCAACTTGGATTCCTATGATGACGAAGGGTTCGGCTGGGCCTGTGCCATTCTGCCGTTTGTCGAGCAGATGCCCCTCTATGACAAGGTGAATCCGAATGGTGACCAGCGGGGGCCATTCCGTAGGTGGGCGAGTGCGAATCCAGGCAATCCCGTGTGGCCAGGGGGCGAAACGGTGCTTGCAGTTTACAACTGCCCGTCTTCGGCACTGCCCGATATTGTGCCTGCCACGTACGATGTTCCAGGCAATTACCTTCCCGGCGGCGCGCGTCCTCAGGCCCAATCGTTCTACGTAGGCTACGCGACGAACGACTATAAGGGCTGTGGTGGCAGTTGCATTGGCAACGATGGCGTACTGCACAAACTTAGTGAAAACATCAACAGCACTGCGTTCAGGGACATCACCGATGGACTGAGTAACACCCTGCTCGTTGGCGAGTCATCGTACGTCCAGGACAGTGGTTCGAGAGTGCAGGATTGGCCCGTGTGGATTGGTGGTCTCGCTTCGGATGAGCAGGTCCGGATGAACGGCCGAACGTCAGCCCCGATTAACTGCGGATGTAAGCCCACACGCATGGATGAAGCAATCAGCGACGATTGTGCGTTCAGCTGGCATCCAGGTGGAGCATTCTTCGTTATGTCTGATGGCTCGGTACATTTTCTCTCAGAGAACATCGCCATCGCGACTTATTGCTTCCTTCATTCTAAGAATGATGGTCAAATAGTCGCCGAATGGCAACTGTGAAATCACGCCCCGCCCACGTATCGGGGTGCCGACGGTTGACATCGTTTTTCGATCACATTGCGCGGGCCCTCCTGGTGTCGACCCGCCAAATGTGATAGCGGTCATGGGGTGGTCGCGGGCAGACATAGCTTCACTCACCGTGTGGGGCAGCTGCCCGAGTGTTGAATTCCTGTCAGCGACGTGTAAGTGAGAACCATTCCGTGCGTTTGTGCAGAAGCAGTCGAATCAGTCTTCTTGGCATAGTGTGCTTGTCGTGTTGGAGCGGGTGTAAGAAAACCGATTTCCCAACCGCCAGGGTCACGGGTCGCGTGGTCTGCGAAGGGCAACCTGTGTCAGGCATCCTTGTCTTCTTTGAACCCCTTTCGAGTCCCAACGCCATAGGGGCGGTCGTTGGAAAGCAGGGCATTGGACGAACGCGCGAAGATGGTAAGCGCCCGGTAGCGGCAGGGGTGGCGACGGGCGGCGAACGGCGCGGGTGCAGTGGACGGGGACGTGGCCGATGTGACAGTTCGGGAGAGGCACGGGCCAGCGTGGGCGGACCTCGAGGGCACGGTGGGACGAACGATTCTGGACGACGAGAAGCCTGAAGTGGGTTACGCCTAACGCTGGGACGCTGGGGCGTGCCAGGAAGGGTGGGCGAGCATGAAGCGCTCGCTTGTTCTCATCGAGTTGCTTCTTCTCTTGGATCCGCTCATGGCGAACCGATTGGGGACGAGCCGCTGCCCAGTGGTCCGGCAGCAAGTCGCCCAAGTACGCGCTGCCGATCTCCAGATCCCGAGGATGATGCTGCGCGGCGCTACTGGCGATGCTGATCAGTCGCCATCGCCCGGCAGTCGCTTGCGGATGGCACAAGAACTTCCAGTTGGTGCGGCCCACGGTCAAGGGTAGTCGCCCGGTAGCGGCAGGGTGGCGACGGGCGGCGAACTGTGTGCGTGCTCGGACGCGGCCGATGTCACACGTCGGAAGAGACGCGGGCCAACGGGAGCGGCCTTCAAGGGCACGGTGGGACGAACGATGCTGAACGGCGAGAAGTGTGAGGCAGGTTACGCCTGCTCGTTGGCGCGGCGGCGTTCCAGGAGGCGTCGGCGGGCGCGTCGCGCGCGCTTGTTCTCATCCAGCTGCTTCTTCTCCTGGATCCGCTCGTGGCGAACTGACTGAGGATGAGCCGCGGCCCAGCGATCCGGCAGTAAGTCGCGCAAATACGCGCTGCCGATCTCCAGATCCCGAGGATGATGCTGCGCCGCATCGGCGAGTTGCCGCAGCACGTCTTCCAAGTAATCGTACACCACGAGGTGATGGCGCGCGGCGCTGCTGGCGATGCTGATCAGTTGCAATCGCCCGGCAGCCGCTTGCGGATGGCCCAAAAACTTCCAGTTGGTGCGGCCCACAGTCAAGGGACGCAGATCCTGTTCGGTCAGGCTGTTGTCAATGGGAAGCCGGCCATCGGATAGGTAGCGTGTCAGGCCGGACCACTGATTGCGCATGTACGTGGCCGCTTGCCCCAAGGGACTCGCCGGAAGTGAACGTCGCACGGGCTCGCTCTTCAACCAGTTCTCAAAGCGGTTCCAGACCGGCACCGCGTCGCGCTGCCGCAGTTCGTAGAGACCTTGCGCATCACATCCCTTGCCGCGCTCTTCCACATCGTAGATCTGACGATAGAGTGAGATGGCTTGCGCACTCAAGGTCGGAGCGGTCACTTCCGCCGCCACGAACTCGCGCCTCGCGTGCACGTTGCAACTGGCGTGGAGAATCCTCCCTTGGCTGCGCTGCTCGATGTGCACATAGCCACTGTACCCGTCTCCCACGAGCATGCCGCGAAAGTCCTGCAGATGCGCATCCACCACCTCGTGTCCATGCGACAACGACCAGTGAAACACGTTGTAGGGTGCCCCTCCATCCAACCCCCGGTACAACCAGGCGTAACTCGTCACAGAACCGGCATCATTCACTTCCGCGGGTTCCTTGCCAGGCGGAGTGCCTGATCGGCGACGCTTCTGGAGCGTTTCCAGTTGATCCGAGCTGAGGCTGTGGCGGGTGAGCAACTGCACACGCGTGTCATCGGTCATCAGAATGACTTGCTGCTGCAACAAGGACCACATTTGCCAGAACAGAGGCGACAGCACCTCCACGCTGGTATTGATCAGATCGTTGATCGTGCTGCGACTGGGATACCAGCCCCACTGGGCGAACCAATCCTGCTGACGATAGGTCGGGCAGTGGAAGCCGTACTTCTGCGACAAAATGGCGGCAATCACACTGAAGTCGTAGCGACAGCCGTCGATGATATTCAGCGGAACCGGCGGCGTGATCACACCGCGTGTCGGATCCTCCTGCGCAACATACTTGCGTCGCACGATCCGTTCGATGTACACGTGCGGCTTTTCAAAGCGCATCCGTTCGGTGATGACATCGCCAATATGGGTCAGTCCGACTCGCTCTTCATCGGAGAGATCGAGAACCCGCTCGCGTCGTTCCAGATGCTCCGGGAATTCGCGGTTCTGCCGTTGCTCGGCACGTCGTCGGTGACGTCGCGCTGTCAGTTCGCGCAGTAACTGCAGGTCCGCTGCATCGTCGGCCAGTTCCTGGGCCACAATGACTGCCTGCTCCTGTTCGCTCGGCCGAGTCTCTTCTGGGAAATCCAGCAGCAACTGGTCCGGGCTCGCTAAGCGTCGTTCACTGCGACGTCCCCAGAGCATGTCGGTCAAACGCTGGTTGATCGCTTCCAGTTCCACGACGCGTTGCTGCAGTCGATCTCGATCTTCCAGCAGCGTCTGCGTGGAGCCGACCAGTGCTTCGTAGTCATGCTGCAAGGCGTGGAGCGTCTGAGAGATCTCGCCGACACGGTGCAGTTGCTCGACCGCTTGCGCCAGCGCAACATGCTGCGTTTGAAGCGACTCGTTGAGTTCCAGGGCTTGCTGCAGTTGTGTGGCGAGTTGCGTGGCGTCCATGATGTGCACATTGTACGCGTACACGCTCACAAGAAAAGACGTGAGCTGAAGAATGTGGCGATTCTTCAGCTCACGCCATGTATCTATGTATCGACGTCGCGGACTAGGCGACTTGATAACGCTTACGTCGCTGGACGCTCTGCAGATCGACACCTCCCAGGATCATGGCGAGCGTCGTGGCATCGATCTCCAGCGACGTCACGCCCGCCGGGTTCACGGGTGCCTGAAAACCTCCACGCTCCAATCGCTTGGCCCAGATCACCAAGCCATCGCGATCCCAATAGAGGATCTTGCAGCGATGACGGCGACGATTGAAAAAGACAAAGTAGTCGCCGGTCATCACGTCCTGGCCCATGGCCTGCGTCACCAGAGCATACAAGCCGTTGAACTGCTTGCGCATGTCGGTCGGATGTGTGTGGACGAAGATCCGAATAGCGGGCGAGAGGCTAAGCACGACGCACCTCACACGAGGGAGATGTCGAACCGTGGAGCGACTGCAGCACGGCCTGCAGGGCCGCCAGATTCTGTTGTGGCAGTCGGATCACGGCGCCTTCGGCCAGCACGATCTCGATCCAGGGACTGCTGGGTGGCGCCGCCAGCGGTACCTGCACAAAGGCACTGGCAGGCTCCCGCACCGGCCAGGTCGTTGCTGGCTGCGCTCTGGCACGCTGGGGCGCGGTACGCACCGCGGCAGCCTTTGCCGGTGGGCATGCGCTCCCCTGCAACTTCCGCCTCCAGGCATAAAAGGTCGCCGTCGAGATGCCTTCTCGCTCACAGAATTCGGCCACCGTGAGTGAGCCTTGCCGTTGGCGATCCAGTCGCTGTCGCCAGCGCGCGTGTAATTCCCGGTCCATGTGACGAGCCATCGTGAGTTAACCTCCTGGTGAATGAGAGAGTTTCGTACCCTCCCCAGGCTAACCCACGCGCCAAGACTGCTTCTGCCGGGCGCTTACCGAAGATGGCACATTTGAAGTGTCCACGTACAACACCAACGACGGCGCTGTGATCGGCAGGCACCGAGTGCGAGTCGGTTGGTCTGCGGGCGGCGTCGACCCATCGTGTTCGTGCGTGGTCAATTCCGAGCGCGATATCATGGAATTCGAGGTGCGCAAGGATGAGAACAATGAGGTTGAAGTGGTGCTTCTCAAGAAGGACGCCAGCTATCGTCCGTCCCTCGAAGAATTGGAGGCGGCCCAGGAAGCTGAAGACGATCAGGGCTAGGTTCGATACCAGGTTTTGTTGGTGCAAATCGAAGCCAATCCACCAGTTCTGCTGGTGAGATGCGACAGAGTAGTGTTGTTGCCATGATCGATTTGTCGCGAGGCGATGAGGTTTGGCCGCGTTGGTATCAAGAGGTCCGGCAATCTGGCCCCTCGTAGAGACCGTTGTCACACTACCGGCTCGGCCGGTGGTATAGTGGTACTTGGGTACTTGTCCTTGCCCCGGCGAAATTGTTCTCCAGTGCCCAACGTCGGGAATTCCTCCAGCCAGTCGGTCTCTGATTCCCGGCACAGGTTCCGCCCGTTTCCCGCTTGTTGATCGAAGCCAAGCCCGAGTACGACAGGAGGATTTCGTCTGTCTGTCGGATGGCCATTTCCATCGGCTGCGTGCCCCTATCTGACGGCGGAGTTCCCATTGTCCTCGGATCATCAACAGAATCGTCTGTAATGCGAGACCAGTCCGATGCCGACCATTGAATTGGTTCACAGACGCAACTCGCCCCGAGAAACCGGGGGGGCGGGCGCTCTCGGCTCAATTCGAGAAGACAGAAGCCAGGAGGGCTGACGAGCAGTACTCACCGGTCCTCCTGGCGTGAGCCAAGGCCGAAGTAGCTGTCAATTATATAAAGGCGTAAGAACTAGCCTCATTTCTTCCAGCGGAGCAGAGCGCACAGCGCTGTTCCCAGTGAAAGAAGAAGTACGCTGCCCGGTTCGGGAACGGGAGTGAAATCAACAGTCAGTAAAGGGCGATCCGACACGAAACCCTCGTCTCTGCTGAAGAAGTCAAGTCCGTTCGTGCCATCGGGCATGAAGGGCAGGATCCCCCACCCGTAGTTGTCGGCTCCATCGGACCAAGCCTGCAGGTCTGCGGCCAAATCGGCAACCACCTGGATGGGACCAGTGATGTTCTTATTGCCATTGTTAGCACCGGCAGAATAGGAAGCCGCCGAGAGAGCTTCGATATCGTTAGCCTGAACGCCGTTGCCGTAACTGTTCCAGGTTTCCGTAGCTTCACTCCAATCCATCAGCATACGGTGAAAATTCCATCCGCTGCCATCCGAATCGATCGTGAAAGTAATCGAGGCACTGTTAATCATCGAACCGTAGGGGATCTGGTTGGGTCCGTCGCCGAAAATCTGATTGAAAGCCAGCAAACCGTGGTTTGGCTTGCCACCGTCGCTGGCATCAATGCTGATCGTGGGGTTCGAACCTTGAGGAGCATCCGGTTCAGATGCCTTTAGTTCAGTATCACGTGTGCCGGTATATCCGTCCACGCCCTGCTGAAACGTCAGCATGTCCGCGCTGGCAACCGCGGCAAAACCCAGAAAAACCAATAGAATCGCAGTCATTCGCATAGATGTGCACCTCTCTTATTTTGCTCGCAACTCACAAGGCAAACCGCTCACGGCGGTTAGCCATCGAACGAAGAAATCAACAAGGTAAGCGAAACGTGGGCCGTGAAGAAATATGGACCTCAGCTCGACCGCAAATTGTCTCACAGGTTGGTTAGCCGCAGATGAGTCGCCCATTAAATCCGAAAGAATGACCTGTAAGGATCAGGCCGCACACCGCTCTTGGAGAAGAGACAATCTACACATAGCACGTAAAGGTACTGCGACATATCGCATGTGAAGGTATGGGATGATCTAGGCCATGAACTGAAAGCGATTGTTGTCTATTGGGTCAACAGGATGGGTAATGCACGATACCGTCATGAAGCAAACAATCTGCTATAACACGGCAATCGGATCCTCGAAATGCAGAATCGAAATGTGGGTAAGGCACTCACGTTGTGGCACGACTTTAATAGAGGCAGCAGCGAGACAATTTATGTCGAGAAAGAATAACAACGTCGTATTCGAAACAAGCGGTTCAGGTAAGATCTATGTGTTGTGCCTTATGCGTACTAGTGCATCGCTTCTGTAGACCTTCTTTTCGTCACTCGCTAGGATGAATCGCATGAAACAGACCTACGATCTACTGATTACAGTCCTGCTACTCGCCGCGATCACAACGACCATGGCGGCCGATTGGCCACAGTTCATGCACGATGCGGCGCATTCTGGAGACGCGGGTTCGGAGAAGCTAAATGTACCGCTGAACCTCGTCGCTCAGGTTCCCTTGGACGATGCGATCCTCAGTTCCCCTGCGGTCGTCGGAGGACGGGTGTACGTGGTCGATCAGATGGGAACGGCATATTGCATCGAACCGCTGCAGCACAAGATCCTATGGAAGACGTCGCCGGAGGGCGACGCGGCGCTCGGCTCGAATACGTCCTCACCGTGTGTTACAGCTGGACGAGTCTATTATGGGACAGTTGCCGGAAACCTGCATATTCTGGACGCGGAAACGGGGCGGGTTGCGAGGTCTGTGGGGCTGCAATGGCCGATTCTCGATGCAATCACTTCTGCGAATGAGTCCCTCTACTTCCAGACACTCAACGGTGTTGTCCATTGCCTTGATCTGGACGGAAATCCGCGCTGGTCTTGGAGCCAGCAGCTCCTGACGCGGGATAATGAACTGGTTTTAGGGAGCCATCCGCGAACTGACGGAACGTCAGCGGCCTATTACACCTCGAATGTCGTGTCCGTTGCCGGGCCACTCGTTGTTACAGCCTTGGCCGATGACCTGGTGTGCCTGCGAGACGAAGGAACGCAGGCTCAGTTGGTTTGGCGGCGATCAGAGCCGGTCGGTAGCGTCTATACGACGGTGGGCGCATCGATTGTCGGTGATTACGTGTACGTCTCGTGTCCTGGCAAGGATGGTGAGGGAGCGATAGCCCGCTTCGTTCTGGCAGACGGCGCTTTTGATAAGAAAGCAGACAGTCTGTTCGACGTGTGGGCGTCGTTCAATGGTGCCGCGGTTCGTGGAGAGACGATGTACTTCGGGCGCTCGACGTACGGCCTGACTGCCTATGACTTCAGCACACGCAGCGCCGTATGGACGACCTTTGACGCCGATCCCCACACAATGATTCCCACGATCTCCGCGCCGGCGCTCTCGCAAGAGCACTGCCTTTTCACCTCGACTGACGGGGCCTTGATTGCTGTTTCGCTTCAGAGTCGTGGCGCCGGCCCGGCGGCACTCGGCCAAGGATTGTGGCGTTATGACACTCCGACCGGAAGACCGATTACTTCCTCGCCTGTCATTGCCGATGGACATGTCTATTTCGGGTCTGACGATGGATGTCTCTACGTGCTCGGTAATGGAGATAAGAAGGAGGCAGGGCGTGACGGACCGACAGTACACTTGACAAGAAGCCATGTCGAGCCGGCCGGTGCTCGGCGGTACTCGTGGCCATCGGCCTACGGCAGTCCAAGCAACGCCAACTTCATTGATGATCCGGGTCTCAGGCCCCCCTTCCGACTTCGCTATGCTGTGCGGAGTGACGGGATGTTCAAGCATCCGGTGTGTGCCACACTGGATGACATTGTCTATGTGAGCCTGGAAGGGCTTGTCGTGTGCCGTGAGCAGGCGACCGGTCGAATCCGCTGGCGTCGCAAGCTGCCAGATCAGGCATGGACCCGCGCCAGCCTGTTGGTCTGCGACGAACGTGTGTTTGTCTCACGCATGTTCAGTCCGCGATACCCCAAGACGCCTGATCTACCAAGTAAATTCTATTGCCTCGATCTGCTGACAGGTGATGTGCTCTGGTCGCACAATATCGGTATCGGGGACCGGTTGCGGTGCTCCCCTGTTTGCGTGGATGGTGTGGTGGCTTACGGATCTCTGTATGAGACTGTCCGGGAGTCGCCTCGCCAGATTGTGGAGGGATGGGACGCGGCCAGCGGCGAGCCGCTCTGGCGAGTGCCTCTCAACTCTTCGGGGTTGATGCTCAATGGCCCCGCTGGCTGTGGGGGGGAGGGAGTGATGTACTTTACTGGTGGTGGCGAGACGGAGCCACGAACGGGAGAGACCATCGCTGTCTCAACTCGGACGGGCGAAGTGTTGTGGCGCACTGCCGAGGCCTATTCGAGCCAGACGGGAACTCCTGCCTATCGGGACGGCAAGCTGTTCCTCAGTGGTGCCTACAAGCTACCCGTGTCATGCCTTGCAGCCGACACCGGCAAAGTTCTTTGGCAGCAGAGCAGCGTTGTTGACCGGTGGCACGTAGAAGCCGCTTCGCTGGGACCAGATTTCTTTGCGATTAACAACAAGTACAAAGGCGGAGCGTGGCGTTGGAACCTGGACGGAACCGTGGCTGGCACTCCGGGCCATCCGATCCAATTATGGGGGCCGGCCCACGGCTGCGGCGCCCTGGTTCTGGCGTCACCCGGCTACGCGTTGTCCGCTACAGTAGAAGGCATCTATGCGGTCGATGCCCACGATGGACAGATCCTATGGAAGTCACCCGGCTTCGGGTCGTGGGCCTGCCCGAACCCGATCGCCAGCAACGGACGGATCTTCTATTGCCCGCAAATCAATGGTCTTCTGTTCTGCTTCGAGCCGGCACACGATCGCGAGGAAACGGCTGAGAACGAACGGCCGTAGAACCACATGACCGTGGCGGACTCGTACTGGGCGGCGGCGCGCCGCAGAGTCGCGACCGTTGATCAAGTGCGTGGTACACGGTGCGGTGCCGTTGTCGGGCACATGCCACGGGGACGGAGGTCATGGACTCGTGATGCCGACGACGGAGACCAGACCGATGGCGGCGTCCTGCAACGGGCAGTTCAGTTCGATGCTCACGACATGACGCTCGCGGTCCAGGTCGATTTCGACAACATTGAAGGTCGCCGAGGGAGTGCGGATCGCGGGGCAACTGGCCCAGAACTGCGGTTGTGGAAACGACCGGAATGTCCCTTCAGGCCACTTGTCGCGTGGCGGTGGCTCGAGCATCGCAAACATCCCATAGGGATTAGCCAACGGACGACCTTCGGTCCAGTCACCTTCATTGGCCCCCAGTAAGGAGAGCAGGCCGTAGCGGTTCGGTCGCTCAAGACGAGCAGTGGCCAGCGGGCCGACTTCGCGCTCCGGCAGCCAGCTATCCAGATCACCGGGGGTGAACAGCTGGCGCTGTATTACAAGCCGAGGATAACGAGCCCGTGTCCATTGGACCGGTTCCTCGGTGCCATCGAACGGAGGACGCTCGAAGTCTGCCTGGCAAGTGACGGTAATGCGAGCACACTGGGTGAAGACGTCATGGTTTTCCACGAAGGGCGCGACAAGGAGATACATCTTGCGGAATGTCGCGCCGACCGGAACAGTCACGACCTCGCGCCCGAGTCGGCGTGACGCGACCGCCAGCCGGCCTTCGGCGGCAAGCTGAAACTCGACCCCGGGGATCGCGTCGCAGCATACAGACTTCGTGTCGCGCAACGAGTCCATGGGGCGTGGCAACGTGTTGTACGGCGATTGCCAGAATACAGGAAACGCCGCGAATTCGCGCCACGCTTCGTCGGCCACGAGCTCGCTCTCGGGCAACGGAACCGACCGGCAGGCGGCCGTGATCTCGTGCGAATCATCCTGGAAAGGTCGTGCAACTGGACAGGGCACTTCGAGTTCCTGACCGCTGGGCAATGAAAGACGGAGCCGATTATCGCCGGGTGTGAGTTGGCGCAGGTCCTCTGCGGTCGTGCTCAGGCGAACCGTGACATCGCTCCGTGGCGCCACGGAAACTTTGACCGGAATCTCGCGTGCCGCCCAATGGGCGTGCACGGTTCCCGCCAGTGCTTGTGACGTGTTGTTACGCAGGGCAATGCACAGATCGTGACCGCCATCGGCTGGCATCAGATCTTCTGCGGCAGCAGCCTCGAAAGGGGGCAGTACGGTGAAATCGATCGGAGCCAGGAAAGTCTGGTGACCGGCTTCACACCGCAGAAAGACGGTGCGGCGGGAGAAGTTCAACTGACCGAGCCGGCCGAAACGCAGCCACGGTCCCACCTGGTTCGAAGCGAGTCGAATTCGAACGCTGTTCTGCTGCAGAGAGGTTGCGGCCACACAACGGGTCGGATCTTCAGTTGTCAGGGCCCGACAGCCCTCGACCGCCACATCCATCGTTTCTCCTTCAGCGATTGACTTAGCGTGCGATACACTCCACTCGACGGGAGCGATGGTGAACACAATGTCCGTTTCAGTCAGTGGCTCAGTCGAGAGATTGAGCCAGATCCCGCCGATGCCTTCCTCTGTCGTGAACTCGCACGGCGACCCGTTGACTTCAACCTTCTGTACGGCACAGACGGGCAAAGGCCACCGCAGATGGCGCCGCCGCGGTGACTCGGTCGTGATCTTGTAGCGGAACGTGTTCCCAAGGTGTTCGTATTGCGCGTGTACTGCTGCGAGCTGAATACTGGCCCGGTCCCAGCCATCCGGAAAAGCCGGCTGGACGGACAATGTGTTCGTCGCGGCGTCAAGCTGCAGTCCGAACAGGGCTTCGATCACAGCCTGGGCGTAGTTGGCGGCTGTGTTGGAAAAATACGCAGGAGTGATCTCCGTGGACGATTCCGGCCAGGCGTCGCGGTGTGGGTCCATGATTGCCCATCTGGCGACGACGTCGAGCGAGCGAACTGCTTCGTTGCACGCACCCAGGCGATTGTAGGCCCAGGCGGCCCACGGCTGCATATAGGCGCCTGCCTGCATTCCCCAGGTTGGTGAGAATGGACTCGACCGCGCTCCACTGATGTGGTTGGCGAAGTTGTTCGAGTAGTACAACTCCCCGAGCGGTCCGACAAGCCGGTCGGTCATGTGTCGGATGGTGGTGTAGGCATCGGTACCGTGCAGCAGTCCATAGACGACCGGCAGCACCAGCGTGTGGTATTGTCCATCTGGGCGGACCTGACTCAGTTGGTCCCGATAGTAAGCTGGTCGACCGAGTTCAGGCAACCACAGGTTACTGCGCCAACTTGCTGCGACCGCCGCTGCACGCCGCTCGCACATCTCCGCTTGCTCCTCGTTTCCGGCCAGACGCTCCACGAGCGACAACGTCCGCCACATTTCCACACCGACGACGGCTGACGACGTGCCGTCGCGTGGAGTCGCGATATAGTCCTCCTGTGTCAGCACTTGGACTCCGAATCCGGGCAGACGGTTGTCGTCCAGATCTTCATATTTCCAGAAGGCGTCGACCAATCGCCGCATCACCGGAAGAATCTCGCGTGCCAGCTCGGCGTCGGCAGTGGAACGTAGGTAATGTTGAACCTGCCACATGAACGTCTGGTTGTTGCCACCGAAATCCGAATGACGCTCGCCAAAGTACAGGAGGTAGGGGATATTACCGCTGCGGTACTGGCGCTGAGCGTGGCTCAGGATACTCTCACGCGTGCGATCCGCCAGTCCGGCCCAGTTCGAAGCTGGCCGAAGGATATTGCTGCCAGATGGCCCACCAATGATGGAGCGACTCCGTACAGCCATAGGGCTTGACCCAGGTGTAGTCCATGGTCAGCCAGGCGGTACGAAAGGCCTCGTCCAACGCAGGGTGTGGCGTCTTGATGCGAAAGTGCTGCAGCAACTGGTCGAAGTACGCCAGGCTCTCCTGCTCTGCCTGCAATGGTTCATTGGCAGTGAGCTCGGCCGCTCGACTTAGCTCTGGTGCGAACGCTGCGACAATCCAGCCGTCCCCCTGAGCAAAACGCACCTCGCTCGATGCGCCGTCCTGCGAAATGGTCGGCTCACCTCCGCCGGGACTCGCACGCAATACGACATGATAGGGCACGGCCGGATGTGCGAGGCTGACGGTTCCCGATTCCACGCGCGCCGAACCGGCAGCCTGCGGGGGTTTACCAGTGCGCAGCCAGAGCCCGCGTTCCCACACGGTCATCGGAGCCATCTGTCCGACGCGTACGGATACCGGCGCACCACGAACTGACTTGATGCGATAGAGCACGGCGCCTTCGGCTCGCTGCGTGTCCGAGACCGCACGAAGTGGAGTGACCTGGATGTCGACTTGATCACCGGAAAACTCGAGTTGGCTGCAAATGGCTCCAGGACGAGTGAGCACACGGACTTGTGTCGCATCATGATGCGTCAGGTGCCGCCCGTCGATCTCGATCCCCATGGTGAATTGGGCCAGGCCGAGCTGGGATTGCGGATCAAAATTCAAACCGTACGGATTGCTGGTGGCCGGGTTCGCGATATAGGTGCACAGTCCGGCAGCTGCCGTCGCCTCATCAACCGATACCACGGTGCGACTGCACGCGACAAAACGCTCTCCCTGGTAGGGCGCGTGAGCCGATACGGAGGCAACCGGCCAAGCCTGACCGCTGCCCGCCAGTTCGTTGAGTGCTTCGACGGAACCTGCGACGCCACCGAAACCGACCGTGGCTCCCGGCATCAGTCCCTCGAGACTTATTTGAATCTCCTCAATCTCCGTGTTCCACTTCGGCATCGCTCGCATGTCGAGTCGGTAGGCATGCGGTCCTGCGACGAATGTGGGCGGCCCCACCCAAGCGGATCGCTGCGAATCCCACATCTCATCCCCTCGCCTTCGGTAATGCACCGTGATCTGTGCTGGAGATGGAAGATCGAGCAGCAGATACAGATACGACCGGCGAGCGGCGAGCTTCGGAAGGCCTCGCATTGTCCAGGATGCTTCACCATAGGAGGGAATCGCGATCTCGTGGCCATCGGCAGCCCATCGGATGTTGTGAGAACTGCCAGCGGCGGCCGAGTCGGCCGATACCATCCAAACTGCAGCGTCGCCGGGGGGAGCATCGGCGTCTGCAAGTACTTGAGCAGCGCTGCCAGAGCCGGCCGCCAATAACACGACACAGATATACCACCACCACGATATCCCTCGTGGGAATGCAACCGTCAACGGCCAGGACAGCTGGTGTTCTGAGATTTCACAGACCCTGCGCATGGATCACCTCGGTACGATGTGCTCTGTCGACTTCTGGTCAGATCGATCCCCATATCGCTTCTACGACACTTCTGCTCTTGAAGGAGCGCGGTTCCCCAATAATGTACTCCATCCAACAGACGCGGGCTCGGGTGACGCGACGAGCGACTGATCGACTTTTTCTTCAGGCGTACCTGTGAGCGGTAGCAATCGGAGCTGTCTGACGCCGGCCACCGGCCACCTGCCCCCCATTTCTGCCGAGGATCGTAGCACTGAGGCGTCGCTGCGGGTAGGATGGCAGAATTGCGATTGCCGCGAGCCGGGAGGTGATCCGGTGGGATGCTTTCTGGGGGATATTCTACTGGGCCAGCGCCAGGTACCTGATAAGGGATGAGTCATCATGAAAGGTCCGTTCAATCGTCGTAATTTCCTGATCGGTAGTGCCGCTGCGGTCGGCAGTTCGTTTGCTCTGCCGATGTTTGTACCACGCACGGTGTTTGCCCAAGGTGACCGACCTGGTGCCAACGAGCGCGTCATTGTCGGGGCGATCGGGTGCGGATTCCGTGCTCGCCTGCTTATGGACCAGCTCCCGGAGTGCGCCCAGCTGGTCGCGATTGCCGACTGTAATATCAATCAGGCATTTGCGTACCGGAAGGAGAAGAACGCCAACTGGGACATCTACAGTGGTCACAATCGCATCGCCGACCGCAAGGACATCGACGCGGTCGTGATGACCGGTCAGGAGTATCAGCGGGCGTTTCCCTGTATTCAGGTCGTGCAGTCGGGCAAGGACATGTACGCCGAGAAGCCGTTGACGCTGTATATCCAGGAAGGCCGGACGATGATCGAACACGTCCGCAAGCATAACGCCGTGTTCCAGGTCGGTACGCAACAACGGTCCATGGAAATGAACCGCGTGGCGTGTGAGTTCGTTCGCAGTGGAGGTCTGGGCAAGATCATCAAGGTTCAGGCGGTGAACTATCCAGGTGTGGGTGTGACGCCCGACATCGCTGACGACGGCCCGGGCGAAATTCCTCCCGGCTTCAACTGGGACCTGCATCTGAATCAGAGTGTGTGGCGTCCCTGTGTGCCGGATGCGATTGCCGGACGCAACTACGTCGGCGGTGAAATGACCAACTGGGGCGCTCATGGTGTTGACCAGATCCAATGGGCGTTGGGCAAAGACGATACACTGCCCACGGAGTTCAAATTGCTGACTCCCGGACAGGACGGCAAGGTTGTTGCCACCTACGCCGATGGAACTCAGGTCTTCTTCGAGTTAGCCACATCGGGTCCCATGGGTGGAGCGGTCTTCATTGGTGAGAAGGGAAAGCTGGAGATCAACCGGAACAAGTTCACGTCCAATCCAGCCAGCATTCGCGACGAGCTGATCAAGAAGGTCGACGAGTCGGAAGAGGAAGTGAAATGGTCCGACCAGACCGCTCTGTGGCAAGCGAAATGGCACCTGCAGAACTGGCTCGACTGCATCAAGACACGCCAGCGGCCCAACGCGGACATCGAAATCGGACACCGCAGCATCGCCTTCTGTCACCTGGCTAACATCACGCGCTACGTGGGACGAGTCGACGAAACGTTGAAGTTTGATCCGGTGAAGGAGCGGTTCGTCGATAACGAGGAAGGCAACCGCTGGAACGATCGACCTCGTCGTGCCGGCTACGAACTGCCCGCCGTGTGAGGTGTTTCCATCGAACAGAATTTCCCCGCGTGCACGCACCGCAGAACGTGCGCGCACGTTGGAAGAATCAAGGGAGTCGCTCCGGATCCGAGTCAGGAAAGAGGAGACTGGGGACATGAAGGGCCAGGAAGGATCGTCCTGGTCGCAGTGATAGGATTGGTTCCTCAGGAAGGACCGTGTTCCAGCGACCATCCATTTATTTACCGCGTAGCGGTTGCACTCAACAGCTTAGGGTGCGCCGGGGTCCGCTGCTTCAGCGGGCCCCGGCGTACCCTGGGTAGGCGTCGCTGGGTGCTCCGATACGCCGAAGGGGGTTTTACAAATGACGACGACAGAAAACCGGTGGCCCATCGTCCCTGTGTAACACCTTCGGCGTATCGGATACATGGGGAAACGGTCACCCAGGGTGCGATGCGCGGCGCAGCTGTCTGGGCTATTGAATGCAACCGCTTCGCGGTCAAGACGTGAGCACTCCCACAGAATCGGCCCTTCTATGCAGCAGGTTCTACAATGATCACCCGGGCCATTTCTCCCGGCCTTACATCTTCGCAGGAGGAGACGGGAAGTGAGTCTATCGGATAACGCCAGATGCATCGATTTACCAGCCAGGTTAGGTTTCGCGCAGTCGCGGAAAAACATGTTCGACTGTGCATGCGCGTTCGGCGAGAACAGTCGCCTCCCGTTCGGATGTGGCATCTTGCTGAGCATTCTGTCCGTGTTTGTGCCCCTTGGGTCCCCTGCGGTCACTTGGGCGGATGACTCGCAAAGCGATCCTACGGCGATCGTCTCGGAGCAAGTAGAAGGCCGTGTTGTTTTCTGGCTCGAAACGTCGCTCAACCGAGTATTTCCGCGGTCGGCTCCCGGTACGCCGCGACTCGAGTTGTTGGCCGCCCGCAACAGCAGGATCGCGTTTCAGGCCTGTCTCAAGAACCAGCGACTCAGCGAGTTAAAGGCCGAGTGCCAGGTGATTGGCGGCGACGATCTCAAGCCACAGGTGCGGTATGTCGGCCTGGTGCCGATGCATCACCTGACGCCCAATACGGAAATGAGTGAACTCGACGGTGTGGAGCACCTGCCTGGCCTGGTACCCGATCCACTCTGGCCGCTCTCGAAGGTCACGAGTATCGGGCCCAGTGAAAGCCGTTCGTTCTGGATCAACCTGGACATCCCCGCCGACGCCCAGCCTGGAAGACGCGAGATCACCATCCGCATGTCGGTCGACGATGCGACTCGCTATGTGGAGATGCCCGTCACTCTGGAAATCAGTCCGTTTGTGGTGCAACCTCGTCGGGACTTTCCTGTGGTCCACTGGTGGCGAGGCGAAGCCACCTGGGATTACTACCAGACGGAGATGTTCGACCAGCGGTGGTGGGCGCTGACAAAAGCCCAGTTGCAAGACATGCTGGCGCACGGCTCCGACGTGGTCTATGTTCCCATCTTCTTTGGCAGACGGGAGACTTTCCGCCGCCCCTGTCAGCTGCTGGGAGTCAGCGAACCGAGTTCCGGGAAGTACGTCTTTGACTGGTCGCGAGTCAAACGGTTCACCGATTTGTGTCAGGAAATCGGCTTCCGGCAGTTCGAATGGTCACATCTGTGGATCTACTGGGGCGTAGAGAACCCCATCCGTGTCTACACGCTCAAGGACGGTGGATACGAAATGCTCTGGGCGCCCGACACGGCGGCGACTTCGGAGACGTATCTGAATTTCCTGCGGCAGTTCCTGCCGGAGTTTCACCAGTTCTTGATTCAAGAGAAGCTGTTGGAAGGCTCGTACTTTCACCTTTCCGATGAGCCGGGTAGTGACGCGCATGTGGAAAACTACCGTCGGGCCCGCCAGGTGCTGCGAGAGCTGGCACCCTGGATGAAAGTCATCGACGCGCTCAGTGACATCCGTTACGGCCGGGAAGGCTTGACAGATATGCCGATCCCGATCGTCAGTTCCGCTCAATCGTACATTGAGGAGGGAATTCCGCATTGGGTGTACTTCTGTTGTGCACCGCAGGGACCCTGGCTGAACCGGTTCATGGACACGCCCTTGCCGAAGATCCGGATGAGCGGCTGGCTGTTCTACCGCCTGCAGGCTCGAGGATTTCTCCATTGGGGATTCAACTACTGGCACAAACTCGAACGCGAAGAACTGACGGATCCGTTCAATGACGGGTCGGCGGCGGATTGGCCAGTCATTCCCTATGGCGATCCCTTCATGATCTATCCCGGTCCGGACGGGCCGATCGACTCGATTCGCTGGGAAGTTTTTGCCGAATCTCTGCAAGACTATGCCATCCTGCAGACGGCGGGCGTCAAGCCTGAGGATGCTCTGCTGGCGGAAATCAAGACCTACGCCGATTTTCCCAAAAGCGAAGAGTGGATTCGTCGCCGTCTGGAGACAATTCTGCGACAAGAAAAAGGAAATAGTCCTTCGGCGACCACCGTCAAGTGATCAACAGCGGGTCGGGCGAAGTCCAAGAGTGACATTGGTATGACACTCGGGTTGTGATTGATCCCGTCGCGATCATACGTTGCCTATTCTACCTGCTCGTCCGGGGCAACAGAACGATTCTTTGTTGGCGTCGTTTCACCGCACGGCAAGATTTTGATCATGGATCGAACCGCCGCGGCATCGTACGACCGAATTACGCTCAGATCGCCATTGATCGTCAAGGACACACAGGCGTGACGGATCCACTGACCGCCGTCCGGATTGCTGCTCTTAAATATCATCGTTCCTTCCCACTTGCTGTCCACTGTCTCCCATTGAAATTCGTGCAGTGACCATGCTTGGTAGAGAATGCCTTCCATGTCAGATCGCCAAGAATATTCGATCGAATCGACGGGAAGTTGAGACCGCTTAGTGAGCAGCCATTTGTGCCACTGCAGTTCCCGACGCGACATTCCATATGAAAAATCATCTGGGTGCGATTCGGCGATTTCCATATAGAGCCGGGGAAAGGTTCGAGCGGCTTTCTCGGAGAAATCGGTAATATCCTCCTGCAATAAGTGACTCGCAGGACGCGGTAGTCGTACGATCAGGCTTCGGTTTCCATCGTGAAGAATCAGCGTTCCGCCGGAAGAGCTATCCGTCACGTCGATCGCGTTGGTCAAACTGCGAGGCACTTCGAACCAGAGAGGACCGACTTGACACGTGACGAGTTCATCGTCAGGTTGCGCATCGACCAAGGGGTAGGTGGAAATGGGATGGTCTGTTCGCGAGATCTCTGAACAGAAGGTCCGCCAGACAAGGTGCGGACCGAATCGGATTGTCAGCGCGAGCCCCGCCCCTATTGTCGCCACGGCGACCAGAAGAGTACGCAGTGAGAAGTCGCGTCGGAGTAATCGCATATTCGATTAGAAGAGTGGTTTCTCTCGGTGACACGGGGGCACGGAGAGGCACGAGAACGACACCGGCACTGCCATAACTCGGACGATTGCTCTGTGTCTCTGTGTCTCTGTGTCTCTGTGTCTCTGTGAGGCAAAGAATGAAGCAGGGCACGCCTCGACCACATCAATCCAAGACCTTGACTTTCGCCAGATAGATCGACGTCTTGCCTTCGTGCGAGGCGTAGTAGCTGACCCAAAGCAGGTCATCGTGCCAGACCAGTCCGGCATAGCTGGTGTCTCCACCGGAAGGAAGCCGTAGAGCTTCCGTCAATGTGCCTGATTCCGGATCGAGCCAGCAGAGCGACGTGCGGACGGGGGCGTCGTACAACCGCACGGCAGCCACGAGACGCCCGTCTGGCAAACGAATCATGTGGGGCCCGCCGATGGGCAGGTTCAGCTTCTTCCAGTTCCACTGCGTGTACGGTGGGTGCGAGGCGCCGATGTACCCATTGTTCGGCTGCCCGTCCTGTCGCAGTAGACAGTAGCACGTGTCGTCCGGCAGGAACACCAGCGACGTTTCGTTGGGATAGGTCCCTTCGACGGACGCTTGTTCGATCACTGTGTCAAACGACTTGCCGTCGTTGCTGCGGTAGAGCCGAATGCCTCGATTCGTCTCGCCACACCCGTACCCGAAACCGTATGCCTGGCCCTTGTGCCACGTGATGCGCCACAGCCAGTTGTCGCGGTCTCCGACTTCCTGCTTGTCGCTCCACTTTCGTCCGTCCGGGGAGAACCATACCAGCGATTGATGCATGTGTGTCACCGGATGATTCATCGCCTCGGCACCGGCAAGCATCAGGTGGCCATCGGGCGTCACCGTGATCTTGGCGTCGCGCAGATCGGAGTTGTCCGACGTGATCAGGGCAGCCGATTCCCAGCTGGTACCATCGGTCGACGTAATGACCCGCAACGCTCCATCGGGAGACACATGGCCTGCGCCTTCGCGAAACACGCAGTACCAGCGGTCCCGGAAGCGGATCAGGTCGGTAAAGGCGTTGTGCGGAGCCTGATCCCAGATCCGACGCGCTTCGACAAGCTGAAGTCCGGACGTGTCGTCAGCCTTGACAACAACAGCCAACGTCATACACGAAAGCATGAAACACATTGCCCGTTTCACGAGTCAATCTCCTCTGAGAGGCCAATGGGAAGACCGTTGCATGTCGTCAGCTAATATACCACCGGCGAGTGTGTCGTACGACCGTCGCGCCCAGATCGTCTCTCAGACGCCCGGAGTCTGGGCAATGCCGATCAGCTCTTTCGGCCTGATCAGGGCGAATTCTCCTTGTGCTGCTCGTTGTGTAAAGCGGTCGCGTCGGTCAGGTAGGCCTGCGCCGCTGCGTAGGAAGGGATCGCCTTGTTGAAGATCCACAGAATGTGCCGCTCGGTCGGGATGTGGGCATAGGGAACCATCTGCTCGGCCGCCGTATGGACCAACCGGTCGGCCCGCTCAAGTGCTGAGCGGCATTGTTCGAGTTGCCTTCTTGTCTCCGCCGTGTTCTGTTGGATCCGAGCCAGCAGTGCCCGATCGAAAGCGGCCTGCGCTTCTTGTGCGGCATCGAGCAACTGGAAGACCGTGATGAAGTTCTCGGTCTTGTAGATCACGTAGTCCAGTTCCTCGCGGGAACCGGGCCAAGCCAGCGGACGTGCTTGTCGCAGCAGTTCCAGAGCCTGGCCACAATGTGCTGCGCGTCCTGACCAGAACTGTCGCTCCCCCTCGGCTCCCTGGATGGCATTCTCAATGGCCACGCGATCGAGTTGCAGCGGCTCGGCTTTGAAGTCGACACCTCGCAGCGCGACTCCCATGCGATTGCTCGCCGACCAGGTGCTGAAGAGCCCGCGTCTTCCGCGCCAGCCGAGCGTCTGTTCGTTTTCTTCCAGCAACAGGAAGGCCTTGAGCAGTGCATCGAGCGCCTCTGGGCCATAGAGGCGGCGGAGGTAGTGCTCGTAGTAGGATTGACAGCGGATGTCAGGATCCCAGGCGCCTTGGGCAATGTACTGAGCACTCAGCTCGGCGCCTCGCGCCTTGTTCAACTGCCCCAGGATGCCAGTCAATCCATATCGGACGCACCCGGGAATCACCTCGTCGTGATCGTACATCATCGCGTTGAGCTGCATGTTCAGCTCGCAGCCGTCATCGGTAATGCGTGGCCAGACTACCAGGTCGCGATCCGGTATTCCCTCGAAATAGCTCATGGCCGTCTCCCCGGTGAAGTTGACCATGTTCATCAGCGAAACGTCCCTGGGGAGTGCGGAGTCCAGTGCACGGAGCTGTCCACCACGAAAGATCAACTCGATGCCCAGTTTGGCACTGGGATGTCGGGCTTTGATCCGTCGGACGAGTTTGTCGGCGACCGCGATGTCGGCCAGATCGAGGTCGGCCAGGCCAAGGTCGTTGGCCTCCGGCAATTTCGCCGGCAGGAGCGGACGAAGTGCAGCGTAGTCCTGGATCAAGGCTTGGATTTTCGGGTCGCTGGCAGCGATACCATGCACGGGCTGTGTGCCTCCCAGGAGCTCCGAGCCGCTGACAATCCAGTAGCGGTCCGCCTCCGGATAGCTTTCGATCATGCTGCTTAACGCGGCTTCCCAGATGTCCAGCACGGCCGGATCGCCGGGCGAGATGGCGACGCCACAATAGAAGCTGTGCCCGCTGCGCGAACCAGCCGGCACGAGGTTGGCCGGTACGTACGGTATCTCCCCCATCGTCAGCCAGACCTGGACCTTGCGGCTGTGGGCGTAGCGAATCACTTCGCGGAGAAACTCACGAGCCTTGCCGTACGCTTCCTGCTGTGTCTGGACTCCGGCGAAATCGGGCGGGCCGAGGTAACCATCCTCGGGAAAACAGCTTCGCCCGACGACGACACTCTGGGCGGTCCCGCCAGCTCCAGGCCAGGCGACGAAGCCTGTCTCTTTCAGCGCGCTGATTTCCGCCACCTTGCCGTTGTACGAGAACTCGGCCCACGGCCCACCCATGCCCCAGTAGAACTGAAAGACGTTCATCTTGAGTTTGGCCAGTTGATCGATCTCACGACGCAGATCCTCCAGGCCCATGTACCAGCGGATACCGTGCCAGCAGTGCATCCCGCGGTCTTTCATCAGCGGCTCGAGGCGGACATCGAGCGTGGGCATGAGCAGGTCTGGTTGCGGACGCGGAATGATGTCGTTGGTCAGCTGGAAGACCACGCCTAACCGTTCCAGCAATTCATACGCCGCGTACATCGTAGCACGCTCGTCGTTGCCGCCGACCAGGAGTACGGGCACGCCGTCCAGTTCAGTGCGTTTGAGGACAAATCCATCCGATTTCAGGTCGTCGAAACGGACCAGTTGTTGTTGCTGAGCTGCGGCCGCTAACGGGTTTGCCTGCGGATCTCCCAATACGATCATCGGCTTCTGAGGCGGACGGTTGTCGTTGGCAACGAGGGGCAATTCCGCTCCCGACAACTGCTTGACATAGCGTTGCAGCTCACTGGCAACCCAGCGATGAAAATCACTTGCCTCTTGACCGATCACAATGACTGCTTCGGCCTGGCCTCCTTGGGCCAGGAATACCTCCTGCGCCGCATCTCCCGCAGTCACGCCACAAGTTGCCCACAAGCTTACCGCGCACGCTATCGCCTGCCACATATGCCGACTCATCATTGTGCTCCTCGATCGGAAGTCTCACCCAGTTTGATTGTCCGCTTCCTAAGGCATGAGGGGAAGAAGAACTTCGGCGATTCTCTTGTAGCCACGCTCGCGCAGAGCGTGGGAAATCGCCCGCCGTCTGGCGAAGGTATCTGCAACCACGGAATTACTATTCCCGCGATTCCCAGCATCCACTCTGCCAGCCTGTCTATTGTGCCTGCTTACCGGGCGGAAGTGTACCAGTGCTTTGTCAAAGCCACATATCGGGGTGGCACTGGCTACGCCCGAGCCGTCTGGTACTGCAATCTCAGGACAAGCACTGGCACAGCTGTGTCGCCCAACCCCAAGATTGAGCTTCGACGAAGCTCCGGTCTCATTTGCGCACCGCCGAAGATGTCACGTCGGATTCCGTTGACAGGCGGACGTGACTGCCCGAAAATGGCGTGCTGCTAACTCCCGGGGCAATTGCGAGGACCTGTGGGCTATGGCCGCGCGACATTTCGAGACTTCCTTGCTGCAGTTCCTGGAAGATCTCCAGGACAACAACCATCGGCCGTGGTTTCAGGCCAACAAAGAACGCTATGAACGAGAGGTCTTGGAGCCGTCGCTCGATTTCATCCGTCAGTTCGCACCCCGCCTGCGGAAGATCTCGCCGTTCTTCGTGGCCAGCGCTCAGCGCGTTGGCGGTTCCATGATGCGTGTCTACCGGGATACCCGGTTTGCCAAGGACAAGACGCCTTATAAGACGAACGTGGGAATCCAGTTCCGCCATGAACTTGGCCGGGACGTGCACGCTCCAGGATACTACGTTCACATTGCGCCCGGTGAGTGCTTTCTGGCTCTGGGGGTCTGGAAGCCGGATCGTGACTGCCTGCAGCAGATCCGCGAAGCGATTCTGGACCGGCCAGAAGCCTGGAAGCGGGCACTCCGAGGGAAGAAGTTCCAGCAGATGCAGTTCGTGCTTGCCGGGGAGACCTTGAAGAAACCGCCACGCGACTGTCCCGCCGACCACCCGTTGATCGAGGACCTGAAACGAACCGATTTCGTGATCTGGCGTGATTTGCCGCAGCGAGATGTACTGAGCGAGCGATTCCTGGATACCGTCACGGAGTCTTTTACCACCGGCCGTGCTTTCATGCGGTTTCTCTGCCAAGCACTGCACATTCCTTTCTAATCCGCTGGAGCTCCAGTTCGGCGTGCCATTCGGGGGCCCGTAACCTTGCCAGATCGCCGAACGGTGGACAGAATGTAGCGAAACTCACTTGGGCACCCGGCCCCTGCTCGATTCCTCTGACACTTGAGAACAGGATGACTGCATGAACCAACACGACAAGAACCACGGTCATCACCACGAGCACCAGAAAGGGCACTCGGCCCCACGGCGACGATTTCGCCAGCATCATTTTGTCATGGTGTGCGGGGTGGTTCTGATGTTGGTGGCGATGGTCGTCTATGTGCTTTCGCTGGACGAATCGGTCGAACCGGGAGGGGGCATGCAGAATCCGGTGCCCGCAGATGCCGCCGCCGAGTAAGCACATCGCGTGCCTCTTCAACTGCTCTGGCGGCGTCGGCGTGGAGTGCGTGGATCGCGGATATCCAGAATGAAGTCGATGCGGCGCCGCGCGGCCTGTAGGGCCGTCGTCTGACTGGAAAAGCCGGCCAGGTACTCCTCGCGTGCCGCTTCGGTGTCGGTGATCTTGATGTTGTAACGATGGCGGCGTACGGTCATGCCGTGCGTACAATGCTCCAGCGTCATCTCCCAGGTGCGATAGTTCTCCTGACGCACCACTTTCAGCCCGGTGTGTGACAAATGGGCAGCGTCAAAACGGAGGAAACCGGAGTTGGATGATCGCTGAAACATCTTGTAACCACCTCGTCAGGCTGACTGGACGACACGGTGAGCTGGACATGAGGATACTCATATCGTCAGGCGAGGTTCCGCGTCAACAGGAATCTCGCACCCGCCGCAAGTGAGATCAGAACGAAGACCAGTGCGAATGGACTGTTGGCCCGTCAGCGAAGCCTTCTGACAATGACGCAAACAGCAAACGATGACGCGGCCGACCAAGTTCCCACGCCGAAACTCCCGCCGCTATCGCCGATGCACATCACAGCTGCCATCCGGGCAGGTGTCCGGGTGGCTCAACCGGTAACGTCGTTTGGCCACGATCAGGTACACCCACTGCCACAGGGGCAGCGATCCGGGGAGATGCAGCAGTAGCGCCGCCAACCACAGGCGCGGCAGTCGCCTGCTCAGATAGCGGACGGCCCTCGCGCCACCATACCGCTTGCCGGTGGGGGTCACAACATACATCTGTTGCATCAGTTGCTCGTGCGACAGATCGGGACACAACTGAGCCACCCGTCCGTCGTGGAGTGAAAGGAACGCCAGGCGATTGCGCTGGTCCCACCGAGCGAGTCGTTCGACCTGACCGGTACAGAATCGGCAACGGCCGTCGTAAATGACGATATCAGCGTTTGGTCGCTGTTGCGGGTCAGCCAAATTCGAACTGCTCATGAAATCACCCGGTTTGCCCGTTTTCTACCTTCGCTTCACTCCTGCCGGCAGAGAAGGTCATGGTCCGGAACTCCACGTCGAATGACAGCCCAGAATCTGCGGGCACCCATTTCATCATAGACAGTTGCTCCCCTTGCCGCAGGGGCTGACTTCACACGGCCCGGGTCTGGGAGAGGCATGTTTGAGGGACACCGCCCTCCGGTTCTGAGGAGAGCGATGAGGCGTCGACAGACCAAGGCGGGCGGAAGCGGGAGATTTTGGCAGATTTCTTAGCGTGCTCGTAAGCGCTTTCCTATAATACTGAGTGATCTACTGGACAACACCGGTTCACCGTTTCCAGGCAGCCTAACGCGTCGCTGAGGGGGGAACTCGTGCGTCGCCTGTGCGGGCGGCTTGCCACAGCAAATCGGCCGCTTTCGTTGGACGAGTGGTCCGCAAGTGGTGATCGCTGGGAGGCAGACAAGGGCGAACCGGCAAAAGGGGTGGTCGACCGTTCGTGTCAGGCTGTTACGTATCAGGCTGGTAGTCGGGGACGGTCGCTTCGTGACGAGTCGTGTGAGGAGTAGGATATGGACGTCATCCGGCAACAGGTTCGCCGAGCGCATCGTCGTCTCTTGTGGAATCGGCTTGTGCATTCCATCACTTGGTTCACGTTTGCGGCTCTGCTGGTCGCGCTGGTGGCCATTGTGGTGCCGAAGATCTGGCCTGTGGGGCTGACCAACGGGCGGGCGTGGGCGATTTCCTGGATCGTCGGGGCTCTGGCGATCGGTGTTGCGGCCGGATTTCTTCGGACTTGGCTGGGCCGCAAAGGCGTTCTGGACGCGGCGATCGAGCTTGATCTGCGGTATGGGCTCAAGGAGCGTGTATCGAGCGTGATTACCTTGTCATCAGACGAGCTGTCGACTGAAGCGGGGCAGGCCTTGTTGGATGACGCTTCACGACGCGTCGAACGCATCGATGTCCGGGAGCACTTTCGAACCCAGTTCGGCTGGCACCCCCTATTGCCCGTGGTCACGGCGGTCGTGGTATTCCTGGTGGCATTCCTGATCAAAGACGTGGTCCGCGACAACACCGCCTCGGCCGACACGGCGACTGCCGCCAACCAAGAGCAGGTGAAGAAGTCGCTGGCTGAACTCAGAAAACGGCTGGCGGAGCAGAAGAAGAAGCTGGAGGCGGTTGGTCTGAAGGAGGCGGACGGTCTGATCACTCGTATGGAGAAAGGGCTTGATGAGCTGTCCAAGAAAGAAACCGATCGCAAAAAGGCGCTGGTCAAGCTCAATAACCTGACTGAGGAACTGGAGAAGCGACGCGACGATATCGACAGCGCGGCCAAGACACGAGATATGCTGAAGCAGCTGCAGACCAGTCAGCAGGGGCCGGCCGAACGCATATCCAAAGCCCTGCAAGAAGGGGACATGGAAAAGGCCATGCAGGAGCTGAAGAAGCTGAGTGACCAGCTCGCGAGCGAACAACTCTCCGCTGACGAGAAAGATCAACTTGCCAAGCAACTGGAGGCGTTAGGGAAAGAACTCGAGAAGATGCTGGGAGCTCGGCAGGAGCTGGCTCAGAAGGAGCGTGAACTGCAGGATCAGATTGCTCAGCTCAAGAAGGACGGGAAGCTGGCCGAAGCGGGTCAGTTGCAGAATCAGCTGGATCAGGTGCAGAAGCAGCTCGAAGCGCTCGACAGTCAGAGTCCGCAACTACAGCAGCTCCAACAGTTGGCCAATCAGATGAAGGAGTGCTCCAACTGCCTGAAGGCCGGTGACGGCAAGCAAGCTGCGCAGCAACTGCAGCAACTCGCGCAGGATCTCCAACAGATGCAACAGTCACTCGAAAACCTCCAGACGCTGGACCAGATGATGAACGAGATTGCCGACGCCAAGAGCGCCATGAATTGCAGCAAATGCAAGGGCGATGGCTGCGCGGAATGCCAGGGCAACGGTTATGGAATGGAAGGCGACATGTTCAGTGAAAAGCCAGGTCGTGGCATGGGACCGGGCCGAGGGATGGGGGAGCGACCGGAAAGAGAGACGGAAACGGGCGGATATCGAACTCGCGTCAGTGGCGATCCGCGTCAGGGTGAGGCGATTCGCGTGGGAGATGCGGCCGGCCCCAACATCGCGGGCAAATCACTCGAGGAAATCAAGACGGAGATTGCCAGTTCCATGAGCGCTGATCCGGATCCCATCAACCAGCAGACCCTTCCCAAACGAGAACGTGAGCAGACTCGGGAGTATTTCGAGCTGTTGCGCAAAGGCGATTGAATGAGTCTACGGGGATGGCCACATCTGCCGAGAATGACGAGTGGCGAAGTACCCAATGACGAACGAAGACCGAGTAGCGAACCATCGAGCCCCAAGCGGATTGCGTCGAGTTCTCTTGGCAGTTTAGTCGGCACTGGGAAATCCGTCATTACCTTCGTCATCAGGGATTTCGCCCTTGGCAGGGCGTACCCCGGCATCGCGTTCGATGATTTCGGGTGACCGCGGCGCGGCCGGCAGTTCCCAGATCTGGACGTTGGCCGCTGCATCGTCCAGCACGTGACGCATTCCCCCCGCAGCCAATGCGTTCGTGATGATCCGCTCGTCCCGGAAGAGCACGCAGTGCGTGATGCCCAGCTGTTGCAGCGCAGTCACGGCCGATGCGCTCGGAAATGTCCGCAACTCGGCATCGACACGAGCCAGCTCGCGAGGCAACCAGGTCGTGTAACCGTTGATCATCGGCCGGGCGTGCCAGATCTGGCTATACATCCACTGGGTCGTCAGTATGTGATCGGCGGCCTGACGCCCCGAAGGGAGTGGAAAAAACGCGAGTCGAACCTGCGCCTGCTCAGGTTGGCGCAACCAGTGCACCCAGCGACTGGAACGTACTGCGGATTCTGTCGCGTAGATGGCAGGCCGCGGCGGCCACGTTTGGCCTGCCATGATGGCCCCGAGCATGAATACCGTCAGCATGGCGATCGCATTCGCTCGCCGGTTCGTCGGCGTTACGCGTCGAAGTTGCCTGTACAGGCCGTGCACGCCGAACGTGGCCAGGATGACGACGGCAATCTGCACAAAGATGGCACACCGATAGAGGTTTCGTGCCTGGGCGAGGCCTGGCACGATTCGCACCAGAGTCTCATACGGTACGGCACCGCAACCTGCCAGATGCGGTCCCATGGACAGCATCATCGCAGCTGCCGACAGAAGGAGGCACAGCAGTGCCGGTCGTCGATGGCGTCGCATACGGAGCGCAAAGACGACTCCGATTGCCGCCAGACCATATTTGAGCGTTCCGGGCGAGAGAGGCCACGGATAACTCCGTTGCGGATCGGACCGGTGCGACGGTGCAATGCGTTGTGCCGCCGGAGTTCGAAGGTAATCTTCAGGCCACGCCGACAGGCGGTCGATCCAAGTTCGAGGAAACGTGATTGCCTCGCGTCGGGCGACCGACACCTGCGACGTGACAATGGGAGTCAGCAGCAGGCCGGCAGTCACCAGGGCCACCGAGCCCCACAGCCAGACCCGGTGCTGCCGAAGACGGCGTCCGAACATCAACGGGAGGCTGATCGACAATAACAATGCCAGGAACAGACCGTAGTAACAGCACAGTGAATAGGTGCAGACGAAGGCCACGGCAACGTGAACGGCAGTCCACGGGCCAGCAGCGCGACGAAGACGCTCCAGTGCGAGCAGAGTCCAGAGAACTCCCCATACCGAGACTGCCTGGAGAACACCCAGCTGCCAGTGAATCAGCGGCAGCAGACTGATCATCGCTCCGCCGGCCAGCGCCGCCGGTCGCGCGATGTGATACTGCGTGAGAAGTCGACACCCGACCCACCCGTTGAGAGTCAGAAAGATGAGCAACAGGCAGTTGTACACAAACTCCGGTCGCGGCGCGAACTGCCAGAGTGGCCAGGCCAAAGGACCCATTACCGACTGCGGTTCCGTGAGCGCCAGGGCGCCGCGTGTCGGATAGTAGAGCGGCGCGTCCCAATAACCCTGGTAGCCGTGCTCCAATCGATCGACATTCCACCAGATCGTCCACAAGTTCAACAGCGGTACGGTCGGCGACGGTTCCACGCCCAGAGGCAGATGCGTCCCCACGACGGTAATGACCGGGTACGTTCCCGCAATGGCAAGCAGACCATAGAGCAGCCACTCAGCCAAGTACCGTCGCACGGCGAGAGTCTCCCGTGGCGAAGTCGAGTGGGGAGCTGACCAACCGATCAGCATGCAATGCCGGGGTGAGCCGAGCCAACTCAACAGGCAGAGGCCCCCAAGCCGCCGCCTTGGTAACGACAGACGAATCTTACGTCACCGCAGCAGCGTGACGCCGTCTGTCAGAAATCGCCGAGCGGTTCCTTTCCGGCTCGCGTGCCGAGCGCCCGCCAGACCGTCAAGTCAACCGCGTTCTCCATGGGGCGCGCAGACCCGTCGGCAAGCAGCACGTTCACGATGCCCGGATGCCGGCTGCTGGCAGTGAACACACCACGATACCAGTCGCCGTTGTTCGTCAAACAGGAAGGTCCGTTGGGGGGAATGATCGTCGTGAAACACGAGTAGTAGGGACGGCCGTCAGCCCATCTCTGCCCCGGCTTGGCGCTCGTTCCACCTTGATCATAGGTGATCACCCCGGTGTCGTTGTATTTCTTCCCCTGGGATTGAGAGGCGGTCGCCATGCAGGCGTTATACCATTCCTGTGGATCGGTCGACGTATCGCCGCTGGCCGCGACGATATTGATCGCCACATTGCCGATATCATTCCAGTCTTCATGGCTGCCAACTCGTCGTTCACTGATGGCAATCGTATTGCTCAGCCCGTCGCGAATGTCGCGGAACGCTATGGTCCGCTTGCGATAGATGGGATCACCGATATTGTTGTAGCAGCCGTTATTGTCCGGCCCCGCTTCGCTTTCGTTCTGATAGACAGACGTGCCGACACAGAACGAGTAGTTCCGATTGCCAAACGGCAAGCCTTTCAACTCGCGATCCGAAGGGCACATGAAATCGGGGATGCGCACGGTCCAGATTTTATTGACATCCGACCACGGTACCGGGCCGAAATTGTTCTTGCGGGCATCTTCAAACAGCGGCATCATCTCCAGGTACGGCAACAGGCTCACAAATCCGCTCATCGTGTACTCGTTCGCATCGATAAGGTTCCCAGACCCGTGCGTGCCACACTTGGCCGGAGGGAGTGCCTGAAAGATGTCGTGGTAGTTCTGGTTCGCCAGACCGAGCTGCTTCAACCGGTTCGTACAGTCCATTCGGCGAGCTGCCTCACGAGCCGCCTGAACAGCCGGCAACAGGATCGCGACGAGAATCCCGATGACAGCGATAACCACCAGCAATTCCACGATGGTGAAACCTCGCCTTCGGCTCAGTTGCATACGCATAAATGTCTCCCCGGAAACGGTGACTTACGGGATGTAGAATCCGAGCCTGTGGCATCATGCTCCACATGCTCCCCAATCCCGCTGATGGTTGCGTCCGAGCGGGGACTCAGCGTCGGACACGTGACGAGCGATAGGAAATCTGACTTAAGTATACTGGAATTCAGCGTTTGTCAGTATCTCGAAGAACGGCAAACAGGTCAAATCTTGCGAAAATCGGAGCTGGACAATCTTCTCACACACCCCATGGGTGTGGTCTCCACGAGTCGCCGTGAAACGACTCGAACTGAGTGCTGCCCCACGTTCTCCCCAAGCAGGCCGCGTGCGGCAATACGCTCTTTCGACTGCCCCGCTGGGCCACCGGTCTGATCGCCAGCCCCCAATATCCCGAACAGCCGAACTCGATCGAAGCCCGGGGAGAGAATAGGTGTGGGTGTGGATGGTGCATCCGATGGGCTGATCCGGCCGAGTAATCCGGCGAATCTGGAATATTTTCTGCAACCGGTGGATCTTCTTCTCTGCGTTTAGCTTGGGACGGTGGAAGGCAGGATCGGTTCCATGCTGGGACAAGCAGGCCGTTCGTCGGAGTGGGTTGGGCCGAATTCTGCCAGGTCAGGCGGTCCGTACTCAGGTCGGTCGAGGCTTGTCTGGCCCTGAAACGGTAGTTAGGCTGGGCCGCGGTCGGGCAGGCGGTGGCCGCGGTCGCGCAGACCGCGGGGAGAATCGAACGGGGATGTCAGCGGCGTTCGCGGTCTGAAGCCTTTGCCAAACTACGCACGTATGGTTGCGACTGCCGACGTACCAAGTACTTGATCCGGCCGAGACGGCGATGGTAAGAAGGACGCGAGAGAGGTTTTGCGTCCCCAGCGATTCCGTTCGATTCGTGCATCAGGTCGACTCGACTGAGGCAGGGGGCGAGTGGCGGTGCGATGCGACGCTTCGTCGCTTCGATGCGACTGGTCGTTCTTTCGAGCGTCAACAGGAGTTGTCCAATATGAAGAGAATAGTTGCCACCACCCTGATTGCCCTGTTTGCCGCAATTATGACGGTCGTCCCTGCCGGTTGCGGCAAGGAGGAGGCGACCAAGATGGAGGGCACTCTCCCCCCGCCTCCGGAAAATCACGAACAGTGGTTGGAGCAAATCAAGAAGCCGGCCAAGTCTCGGTGAGCGATTTCGCCGCCGCCGTGACTCCGATGTTTGAATGTGGCAGTTGACTAAAGCTGGAGCGAGCGACTTTAGCGTCCGTTTAACGGCGAGTTGCTCGTCGCTAAGGGGTACCGCCTGTACTTCAAGCAGCTTATTGCCAGTCTGTCGTGGATTCGCGACGGCACTGGTCGGACGTTAGATTGTTCTCCGATGTACGGTGGGCGCGGGAGAGACGCGCTCGTTACTCGGAGCGGGTGTATTAGTGTTTCCGTTGTGGCCTATTGACCCCACACGGTGCGCAGGGGGACACCATTCAATGGGAGGTTCAACGCCTTCACGTTGGATTAAGAGGAGTAGATTTACCCGTTGCGTCGGGGTATCGAATAGGAGTAGATGATCACCACGGCGCCGCTGGCCAGGAGACTCCAGGGCGCCCACTCTGGTGGTTTGATTTCGCTTGGTGGTGGAGTCGTGGGGGCGAAGAAGGTCACTGGGGGCTGCGCAGCGGCAGGATCACTAGCCAGTACGGCTTTTTCCATGATCAGGCATTCAGCGCCGAGAATGCAGAGCACGATACCGGCGGCGAGAAACAGTGAGCGCCACATGGATCGGTCCCTCCTACGTGCAGTGAGAATCAGTGGCCGCCAGCAAGCGATCTGGTGCAACCGGTTGGTGTACATGTTATCGACTTGATGCCCGCTGGCCCTGCCGCTGCGGTTTTTCGATAGCGATTCGCCCGATTGGAACACTTATGATGGGCGCAGTATGATTGTCTTGGGACGAGCTGCGACGTTATGATGCCGTGTGGAGCGGAGAAAAGTGGGATGGCAGCAGGAGGCGGAAAAGACTGGACGATCGGTGGTACCGACAGCAAGATTTGAATGACTCACGGAGGTCGGGAAAGCGGGGGCAGTCTTGAGGGGTATTGGAAATCCGCAGCCGATTTGCCGATGTATCAGAAGGTTGGTCCGTTGGCGGTTGTGGCCAAGTAAAACCGCTCTTATAATTTTTCTGGTGGAAGGGGCGTTCTTTAGGAGGAGTTTGGGGATTGGTTGAGAAACCCAAAATTCTCTGCATCTGTGACTGCGACGACACAGCACGTTGTATTCCTGTAGGGATGCGCGAGGCTTGTGATGTGGTGATTGAGCGCGACCCGCTCCGCGCGTTCGCTCGACTTTCGGACCAGCAGTATGACGGGTTGTATGTCCGATCGCAGCACCTGAATGAGTCACTTCAGGTCGGTCGACTGCTGCAGAACGAGCAGATATTGGCAGGCATGCCCGACGGAGTTTGTCTGCTTGATCCGGAGAACCAGATCATCTGGGGGAATCCCCAATTCCGGCAGTGGTGTGGCGATTACGAAATCATTGGGCAGAGTTTCTTTGGTGCATTGGGCAATCCCGAAATCTTGGGACCCGACTTCTGTCCCTTCCATACGGCCTTGGCGTTAGGGCAGTCGAGTAGTTCGACGTTGCGGGTTGGAGAGAACCGCTACTTCGAGGTGCATGCGGCGCCGGTGCGGCAACCTGATCAGCAGCCGCTGAATCTGATCGTTACGATCCGAGACATCACGGTGGAGAAATTGCAGCAGCAGAAGCTGGCTGCCATTCACAAAGCGGGGGTCGAGCTGGCGAACCTGACGCCCGACGAGGTCTTTCAGATGGAGGTGGAAGACCGCATCGAATTGCTCAAACACAACATCCTCCATTTCACGCGGCACCTGCTCAACTTCAACGTGATTGAGATTCGCCTGCTGGACCAGGACACGTTGGAGTTGCGGCCGCTGCTGTCGGAAGGGCTGGCCCTCGAGGCGGCTCGACGTCCCCTCTTCGCTCGACCTCGAGACAATGGCGTGACGGGTTTTGTCGCAGCGACCGGCAAGAGCTATTTGTGTGAAGATACCGATGAAGATCGGTTGTACCTGGAGGCGTTCCTGGGAGCCAAGAGTTCGTTGACCGTGCCGCTGATCTGGAATGACCAGGTCATCGGCACGTTCAATGTGGAGAGTCCTGAGCCGCGTGCGTTCAGCGAGAGTGATTTGCAGTTCCTCGAGATCTTTTCGCGCAGCGTGGCCGTGGCGCTCAATACGCTGGAATTGCTCGTCGCCCAGAAGGCCAACGCCGCTCAGCAGAGTGTTGAGGCGATTCACAGTGCCGTGGCTCTGCCGGTGGACGAGATTCTGAACAATGCCGTCAACGTGATTGAGCGCGAGCGGGATGCTGGTTGCGATCCCGAAGTGGAAGAGCGACTCAATGACATTCTGCGGCATGCACGTGACATCAAGCAGAGCATTCAGAAGATCGGCCAGAAGATGGCTCCCGCAGAAGCCGTTCCCGCGACCGCTCAGCTGGAGAAACGCCCGAAACTTGCCAACCGACGGGTACTGGTTGTTGATGCGGACGAGTCGGTGCGGAACGACGCGCACCAGCGACTGGATCGGTACGGGTGTGAAGTGGAGACGGCGCACGAAGGGCGAGAAGCAGTGCTGATGGTCCGCTATCGAATGGCGTACGACGTGATCATCGCCGATATCCGTCTTCCCGATATGACCGGCTATGAACTGCTGCTGAAGTTGATGGAGATTATGGACCGCGTGCCGCTGATCCTGATGTCCAGCTTCGGCTGGGATCCCGGCCATTCCATCGTGAACGCTCGCCGAGCCGGCTTACACCCCAAGGCCATTCTCTATAAGCCGTTTCGGCTGGATCAATTGCTGGAAACAGTCGAGACGATTCTGGACGTCCACGCCGACGTGTCGCATGTTTGATCTGGGCGGCATGGTGTTTCCTGGGCAGTTCCCCGTCTTTAACCGTGGTGCGGGTGTCACTCCACGCAGGCCGGGCCTACATCGACGCCGCGGCGCAACTCGCCACTATATTGGGTGGGTACCCTGGATTGAACGGGAGTAGCTGGATTAGGAGCCGAGATGGAACCGACCGTTTCGTATTGTCTGGCTGGCGCGACGATCATTGGGCATGTCGCGTGTTGGACTTGGCTCTACAATCGGCTCCACGCCAGTGGGCTGGCGTCACGTCTGGTTCAGAGGCTCGAGAAGTTTGTGATTGTGGCGATGCTGGCGTCACTTCTGTTCGTTACCGGCTGGGTTGTGTGGCAGGGCCGATTCTGGATGTGGGGGGCGGGGGAGCAAGTCCATTGGCTGGTACTTAGCTGGGCCGGCATCTGCTGGGCGATGCTCGTGTACGTCAGCGTGGCGTGGGGCGTGCGTCGGTGGGCGGAATTCTCGCCTTCCGGTCTACTGGCCAACAGGACTCATGTATTGGACCTGCGGGAAACGCTTGGTTCGCGGCTTTACGGAGATCGAATGACGAGGTGGTTGGGTGGCTTTCCCGGCAACCAGATCCTGGAGATCCACTGTCAGCATAAGCTGTTGGTGGTGCCAGGCCTGCCGTTGGATCTGGAAGGATTGCGGATCGCCCAGGTGACCGACTTGCATATGACCGGCCAGTTGTCGCGCGCGTTCTTCGAGGCGGCGATCGAGGAGACCAATCGCTGGGATCCTGAGTTGGTGGCCGTAACAGGCGACTTGGTCGACAAAGCGATCTGCATCGACTGGATTCCCGATACGTTGGGGAAGCTGACCAGTCATTTCGGAGTCTACGTGTTGCTGGGCAACCATGACCAGCGGTTGGCCGATGTACAGCAGCTCAGGCGGGCGCTGGTGGACAGTCAATTGGAGGATGTTGGCGGGCGCAGCATTGTGCGGCGCATTCGAGGCACCGATGTGTTAATCAGCGGCAACGAGTGTCCGTGGTTTCCTCCGGCGCCGGAGGTGCCTCCATTCGACTCCATTGGGCGACCGTTTTCCATCTTGCTTTCGCACTCACCTGACCCTCTTGCGTGGGCGCGTCGCCATCGGTTCGATGTAATGCTGGCCGGTCATACGCACGGCGGTCAGATTCGATTCCCGGTCATCGGGCCGGTCGTTTGTCCCAGCCGTTACGGTGTCCGATATGCCAGTGGCGTCTTCTCCGCTCCTCCCACGCTGCTGCATGTCAGCCGCGGACTGTCGGGCGTGCACACGATACGGCTGAACTGCCCGCCCGAACTCACGCTGCTCGAACTGCGGCGGAGCGAGGCCTGAAGTCGGTCAGCGGCAACAGCGAAGGAACAGCGACCCTGGAGCCCACTCTGCCGCACGATCCGCTGGCCATGTGCCTGGAAGGGCAATCTGACCGGGACACTTCAGTGCGAGGGAACGCGAAAGTCAACGACCAAGGGGAGGTGATCTGAGGCGTGTCGAGCCACTTCGGTCCGCGAGGCGAAGCTGTGGTTCACCTCCAAGTCGCCGCGAAAGTACACCCGGTCCAGCGGCCGCATCGGCAAGACCGCCGGAAAGGTGCGTCGACGCAGGCACGCAGCGCGGAAGCCGGCGGGTTCCATCAGCCGCCTCCCCAGAGTTCCCCACACATCGTTGTAGTCGCCCGCCACAATGACTGCCGTATGCTGACGCGCGTGGACCAGCGAGTGGCACGTCAGGATCCGTTTGAGCTGAATCGTACGTTCAAATCCAGCCAGGCCGAGGTGGACATTGAACAGCAGCAGTGTGCGCGAATGGCTGTCATCTTTCAGGCGGCAATGTGCGACCAACGCGCGCCGCCGCTTCTTGAGTGGAAGAGTCAAGTCCAGATCGTGCACGTCGGTCAGCGGGAATCGGCTGAGGATCGCGTTCCCGTAGTGGCCCATCTTCAGTTTGACGTTCGGCTGGTAAGCGCGGTAGGGCAGCTGCAACCACTCGCTCAGTAAATCGACCTGGCGATCGTTGCGCGAACGTGGCACGCCATCATCCACCTCCTGGAGCAGCACGATATCGGGCGCGCAGTGCCGTAACGCCTCCGTGACTCGATCCAGCCGGTAAAGGCGATCAATCCCACCGATGCCCTTGTGGATGTTGTACGTGACCAACCTGAGTCGCATGAGAGTCGTCGTCCCGAGAGCAGTTAGCAGCCACCGCAGTTAGCGGCCCCCCAGGAGCACGACGGTCAGCGAGCGAGCTCCATGCGCACCGATCACCAGGGATTGTTCGATATCAGCGGTTTTCGATGGTCCCGAGATGAAGATTCCGAATTGGGCCTGTTCGAACGATATGCGGTCATACGCCTCGTGCATATTGTGCACCAGCTGGTCAGCGTTGATCACCAGGATGAGATGCTGGGTGACGAACAACGCCGCCCGTTGGGGGATGATCGTATGGGTGATCCATACGGCACCGTTTTCCGCCACGCCGAATTCACCGGGTACCAGGCAACATTCGAGCGTTTCCAGATCGTGCGGATCGGTCACTTCGGACCAGTTTCCTCCGGCCGATGGGATACCAGGCAGCAGAGACCAGATCCGCGCGGCCTGACGATAGACATCGATGCCGGAGAGTGCTGTTTCCAGCGATCCTTCATCGGGTGCCGTCACCGCTCGCCCGCCCACCGCTTCCAGCACCTGGACGAACTGTTGCCGTGGGTCGTCATAGACAGTCCAATTTCCTGCCGTCGGCGGCAACGCCACGTCCGGAATCCGCTCCGCCCGCAAATCGCTCAGAATCTTATCTCGACTGCTCATGTCGTTTCTTATATAGCTCGCGAAAACTCTGCTTGGGAAACTCCGGAATCTCACGCTGTCTGCCCCAGGCGTTGAGCCGGTTGTAGATCAGGAACCGTGGCATCCAGGGCATGATCCGACGCGCCACTTTGCCCGAGAGATTGAAGAGCCACGTGCGGCACATGACGAAACTGGTCAGCTTCATCAAGACTCGCTTGGAAAGCGGCAGATACTTCTGCTCAGCGATTTCGCCACGTAACGCCAGCAGCTGCTGGTCGAGCGGGATCTTGACGGGGCAGACATCGGAACACGATCCGCACAGACTGCAGGCATACGGCAGCGAATGGTAGGTCTTGGCGTCCTGCGTGGCGTTGAGCACCGAGCCAATCGGGCCAGGAATGGTCGCGTGATAACTGTAGCCGCCGCTGCGACGATAGACCGGACAGGTGTTCAAACAGGCCCCGCAGCGAATACAGCAGAGCGCTTCGCGGAACTTCGAGCTGGTCCGTAACGCGCTGCGGCCATGATCGACCAGCACGACGTGCAGTTCACCGCCGGGAGGTGCGGCGTGGAAATGAGATGTGTACGTGGTGATCGGCTGGCCTGTGGCATTGCGCGCGAGCAGCCGGGTGAAGACTGCCAGATCGGCAGCTCGTGGTATCAACTTCTCAATGCCCATACAGGCGATATGCAGTCGCGGCAGTGAGATGCCGATATCCGCGTTGCCCTCGTTGGTACAGACGACGAACCCCCCCGTCTCGGCCACGGCAAAGTTCACCCCCGTAATCCCGGCTTCCGCAGCCATGAACTTGCTGCGCAAGTGCCCGCGGGCCGCTTCGGTCAGATAATTCGGGTCGCTGGCCCCTTTCTCCGTGCCGAGATGCTGGTGAAACGTCTCCCCCACCTCCTGTTTCTTGATGTGAATCGCCGGCAGCACAATGTGACTCGGCGGTTCCTTGCGCAGCTGTACGATCCGCTCGCCCAGATCGGTGTCGACCACTTCAATGCCATGGCGTTCCAGAAAAGGATTCAGGTGACACTCTTCGGTCAGCATCGACTTGCTCTTGACCACCCGCTCCACGTGGTGGCGGGACAAGATCTCCAGCACGATCCGGTTGTGGTCTTCCGCCGTGCGGGCCCAATGCACGTGAACACCGCGCCGCGTTGCCTGCTCTTCAAACTGCTCCAGGTAGTCAGCCAACCGCGACATCGTGTGTCGCTTGATCTGAGCGGCGCGCGAGCGGAGTTCTTCCCACTCCGCCACGGAGCCGGCCGCTCGGTCCCGCTTGACGCGCACAAACCATAACGCCTGATCGTGCCAGTGCGTGCGCTCCTGATTGTCGATGAACCGGGCCGCGTCAACCGCATGTTCAATGTTTGCATGAGCCATAGTCGCTGCTCTTCCTGCTAACTCAAATCGCCTGTGGCCAGAGAGAGGATCGCGGCGCTCGCGGTGACCGAGCTACCGGTGGCCGTTGGGAACCTCGCGGCCTGCCAGAATCTGTGCGATGTGCATGATCCGGATATGGGAATTCTGACGCCGCAACAGCCCCGCCAAATGCATCAGGCACGACATGTCTGGAGCCGTCAGAACCTCGGTTCCAGCCCGCTGATGGTCTGCCAAACGGTCCAGCCCCATCTGGCAGGAAACCGCTTCTTCATTAATGGCAAAGGTGCCACCAAAGCCACAACATTCGTCCGGACGTTCGAGCTGCGAAAACCGGATTCCCTCGAGCGATTCGAGCAACTGACGCATCTTACTGTACATCGGCTCGATCAGCTCGCTGGCGTGGGCCATCCGCAAACCACGCAGTCCATGGCAGCTCTGATGAATCCCTACCTGGTGCGGAAAAGCCCCCTCGAAGCGACCGAGCTTCAAGACGTCCACCAGGAACTCGCACAGCTCGAACGTGTTCGCTCTCAGGTGCTCAAACCCCGGCTCGCCGTGCAGATAGTCCTCATATTGATGACGCACCATCGCTACACAACTCCCCGACGGACACACCACACGCTCGTAATCGCGAAAGATCCTCAGGAATTTCTGCGCTAAAGGACGCGTCTCATGTTGGCAGCCCGTATTGGCCATCGGCTGTCCACAGCAGGTCTGCTCGGTGGGGAACTCCACCTCCACCCCCAGCTGTTCCAAAACTTCCACGGTCGCCAATGCTACGTCGGGGTAAAGCTGATCGATGTAACAAGGAACGAATAAGCCGATACGCATTGCTCAATCCCATGCCCCAGACGAATGAGTTTCCACTGAGCCCTGATTATAAGCATTCGGCTCACCATCGCGTACCGGACCTTGGCCCCCCACCTCGGAAGAACGGCACCGAGTCCCACATCCAACACGGCCACATCCCGTCGCACCGGCCCCGGCGGCTCAATGGCCAACGGCACGGCAGCCCTCGCTGATTTCGGGAGAACGCCTCGCGACCCCCGCCCGGACCTTCCTCCCTTCCGCTCAAAGCCGCAAAAACTATCCAGTCTTCCTGCCTCGCCTTGCCGGGGGGTGGCTTGCCCCAGAAGCCGGAGAATTTCCCAGTAGCCGAGATCCTCCATTCCCGCTACAAATCCCCGCAGGTTGAATGCCGGTGCGGCCGAACTGCAGGGAACAGAATGCGCCCTGCCGATTCTCGCGGCAGCACCTTCCGTGCGAGCTAGACTCTCAGCATCAGCGTACGGACGCGCCTAAGAATCAGGACTGTGAGGTTCTTCAGCCATGAACTCGATGTCAGTATCGCACGCCCGCCGTCACTTCGCTTGGCTCGCTCTTTGCGCATGTGCTGCGGCGTGGTGGGGCTCGTCTTCGACGGCCGAAGAGAGGCGAATCGACACCGCGCCCCCTTCCGCCTCGGAGGCAGCGGGCCGGCAGGATGCCGCTGCCGACTCGACCACCATGGCAGACGAAGCGCCGGAGGCGGACGGGAGTCGTGGGGCAGACACTCCGCCGGCCCCTGCCACGGACGGCAGAACGGGCCAGGTTCGACGCCGTAAAGCGGAACTGGAAGAGATTCTGCAGTTCGCCCAGAATACGTTGAAGCGGATCCGAGAAGACGTCCATGACTACTCCTGCCTGCTCGCCAAACGCGAACGAGTCGATGGTAAAGACCGCGGTTGGCAGTTCCTGGAAGTGAAGATCCGTCACGAGCAAAAAGAGGGGGAGCAGGTTGTTGTCCCGTTCAGTGTCTATCTGCGGTTTCTCCAGCCGAAGAGCGTGGCCGGTCGCGAAGTGCTATATGTGGAGAATCTGAACAACGGCGACTTGATTGCCCGTCGTGGAGGCCGGCGTAGTCCCAACGTGACCGTGCAGCTGGTTCCAACCAGTCCGCTGGCCATGGAAGGGAACCGATATCCAATCACCGAAATCGGCTTCGAAACGTTGGTCGAGCGATTGATTGAGGTTCTGGCTCAGGAAATGGAGTATCGCGACGGTGAGATCGAAGTGTTTGAAAACGCTCGAGTTGATGATCGAACGTGCACACATTACCGCCTGACTCATCCCAAGAGGCGTGAGAATCTGACCTATTATATGGCCGAGGTTTCCGTCGACAATGAACTCGGTTTGCCCATTTTCTATCGCGCCTACGATTTCCCGGCGGAAGAAGGGGGCAAACCGATACTGCTGGAGCAGTACGTTTATCAGAAGCTCAAAGTCAATGAGGGGCTTACCGACAGCGACTTCGATCCCCGCAACCCTTCCTACCACTTCCAGCTGCGCGACAATCTTGAAGAGAAGGTCACGACGAAAGACTGAGTCAGGCGAGGAGGCCGACCTGCCTCTTCGTCTACTTCGTGGTGTTCTTTCCGTCGGCTCCCAAGCGCGTGAGCAGCGGATGACGCGGGAGCTTCAGGCGGGCCGAAACTGACGAAAATGCGGGTGGTCGATCAGTTCGAAATGCTGGGCACAGCTGGCAATCGATTCACCTCGCTGCTGGATGTGCTGTTCGAGAATCGGTCCGAGTCTGCCGGATGCCCCCTGCAGAAACGCCAGGTGCTGTGGCACGAAGCCCATGAGCCGTGCCGTCGTAGCGTCGACCGACGGCAGGTTGTTACCCATCACCAACAGATTGGCGTGGCGTGGTGTGCCCATAATCGGCCCGTCTCCTTCCATGCCGATAATGCCGTCGACAATCGCCAGGTCAGGTTGGACGGTTGCCGTGATATCCAGGATCGATCGATCGATACCGCAATGGTGGAGCACGTTCTTGGGCCAGCCGTAGCAGATTCCGGGCATGGTCCCAAACAGGTTCTTCATCGACAGGGTCACACCGGCCCAGTGGTGGGTTTTCATCTTGGGGAGCGACACGATCAGGTCGGCACGCCGCAAAGTCGCCGGCAAGTAGAGTTCTTTCAGCGACGTCAAGCCGAGACGATTTCGAGTGGCGAAGATGTCGTCATGATTCAAATCCACGAACTCGAGTTTCGCTTCACGCAAGACCGGTTCCAGACCCGATTGTTCCAGAACCAGCCAACCATCACGGATATGTCCCTGCCCTTCCGCGACAAAGACCTCACGCGCGTCCCAGCGACGGAACACTTCGGCGACCGCTCGGATGACAGCCGGGTGTGTGTTGACATGGGGCGCTTCAATCGTCGGCTCGACCAGGTTCGGCTTGAGCATGACAGACTTGTCGCGCACGTGGGAGCGGCCCCATCCCAGCTGCGTCAGGCCCTCGCGTATCCGCTGTTCCAGCGAAGCGTCATAAGCGACGGCGCGGCCGATGAATGTGGCAGCGCGCTGAAAGCGCTCAGACTGGCTCCACAGCCACCCCGCACTGCCGACCCCCAGTGCCAGGGCCCCGGTTCCCACCAGCCAGCGACGACGTGACAGTCCCTGGCAGTCGGCTGCAGCCACTTCGGGAGCATCGTGCGACCCATCAGCATTCCGCGCCGGCGGAGAAGGTGCGGCAGTCGTCATGGAACGAGCACCTCCATCGCCGCCTGGTGGGGCACGGCCGGAGTGACTCCGAGTCGCGAGAGGGTCGAGCAGCTGGCGGCCAGCAGGAGGGTGGCCAGGCGGAGCGGCGCGTGGTGCAGGACGCTGGAGTTCTCCAACGCTTCGCGCAGCCAGTCATCGGCGCCATCCGGCCGGGGACGCCAGGCGAGCAACCCCAGCAGGCCCCAGCCCAGCGTTTCTGGCGCGCGGGTGGTGGGAAGGATGTCCAACAGGTAATCACATCCGCGGGTGACAGTTGGCGTTTCCTCGTGCAGCGCGGCCCGAAGTGCCAGGAGGGCGATACCGGTGGGCCCACCTTGCGGTCGCAGGGGCTTACCAAATGTCGCAGAATTTCCGACGTTCCAGCCACCCGTCACAATCGCTCGGTCCAGCACCAGGCGTATGCCGTCGCGCACTCGCTGATGACCAGCCAACTGATTTCGGCACAGGGCGAGCATCGCGATACCGGTCGGTTCCAGCCAAGGATGCGTTCCGGCAACCCAAGGCCAGCCGGGAATACTTGTATCGTGCCCCAGCACACAGTCCCTCGACTTCGGGTAGGTATGACCTTCCCGCTGCTGCAGCCAAGTCAGCGATCGAGCCCGTTGCGACTCGTAACCCGGAACTTGGCTCCAGAGCAGAATCGCATAGGCTGTGGGCCAGCGCGGTTTCGACAGCTCGGCCGATATCCCCACCGCTCCATCGGGCTGTTGCAGGCTTGCCAGCCAATCGGCACCGGCCGTTGCCATCTCGGTGGCATAGGCAGTCGACTGCTGGTCATTGACGGCCAGCAGAGCCAGACATCCCAAGGCTGTCGGCTCGCTGTATGGGATGCCCTCGCGACGGTATCCCCAACCCACGTCGGCCACTCGCAGCTGGAGCAGTCGGTCTACCGAGGCCGAGATCCATGGCGCCAAGCTTTGTGACACGGCGTGCCTCCTACAGAAACTGCCAACGAATCCTTGGTGCTGGTCCAGGCAAGCCAGTCACGGCACTGGCCGGGCAACGAACCCTGCGCCATAAGCGTACCTCACAGCACAGTGCGTGGGGTGGCAAGTTCCACCGACTCGGCAAAGTCTGACGACCTGGCACTGCCGTACCGGGCGAATGTGACGATGGAGACGACTGTGGCGATCGCGCCATTGTCTGGGCCATCAGGCCGGTGGCGACGCACACACCGACTCTTGCTCCACAGGATATGACTCCCGGTTCGGCTGGAGACCGCAGCGAAGTCCTTCCCACACTGCTGCTCGTCACAGGGCGCCGTTTATCGCGTTCACCGGAGCAGCGTTGCCTGCTGTTAACCGTCGGCAGCGCAGCCTGCAGGGAAGCAGTTGGGGCCGCGATCCTCATCCCACCAAGGCACGACGAGCCAACACGTGGCTGAGCGATTGCAGGCGGAGTTCGAGCAAGGCAAGACGCGGGTGTGAACTGGTCAGTTCCTGCCGCGCCACTTCCAGCTCTGCCTGAGTGCGCATGAGTAACGCGTCCAGCATGGCGTCGACCCGCTTCTCATCCACCTGATACCCCTTCTCCCCCAGAGCTGTCAGCGCCTGTTCCAATGCGGCGACGACTCGTTGCTGCTGTTGGAGCAGTGGATGCTCCGGCTGGTAAAGCGTTTCGCGCTGCACCAGTTCCACTCGGGCCAGGCAGAGCTGCATGGCGACTTGGGTCGTGGGATCCGCAGTCGTCAGCGATGGAAGGTCGTCGATCGCCAGAGTCGCGCAGGCGGTCAGCAGCAATAAGAAGTGAATCATCGTGGCGATCTCAACAGGCTGAATTCAAGGATGGGAACACGCCGCGTCCGACGGACGTGACGTCTTCGTCGCTGTGGCCAGGGTCGCAGTCCAACGGCAACCGCAGAATGGCGCTGTCACCCTGCGAGGAAAACGATCGTCGCCGAGGCCCTCGAACACTGGATCCTCGAACACTGGGCGTGTGATTCGGCTTCAACCTTTTCCTGTCGCTCGGCCCCTGGACGTCCCCCGGCCGTTGCGGTCACGTTCCAGTATAGTTGCCCGTTCCATGGTTGCCAGACGCGGTGGCCGGCGCGACAATGCAGGTCGTTGGAACTGGGCCTGGGCCCCGATTCCCTCGGAACTCGCTCGGGCCGCTCAGCCTCTGACACGTTACGAGCCCTGAACTGGTTGATGGAGGATCCTTTGATGTTGCCGACTCAGCAAACGAAGCCGTGCATGTTCCGGTGTCTGATGATGGCGGGCCTGGTGCTGGCGTGGATGACAGGTTGGGCGAGCGCTGATGTAAGGCTGCCCGCCCTGTTTTCCGATCACATGGTGCTGCAGCGTGAGCTCGCCAATCCGGTGTGGGGATTGGCGGATGCTGGCGAGGAGGTGGTCGTCGTGCTGGGCGACCAGACCAAGAAGACGACTGCCGACGCGGACGGCAAGTGGCGGGTCGTGCTCGATCCACTGGCTGCCGGCGGTCCGCACACGATGGTCATCGAGGGCAAGAACCGCCTGGCCATTGAGAACATCCTGGTGGGCGAGGTCTGGGTCTGTTCGGGGCAATCGAACATGGCCTGGACGGTCGGCAATACGTATGCTGCCGACCTGACACGTTTGATGGCCAATTACCCGAAGCTCAGGATGATCACGGTCCCTCGCGTGGGCACACAGGAAATGAAGAGCGATTTTCAGGGTGATTGGAAACCGTGCTCACCTGACACGGTCAATACGTTCTCCGCAGTCGGCTTCTTTTTCGGACGAGTGCTTCATCAGACGCTCGACATTCCGATTGGTCTGATTCACGATTCCTGGGGCGGATCGGCCTGCGAGGCATGGATTCCTCGTCATCTGCTGGAAGCGGATCCTCACTATCAGCCGCTGATGGAGCGTTGGGTGAAGATCGAGAAGGAAGGTACGGACGAGGGAAAGCTCAACGGCAACGCGCGTCCCGGGAACTTGTACAACGGCATGCTCAACCCGGTCGTCGGTTACGGTATTCGAGGCGCGATCTGGTATCAGGGTGAGAGCAATGCGGGCCGAGCGTACCAGTATCGCCAGATGTTTCCTCTGATGATTCAGTCATGGCGAGATGCCTGGCAGCAGGGCGATTTCTCGTTCTACTGGGTGCAACTGGCTGACTACGAGGCAGAGAACCAGCAGCCGGTCGAAAGCAGTTGGGCGGAACTGCGCGAAGCGCAGACCATGACACTCAGCTTGCCCAATACGGGGCAGGCAGTGATCATTGATATCGGTGAAGCCAATGACATCCATCCGCGAAACAAAGAGGATGTCGGGGAGCGACTGGCACGCTGGGCGCTGGCCAAAGACTATCACGTCGAGATCGACTGTCGGAGTCCGGAATTCCAATCGATGCAACGGGACGGCAACAAACTCGTTCTGACGTTCGACCATGTGGATGGAGGATTGCGGCCTTTTGACGTGAGCGAAGTTCGCGGATTTACGATCGCCGGCGAAGACAAGAAGTTCTTCAACGCCAAGGCGGTGCTGGTCAAGGACACCAGGGACAAAGTCGCGGTCTGGTGCGACGACGTGGCCGAGCCAGTCGCCGTGCGCTACGCCTGGGCCAACAATCCGGTCTGTAATCTGAAGACGGTGAGCGGTTTGCCTGTGACTCCGTTCCGGTCCGATGAGTGGCCCGGAGTTACGGCCAACGAGAAGTAGAGTCCGAATCAACGATCGCGATTCTGTGGCGCAACGCTGTGAATGACGAATCGCGCACCATCATTCCGTCGGGATTGTGGTCGCGCAGACGGTGAAAGACGGACAGGCCAGTCTCCGTTTTCTCACGTTCTGCGCGACCGGCCTGCAGAGATGTTGTCGCGGACGACTGGTCTGGCTGACGGATCGAACAGCAAGGGGACCCCTCAGTGGTGATTTCCATGAATACGCCGAATGTCTGCCCAAGAATGATAATTGTTCTCCTGTCCGTCGTGGCCCCGTTCGCCGCGCTGAATGAAGGGCGAGCCGGTCGACCGACGGTGACCGATTCGACGAGTCCGTTGGTTGTCTACATCGGGAGTTACGCCGAGAGGGACGCCGAGGGGATCCACCTTTGTCGGCTCGACAGACAGAGCGGCGAACTGACGAGGCTGGGAGGAGTGTCGGGTGTGAAGAACCCGTCATTTCAGGCACTTCATCCCAACGGGCGGTTTCTGTACACGGTGGGAGAATCCGAGGATTTTCACGGCGGACACTCAGGGTCGGTCGGCGCGTTTGCCATCGATTCGGCTACCGGGAACCTGACGTATCTCAATCAAGAATCTGCCATGGGGACGGGGCCTTGCCATTTGATCGTCGATCGCGCGGGCAAACACGTGCTGGCAGCCAACTATGGGGGAGGGAGCGTGGTCGTGTTGCCCATCGAGTCGGATGGTCGGGTCGGAGTGGCCTGTGCGTTCAATCAGCATGAGGGATCGAGCGTACACCCGCGGCAGACATCTCCGCACGCACATTGCATCAATAACGACGACGCCGATCGGTTTGTGATTGCGGCCGACCTGGGACTCGACAAGCTGCTTATCTATCGATACGACCTCCAGCACGGGAGCATTGCGCCGAACCCGGAAATGCCGTTCGCTACCGTCACGCCCGGTGCCGGGCCGCGTCACTTTGCCTTTCATCCTGGCGGTCAGTTCGCCTACGTCATCAATGAACTCAATTCGACCGTCACCGCGTTCCGGTACGACGCAGTGCCTGGTACGCTCACCACACTTCAGGAGATCTCCACTCTGCCTGATGGATTTACCGGCCAGAGCACGACGGCAGAGATTGCTGTCTCGCCCGACGGCCGCTTTGTCTATGGCTCGAACCGAGGGCACGACAGTATTGTGGTGTATGCGGTGGACGCGGCGAGCGGCAAGCTGTCATTGGTCTCCCACCATTCCACGCAGGGCCAGCAGCCGCGCAATTTCGCGATTGATCCCAGCGGCACATTCCTGCTGGCAGCCAATCAGCGGACTGGTAACGTGGTCGTGTTTCGTGTGGATCGCGCGACCGGCAAGTTGAATCCGACCGGCCACCAGCTGCAGCTGACCAAGCCAGTCTGTGTCACCTTCTGGACGCCGGCTCAATGAGCCTGGTCGCTCACTCTGGCAACTGGTCCCCGGCGACGATGACATCCTGGAAGATCGATTCTAATTCGCGGCGATGGTCTCCAGTGGCGGTGTGAATGATCACCGCTTCCTGTCGCCCGGCGCTATACACTTTGCGGACCCCGTAGCCGAGCCCCTTCAGTCGCTTGCGCACCTGCGAGGCACTCAGGTTGACGTGCATTCGGTCACCTTTGATGTCTTTCGTCATTTGTCGGCGACCAGTGAGCGGGGGTGCTGCAGTTGTTGGATCATGGAATTGCCGAAAATGGCCCCTATACTGCCGTCCACGACGCGGTGATCGAAGGAGAAGGAAAGGTAGGTGACTCGAGCCGGAACGACTTGTCCCTGTTCGTTGAATACCGGCCGCTGGAAGATCTTGCCGATCGCTACGATGGCCACTTCCGGATGATGAATGATGGGCGTGGAGACGAGCCCTCCGATGTTGCCGACCGAGGAAACCGTGAAAGTACCCCCTCGCAGTTCATCACGGGAGATGGTTCCTCGTTGCGCTGCGCGGATCAGATGTTCCAGCTCGGCCGCAATTTCCGCCACACTCTTGCGATCGGCATGCCGCACAACCGGGACCATCAGGCCTCTGGCGGTCGCTGTCGCAACGCCGATATGATATTCGTCGTGCAGGACAATCTCGCCGGTGGACTGATCGAGCGAGGCATTGACCAGCGGGACCTTCTGCAGGGCCACGGCAGCCGCTTTGACGTAAAACGGAAGATGAGTCAGTTTGATGCCCTGGGCGTAGAAGGGACGCTTCAGCTCGTTGCGCAGCGACACCAGTCCGCTCACGTCACATTCATCGATATAACTGTAGTGCGGAATCGTCTTCTTGGACTGCAGCATGTGATCGGCGATGGAACGTCGCACACCACGCAGTTGGATGCGGGTGCCGGGAGTGCCCAGGTCCACGGCGGACGATCGCAGTGGCAGTTTCTTTTCCCTGCCGCCGCGGTCACGTACGAACGTTCCCAGATCCTCGATCAGCACTCGCCCTCCCGGCCCGGTCGCACGGACGTCGGCTAGGTCGACGTCGAGTGCCCGAGCCATCTTGCGCACGGCCGGCGC
>JBGSHS010000372.1:0-10640 GCA_041752115.1 Pirellulaceae bacterium | reverse complement strand
GCGGGGAAGTGGCCGCGGTCGCGCAGACCGCGGGGGAAGTGGCCGCGGTCGCGTAGACCGCGGGGGAAGTAGCAGAACGTATTGCGATTCCCCCATGCTCTGCGCGAGCATGGCCACGTCCTGCGCGAGCATGGCCACGTCCTGCGCGAGCATGGCCACATCCTGCGCGAGCATGGCCACGTCCTGCGCGAGCATGGCTACGTTCTGCGCGAGTCACCCAGCTTCAATCCACGCTACGACGCGCGCTACACCTCGACACACGCCCTTCATTCGTCATTCACCCCTTCGTCATTCCACTGGTCATTGGGTCTTTCGTCATTCGTCATTCCCTCGCCACCGCCTTGGCCTTCTGAGGGGCTTGAATTACCATAGATGAGCGAGATCGGTCCTCATCTAACTGGAAAACAAGTTCGGCACCCACACTACACTGGATCAGCACTACGATGAGACTCAACAAGGCGGTGATTACGGCGGCGGGGCCGGACCAGACGCGGCTGCCGCTGCAGCGGTTCGTCGATCTGGACGGATCGGAGAAGACGGCGCTGCAGATTATTGTCGAGGAGCTTTCGGCCGCCGGGGTGAAGGAAGTCGCCGTGGTGGTGCGGCCGGGCGATCAGGCGGCGTATACGGACACTGCGGCCAACCTGCCGATCGACCTGGCGTTTATCGAGCAACCTGCTCCGCGCGGGTACGGGCATGCATTGTGCTGTGCGGCGCCGTTTATTGGCGATCAGCCGTTCGTGCACCTGGTGAGCGATCATCTGTATATCAGCGGCGAGTCGCGGCGCTGCACGCAGCAGCTGATCGAGATGGCTCGAGCGGAAGATTGCGCCGTGTCGGCTGTGCAGCCCACGCGCGAGAACATGCTGGCCTATTATGGCACGATCGGCGGACGCCGAGTGGAAGGGCGGAGCGATCTGTACGCGATTGAAAAGGTGGTTGAGAAGCCCACTCCGACCGAAGCGGAGCAGCAACTGCTGGTGCCGGGTCTCAGGGCAGGGCACTACCTCTGCCTGTTCGGCATGCATGTATTGACACCCTTGGTGATGGAGATCCTGACGGAGCATGTCGGGCAGTCCAACGGCAAATCAATCGGGCTCTCACCGGCCCTCTCGCAGTTGGCCGCGCGCGAACGTTATCTGGCCCTCGAGCTGAACGGCACTCGGTACAACATAGGCGTCAAATACGGGCTGCTGATGGCCCAGCTGGCACTCGCATTGCACGGCGACGAGCGCGAAGAAGTGCTGGCCAAATTGGTCGAGCTGCTGGCCGGAAGGGGAGAAAGACAAAAAGATCATGTGACAAAAAGATAAAGGCAGCACGCATCTCCCGCATCCCCTCTTCATCTTTTTGTCCCCCATCTTTTTGTCCCCTTGATCCCTTCATCCGCCCCGCAAATTCCTGGAACACGCCCGACTATGAAATCCGATCTGATCCAACTCATCACGTCGCCGGATATGGCGGTTCGCAACCGATCGCTGGAGCAGTCGATTGAGGGCTGGGACGCGGACCAGCTTGTGGCGGAGTGCCGGCGGCTGGACGGCTTTCGCCGCTCGTGCACGAACCTGTACGAACGGGTACGGGCGCTGTTCTTTCTGAGCGCCATTTATCGCTATCATCTTCCCGCTCGGCTAGCGCAGGACGCGTACGGGCGAGTATCGTACGCCGGGTTTGTGCATCTGCTCAATCGGCGGTTCGATGAGGCGATTGATGCGTTTCTCGAGGATGGCGGGGGGTCGATTACCGACACGGCGTCGAGTGCCTTGGCGGTCGCCTATCATGAGCTGGGATTTCAGACGCTGGCCGACCAGGTGCGGCACAGCGTCCGGTCGGTGCGTGGGAACCAGTGGATGTTCCGAGTGGGCCATCCGAGCGACCATCCGCTGCGGGTGCGGCCTGAGCTGCTGGCGCGCGATCCGGCCACGGGGCTGTTCCCGTGTTTGCTGGAGCGTACACCCGTGCGCATGGACCTGTCGCATAGCGGCTGGAGCGACATTTTCTTCCTGGGCATGGATTTTCCGGAAGGGGCTCGAGTGCTCAACGTGTCGGTCGATCTGGGCGTGCGGGGGCGCGACCAGGCTGCTCGGCCGCCGATCGAAGCGTATCTGCGCGTGATTGACGAGCCGGTGTTGCGGCTGGCCAGTGTGGATCTGCGCGCGAAGTCGGACGTGCGGAACTTGCGCGACTTATTCGATTTCGCGCAGGACTATCTCGGGCTGCTGAAGGCCGGAGTGATTGCGGCGGGGATCGTGCCGCCCGGACTGGAGGGCTCGCAGCAGAAGATGGAAGATGTGCTGGAGCGTTTGATTGGCCCGGGTCTTGGCCTGGAGCTGGTCACGAAGGTGAACAATATCCCCAAAGGGTCGCGGCTAGCCGTGTCCACTAACTTGCTGGCTGCGATCATTGCAGTGGCCATGCGAGCGACCAAGCAGGTCTCGGCGCTGACCGGCACTCTGCAGGAGAGCGATCGGCGGCTGATCGCCGCCCGAGCGATTCTGGGCGAGTGGCTAGGCGGGTCGGGGGGCGGCTGGCAGGATTCCGGCGGCGTGTGGCCGGGCATCAAGATCATTGAAGGGCGTGAGGCGGGGCGGGACGATGCGGAGTTCGGGATCAGTCGCGGGCGATTGCTGCCCGATCATCGTATTCTGGGTCATGATGAGGTGGTGCCGGCCACGCGTCAGAAGCTGACCGACAGCCTGGTCGTGGTGCATGGCGGGATGGCGCAGGATGTGGGTCCGATCCTGCAGATGGTCACAGAGAAATATCTGCTCCGGTCGCCCGCCGAATGGCAGGGCCGCTTGAAAGCGATCGAGATCCTGCGGTCGATCGAATCGGCGTTGCAGCAAGGGGACGTTCGCCGGCTGGGCTCGCTCACTACCGACAATTTCGCGGGCCCGATTCAGACGATTATTCCCTGGGCGTCGAACCACTATACGCAGACGCTGATCCAGCGCGTGCGTGAGCAGTTCGGTGAGCAGTTCTGGGGCTTTCTGATGCTGGGCGGCATGTCGGGTGGCGGCATGGCGTTCTTCTTCGAGCCCAGTCGGCGTCAGGAAGCTCAGGATTTTCTGCAGCGTCTGATGAGCGATACGAAGCGGCAGCTGCAGCACTCGCTGCCGTTCGCAATGGAACCGGTGGTTTACGATTTCGTGATCAACGACCGCGGAACGACCGCTCAGCTGGTGGAGGGAGACGAGGCGCTGCTGCCGGCCGAATACTATGCGATGGTCGTCGGCGACTGGGTGCGGATGGACATCCAGCAGCTGGCGCCGGCCAAGCGGGCGGAGGTGCAGCGTGTGGCCGCTCAGTGTGCGGCCGGCGGGCGATTGGCCGCGTCGACCGACCTGTTGCTGTCGAATCTACTGCCTCGACCGGGCAAGGAAGAGAGCGAGTCCCGATCGCTGCAGGAGCTACTGGACGACAATGGGTTCGATGCGGTGCTGCACGAGCGGATTCGAGCCGACTTGCGTGCGGGCCGGATCGGGCTGGCTCAGAACCGCCTGCCGACGACGACCGTGATTGAAGATGTTCAACCGAGCGATGTGGTCCATGCTTGCGACGGGATCGACGTGAAGTGTCGCGAGCTGGGTGAAGCGGCGATGGCTGGTGGGGAAGTGGCCGTGCTGAGCCTGGCGGCCGGCGCGGGCAGTCGGTGGACTCATGGTGCCGGGGTGGTGAAGGCGCTGCATCCGTTTCATCGTTTCAGCGGCCGCTACCGCAGTTTTCTGGAAGTGCATCTGGCCAAGACGCGAGCGCAAAGTAAGGCGTGTGGGTGCGACATCCCGCACATCGTAACGACCAGCTATTTGACGCACGGGCCGATCGAGTCGCAGCTCGAGCAGACGGGGAATTTCGGGTATGCCGGTCCGGTCTATCTGTCGCGTGGTCGCAGTGTCGGGCTGCGGATGATCCCGATGACTCGCGACTTACGATTTGCGTGGGAGGAGATGCCGCAGCAGGTGCTGGACGAGCAGGCTCAGAAAGTGCGGCTCAGCCTGCACAACGCGTTGATTGGGTGGGCGGAGAGTGCCGGGTGCGGTGAGGACTATACAGACAATTTGCCGCTGCAGTGCATGCATCCGGTCGGGCATTGGTTCGAGGTAGCCAATCTGCTGCTCAACGGGACGCTTCGTCAGATGCTCTTGGACCGCCCGTCGCTGGGGCACATCATGCTACACAACATCGACACGTTGGGCGCGGATGTGGATGCGGGCGTATTGGGTTTGCATTTACAGAGCGGAGCGGCATTGACGTTCGAGGTGATCGGGCGTCGGATTGAGGACCGAGGGGGCGGGCTGGCTCGGGTGGACGGTCGCCCGCGGTTGCTTGAGAGCCTGGCGATGCCGAGCGAGCAGGACGAGTTTCGGCTGACCTATTACAACACGATGACCACGTGGATCTCGATCGAGCGGCTGTTGGGTGCGTTCGGCTTGACGCGCATGGAGCTGGACAATCCGCAATCGGTATCGGCGGCCGTGCGTCGGTTGAGCATGCGGATGCCGACGTATGTGACGATCAAGGACGTGAAGAAGCGCTGGGGTAACGGTCAGGAGGACGTATTTCCGGTCTCGCAGTTTGAGAAGCTCTGGGGCGACATGACTGGCCTTCCCGAGCTCGCATCTCGCTTCGTCGTCGTCTCGCGTATGCGTGGCCAGCAGTTGAAAGAGCCCAGCCAGCTCGACGGCTGGCTCCGCGACGGCTCCGCCGCCCACATCAACCAGCTTTGCGCCTTTGACTAACCCCTCCTCCACGCTCTCCCATCTTTCTGTCCTCTCATCTTTTTGTCCTCCCTCCCCGCGCATCCGCTAATCTTCTCATTCCGTGCGCGCGCATAGCCACATCAACCGGCCCATCGCCGAGATCGCAACCGACCCGCGCACAACCTCGCGCCCTGCGCCGGCGCTCGAATCCACACGCGGCTCGATGCGGCCTCGGCATGCCGCCGTTGTGATGGCAACCGTTCCGCTCGGCCGCCGATTCTCTTTGCGTACGCCACCTGGGGTTGCGCTGGCCTATCGGCCAGCTCCACCCCAGGCTACGGTAATCGCCCGCCTCCAGCGGGCAGGAGAAGCTCGCGCTACGACGTAGCACGCATTTCAGTGCGTGACCGCCCTGCCCACAAACACCGCCATCGCAATAACGCGATAGCACCCGCGCCACCTTACGTCCTTCCCCGCCTGCTGAAGGCAGGCCTTTACCGTAGCCAGGGGTGGAGCTCGCCGACAGGCGAGCGTAACCCCTGGTACCGACGATGCACCAACATCCGCGATCGAGCCCAACCGCCTCCATCAACCGGCACCTCGCCGAGATCGCAACCGACCCGCGCACAACCTCGCGCCCTGCGCCGGCGCTCGAATCCACACGCGGCTCGATTCGGGCTCGACTTGCCGCCGGTGTGATGGTGACCGATTCGTTCGGCCGCCGATGCTCTTCGACGACGCCACCTGGGGTTGCGCTGGCCTATCGGCCAGCTCCACCCCAGGCTACGGTAAACGCCCGCCTCCAGCGGGCAGGAGGACGCGGCCGCACTCGCAAACGTCGTCGGGCGCTGAATTTAAGATTATTCAAAATTCTTGAGGGGTTTGGAGCGCCGTTGGTGATTTACCTGTAGGGGAACGACCAGCGGCCTACGCAATCGCCGTTTTCCCCACCGCCCGCGATAAGCGACCATTCACTTCATTCTCGGCAATCGATCGATCGCCGTGCACACACGGGAGAAATGCCGTGCCAAGTTCCTTCACCAAACTCTACGCCCACCTCGTCTTCAGCACGAAAGAGCGCCGTCCGATGATCGATGAGGCCATCCGCGAACCGCTGCACGGTTACCTCGCATCGATTCTGCGCAAGATGAACTCGCCGCATGTCGTCGTAGGCGGCGTGGCTGATCATGTGCATCTCCTGTTTCAGCTGGTCAAATCTCTCTCCCCAGCAGACACCGTCAAGCAGATCAAGATCGAATCCAGCAAGTTCGCCAAGACCGTAGGACCGAAGTACCGAGACTTCCACTGGCAGCGCGGCTACGGAATGTTCTCTGTCGGACCCCTGCAGCGCGGGGATGCGGAGAACTACGTACGTACTCAAGAAGATCATCATCGCCGAAGGGATTTTCAAGATGAGTATCGTTCGTTTCTAAACGCTTATGACATTCCCTTTGATGAACGATACCTATGGGATTAGCATGCGGCCCCACACGACGGCCGCCGCAGTCGGGCGCCCCAGCCCAACCGCCTCCATCAACCAGCACACCGCCGAGATCGCAAACTCTGCATTACGTCTCTCACCGCCTGCTGAAGGCAGGCCTTGACCGTAGCCTGGGGTGAAGCTCGCCCCCAGGCGAGCGCAACCCCAGGACACCAATCCCAACCCAATCCGCGATCGAGCCAAACGACCTCCATCAACCGGCACCTCGCCGAGATCGCAACCAATCCGCGTTTAACCTCATGGCCTGCGCCGGCGCTCGAATTCACACGCGGTTCAATTCGGCCTCGCCATGCCGCCGGTGTGATGGCAACCGTTCCGCTCGGCCGCCGACGCTCTTCGACGACGCCACCTGGGGTTGCGCTGGCCTATCGGCCAGCTTCACCCCAGGACACCAATCCCAACCCAATCCGCGATCGAGCCAAACGACCTCCATCAATCGGCACCTCGCCGAGATCGCAACCAATCCGCGCATAACCTCGTGGCCTGCGCCGGCGCGCGATTTCACACGCGGTTCGATGCGGCCTCGCCATGCCGCCGGCGTGATGGCAACCGGTTCGCTCGGCCGTCGATGCTCTTCGCCGACTCTACCTGGGGTTGCGCTGGCCTATCGGCCAGCTCCACCCCAGGCTACGGTAAACGCCCGCCTCCAGCGGGCAGGAGAGGGGCGGGGGTGAGGGGGATTAATACGGTCCGCCTCTGCCTAAGGCCGCAAGCTCCAATCGGCGTCCATCGCCGTAGCACGCACTTCAGTGCGTGACCGCCCCGCGCAAAAACATCGCCATATTCCTTCGTTTCCACGAGTTCCGTCGCGAGCTGAAGCTCAGGCTACGGTAAGCGCCCACCTCCAGCGGGCAGGGGAGGGGGCCGCATTCGCGCAGACCGGTGGCCGCGGTCACGTAGACCGCGGGGGAAATAGTGAACGCATAGCGCTGCCCCCATGCTCTGCGCGAGCATAACTACCGTTCTGGCTCCCTCCATGCTCTGTTAGGGGTTCAGACGCGAGGGAGAATCAAGGCGGTCTGCGGGTTTCCATCGCCGCTTCTGGCCAGAACTCGCATCAAGGAAGTAGTGAGCGAATGCGACAGCGCGCATTGTGACAGTGCGAAAGCGCAACAGGCAAGTTGCTGAGTCATACCCTCGGAATCACCCACCTATGCATCTCCGCACACCCATCAGCACCAGCCGCCACCTGATCTCACGCGCGACGGAACCGCAGTGCAACCCGCGGTTGACGTCGGGCAATTGCCCAGGGATCCTGTCCCGCGACGAGATGTCTGCCGGCCTATGACGGTCCATGGGAGCATGCAAACTGCTGGGCGTCAACCGCATGCTTGCGCGTGAGTGGCGCATCGCCTCCTGCCAGCGGATCGCCTTGGGCCGCTGCCCGATCCCTTTGCGTTACCGGTCTGGTGAGAAACATGCCTCGGCAGCGTTGGACGGTTGTGACGTCGGCGACAAAGAACGGCCCGTCGTCTATGGCCGTTCTCGCATACGCTGGAGCGATTACCCTGAGGGCGTCGCAGACAAGTCACCCGATGGCCGTGTTTGGGAGAGCAAGCATAGATTCTAACGCGATTGCCACAACAAGAAAGACCACCGGTAACAAGTAGCCCTCTCCAATTCGAGTTATCCTCGGTGGACTACGCCCGCTTTCGTCTTCGTCGCGCCGCGGTGATCGCGCCCATCAGGCCTATGCCAGCCAGACCGGCGAGAGACGAGGGAGTTGGGACCTCGGAGGAAGTGAGAACTATATTGTCGATGGTGTGCGGATAGGCGTTGCTATCCCCAATAATGTGGATGGTGAAACTGGAGATACCTTGAAATCCTGTGGCCGTCGAAAGATCCTGAATCCCTACTATGCCAGCACTGAATGATTCCGAACCTCCAAGATTGGTCGTGATCAGGAATCCCTCAAGATTGCTCACCAACTGAATACTCGAGAAATCGAACAACGAGTTGTCAAGGTAGAAGCCCACGAGATCGTTCGGCGAAATGTTGGCACTGGACTTGTGCCACCTCATGGCATCGACATAGTTCCACTCGACATGATTGTAGTCATTGCTTGTTTGCACAACGAAGCCGTTTTCTGTCCAGGTATCTATCCCCGTCCCAACCGCACCGCGGTTGGATATCACCCCATTTCCGGCGTCAAAAGTAATCGTGTCTCCCAACGCCGAGTGCATCACACCAAACCCAACCAACAGAAATGTAACAAGGACCTTGTTCATCAATTGACTCCTTAGAACGAAATTGAGACAAACCACACCTCGCCAGTTCAGTCCGCATTAGAGTCTTGTGGTACCTCCGATTAGTTGCCGCACGCCGCCCCTGCAGCGAGTAATGCGATGGCCGTAAATACTCCCATGTGGGTTCGGTTCATCTTCCGTTGCTCCGCTTTGTCAGCAGCGGGAAGAGCTGGAGAGTGTGGACTTGGCTATCTATACATTCCATTAGGGGGCACGCAACAGCTCGCAGAAAGTATTTTCGGTATTATTCGCGGTTCCGCAACTCTTTGCGCTTTCTACGAGGAACTCAGTGCCTGGAACGTGTCACCGTGAGTTGGTTTCGCAGCCAATAAGGAACACGTCTTCATTAACCTGGGGGTGACGCTGTCGCGACTCGACCTATCGTCTCGCATTCGCGCCGTTGCGCTTTGCGAGCAGGCAACTACCGCCACAGCTTTCGATGTTCGATCCACTGCGCTGCGCGACGGCCTCATGCGACAAGGGCGCCTGACTATTTCGCCTCCAGGGCATCCTGCTGGAACGCCTCGGCAACCGCGGCGGTGGCACCGCCATACGTCGAACCCCGGGTAACTTGCGAAATCAACTCGCTCGCTTGCTGATGGGTTCCCCGTACGCCGGCGAGCGGCCGAGACCGAAACACCTCGACGTTCCTATCGCGCCACCGGTTCGGGCTCTGCATGGATCGACAGGCACGGTGACACGCTCTTGTTGCTCAGGCAACGCTCTGCCTCCGGCGAGCAAAGCTCCGCACGGCAACTGTAAGCACATCCAACAGCTGCAAAAATAGGTCAGTCGGGTGGCAGTCGATGCCAAGTTCCCGGAAAGCGGAGGCCCACCATCGCGGACCCCAACTGGGGCTTCAAAGAAAGAGCCGGCGAACTTGCCCGCCGCGTCGCCCAGCCAGCACACCCCCGATGACGTTACTGCCCTCCCTGCGATCTGTTGCGATTCCGCGCAATCCACTGCGACTTCGCGAGAAAGCAATTGTCAAGTACCAAGGAAAGATGTAGGCAGAATTTCTGTGCCTGTACTGAACCGACCTGTGACTCGTTTCGACGATTCTTGCATAGGAGGGTCTTGCGATGCAATGGCCAACGTTGCTGAGGGTGGTATCGGCACTGTTTCGAGGCATTCGTGTGCTGGCTTTTGGTCTCGCCGCGGCGGCGTTGATCGGTGAAGAATCGATCGCACTGGCCGACAGTCTGCCACCTCCTCCCGAGTTCGGGCCGCCGTGGGGAAAGTCGGATGCGCGCGGCCACTGGAATCGGCCGTACGGGACGGAGTGGGATGACAACAGGTACGGCAACAGTAGATGGAGCTATGATGGTATGGTCGGTGTTCCGACGAAGCTGGAGGGAGAAGATTGCTGGGGTGGGACTGGTAGTTCGTCGCAAACACTGAAAGCATTTCTTTTCCTCGTGATCGACAACTCATATGCCGCAAATGCGACGAAGCAGTTGTGGGTCCAGTATGACTACTACGTGGGCGGTGCGACCCTGGCCGACCCGATCGCTGAAGGAGACATTGATGGCAGCTGGGCAACCGACGATGTGAATGAGACGTTTGCAACGCGCAACGGCGAGCGAGACCTGGGGAACAACTGGCGGCGAGCAAGTTTCGTGTTTACACTCACGCCGCAACCAGCCCGTGAACGCGTCAAGTGGGACTTCACGATCGGAGCAGGCGGCGACTGGGGAATCAAGAACATCTACTACGGTACGAAATGCAGTGCCCCGTCCGACGTACCTGGTCCGAGCGCTGTGACCGGCATTATGGGCATGGCACTTGTTACGGTCATTCTCCGACTCACAAGACGCTGACGCGAGATCGGGAAAAGCGGTACCTGCGACACGACCGCGCTGCACGTAGCGGCTGCGATCGCGCAAGCCGCCTGAGACGTGGTGCACCGTAGCACGCACTTCAGTGCGTGACCGCCCCGCCCACAAACATTCCCATCGTAGACACGCGAAATCACCTGCGGCGCCATCCGCCTCTCCCCGCCTGCTGAAGGCAGGCCTTGACCGTACCCTGGGGTGAAGCTCGCCCCCAGGCGAGCGCAACCCCAGGATACCAGGCCCAACACAATCCGCGATCGAGCCCAACGCCGTCCAACAACCGGCCCATCGCCGAGATCGCAACCGACCCGCGCACAACCTCGCGCCCTGCGCCCGCCCCCGAATCCACACGCGGCTC
>JBGSHS010000371.1:0-18109 GCA_041752115.1 Pirellulaceae bacterium | reverse complement strand
GCGGTGGTGGTGGTGGGATGGGCGGCGCCATGGGAGCAGCTCCTCCGCTGCCCGATGCCAATCCGTTTGAGCAGGGTCCCAGCGCGGAAGCGCTGCAGAGTCTGAGACAGCGCGTCGCAACCCCGACGGTTCAGGAACCGCCGGCCAGCGAGACTCCCGCCGCGACGGAAACTCCCGCCGCTACCGAGACACCTGCGGCGCCGGAAACACCCGCGGCAACGGAACCCCCGGCCAGTGAGACACCGGCCAGTGAGACACCGGCCAACGTTCCACCGACGTCTGGCGATACTCCTCCGACCTCGGATGCACCGGCCACGACCGACCCGCCGGCACCGTCGGACCCGCCCTCACCAACGCCCGACGGTTCAGGACAGTAGGGCCCTGATGCTGGACGCCCAAGGACAGAACAACCGGTCGTTTCCCTTGCGCATGGAGCGATCTGCTCGATGCGCAGGGGTGACGCACAGCGGCGATTCCACAGCCATCATGGTCCCTCTGGTACCGTGCGGCAGAGCCCTCTCCGATCACCATCTGGTCCGGAAGGCCGACAAACGATTGCTCTGCCCAACCCGCTCCTGCTGATCTAACTGACCATTGCTCGCAGGACAAGATAACCACAGATCCCCAGCAATGTGCAGCGGGCGATCCGTTCGGTCCGTGCTCGCCAGCGGACCAAAGCAAACATCCCGGCGACAAAAATGATGCTCAGCGCCGGATCACCCCACGCAACCAGCGGCCAGACGTACCCGGTCTCGGACCACGGCCAGAAGAGCTGCAGGTGCCAATCGGCCAGCGTGCTGGTGCCGGAGACGACGAGATCGGCCGGCAAGTGGCTCAGAGCCGCTAACATCGCCGTGGCAATCCAGACCATCAGTCCGCGCGCAGGAAACTGCCTGCGCACGACCAACTGCGAAGCCGGTACTTCGATGCGGCACCGTCGGGTCAGTCCGCGCGCTACCCGAGTTGCCACGTCACAGCGATAGTCGAAGCCCCCGACCGAGACGCCAAGCACCAGGCAGGTGAGAAGACTATGCCCCCAGACCCTGTGACTGCGCTCGAAGAGCTGGAGACTCACCAGAATGGGCAGTCCATCCCAATCAGGCATCATGGCCGTCACGCCAGCCAGGGCCGCCAACTGCCAACCATAGGTACGATGCAGGCCGCAGGCCAATACACCGTTGATTCCCAACATCGCATGTTCGAAAGAAGTCACAGCGGCGATAGCTCTCGAGTTGTGCCGGATGATCGCCCCACTTCGTGGACCACCAATGTACCGCGAGATCTGCCTCGCGAGTAGCCAGGCTCGCGCAGAGCCGTAGCCAGGCTCGCGCAGAGCCGTAGCCAGGCTCGCGCAGAGCCGTAGCCATGCTCGCGCAGAGCCTGGGGACAGCTCAATCCGTTTTCTACTTCCCCGCGGTCTACGCGACCGCGGCCACCGGTCTACGCGACCGCGGCCACCGGTCTACGCGACCGCCGCTGCAACGACGCGGACCGACGTCTGCGGCGTCTTGGCACACCACCTGACATATTGACGCGTTGGAAACGATGGGGAGTGAAAAGGAGACCGAGTTGATTCACGTTCGACGCGTGGTCGCTCCTCGCTGCTTTCTTCGCTCGACTCTCCCTTGTCCGTTAAGGTCCGGCATTTGCATGCTCTTTCGCTTTCTTCCCGAATGAAGCGGCTTTCGCCATCGCCAGTGCAAGATCACAGGGTAAGGAGTCAACGTGTGGCCGAGCGAGTTCGCACGCACGCGAGTGACGCCTCAGGTCGCGCAGCGATCCACTTGGCGGGATGGATTCTGGCCGCAGCACCGGCTGCTGCAACGATGTGGTTGGTCATCGCCATTTGGCAGCGATCCGACAGCAGTCCGCTGATCTGGAGTTGGCCATGGGTGCCCTCCTTGAACGTCGACCTCGCGTTTCGCCTGGATGGACTCAGTCAACTGTTCGCCCTGATCATCACCGGCGTCGGCAGTCTGATCTACCTCTACTCAGGCGGTTATCTGCATCGCGGCGAGCAACCGGCGCGGTACTTCCTGTTCCTGACTGTCTTCATGCTGGCCATGTTGGGACTGGTTCTGGCCGAGAACCTGATCACGTTGCTCATCTTTTGGGAGCTAACCAGCATCTGTTCATTCCTGTTGATTGGCCACTATCATCAACGACCGGCCGCTCGATCAGCGGCCGTCCAGTCGCTGATTGTGACAAGCTTGGGTGGTCAGGCACTACTGGCAGCCATCATTCTCCTTCACCAGGTGACCGACAGCCTATCGATGAGTGACATCCTCACGAGCGGCGACGTCTTGCGCCAGGACCATCGCTACACGACCATCCTCGCGCTGATCCTGCTGGCAGCTGCCACCAAGTCGGCCCAGTTCCCCTTTCACTTCTGGCTCCCCAATGCGATGGAAGCCCCCACGCCGATCAGCGCTTACTTGCACTCCGCCACCATGGTAACAGCAGGAATCTACCTGCTCGCGAGGTTCCATCCGGTGTTGGGGGAGACAGCGTTGTGGCACGACACGGTGACGAGTCTGTGCGTGATCACGATGCTCTTGGGCGTCTGGCTGGCTTGGCGCAGTGACGACTTGAAACGCCTGTTGGCCTACGCCACGATTGCCGGGCTGGCCATGATGATCTTTCTCTTGGGACTCGGTACCGAGTTGGCGATACAGGCCGCGCTGGTCTATCTCGTGGCGCATGCTGCTTACAAAGGCACGCTCTTTCTGGTCGCGGGAATGGTGGATCACCAGGCGGGAAGCCGCAGCATCAGCCAACTGCGAGGTCTGTGGCGCCGTATGCCGTTGACAGCAGCGTCGGCTGTGTTGGCGGCCCTGTCGATGGCCGGACTTCCGCCGGCGCTGGGCTTTCAGGGTAAGGAGAAGTTCTACGAAGCGGCGCATCAGTCGCCGCGTCTCGCTATCGTGTTCAGCACAGTCGCCGTGCTGACCGGCATCGGTCTTGTGCTGGCAGCCGGCCTGGCCGCAGTACGGCCGTTTTTCGGTTCCCTCCCGCGCGGTCCCGATCGTATCCACGAGGCAGGAGTCACAATGCTGATCGGCCCGGTCGTGCTGGCGCTGCTGGGTGTCGCCATGGGCATCTGGCATCAGCCGGTAGCCGACAAACTGATTGCGCCCGCTACGACAACGGTTGTCGCCCACCAAGTGAATGTGAAGCTGGAGTTGTGGAGTGGTTCGGCCGCGATTCTGGGTTTGAGCGTAGTGAGTCTGGCGGTGGGAATTGCTGCCTACTCGGTGCGCGCCCCGCTGCTGCGTGTCACCAGTTGGCTGCGCGTGCTCGAACGCGTCGGCCCGGAAAGATGGTTCACGCTGGCCAGTTCGGGTTTGGAGCCATCGGCGGCAGTGATAACTCGAACGTTGCAGAACGGGCGGCTACGATTCTACGTGATGATGAATCCGATCGTCTTTGTATTGGCTGTGGGAGCGGTGATCGTCAGCGACTGGGACTGGTCGACGGTGGTCGGCTGGCCGGATATTCGATTGTACGAGGCGATCCTGGCGGTTGTCATTCTGGTGGGTGCCTCACGTGTGGTTCATGCGCCGACTCGGCTGGCAGCTGTGATCGGACTGGGAGTTGTGGGATATGGAGTGGCGCTGGTGTTTGCCATGTTCGGCGCTCCGGATGTCGCCATGACTCAGCTGGCGGTGGAAACGCTGGTCGTCATACTCTTCGTGCTGGTCCTTTATCGCCTGCCGCACCCGAGGCAGTTGAGCTCTACCTGGGCTCGAATTCGAGACGGTTCGCTCGCCATGGCGGCGGGGGCCATTGTGACCTTGCTGATCCTGGGTGTGACAGCTACGCAACAACCGTCGAGAGTAGCTCCGTTCTTTCGTGAGCATGCGTTGCAGGAGGCCCATGGCCGGAACATCGTCAATGTAATACTCGTCGACTTTCGCGCTCTGGACACCTTCGGCGAAGTGACCGTCCTGGCTCTGGCAGCTCTCGGGATCCTGGCCCTGCTGCGATTGCCCGAAGGGGCTCAGGAAAACCGATGAGATCGTTGGTGCTGCAGACCGCCGTTCGCTATTTGTTACCGATGCTGATGCTCTTTTCAGTCTACCTGCTGCTGCGCGGGCATGACTCGCCGGGGGGCGGATTCGTTGGCGGACTGGCGGCTGGAGCAGCCATGGCATTGTACGCCTTGGCGATGGGTCCGGAACGGGCGGGAAACGTGCTGCGTATCGACCCGCGTCTTCTGCTCGGCGCGGGACTGTCGCTTGTCATCGCCAGCGGCATGACGGGCATGGCCCTCGGACATCCCTTTCTCACGGGCATCTGGACGCATCTGGAGATACCTATTGCTGGCGAGCTGGGGAGTCCTTTGTTGTTCGACTTGGGAGTCTATCTGGTGGTCCTGGGCATCATTACGGTGATCGTGCTCACCCTGGCGGAGGATTGAGGTGGAAACGGCTCTAGCTGTCGTCGTAGGGGGCCTCGTGGCGTGTGGTCTGTATCTGATGATGCGTCGCAGTCTGGTCAAACTCATCCTCGGACTGGTGCTCCTGTCTCACGCGGTGAACCTGTTGATATTCACCGCCGCCGGACTGCGGCGCGGCCGCCCCCCCTTCATCCCGCCAGCAGCAGCCGAAGCTCCGCCAACGACGACGGACCCGCTGCCGCAGGCCATGATTCTGACCGCCGTGGTGATCGCGTTTGGCGTGGCAGCTTTTTCACTCGTTCTGCTGAAACGCACCCAGGAAGAGGTGAAGAGCGACGACCTGGATGATTACACGATTACCGACATCGATGCCTCACCTGGTGTGCCCAACGCATCCGCGTCACCCTGGCAGCGGGGAAGAAACGAGTTCCCATGTACCAGGAACTCCGCGGAAGAAAAGGAACGATGAGTATCTCTCCTGTTGTCACCATTGTCATCCCGTTCATCACGATGGCAGCTTGCGTACTGCTCTCGCACTTCCCGCGTCTGCAGCGTCTGATCGGGATCGGAGGTGCACTGGCCCTGACCGGCGCAGGTGCCGGCCTGCTGGACACCGTGTACCACCACGGGATTCAGGTGGTTCAAGTGGGAGACTGGCCAGCACCCTACGGCATTACCGTGGTGGCAGATCTACTGAGCGCGATAATCGTGGTGGCCACCGGCGTGATCGGCTCGTGCGTCATGATCTACTCCTGTGTCGATATCGACCCGCCCCGCCAGCAATGGGGATACACCGCTCTCCTACACGGGCTACTCTTCGGGATATGTGCCGCCGTACTGACCGGTGATCTGTTCAATCTGTATGTCTGGTTCGAGGTGCTGCTGATGGCGACCTTCGTACTTGTGGCACTGGGAGGTGGACGTGGCCAACTGGAAGGAGCGTTGAAGTTCGTCGCGCTGAATCTGCTGGCATCTTCCATCTTCCTCGCTGCCGTCGGTCTGCTGTACGCCCAGACAGGAACGCTGAACCTGGCTGATCTGAGGCTGCACGTGGAAGCGACTCCGCTGCGGGGAGTGACACTGGCGATTGCCGTCATGCTGCTGATCGCCTTCGGCATCAAGGCGGCGTTGTTCCCTGCCTATTTCTGGCTTCCCGCGTCATATCATACTCCTCCTGTCGCCATCTCGGCCGCACTGGCCGCACTGCTGACGAAAGTCGGTGTGTTTGCCATGCTGCGAGTTTTCACGCTCGTTTTCCCGCTTCCTGACACGTGGCTTCAGACATGGCTGTTGGTGGTGGCCGGCCTGACTATGCTCATCGGCGCCATGGGCGCATTCGTCGAACAGGATCTGCGACGAGTCGTTTCGTATCTGATTATCAGTGAAGTGGGATTCATCGTGATGGGGTTGGGGATCAGCAGCAGATTGGCGTTGTCCGGAGCCATCTATTTCATGCTCCATACGATGGTGGCCACGGCGAATCTGTTCCTGATAACCGGCGTGTTGGAACGTCGACTGGGGAGTGCGTGTTGGTCTCGCGCCGGCAGCATCTACCGACTCCGCCCCGGTTGGGCTCTGCTCTTCTTCCTCTCGGCCTTTTCGATCGCCGGTCTACCTCCTCTGTCCGGCTTCTGGGGGAAGCTGGTGCTGGTCCAGGCGGCCTTGGCGACTGGCCACCTGGGGCTGGCTGCACTCGCATTGGGAACGAGCCTGCTGATTCTGGCGACCGTCGCCCGGATCTGGTCGCGGTATTTCTGGGCTGAGGCCGGCCAGCAGGCAGTCGAACAACTGCAGCGTCCTTCTGGCCGACATGAACAGCTGTTCTTTGGCGTTCCCGTCGTCCTACTGGCCACGATCACCGTCATGCTCTCGCTGGCGGCGGAGCCGGTCCTGCGTCTGACAGGTGAGGCGGCCGAGTCGCTGGCAGCTCCTGCCGGTTACCTACAGGCAGTTTTGGGAGAACACTAGTCATGTTGTTGCTGAACGTCTTCCTGGCCCTGATCTGGACTGCCCTGACCGGCACGGTGTCGCCAGCCAACTTGCTGCTGGGATTCGGGCTCGGTTTCGGGTTCCTGTGGCTGGCGCACCGGCCACTGGGTTCTTCGCCCTATTTCGCCGGGGCGTGGAAGATGGTCGAGTTAGCGGCCTATTTCGCGTGGGAGCTGATGAGAGCGAGCCTGCAGCTGGCGTATCACGTGGCCTCGCCGAATCGCCACATTCAGCCGGCCGTTCTGCTCGTGCAGCTTGATTTGTCCGACGAGGTTGAGATGACACTGTTGGCCAACCTGGTGACGCTGACTCCCGGTACGTTGACCCTGGAGGTATCCAAGGAGCAGCGTTGGATCGCGGTTCACGTCATGGATGCTCGCGATCTGGATGCTGCGCGCCATCACATCAAGCAAGGTTTCGAACGTCGCATCCTGGAGATATCGCGATGAGCGGACAGGATTTGACCATTTGGGTCGTATTGCCACTCATGATGACATCACTTGTGCTGGGCCTGATTCCAGTGATCCGCGGCCCGTCACTGGCTGACCGAGTGCTCGGACTCGATTTCATCTCCACGGTCACGATCGCGCTGTTAGTGGCGCAGGGGGCAGCCACCGACTCGGCTGCATTGATCGACGTCGCGATGCTGCTGGCTCTCACCGCTCTGCTGGGTACCATCGGTTTTGCCTACTACATTCATCGGAGCGTCGATTGATGGTGGAGTACCTCGTGCTGTCGTTGTTGCTGCTGGGTGCCGCATCCCTGCTACTAGCCGCAATCGGCTTAGTGCGGCTGCCAGACGTCTACTGTCGCACGTCAGCCCTGAGCAAAGCGGCCACGCTCGGCGTCGGGTTTGTGTTGCTGGGAGCCATGCTCCATTTCGGCTCGACAGCCGTCACGCTTCGCGCCATGGCGGTAATGATCTTCATCCTCATCAGTTCGCCCGTCGCCGGCCAGGCCCTGGTACGCGCGGCGTACGCCACGGGCGTCCCGTTGTGGGAGGGCACGCGTCGGGATGAACTCCAGCAATTGCCGGACCAGGGAGAGCATTCACTGCAGCAGAGTCGCCGCCGCGCATTGAAAAGCCGTCAGGCACACGACGTGGAAGAAACGTGATGCCGAAACTCCCCCACGCTCTGTGTGAGCGTGACTCCGAACGGCATCAGCGCGCCGCTTCACCGTAATCCGCTTCCACGCGAATAGCAGGTCCGTACATCGCCTCCAATGCGCTGGCAACATACCGGGCAAGGTAAACGTTGCCCCGCCGGTTCGTGTGAATTCCATCGTCGCTCAGATGGGAATCCGGCAACCACATCCCGGGCGGTGCAATGGGACTCCAGAGCACCAGCTGACGAATTCCCGAGTCGGGCACAAGCTGCACGTCTTCCTCGGCGGCAATTTCCCGCTCCAACCCGGCAAATGGATCGGTCATGAAACCACGCGGGACTTCCATCAGCACAATCTCCGCACCCAGTTCCCGACATGACTCCATCAACTTCTTCACATTCGCTTTGGTTTCGTCGCGACTGAAGCCCTTGAGAAAATCATGGCCGCCCAATTCAACGACAACCACCTGTGGATTCGCCTCGGCTATTCGTCCCAGCCTCTCCAATCCTCCCTCACTAGTGATGCCGGACTGACCAAGATTCACGACGGGCAACGTGATCAGCTTCTTCAGTTCCTCAGGATACCCTCGATCGGGCAACAAGCCCGAGGTCAGACTGTCGCCGATACAGACGACCGGTCGCTGCAAGTCCAACACCACGGGATGATCGCAGTGGCCAATGGCATGCCACTGGTAGAACACACCAGCGCAAGCGAGCCACAGACAGAGAGTTGCCGGCCAAGTACCAAAACGTTTCCCACTGCTACCAGTCAGCAGTATCCGCTCCAACGCCACGACCAATGCCAGGGTGGACAGGACAATCAAGCTGGGAGCCCAATAGACACGCTTGGCCAGCAGAATCACCACGCACGCCATGAGTGGTGCCCACCCTGGCTTGCCGCGAAGAACCGACACGGTGTGCCAGGCCAGCCAGAAGGCCACCATCCAGGGCAACACACTGGGAAAAACCAATAGCGATACGACGACGATCAGTGCCAATCCCACCGTGCGAGCAATCCGACGCAACAGGCCTCGCCAGGATGATGGCGGCACCTTCGCGCCCGCCGTCGTCTGAACGTCCGTTGTAGTCATCTGCGTCACACTCCGGGAAAAAGCAAGAACGTCACCAATTGTGCGATCCACTTGCTTTCATGCGCAAGAGCGGTTCATCATGCCATTTCCGAGTTGCCTGTCGGAAAACACTCCTGAAGTGCCGCCGGACGCTGGTCGATTCGTCTCACGCTGCACGAACCGCGTAGAGGAAGCGAGTGGAGTCCTATCGTGGAGGCTGGTTCGACATTCGGACTTCATCATTCCATTCGGCATGGGGGACTTCGTCATTCGGCATTTCACGATCGGTGCCCTGACCAGCCAGTCCACTTAGCCGACAGGTGCCCCAAGTGGATCGTCGATACCGCGAATCGGTCCATGCGCTGGATAGATGCGTCTGGCCCCACGTTGTCGCAGGAGATTCCAGCTCGCCAAAGCGACAGGATTGTCGCATGCCATACTCTCCGGTGGAAGATCACCCGTGAATACGGAACCGTCGTCGAGCAGCAGCGACACACAGTGGTCTGAATGGCCGGGCGTCGAGAGAATCTCGCCCGAGATGTCAATCTGTTCCAATAGATGTCGACTTTGCTCGCAGCTGATCGTGATGTTTCCGTCGAACGTGATATCGACGTAATGATCGACTGGTTTGGTCCACGTTTTCATCATCGGTATGGCCGCAACCTGAATGTCCAACACCAGAAGAGGCACACCTTCCCGCTTCAGTTCCTCGGCCAACCCTGCGTGATCAATGTGATAGTGAGTGGCCAATGCATAGCGGAGCTCGTCGAGTGGCACACCCATCCGTCGGAGTCGAGCTTTCATTGTCCCCAAGGTGCCGGGCCAGCCGATATCAATGAGCATTCGAGAGGGTCCCGCGCTGACGACCCAATAGTTGGTCGAGCGGTAACCAACATTCACAATCGTCGGCAATCCTGTCGGTGGCATGCTCGCTCCTTGTGTCGTCACTCATCCGTCGCCCTGCTTGTGTCACGCCCATTGTACCAAGTGCGGCGATGATTTCCACGCGGAAATGGGACGTCGCGCCCCCCTGCATCCCGGCTGCGATGGTGCGATAAGACGGTCGCTATAATCCGAAGAGAGGTCCGCGGCTGGATAACGCTCAGCCGATTTGTGGAGCAGGCAGTTATCGACTGCGTATTTCTGCGGTTGGTATATCGGGTTCGGGACCAATCCAGGAGCAAGATACGTGTCGACCAGCGCGATCCATGCGGTAACGGGAGCTTTCGGATACACAGGCAAGTACATTGCCCAGCGACTCCTCGAGGCTGGCAAGCAGGTTGTCACCTTGACGAATTCTCCCTCGCGAGCAAATCCCTTCGGCCGCCAGGTCACTCCCTTTTCGTTCGACTTCGACCAGCCTCAACTTCTGGTCGAGCACTTGCGTGGCGTGTCCGTCCTGTACAACACCTACTGGGTCCGTTTCAATCATCGGCTCTTCAAGCATGCGGACGCGGTCCAGAATACGCTGACGTTGTTTAAGGCAGCAAAAGAAGCAGGCGTCGAACGAGTGGTTCATGTGAGTATCACGAACCCGTCCGAAGACTCGAAGCTGGAGTATTTTCGAGGCAAGGCATTGCTGGAGAAGGCCCTGGTCGACTCGAAAGTCTCATATGCGATTCTTCGGCCGGCAGTGTTGTTTGGCCAAGAGGACATCCTCATCAATAACATAGCGTGGACGCTGCGCCACCTGCCAATATTCGGCGTGTTCGGCGACGGCAATTACCGCGTTCAGCCGATCTATGTGGACGACCTGGCCAAACTGGCTGTCGAATGTGGCAAAGTGCGTGAAAACCTCGTGATCAATGCCATCGGTCCTGAGACCTTCACCTATCGGCAACTGGCTGAAACGATCAGCCAGCTGATCGGCCGACGCCGTCCTGTTATTTCGGTGCCTCCCTGGTTCGGGTATGCCATGGGACGACTGCTCGGAGCATTGGTGGGCGACGTCATGATCACCAGGGAAGAGATCCAAGGTCTGATGTCGGGTCTGCTCTACGTCGATGCCCCTCCGGCCGGAACCACGGCTCTGACCGAGTGGGTGAAGGCTCACGCCGATCAGTTGGGACGCCGGTACACCAGCGAGCTGGCACGCCGACGCAACCGCACGTCGGCCTACGCCTCGAACTAAAATGCAGCTTCGAAGGCATCGAGATCCTCGCCGACCTCCATCCTTGGCGCCTTGGCGCCTTGGCGTGAGTTTTGCCGTTCTCTTCCACGTAGATCGGCCTCACGCCAAGGCGCAAAGGCGCTAAGAAAACAGAAACTGCCGGGATTTGAAGAGAAGATCACTCGGGGGTCGATTCACCCGCATAGTCGGCGCTGAAGTGATAGGTACCCGATCCGACCACGAATCGATGACCGTGGGCTTCGAGCACTCCATCGACCTTCGCCGCATCCTGGCCTGATTCCGTGACCGAGCCCTTGACGGGCAGAATCACGTCGGCCGTCGTATTGGGCGGTACCGTAAACTCGACGTCGAACTTTCCATCCTGGACCTTCCACCCGCAGGCGAGCTTTCCGTGCCGTGTGTTGGTGGAAGCGGAAGCGTACGTCATCCCGCCGGTGGGACGAGGAGCGATGCGCACGCGATCAAAGCCGGGCGCAGCTCGATCGATGCCGACCAGCTCACTCATCATCCATTCGCAGACCGCTCCAAACGCATAGTGGGAAAACGAGTTCATTGCGGGCTCATGCACCCCTTGTCCTTTGATATACGAGTTCCATCGTTCCCAGATCGTCGTCGCGCCATTCTCGACTTCGTAGCCCCAGCTGGGAAATTCGCGCTGCCGGATGAGGACTCCCGAGAGGTCATGATGATCCGTGCTCGAGAGGGCGGGAAGGAGCGGGCGTGTGCCGAGGAAACCGGTGGTCATCTTGTTGCCGCTGTCACGCACCAACTGGGCCAGGTGCTCGGCCGAGGCACTGCGCACGTTGGCGGGGATCAAATCGAAGAAGAGCGCCATCGCGTACGCTGACTGATTGTGCACGCCCAGTTTTCCATCCGGCTGCAGATAGAGCTTCTGAAACGACTCGGTCACCTCCTTGTGGCGGCGGCGGTAATGCGCCGCCTTGGACTGGTCACCGATGGCAGCGGCCATCTGGGACATCAGGTTGGCATCGTAGGCATGGTAGGCGAGGTCGATGAAAGGGATCGGCGTCTTGACGTCGCCCAACGAAAGCCAGTCGCCGAACCCGCAGTCATCGGTGCCTCCTTGGAGCTGCGGATCGCGCGCGGCGCGCCAGGCCATGAAATCGTTCATCTTGCGCCAGTGTTCGCGGATCACCCGGGTGTCGCCATAGACCTGCCAGATCGTCCAGGGGCAGATGACCCCGGCGTCCATCCATCCCGCCGCGTGATGCTCGTTGGGTCGTGCCAAAGGTCGCGGCGCGTAGGGCGGGTAGGCTCCGTAATCCCATTGGTCGTCATTCAGGTCGCGGAGCCACTTCGTGTAGAACGACGCGATGTCCGCATTGAACGTGGCGGCCCGCACGTAGATCTGAGCATCTCCGGTCCAGCCCATCCGCTCGTCGCGCTGCGGACAATCGGTCGGCATCTCAAAGAAATTCGCCCGCTGCGTCCAGACCATGTTCTGGTAGAGCCTGTTGAGCATCGGGTCGGAGCAGGTGAAGGAGCCGTGCAGCGGCGTGTCCGAGTGAATCACAATGCCGGTAATGGCGTCTTTGGCGGGAGCTGCACCCAGCCCAGCTGCTTCGACATACTGGAAGCCGTGATAGGTGAACTCCGGCGTCCATATCTCGCCGGTGGGTTCCCCCTTCAGCACGTACGTATCCACGGCACGTGCGCACCGCAGGTTCTCGGTGCTCAACCGGCCATCCTGGTGCAACATCTCCGCATATCGCAGCGTCACCGTGTCCCCTGCGTTACCTTTAACTTTCAGTCGCACCACACCGGAAATATTCTGCCCCAGATCGTAAACCCACACACCCGGCTCACGTTGGCGAGCACTGACCGGCACGATCTCCTCGATCGGTCGGACCGGCACACCCGGATGAGGTTCGATCCTGGCGTTCGTCCCGGTTTTGCAGACCGCCTGCTGCCAGAGGGAATCGTCAAATCCTGGCGACGACCAGCCCGGCATCTCCCGCCGCGCATCGTACCGCTCACCCATCAATATGTCGCTCTCCGTGATCGGCCCCAGTGCCGTCTTCCACGTCGTGTCCGACGCGATGGTCTCGCGACTTCCGTCCGCTCGCTGCAGTTCCAACTGCACGCGCAGCGCCGGAGAGACTCCGTAGTAATAACGCCCATTGATGCCCGGCACGAGCCCCTCTTCCCCCGTCAGCAGACCGTAGGCAACATAGCCGGCATACCAACCGTCGACCAGCGTCGCTCCGATCACGTTCTCTCCCGCCCGCAGCAGATCAGTAACGTCGTAGGTCTGCGAATGCACCCGGCGCTGGTAGGCCGACCAGCCCGGTGCCAGACGCTCGTCGGTAACACGGCGGCCATTGATCTCAACGCAATACACGCCCAGTGCCGTGGCATGCAGCGTGGCCCGCACCACGGGCGCCGAACTGGTCGAGAACTCCTTCCGAAACAGCTTGGCCGGAGTCAGGTGCAATACCCCTCGCTCCGGATCCCCCACCAGATTCTGGATGTTCTCGCTCGTCGTGAACAACCCGTCGTCTGCCGCGCTGATCCAGGACGCCGTCCAGTCGAGGTCCGTCAGCAATCCCACGTCGAAGTGAGCCACGTCACTCCACTCGGATGCCGCTCCCGCAGCGTCCCAGACGCGCACTCGCCACTGCAGGGTGTCACGAGAAGCAAGTGGAGTACCGGCGTACGGGATCTGATCCGTGGCAGTCGACTCGACTTTTCCACTGTTCCACATCAAGTCCTGGTCAAACGAAGCCCCCGCTCGAGTCACCTGAACTTCGTAGGCCGACTGCGACACATGCCGAGCGGCCTGATCCACTGGACGGAGTTTCCAGGAAAACCTCGGCAGCGTTGTGCCGATGGCAAGCGGACGGGAATGATACTCGCAGCGGAGATCACACGGCACGACAGCGGCCGCCTCAGCAGTGGAAGCGGCAAACAGGCAGAGTACAACGGTCAGGTATCTCATGAGTTGTCAGCGCTTTGGATGGGGAGGAATCGGGTAGCCAGAAGCCATGTACTGAGTTGTAATCCCCCGCTCCCCCCGCTGCAACCGTCTACCTGCCGGCGATGGAACCCACCCGCGTTGGCCAGCCCTCCTCATCGGCCGTACCGGCCGTGCGGCATGTCACAGGTCGAGAATTCGGACCGCGCCGGTGCGGACCGAATAGATCGCACCGATGATCTTCACCTTGCCCTGCTCCTGCGCCTCGCGAACGTCGGGTAATCGCAGCAGAGCTTCCACCCCCAGACGCACGTTCACCTCGACCGCCGCGTTGATCTGCTCTTCCTCGCTCTTGGTCCGATCCACCTGCCGCACTGCCGGTTCAATGCGCAACAAAAGCGACTCAATCTCGTGCGGCTCACGCTCCTTCAGGTCTCGGGCCGTGAATGCATGGTACGCAGCTGTAACCGCGCCACAATTGTCGTGCCCCAGAATGACCAGCAACTTCGTCCCCAAATGATCAATGGCGTACTCGATACTGCCGGCAACGTCATCGTCGATGACATTTCCTGCCACGCGAATGACAAACAAGTCGCCGATCCCCTGATCGAAAATCAGCACAGGGGTCACTCGCGAGTCGCTGCAGGTCAGGACCGTGGCAAACGGATGCTGCTCCTTAGCCAACGAGGCTCGATAATCGGCCGACGAATGTGGATGAATGGAAGCATCCTTGACGAAACGCCCGTTTCCCTCCATCAACTGAGTCAGCGCCGCCTCAGGAGCGATCGAAGTACGGGCTGCCTCGCCGTGGCTGCTGCCATGAGCTGACGAGGTAGGTACGGCTTTCTCAGCAGGCGGTTGACTGGCCCGCGACTGCGTCTCCTCCGGACCCGCTGCCATGACGCCGCCGACCACTAACCCTACTACGACCAACCCCACCAACAACCTGATATCGCGCATGTTTGCCATTCCCTATCAATGACCATGAACGACGGAAGACCACGTGGCGCCCCCCGAAACTCGTCCCAGAATAATCCAAATCAGTGGGAAACCATAGCTCGGGCCGGCCCACTTCGCCAATTTTGGCGTGGCGGCACAGCCGTAGCGCGGACTTCCGTCCGCGATTGGCCCCCTCGAGAGCGGCCGGACGGGACCGATCACGCACTTAAGTGCGTGCTACGTCGCTTACCCCAGTCACCCGACTACGTGAAACGCAAGTCAAGGATTCCAACAACTTGTCACGGGCCATTTGACACCAGGCCGAGAAGCAGTTTAATCAACAGGAGCCACGCGCAAGGAACGGGAGAACTGGAGGAAGGACGCGGCTACAACGAAAACGCCTTCTTGGCCTTCCTGGAGAAGTGGCGGCCCTCACCATAACTAGAGGCTCCGGCAGGGAGACAAGTAGATCTTTTTGTCATCCGATCTTCTTGTCTCCCCGCCCCTGAGAACGTATGTCCAAAAGGAGCAGGCCGCGATTCAATGTGCGATGCACGCTCGCCGGTCGCGATGGTCCTTACGGATGTGTGGGAGCTTGTGAGAACGCCTCCTCCATCGCCTCGTTGATCTGCTCGGGCGTCAAATCCCGAACGTGGGTTGCCAGCGACCAGCTATGCCCAAAGGGATCGGTCACCAACCCGTACCGGTCGCCCCAGAACATATCCTGAGGCGGCATCTTCAACGTGGCACCGGCCTCGACGGCTCGCTGGATCACCGCGTCACAGTCCTCCACATAGCGATGAATCGTGACCGGCGTGCCCCCCAGAGCAATCGGCGTTTGAGACTGGCCGCCACAGTACTCCGGAAAATCATCGGCCAGAAACAGCGGTTGTCCGGCGATACTCAGTTCAGCGTGCATGACTCGCTTGCCATCAGGAGCGGGCATGGAACATAGCACTTCAGCCCCAAATGCTCTTTGATAAAACTCAATCGCATCAGCGCACGGAGCACAGACCAAATGCGGAATCAAAGTTTCTCGGCCGGCAGGAATCGGGTTCGTCATCACAGTTCTCCTCCAAGTCGTCACGAAGATTCAGCCAATTAATCGATCCACTCCGCCCCGTGGCGGCGGCCGGCGAAACGACCGGACGCGCGTGCTGCTCTGTAGTCGATCTGCCAGGCAAATCAAGCAGTATGCGACGATTTCTCCCGGATCCGCCGCCCAGGGGCTGCCCGGCGTTTTCGCACCAAGCGAATCGCACTTGCCGGGGACTGTGACGTTGTCGAACGAGCGGACCGGATTTCGACAACAATGCCCGGAAAAGAAATATGTCCGCCTCCTGCCGACCCTGCGCCGCATGGTGCCACGTCGGCCCCTTCTCACGATATCAACGATCGCGATTCTGCGCCGCGCCGCGACCCATGACGCAGGAACAAGAAATCTTCCGGCGATCGTCGAATCAGTCCGCGGCGCAGCGACCATACTGCAGAAGACGTGATTTGACCAGTCCGCAGAGGTTCGACGGTTTACAGACCAAAGGGGACAGCCATGGTCGCCAGCCCATACTCAGCCAGTTCGCCCGAGTTTCACCAAGTGCTCGTTCCGCACAGCACGCTTCGGTCGGGCGATGGGTCTCCGGAGAATCGGTCCATCGTGGGCGATTACGTTCTCTCAAACCGGATCGGGCGGGGTGGGATGGGCGAAGTGTATCTGGCCGAGCACCGGTTACACAGACACCGCTGCGCAGTCAAGTTGATACGACCGGACAAGTCACGTGATCCACGTACGATTACGCGTTTCCATTCTGAGGTGGAAGCGATGCTGCGATTGTCGCACCCGAACACAGTCTGCGTCCTGGACCAAGGCGTGGCGGAAGACGGGACACGTTTCTATGTAATGGAATATCTGCCCGGACTGGACCTGGAAGAACTCGTGCGTCGCTTCGGTCCCTTGCCGCCCGAACGCGTGGTGTATCTGCTCTGCCAAGTCTGCTGGGCTCTGGCAGAAGCTCACGAGAAAGGCCTGATTCATCGTGATGTGAAACCGGCGAATATCGTGGCGGTGCGAGATGCCGGTCGCTATGACGTCACCAAGCTGCTTGATTTCGGACTGGTCACATCGTTGCGGACAGGAGAACTCAGCCATGCATCGAGGGATTGCGGCTTCGCAGGCTCGCCGTTCTTCGCCGCTCCGGAATGTCTTGCCCGCCTCGACGACACCAGCCTGGTGGACGCCCGCAGTGACATCTACTCACTCGGCGCCACCGCCTACTACGCGCTCACCGGACGGCCGGTGTTTGACGAACAGCAAACCGTACGACTGATGTTGGCGCACGCGACGTGCAGTACGGTTGCACCGAGCCGACATGGGGCGAACATCCCGCAACGTCTTGAAGCAGTGATCATGAAGTGCCTGGAAAAAAGGCCTGGGGATCGTTACCACAGCGCGGTGGCGCTGGAAGAAGCCTTGCGAGGGACAGATCTTCTGCAACAGTGGACCCAGCAACAAGCGCGCGACTGGTGGGAAGCTCACACTCCCCTCCTGCCGCCGGCTGACCATAAGGCAACTGATCGATCGACGATCACCGTCACCGTCGAAACGAGATGATGCTGGCACGATCGCCACGGAAGATTAGCGATTTCCTAACCGCAGGCATCGTTGCATCCCACGTGACGCCCAGTAGACTGAGCATCCATCGCAGCGCGGCGTGCCTGCCGGGTGGCAGACCGCTTCGCCCACGATCGCGAGAGCTGACGGCACTGGCCGATAGTACCACCAATCGGACGACTTCTGAGCGAGTACCGGGAAATGCAACAGCCGACCAGTCCGTCCGGCGGGGTCCCCAATCAGGAGAGGTAGGGTGCCCCGCTGCATATACCCTGTCGCCGCAACCGATTTCAAAGTAGACTGTCAGCCCGACGTGAATCGGCGCTGGGAATCACGGCGATACTCGCTGCCAGAGGACTCGTCCTCACCTTCGGCTCCATTGACAGACAACTGGCGCTCGGGGAATCACTCCTGAGCTCTTCTTGTCCGAACACTGTGCTTGTGGCGTTGGGGTCGGTACGCCAGGTCGCGCCGACCGATCGCCCCGACCGATCGCGACGTGGGGACTCTCGCTGAGCTATGACCGCTTATGAGATACGGGACCGTAATCAAATACTTTCCGGACAAACGATTCGGCTTCATTCGTCCCGATGTCGGACCTGATGTGTTCTTTCACATCACGGCCATCGGTGCATGCAATCCTCAGACTGAGATCACGCTGGGCCAGGCCGTCAAATTCGAGCTTGAACCCGACATCAAACCGCCCGCACGAGGCCTCGCACGACGATCCAGCAGCGCATCTCCTTTGCCTCAGCGAGCCGCGGCCCCGCGCGCTAAGCTCGTCGAACTCATCGATCGGATTCCAGGCGGGAGCCTCGCGACGGAAGAGAACCAGCGGCCAGCCGCCCATCATCCACGCGCTCGACAGAAGAAACCGACCTGGCGGAAGTGAAGCGTCGCCATGCGTGCGCCGAGCCGTAGCCATGCTCGCG
>JBGSHS010000370.1:0-66433 GCA_041752115.1 Pirellulaceae bacterium | reverse complement strand
TACCCCTGCCGTGGCTACACCCGCGGTGTTACCACCGCCAGCGTACGACTCGGGGCCAGCGTAACTGGCTAGGATTTCGCTGTAAGACTCTTTCATTCTCAACTCCAAACCGGTTTATCCCGACGCTTTCCGAGCACGAGCACGATGATTGATTTCAATCCCGTCAGGGCCAGAACGTCGGTGGTTAGCCGGTTTCTCACGCGCTGCGCGAGCGTGGCTACAACGGAAACGCCGAAATTGTTTTTCCCTCCCGCCTCAGCTCACACCCGATCTGGTCACAGATGATAGGGATGTCGCTGAGGTTTACCCAGCAAACGGTTTGCATACTCATCGCCGACGATCTTCTGTTGTACGCCATCCCACTGCAGTTTGCGTCCCAGCATGTAAGCGAGGTTGCCCAGGATGCAGAGGGTAGCAGTGCGATGTGCAATCTCAATGTCGACATTGGGCAGATGGTCACTCACCCGAATCGACTTCAGCCACTCACCCATATGGTTCATGCCGAAGTCTTCGTAGAGATTCGGCGTATAGGGCTCGAAACCTCCCGCCGGAATCTGGAAGTTGATGGCTTCCGGTTCCGCCCACTTGCGTGCCCCCTCCCACTCCAACAGCAGACTCCCCTGCTCTCCGTAGAAGACCTGCCCGAATTCCGTCGTTCCCATCTTCCTGCCCGGCTGGCTCCAGATCAGCGTCCAATCAGGATCATGGAACTGGTATGTGACTTCCATCTCGGGAGGACAGTCCCAAAGTCCTTTGGATGGCGGTGTACCGGTGGCCTCGACGGTAAACGACACCTGATCATCTGCATTCATGCACCAGAGTATCGTGCTGAACTGGTGTGCTCCGCGATCGCGAATCTGCCCTCCACCCGATTCCAGCAGCCAGCGGAACGTGCCGGGACAATACCGCGGATTGTAGGGTCGCCACGGCAGTGGACCGAGCCACAAGTCCCAATCCAGTTCAGCTGGCGGATCGCAATCGGGTAACGGCTGGTCATCGATCGGGTTCTCGTAGTGCCAGCAATCCACCTTGGTCACTCGCCCGATGAGCCCATTGCGCAGAGCGCGGCAGGTGTAGTAGGCCGGCATGCCACTGCGTCCCTGTGCTCCCACCTGTACCTTGCAGCCGTTCTGGCGAGCTGCGCGGATCATGGCCAGTCCTTCCTCGATAGTCACCGAGGACGGTTTTTCCACGTAGACGTGTTTGCCGCTCTCACAAGCGTGCACGGTCTGCACGGCATGCCAGTGATCAGGCGTGGCGATGACTACCGCGTCAATGTCCGTGCGGTCGAGGATGTATCGATAGTCCACGTACGATTCAACCGTTACGCCGGCTTCGCTGCAGCGACTCGCGGCTGCGGACAGTCGAGATTGATCGACATCGCAGACCGCTGCCACGGCCATCATCCCGATCTGGTGGTACTGGAGGGTGCGTCCCATGTGGTCGCCTCCCATTCCACCAACGCCTATGTGCGCCACCGTGATACGATCATTCGCTCCTGGCCTTCCCGGCGCCGCCAGGACTCCGGAGGGAATGAGATAAGGAACGCTGAGCATAGCCCCGGCAGAACAGAGAAACTCACGTCGGCCCAGGCGTGTGGAGTGCGTCATGACGGTCTTGCCTTTCGTACGGAATGGTCGTTCACTACCGGCTACAGTCGAACCGGCGAGGATCACGTTCTGAAGTACCCTGATCCACGGTCGCACGAGCGGTGAGTCATCATTGGGAGGCCGGCGCGACCCGCGTCTGCTTCACTGGCTTGAGCTTTTCACAGGGCAGTCCGGGCACCGTAATTCCTCGAGCGCGCAGCGACTGAGCGATGTTGATCTTGAAGTCCTCGGGAACCGATGCGAGCGCGGATTGAAGTGCCGCGAGCGATTCGTCACCCGGGATCCGCTCGAGCGACATCCGAGCATCCTCGCGAACCGTTTCATTGGCCAGTAATGCCGCCAACGCGTTGACGCATGCACCCGTACCGATCTCCGACAGCATCCATAAGACTTCACGGTAGACAGCCGCCGGCTGCTCGATTCGTACCAGCGTAATCAGTTCCGCTTCAACCCTCTGCCGCTCTTCCTCCGCGCCAGGACGCCCGGCACGACGCACCTGCTGCCACATCGTGCGACGGGCAGCTCGAGCCGCTTCGATATCGGAGTCGGTCAGCTTCGACGCCAACTCGCTCATCTCGGCTTGAAGCTGCGAGCCAGCTAGCCCGACCAGAGCCCCCGCCGCCACTTGTGCACTTCGGTTCAACAATTCGGACATTTCTGGACCCTCAATCGACAGCCACCAGATTACCGTAGCAGACCTTCGTGAGTAGATGGAACACCCCACCTCGTCTGCCAGTAGATCGTCTGCCAGTATATCGTCTGGCAGCCCTGCTCAACAACATCGGCAGCTGACCGTCCAGCCAGCGATCCCCTCGATCCCCTCGTCGCCCCCTCCCCAGCACAGAAAACCGAGAGTGGAGCGGAAACGGCACTGCGGGTAGAATGGCGATGGCGCCCCCAGTTCGTGCTCGCGCTCGCGCTCGCGCTCGGAATCGGCTCGTGCTCGCGCTCGTGCTCGGAATCGGCTCGCGTTTCGACCGGGGGGCCAGGCGAGCGAAAAAGACGGACCGTATCATCGAGAGGACCGTAAGAATGATCGTGGTGACCAATCGAATTCCCGTGGCCAAAGGCCACGAGATCGACTTCGAAGACCGTTTCCGGCGCCGAGCCCATCTGGTGGACCAGGCTCCCGGCTTCCTCCGCAACGAGGTCCATCGTCCGCGACCGATGCGATTCGACCATGAATCGGGCGAGTTCGTCGAGGATACCGAGCGAGAAGGTTATTATGAGGTCAAGACCTGGTGGCGGTCGATGGAAGACTTTGCCGCCTGGACTCGCAGCCCGCAATTTGCGGAGGCTCACGCCAACCGGGCGCCGAAAGAGATGTTTCGCGGCCCCAGTGAGCTCGATGTGCACGAGGTGTTTCTGTCAACCGATCTGTGAACTGGCGTGTCAGACCATGCCATATCCGCACAACAAGTGTCTGTCGTGTGCGCGGCCCATCCGATGTCGGCCGTTTCCCGTAAGGACCGATCGCGACTTGATCGCGGTCTTATCGCAAGCCGGTTCAACATTCGGCGGCTGCTTGTTCGATAGGCTGCGGTTTTCTGTCCGAATCTTACGCATATCCCTCGGGATTCTGTTGCTGCCACCGCCACCCATCACGGCACATGTCGTCGAGATTGAACCGAGCCACCCACCCCAGTTCTTTCTGTGCCTTGCTCGGATCGGCATAAGCCGCCACAATGTCGCCCGGTCGCCGTCCGACGATTTCGTAGGGGATCTTCACCCCGGTCGCTCGTTCAAAGGCGGCGATCACCTCCAGCACGCTCGATCCACGCCCCGTGCCCAGGTTATACGTGGCCACGCCCTTCCCGGCGACCAGTTTTTCCACCGCACAGACATGCGCAGCGGCCAGATCGACGACGTGAATATAATCTCGGATACCAGTGCCATCCGGAGTGGGATAGTCGTTACCAAACACGCGCAGCTGTTTCAAGCGTCCGATGGCGACCTGTGTGATATACGGCATCAGGTTGTTCGGTATTCCACGAGGATCTTCGCCGATCTCACCGCTCTGGTGCGCTCCGACCGGATTGAAATAACGCAGCAACGCGAACTTCCACTGCGGATCGCTGACATACAGATCGCGCATGATCTGCTCGGTCATGAGCTTGGTCCAGCCGTAAGGGCTTTCCGCCGCAGAAGTCGGCTGGTCTTCCGTGATCGGCACCTGACGCGGTTCTCCGTACACCGTGCAAGACGAGCTGTAGACGAGCGTCCTGCAGCTGTGACGGCGCATGACATCGAGCAGGTTGATCGTACCGGCCACGTTGTTGTGGTAGTATTCCAGCGGCTTCTCCACGGACTCTCCCACCGCCTTCAACGCGGCAAAGTGAATCACCGCATCGATTGGCCGGCCGCGAAATGCAGCCGAGGTTCCCTCGGTATCGAGCAGATCGGTCTGCAGGAATTCCAATGTCTTACCGGTCAGACGCTCCACACGGCGCAGCGACTCCACTTTGCTGTTGCCCAGGTTGTCCACCACGATGATCTCGTGGCCAGCCTGCAGCAGTTCAACACACGTGTGGCTGCCAATATAGCCTGCTCCGCCGGTTACCAGGATGCGCATGACCAATCACCCCTTGATTCCTTGAACAGCATCCTCTGGCTCTGCTCGGGCCGTTCGCAAGGCCCACCAGACTGCCCCAGGCTCTCACCCGCCGCCACTGCGGGTTCTCCTGGACACCTCCGCTGCCGAAGGTGACGCTGTCCATTTGAGTGTGTCGAACAAGTCGCCGGCGTTGTCTCTCAATCGTCAGTGGAGCCGAGAGGGAAGCAACAGGCGGCGTCGAGAGAAACCGCACCGGCACAAAGGCTGTATTGTTCCTCAGCAGGCCGATTCTGTCCAGTCCGCCACCATTGGCTCAAGAGGCTCTCTCGGCAGAGAGCCTCTCTCATCAACATGGCAGCCGACTGCCGGAGCACGATCAGAGCTCGTTCCAGATTCCGGGCACGGGAAGCGGAAACTGCCCTTGGTCATTCGCCTTGACCGGGACGGGCGAATCGAACGACAGATCGTCCAGGTAATCACAGAACTGGAATCGCGAGTTCATCATCTGATCCCACGTCACCTCCTGTCCGGTATGGCACGCGGCTCGCCCCATCAGCGTCGTCAAATCCGAATAGACCGCTCGCTTGCACTCATTGTGCGGCTTGTCCTGCCGAATGCTCTCGATGAAATGATTCCATTCGTATTGCCAGGGACTGTGCGCGTCATTGGTGGGAGTCCAGGCGATATTGTCCTTGTCGATCCGCTGGTCCTTGAACATGTGGACGGTGGCCGCGTGGATGTTCCCCGAGAACTGAGCGGCACAGCGAGTTCCATGAATATAGGTGGCGAAGTCTTCGCGCGTCTGATTGATCCGCCGGAATCCGCAGAAAGCTTTCGTGCCGTCGGCAAACGTATACTCCATCGAATACACATCAATATTCTGTCCGTAGTCCGCGCTCCCCGGCACACGCCCTCCCATGCCGAGACACGAAACGGGCCAACTGTCCTTGATCCAGCAACACTCGTCAATCTGATGGATCAGGTAATCGACCATATGCCCCGACCCGATCCAGAACAGGTGAATGCGTCCGAAATTGAGCTGGTCCTTGAGTCGATTGGAGCGGTCTCCTTGCGGCCCCATCCAGCCGGCGCCCCCCAGTCGATTCGCGCGGATCAGCGTGATATCCCCCATCTCCCCATCGCGAATCTTGTCGATCAACGCCTGGCGAGCCGGCGAGTGACGACACTGCAGGCCGGCAGCGATCTTGACATTCTTCTTCTCCGCTTCTTCTCCAGCGCGTAACAGCCGGTGCAAGGTACCCGGATCAGAAGCGAATGGCTTCTCCATGAACACGTTGATGCCCTTCTGCACTGCATACTCGACATGCACCGGCCGGATATAGGCACGCGTCGTGCACATGGCGATATCACCGGGCTTGAGCGAATCGATTGCCTTGCGGTAGGCATCGAAGCCAATGAACTTGCGGTCCGCAGAGACATTCAGTTTCTTATCGAGCCCTTTTCCCCCCAGTTCCGCCAGCTTGCCGTCAATCTCCTTATCGAATAAATCGGCCATCGCATACAATTCGATCGGCCCACCATCAGGCACCGAAAGCGCATCCACAACGGCGCCCGTCCCTCGGCCTCCGCAGCCGATCAACGCCAGCCGAATCGTGTTGCTCTCCGATGCATGCACATGCGGTACGACATGTCCGAGCAGTGCCGTTCCGGCCGCCAGTGCGCTGCTCTGTTTCAGAAACTCTCGCCGTGTCGAGCGTTGCGGTTGTGTGGGATGTGTCACAGGTGTTCTCCTTCTCAAGGACAGATGTTCGGCAGGCCAGGCCAGCACACAAGTTCTCGCAGGAACTGTCATCGTCGCCGTTCGGCACAGTCCCCAGAGAATTGGACGGCCCGTGTCAGGCAAGCTGGGGAGCAAACGATCCTCCAGCAGGCAGCAGAACCGGCAACGATGGTCTTCACCGGACCTGAGCAATCGCGGACATCCTTTTGTACCAGAACGAAAGCGGCAACTGCAACCTTGCCGGGCAAAGAGAAAGCGCTCGCACCAGCCGTGTCAACCGCGTCGGAGCCGGCACGTCCGCTGAATATCCGTTCAGGATCCCCGGGTGATGCCCCGATTCCACGGTGTCGATTCAACGGTGTCGATTCAACGGTGTCGATTCTGCGGTGTCGATTCTGCGGTGTCGATTCCACGGTGTCGATTCCACGGTGTCGATTCTGCGGCGCGCCGCGGCCGATAAGAACCGAAATAAGACACCCCCTGACCAGAGACGTTCGAATGTCGAACCCGACGCGAGTTTCCTCAAGGACTCTTGGCAGGTTGGTTCGGCTTTCGACATTCTTCATGGGGCATTCCGTCACGCGTCATCCCATGGGGGAGTTGCCGAATCGCGCATGATCATTCAGGCGGGGGTCCCTTCCACAATCGATGATCCGCATCCTGTGTGAACAACCCGCGACAGATGAAAACCAGACTGGTTGAGCAGAGACGCGAACTCCGCCTCAGTCCTCTCATGACCTGACACCAGCGCGAGCATCATGAGATCCATGAGTGCCTTCTGCGGACTTGGTTCATTCAGCGGCTGCAAGACGACGTCGACCATCAACACCTTCCCGTCGACTCGCATCGCCCGACGCACGTTACGCAGGATCCTGATGGCATCCTCATCGTTGTGGCTGTGGATAATGCTTTTGAGCAGATAAACATCCCCACCCGTCGGAACGCTCTCAAAGAAATCCCCCCCCACCACCTGGCAACGATCGGTCAGTGCCCCGGCCCGTGCCCATGAGACGGAGGAGACAACGCTGGGACGATCGAAGAGAATCCCCTGGAGATGGTGGTGCGATTCGAGAATGCCGAGCAGCAACGCCCCCATTCCACCACCGACGTCGACCAGCACACGAAACCGAGAGAAGTCGTACGACTTGACGATCGTGGGAACCGTGCTGCTGGAGGCGGCATTCATGGCCGCGTGATAGATCTCCGCGTCTTCCGGACTGAGCACCATCAGTTCCTCAAACGACCGGCCAAAGATCCTGGCAAAGGCCGCCTCGCCCGTCTGAATCGTCTCCAGCAGACGTCCCCACGGACGCCAGACGAACGGAGCTCCCAGCATCACGGCCCATGGATGCACACCACTGGGGTCTCCGGCCCGCAATGTCTGACCCATGTCAGTCAGAGCGAATCGGCCGGAACAGGATTCCGTCATGATCCCCAGACTGCACAGGGCGCGCAACAGACGCCGAAGCGCCTGAGGATGCGTCTTGGTCGTGGCCGCCAGGCACTCAATATCATCAACCCCCTGCGCAATCAGATCAGCCACTCCCAGCTTCGCCGCACAATAGATCGCTTGACCCGCCAAGGCACCCGGCCAGATGAGGGAAAACATGCGGTGCCTGGCAGACGTTCCGTTCGATGACAGGTTGGAGTTCGTCATGCAGGCGATCCTCTACGATACGGCGTCCGGCACGGGCGAGCCAAGGCGTCCGGCACCGAGCTAACCGAGTCGCGGCGACCTGCCACACCATGCCGGTTCAAACAAGAAATTTGTAACGAGCTCACTCGGTTTCGCAACCATTCGTCCGCCAGACTCCGTGCACGTCGCTGCCTTTCTCCTCCATTGCTGAAGCGAAAGATCCGCACCCCTCGGCACGACGACTGCTGCAGCATCGACCCTGTACCGACAATGAGCCGTTACGATCAGGCCAGCAAGGGCAGCCAACTCCCTGGTCAATGTGTGGGCATCCCGGCGACCGCAAGAGAGCCGCCGCCGGGAATCGCTCAACAGCAAGGCCCACCTGGCATGCCAGGTGGGCCTTGTTAAGAACAGGACGTGCGACACTCCATCGTCGCCCTGCTATTGGATTTCGAAACCTGCCAGATGCGAGTTCCCCAGGGCGATTTCGTCCAACTTCGCCTTGTAGTCGAGCTCTGGTTTTGTGACCTTGAAGGAGCAAGTTCTTGCAGCAGGATCCGTTTCCACGTCGACGATGCCGTCAACTGCTACCAATGCGTCTCGGACCGAGACGGCACAACCCCCTCAGACCATGTTGGGCACTTTGAGGTTCACCACCAGTGTCGCCGGCACAGCAGATTCCGCCGGCCGCTCGCCTCCACTCACCTCCACTCACCTCCGTCACCTGACTCGACTCCGGCGCCGAAGCTGCCGGCGTCGCCCCTTCGTCACCACTCGTGCCCGGCTTCTTCGCGTCGGTGGCTGCGTTACAGCCACTCCACACCACCGAACAACCGAGGACTAACAGTACCTTCCAACCAATCTTCATACCGATCTCCTCTCCAACAAACTCACAACAGGGACACAAAACCACAGGCCAGTATAAGAAAACATCGGGGGAATCTGCAGCTCTCTTTTCGACTCGCTCCGTGATCTTCCCCGCTGGATTCACCATCACGATTGTGCGGCGCCCCGTGCCCCGTGCCCCGTGACGAATGACGAATGACCAATGACGAATGACCAATGACCAATGACCAATGACCAATGACCAATGACCAATGACCAATGACGAAACACCCTAGGACGAGAGAAGACCGATCGGCAGGAAATTCTGCTGAAAGCCGACGGCGTCGAGTCGCTGCGGCAGGGCGAGTCGGCGCCAGACATCGGTCACGAGGCAGTTCCCCTTCCCCACGCCATGCAACGTCAGCCGGATCGCGCATGGTCAATCAGTGTACGACCGGCAGAGCCAGTGGATTACCTTGGATCTGGAACGCGTCGAGCGGAAGTGCCGGCGAAAAAAAACGCCCGAACCGCCGTTGACGGCTCGGGCGTTACCAATCGGTTCAGTACTGAGCTGGAAGACGACTAGGAACCCTGTTGGTCCTGCGAAGTCGGCTTGGTCGCGGTCTCAGCCTGCATCAAAGCGACCACGGCAGCACGGTACTTCGCGCGGGCCAGATTCAGACGAGCCGTGACCTGGCAGGCGGTCTTGTCTTCGCCCACACAGAATACAGTCGGCTCTCCCGAGTCCTTCGCCACTTGCTCGGCTTCCACCGGGCAATGACACGACTTCTCACCCACGAGATACGTCATCTGCACCTTGTCCATCGCTTCCTTGGCGACCTTTGACATCTGAGCAGCGGTACCTTCGCAGCACGCTTTGTGGCCGGCTACAGAAATGTTCCCACTCTCTTTGCAGACCTTCGGTTCGATAAACGCTGCGACAAACTGCTCGGTGGTCTCGACCAACGCCAGCTTGGCTTCGCCTTCATTGTCAAACGACTTGTCGGCAACCACGTACTTGATCGCCTCACTCGACTTCTTCGCCAGCTCAGCCGCGGCGTTCGGGCAGTCGGTCTTATCCGCACCAACTTGATAAGCCAACTGTGGGAGTTGCTTCATCGCAGTGGTAACCGGACAGTCCTTGCACTGACTGCTGCAAGTGCTTGAGGCGCACGCGGCGCCGTCGCCCGCCTTCGAGGTCGCTACCGTGCAGCTCCCCCCCTCAGCACAGGACTTACCCTCAGAACAGGCAGTCGTCGCACAGGCTCCCCCGGCGCACTTGCCTTCAGCACAGGCAGTCGCACCATCCTTGCTTGTGGCCGTCGTACCTGGACAGCCCTTACAAGCCCCTTCGCTACAAGCCCCCCCAGCACACTCGCCGGTCGAGCACGATTTGGCAACGTCCTGACTCGTCGCGGTCGCCGGACACTGCCCACACGGCTTCGCAGCTGTCGCAGCCGCGGCGCCGCACTTACCACCCGAACAACTCCCTGCTTCTTCGCCGGCCGGCATGAAAGCCGCCGAAACGACTGCGGCGGCAAGTACTGTCAATAGACCAATCGACTTCACCATGCGCACATCTCCATAGATACGAACTTTCAGATACAGTCAGCTCCAGATCTTTATAGTCTGCAGGCGAACCATACAAGTTACAAAAATCCGAATCCACTGTCCGCGCCCGGGATTTCCCGCACCGGGAAAAACGATCAGAACGATCGCCGTAAGCCACCCGGATCGCAACTCCAACCTGCCCCAAACGTAGTCAATTCCGCTTGAGGCGTCAATTGTTGATTCCCCTACCCCACCCCTTTACGGAGGTGTCGTGGCAAGGGTTCGGCGGGCCTTCGCCCCGAAGAACCATCCTGGGGGGGACACCTCCTCCCAATCTCGCCGCCGTGGCTCCCCCCCGCCGGCCCCGTATTCGCCAAGGTCCGGCCCTTTCACAGCGTCCAGGCGGTGCGGTCGAGCGCCGGATGGAAAGAGCTCTGAGGATCGTCTGCATCAAGACCCCAGATTGGGCGTCCTGAATCGACTTGCCAGCTGTCTATCATGTTGAGAGACCGGTCTTCACTTTGCGGATCGAACGGACTTCATGGCAAAAGCGTCCCGGACCGCGTTGGTCGGAGATCGGCGTGCATCGGTGACCAATTCCAGTCCGCGCCAGTACCCCCGGTCGGACCACTGCTTTTAAGGAGCCAGACGCGATGGGTGCTTACTACCTGAAACTTTATGCCATTACGCTAGCCGCTTTTCTGGCGATTGATCTGGTCTGGCTGGGAGTTGTCGCACGGACTTTCTACAGGAATCAACTCGGTTCTCTCCTGAGTGAGAAGCCCAACTGGGTTGCAGCCCTCATGTTCTATGGCCTGTTCATCGTGGGGCTGCTGGTATTCGCCGTGGTCCCCGGACTCCAGGCGTCTTCGTGGAAGAAAGCGATCGGGCTGGCCGCCTTCTTCGGCCTGATCACCTACGCCACCTACGATCTGACCAATCTGGCCACTCTGAGGGACTGGCCATGGCTTGTGTCGATCGTGGATATGTGCTGGGGAGTCATCTTGGCCTCGTCGGTGGCCGGCATCAGCTATGCGGCAGGCCAGTGGATGCAGGTGGCCCGTTAAGAACGCGACGAATGACTGGGATCGTCCGACGCTCGCTGCGGTTGAACAATGGGCGGCGTCGGTCGTCGGGACGCGTCAACCGCTGAAGGTAGAATATCGTACAGGGAATGCCCCATATCCAAGTGAGGGAACTCCGACTGGCAGAATCACCACGTACCCTCCCGCACGACCGTTTGACTGTCGCTCGCCGGCTCCTGTTTCCTTCGTTCTGCGGCTGCATGTTCGATCTCTGGCAGTATTCGGTCCGATTCCACTTATTCCCGATGGGCACCATGCCGAGTACGATCAGATGGAAATCACCGTCTTCTCACCAAACCGCCGCCACGTTTTGCGATACTGAGCTGTTCGATGTCCCAAGCGATTGATCCACTCTTGGCGGCCAGGCCGGCTTGGGTGCAGGATGCCGTCTTCTATCAGATTTTCCCCGATCGTTTCGCCCGCAGTGAGCAGGTGTCCAAACCGGGTAACCTGGTGTCCTGGCACTCCGCACCGACTCGACAGGGTTATCACGGAGGGGACTTGCCGGGAATCGTCGAGCATCTGGACTATCTGACCGATCTGGGTATTACAGCGATCTACCTGACGCCGATCTTTCAATCGGCGAGCAATCACCGGTATCACACGCACGACTACTATCAGGTCGATCCATTGCTGGGCGGCAACGAAGGACTACGCGCATTGGTGCAGGCTGCCCACGCACGCGGAGTGCGCATCGTACTGGACGGAGTGTTCAATCATGCCAGTCGCGGGTTCTTTCCCTTCAACGATATCCTGGAAAACGGGCCGCATTCGCCGTGGCTGAGTTGGTTTCATATCAAGGACTGGCCGCTGAGCGCCTATGACGGACGTTTGAAGGCCAACTATCTGGGGTGGGCTGACAATCGCGCGTTGCCGAAACTGAACACGGACAATCCGGACGTGCGAGAGTACCTGATGCGAGTGGGCGAGTACTGGATCCGCGAATACGACATTGACGGTTGGCGGCTGGATGTACCGACCGAGATCAAGACGCCAGGGTTCTGGGAAGAGTTCCGAGTCCGCATGCGCGCCATCAAGTCCGACATGTACATTGTGGGCGAGATCTGGCGGGAAGCTCCCGATTGGCTGCGTGGCGATCGATTCGACGCGACGATGAACTACGTGTTCGCTGCGGCAGCCATCGCGTTTGCGGCCGGGAACCGCGTCAGCCAGGCACTGGTCCGTGACCGATCCTACAATCCGTATCCAGGCATCGATGCTGTGGAGTTTCGCCGGAGAATCGAGGATCTTTTGGCTCGCTACGACTGGGCGACGACCCTCGTTCAGCTGAATCTGCTCGACAGCCACGACGCTCCACGCGTCTTGAGCATCGCCCGCGGCGACAAGGCGACCGTGCGACTGGCGACACTCCTGCAGATGACTTTTCCGGGCGCTCCCTGCGTCTATTATGGCGACGAAATCGCGCTGCGCGGTACCCGGCGTTTCGACTCGCCGCATCGCGACATCGACGCGAGATGGCCGTTCCCGTGGCACGATCCCCAGTCGTGGGACCGCGAGATGCTGGAGTATTTTCGAGCCGCGATCAGACTACGGCACCAGTGGCCGGTACTGCGCCACGGAGCTTTGACTTCACTCGCAGCCGTCGATCAGCAGTACGCTTTCCTCCGTCACAGCGAATCCGGGAGGCTGCTGGTCATCATCAATACCGCCGATCATGCAGCTCAACTCGACGTATCCGTTACCGGCAGCTTTCCCGATGGCACGCATCTGAAGAGTGTCTTCGGCCCAGACACGGAACTGACCGTGCTGGACGGTCGCGCGCACGCAACCATAGCCGCACGCAGCGGCATCGTCCTGAGTGAGCGTGGCGCGAGAGCCATCTAGGGGCCGCTCGCTGGAGGCAACTCCACGTTCACCTGGCCGCAGAAGACATCCTTGCCGTCGCCTCGCTGCTGGAGTGTTCTGGACAACACGTCGATCGTTCGCGGCACAACACCGGAGAACAACACCTGGCCGCGCGAAGTCACTTCGATCGGCTGATCCAGGTCGACCATGTCGTCGTTGAGCAACAGCGTCAATCGCGTGACTCCTTGCGCCTGCAGATCGAATTTCGCCGCAGCGCGTGTGGCAATCACTTCGGCTCGATCAGCAAGGGACTGCGGATCAACGGCGAGCCAGTAGAAGCGGGCATGCCGCACGTCATCCTGTTTCCACACAATTCTCTCCGGCAGACGCTGGCGCCGGTACTGCGCCATCCACGGGATGGCCGCCGCATCTTCCCGGTCCATCCAGTGTCCTTTGTCGGGAAAGATCTGCACCAGATGAACATAGCCACCAGGATCGGCCGCCTGCAGATCCGCCAGTTGTTTCTCCCACTGCCGAGCCACTTCGTTGCGTTGGTACGCTGCATCGCGTCCCCCCATATACACAGCAAACGGCAGGTTGCGAAGCCCCAACGGCGAAGTCTCATTGGGATGCCCCGCCATCATCGCCGCTGCCGCCAGTCGATCCGCCATGCGCGGCGCCAGCTGGAACACCCCGTCCCCTCCCGCCGAATACCCCATGATGTAGACACGGTCCGAATCAACCTCTTCGAACACAATCAGGTCCTCGATCAAGCGGCCGAACATCCGATCGATGTGGTCCTGATGCCACAAGTTCCACGTGTCCGTCGGGGCGCGAGGGACCAGGTAGACCCCTTCCTCCAGCTGATACAGGCGTTTCTGGTTCTCCCATTGCTGGTCATTGACTCGTTTCGGAGCGCCCCCACCACCGTGCATCGAAATGTACAGGCTGCGTCCCTGCGGCGGCTTCTCGCCAAACACCTTGTAGTCAAACGGCATCTTGAGTGATTCCTCGACCACTTCACGTGCTTCCATTTCGCCGGCACGCGACTGCCGAACCCGCGCCGCGTGATCGGTGACCAACAGCTGTCGAGTCCGCTGGGCATCCGCCCGCGTCAGCGGCACCTGAGCAAACGACTGAGCGCCGAGTTCAGGACGTTCGGCCGGTTCGGTCGCCAGATACTTCTCCAGCGCCCCGACCGCCTCGGATGAACTGAGCCCCGCGGACAAACTCCGCCACTCATCTCCCGCAGCCTGTCCGCTACGGACCATCACGAACCCGCAGGCCACCATCGTCAACGTCAGGCCTTGCAGAAGTCGATAAGTACTCGCTCGATAGCGACGAAATGACATGCCATCTCCTTCACAGGTGTATCCACGCTCGCCCCCAACGCGGGCCGAAGAGACGATGTCTTCGGCCCGGCTTCCACGGGAGGCTGACTCTCGAGTATGCGCACAACCGTCACCAGGAGCAAGGACCCGGCTTCCGGCGCGCGACCGCGTAGCGCGGGCTTCAGCCCACGACATGCCCCGGCGAACTGGTGCGCCACAAGCATGCTTCAGGACACTGCATGTCACGCACTCACGTGCGTGCTACGGCGTGCTATGTGCTACGCGGTCATCCACAGGAGGCATCAGGCTTCTTCGAGGACTTTCCAGCCGAGTGCATCGGCCAGCGCGTAGACGGGCTCCTTCAAATCGCCGTAGACGGTCACCCGATGCCAGCCCCACTGATCCCATTGGGTGAACAGCTTCTCGATGTCACCGACCGGCTCAGCGGCCAGTTTGGTTCGGCAAGCGCGGTCATCGGAAATGTTGTCCACGGCTTTGCCGCGATGCATCAGGATCAGCTTGCGCTCGGGGCCAAACTCCAGCGTGGTCGTCATGTAACCCAGCGGCAATACGCTGCGTACAGACGCCCCCTGACGATCCTCCGAATGGGTCTGGATTTCGAACGGATTGCGTACACCCTCGGGGCCCAGCACTCGATTCGATGCGACGCAGTGAGCATAAATGATCTGGCGCTTCGCCGTGTCCATGACCGGATCCGAGATGTAGCCTGGTCGTCCCTGCGTCATGATGTTCATCGCCACCATCGTGGCAGTCGAACGTACATCGCATTCGCAGGCGCCAATGAGTCCTTCGTTCTGCAGTTGATGGAATCCCAGGCACGGATACGCATGGATGTGATTCTCGTAGAAGCCACCCAGGCAGTTGATCGTAATGGCGTTGGCATGGTGCTTTTCGAGCACTGCTTTCTGCGCCAGATACATGGCAGCACTTACTTCGAGCGTCTCGCGCGATACGCCCCGAATTTCCTGAGCATCTTTCTGCCACATGTCGGCGATCTCCCGCGACTGATCTTTGTCGGCCGCCTCCCATGCCGCATTGACTTCGGTGAACGGGACATCCACGACATCAATCCCCATCTCCTTGATGATGGCCGGCGCGATACCTGGCCAGGCACCGCCCACAGCCAGAATCCGCGACTCCTTCATCTTCCTCAGACACTCCTCCGCCGACAGAGCCTCAAGGGGATCCGCCACGCAGTCCAATGCGCTCGCATCGGGAGTCCGCTCACACCGCACACGCGCGGTGGCAGCGGCAAACTGATCAGCCGAGCCGCCCTGCTGCACCACGGAAAAACACTTGACCGCCGCGATCAAGTCCTCCGGATTGGAAGAGGCAACGAATCCAACATTGGGAGCTTTGTTCCGCAGGAAGGCGGCCGTATAGACCAGGAACCCGCCGCTGCCGCCGTACTGGAAATCGGCATACAGCACCGGCTTGCCGGTCCCGGCGACTGTCTGCACAACCTGATTCCAGCAGTTCAGCTGGTAGACGATATAGCCATCCACCGGCGCCGCGCTGTCCTGTTCCACGATCTCTTTGGCCTGGTCCGGACCGGTCGCCATAGCGGGCAGGAATTCAAACTCCGGACACTGTCGTGCCAGAAGCGCGTTGATCCGCTTCATGACAGGTTCGAAATCAAATCCCACATTGGGCCAATCGGGCCTCGGCTGCTGCGGTGCATGGAGCGAATAGAGGACACGCAGGCGCAACTTGCCTTTGGCATCGCTGGCGCGCACGCGCGGAGCGGTGAGCGCTAATCCCGCCGCTCCGGCACAGGCCGCACATCCCGCCGCCAGGAACTTCCGCCGGTTCACGCCACAACACGCACAACCTGATACAATATCAACCGTTTTCATGGACTCGTCTCCTGGTACGTCGATGCATCGATGACTTGAGAGAGCCCAACTCCCGACCGGACGTCTATTGTAACCGATCTTTGCCATCGCATGTGGCAACAGGCGGCGAAGCCGGCAACGGGAGCAGACGCTGACCGGACCACCGCAGGGACCTGATGTGCGTCACACAAGTCAGCCCGTCCCAGACGACCGGTGCGCGACTCCCGCTGCCACCGTCTCCACCCGAGGGGTATCTCCCGTATCATTTGTGCCTGAATTATGCGATGCTGGCACCGTCGTGAACGGTTTTCGAGGGGAAGAAGGAAGAGGAAGGAAGAGGAAACACGGCCGGACCGCCAGTAGCACGGACAGGTATCGGCCAGCACAGCGCATTTGCTCCTCACCCCGAAGAAACCGAGTTGTGGACGTTCGTATCGGAGAGAAGTCCTCATGACGATTCCCGCTCTCACGCTGCGCGGCGGCGATACAATCCCTTCGGTCGGACTTGGCATGTGGAAAGTCGACGTCGCACAGGCGGCGGAGCTGGTCTGCGAAGCGATCTCGGTCGGCTACCGGCATTTCGACTGCGCTTGCGACTACGGCAATGAGGCTGCAGTCGGAGATGGCCTGAGTCAGGCTCTCGGTGACGGCCTGTGCCGGCGCGAGGAGCTCTGGATCACTTCGAAACTCTGGAACACGTACCATCGTCGCGAGCATGTGCGACTGGCGGTGGAAAAGTCACTGCGTGATCTGCAGCTGGACTACTTGGATCTGTATCTGATCCACTTTCCCATTGCCCTGCAATTCGTGCCACTCGAGACGCGCTACCCGCCCGGCTGGTTCTACGACCCCTCGGTTGCCCACCCGCGAATGCATCCCGACGGCGTACCGATCCATGAGACCTGGGGAGCGATGGAAGCACTGGTGCGGTCTGGTCTGGTCCGAAACATTGGGGTGAGCAATTTCGGCTGTTCGTTGTTACGGGATCTGCTTTCCTACGCCGAGATTGCACCGGCCGTGCTGCAGGTTGAATCGCATCCATACCTGGTCCAGGCGAAGCTGCTGAAGTATTGTCGTGAGCAGGACGTTATCTACACGGCCTTTTCTCCTTTGGGGGCCCTGTCGTACTTCGAACTGCACATGGCTCAGGCCGGCGATTCCCTGCTGGACGTCCCGCTCATCCGCGAGCTCTCGTCGCGGTACGGGAAGACGCCGGCCCAGATCCTGCTCCGCTGGGGCGTGCAGCGTCACACGGTGATCATTCCCAAAACATCCCGCCCGGAACGTCTGGTGGAGAACCTGGAGATTTTTGATTTCGAGCTGCGCGACGAGGAGATGTCGGCCATCAGTGCCTTGGATCGGCACCAGCGTTACAACGACCCTGGCGTCTTTTGCGAGGGGGCGTTTCACACGTTCTTCCCGATCTATGAATAGCCAGGGATCCGGTCAACGCAATCAGACATAGCTCCCCCGGCTTACCAGCCGACCGGATGGCCACCAGACAAGTGGCACTGGGCTGGCACGCCAGGCCGACTACAATAGCGTCAGCCTGTCGCAGTCGGTGGCCGGCATCCTGGTGCTGGCAACGGATGATCGTGAGTGAGGGCCGTTCCGGTCCCGGTGGAGTAATGACCGTCACGGGCCGGGTTGTGTTCCAGAACCAAGCCTTCCCTTTCGTAGTGAGCGATCGTAATGACGCACGTAGCACCGGTGAAGCAGGAGGCGGATCACGTGCCGCGCAGGGCGAAGCGGCCCAGCCTGACCGCCATGATCCTGGTGGGGCTCGGAGCCGGCATCGCGGCAGGGCTGTTCTTCGGCGAATACTGTGCGCCCTTGAGCGTTCTCGAGCAAGCGTTCATCGGACTCTTGCAGATGACGGTGCTGCCGTACATCTTCATCTCGTTGATCGCCAATATCGGGCGACTTTCGCTGCGGCAATCCAACCGACTGGCCGTGGTGGGCGGAATCACTCTGTTGCTCCTCTGGGCCGTTGCCTTGCTCTCGGTCGTGCTGCTGTCGGGGAGTTTTCCATCCTGGCAAGCGGGCTCCACGTTCAGCATCGCTCAGGAGCAGACTCGAGAAGCGACCGATCTGGTGGAACTCTTTATTCCCTCCAACATCTTCGCGTCCCTGTCAGACGGACAGGTTCCGGCCGTGGTGCTGATGTGTATCGTTTCCGGACTGGCGCTCTCAGGTGTCAACGAGCGCGATAAGGTCATCGACTCGCTCGACGTGTTGGCGAAAGTCCTGATCCGAGTCAACACGCAGATCGTCCGCCTGACACCACTGGGTGTGTTCGCCATCGCAGCCAATACGACCGGCACCATGTCGCTCGGCGAAGTGGAGCGACTGCAGGCGTACTTGATCGTCTACACGCTGGGAGCCGCGGCGCTCATCTTTCTGGCGTTCCCGCTGCTCATCACGACCTGTACGCCGTTCACGTATCGAGAGGTCATGCGAGTTTCACGCGACTCGCTGATTACAGCGTTTGTCACCGGAAAGCTGATCATCGTACTGCCTCTGCTGATCGAGCACACGGAACAACTGTTCGCCCGGCAGCACCGCGCACAGGGTGACTCCACGGCACCTGCCGTCGACACACTGTATCCCATCGCCTACTCGTTTCCGCACGCGGGCAAGCTGCTGAGTATCCTCTTCATCCCGTTTGCGGCCTGGTTCCTGGGAAACGGGATCCCCTGGAGCCACTATCCGACTCTGCTGTCGAGCGGGTTGCTCAGCTATTTCGGAGGCCCGATTCTGGCGATTCCGACACTACTCGACCAGATGCACCTGCCTCACGATATGTTCCAGCTGTTTCTGCTCTCCGGGGTCTGGTGCGGACGCCTGGGCGATGCTGTCGGAGTGATGCATCTGGTCGCCTTTACCGTGCTGACGACCTGTGCCTTTACCGGTCGTCTGCAGTTGCGTTGGGGCGCACTGGCACGCTATGGCGCCGTCTTATCCGTGACCAGCGTCGCCCTGATCGTGACGTTGCGGCTGTCATTGGCTCCCTCTCTGAAGTCCCTGGAGAACCGCAGCGATGTGTTCGCTGAAATGCAGTTGCTCGATCAGCCCGCACCGGCCACGGTCGCTCGAGAAGCAGCTCCCAATCCTGATCCGCTTCTGCCAGGCGAATCATTGCTCGAGCGGATCCGACGGCGCGGTGTGATTCGCGTCGCTTATAACGCCGATGCGCTCCCTTTCGCCTATTTCAATGCACATGGAGATCTGGTCGGCTTCGACGTCAACCTGGCACACGCGTTGGCGCTCGACCTGAATGCCAGCATTGAGTTCGTTCCGTTCTCCCACGCCAACCTGCTCCAGCAGTCGCGCGACGATCACTTCGACGTGGTCATGTCGGGACTGGTCGGGACACTGGAGCGAGCAGAGATGCTGGAACATACCTCTCCCTACCTGGAGTTGACGCTCTCGGTGGTCGTGCGGGACCATCGCAGCGACGAGTTTCGCTCAATCCGATCGATGGCCAGCATCGATGGATTGCGGCTGGCCTACGTCGACCTCAGCGGACGCACGCTGGCCCGACTGCGCAAGTCCTTCCCGCTGGCTCAGCTGATTGAATTGCAGACCAACCAGCAGTTCTTCGACGACACGGAAGATCGCTTTGACGGATTGTTGATCGGCGCCGAAAGCGGCTCGGCCTATACGCTGCTCTACCCGCACTTTGAAGTGGTGCTACCCGATAACATCCGCTCGTCGCTCCCGCTGTTCTATGTGACGGCGGCGCGGGACGACGAGATGCGGAGATTTCTGCAGTACTGGATCACCGTCCGCAAAGATGACGGGACCTTCCAGGAGTATTACGATCATTGGATACTCGGCAAGACCATGCAGCACCAGCCACCGCGTTGGAGCGTGCTGCGCAACGTCCTGGGCTGGGGCGGCTGACCGGCGATGCAGGCACCCCGGAGCCCTGCCCGTCAGCCGGACGCGTCCACCGATCTCCAACAGCAGTGCCGGCCATGATCCGTGCAGCCGTAGACGGTGGTGACCGGCCGCCGGCAGACACGCCACACGCCCGATTTCGCGGAGCGTGGCCTGGACCAAACGCCTCGGCGCGCTACAAACCAATAGACGCTACAGACCAGTAGACGGTAGACTTGGCTCAACAAGAAGACTCACAGGCAGAAAGCATCCACCATGACACGCCTGACAATCATCATCGGACTGCTCTTGATGTTGGTGGGAGCAGGGCTTTATTTCGGCCTGACTGCAGCGGAAGGTGACTGGGTCAGCCCGACCGCCCTGATTCCCGCCGCGGCCGGCCTGCCGATTTTCCTGCTCGGCCTCCTGGCCCTGCGCGATTCATGGCGCAAGCACGCCATGCACGTCGTTTCCCTGCTCGCCCTGCTCGGCCTCCTGCTCCCAGTGGGGCGACTGGGGATGAAGCTGGCTCAGGGAGCCCAGGTGAAACCCACGATCTTGACATCACTCTTGCTGATGGCGGTCCTCAGCGGGATCCTGCTGCTCGCCTGCATCCGCTCATTCGTCCGCGCTCGACTAACCCGCTCGACCGCCAGCTGAATGCACACGGCGAGTGCTTCCAGGACTGCAACCGACATCTCCGTCGACCAGCGCGATTCCCTGGCTCGCCGTGGCCAATGAGGCATCCCGCAGGTTCGTCCGGTTGTGGTAGGTGGCAGGTGCCAGCAGCAATTTGGTTGAGGCCTCTGGGTCGTGGCATTTCTTGCCAGAGGCCGTGTCTGCCAGACCCGGCGGTGATCTGGCCATTGACCGATCGAACACCCCCGCGTACGCCGCGCAACCCGGCGCCCCGGGGACAATGGGTACCACCGCTTCGCCGTCACGCACCGGACGGTCCGTGGGAAACGTCCAACCAGCATAGTGGCTGCGCGGGATCGCCGCGCACAGAAACGCAGAATAAGGCGAGCCCGAATCTGCTCTTGGAAGCAGGTCGCAGGCAGCCCTAAAATGGGGCACACTCGGCCAACTGGCCGACAACCCGAAACGAGCTGTTGAGACAGTCCTTTTGCAGGCGAGCTAACCATGTCGTGCCCTTACTGCGTCAAAGGTCAGTGCACTGGTCGGTGCGACGATGGGAAAAAGAAGGAAAAGAAGGAAAAGAAGAAGAGGAAGAAAGGAAAGAAGAAGGATAAATGAACGGGCGAGTGGCACGTCCACTGGCCAGCACATGCGGCCTGAACGTCAGCAATTCGGACAGCTTATCCTGCGGCAGGCGGCTCAACCTCCTGCCAGACAACTCCGCCGCACCCCATACCTGCTCGACTCAACGGAACTTACCCCTTTCCCCGCCTTCGCACGGGCGAATCGGCCCAGTGTGCCTTCGCCGGCTGAGGAAATCGCAGTTTTCGGTCACGCCGGATTGAATACCAGGGCCGTTATCGGTCATAGTTGATGCCTGCGGCGCACCGACGCAGTGCGTCCCGGACCGGGGCAGGAGTTATTAGCGAAAGGTCGGTATGTTCGTAGGCGTTTCCAACTATCAGCAGTTTGGCGGCCAGCATTGGGATACCGCTGCGATGAGGAATCTGCTGGCGCACGCCGACGTGGTCGCACCCCATACAAACCAACCGCTGTCGGAAGGCATGTGCCTGGGAATTGCCGGAGGCATCGGGTGCGGATACTCCTTTTCTCCTGCCATCCCCAAATATGACATGCAGTTTGGCAATCAGCTGGCAAGTCGTCCCCTGGCAACGGAGAACGACGAAAAATACTTCTCCCGGCTGTTATCCTGCGGGAGCGGTCTGTCGGTCGTGGGCCGTTATCGGGTCTACGTGACTACCGGGGAATATCAGGCCAATTTCTTCCATCGCCTGGGAGCGACGGCGAACGTCGAGGAAAGCGGGGGTACGACCGCAGGCCTGATGAACCTGAACCGTGCACTTACGGAGTCCCTTCCAGCCCTTGTCTGGTGTGCACCAACGCGCGCGTCTCAACTGGGATGGAGCGGCACGTGTGGCAACTATTCGCTGGTCGTTTATGGTATGGACGAAGAATCAGGCACGGCTTTCATCGCCGATCGGGCAAACCAGGGCCTGTCGATCCGACTCAGCGAACTGACCTGGCTGCGAAGCCGAGTTGGTTCGCACAAGAACCGAGTCCTGACGATCCGGCCACCTGGCAAGCTCACCTCCGCGATCTTCAAGAAGGCGATCTGGGCCGGGATCAGCGACTGCCTCGAAGAGATGTCGCGTCCGAAAATGAAGACCTACGGCCTGCCCGGGCTCATGGAATGGTCGAAGATCATCACGAGTCCCAGCAGTCCGAAGGGGTGGCCGCGTGTCTATCCGGGTGGTCGCATCTATCTGGCTCTTCGCGACACCTTCGATTGCATCGAAACGGCCGGTACTGGGGGTGGACTGTTCCGACCGATGTACGCTCAGTTCCTGGCGGAGGCCGCAGCTGCGACGGGCAAGAAAACCCTGGCTGCCTGTGCGAAGACCTACCATCAGTTGGGGAGCCAGTGGTCCGACCTGGCGGAAGCGGCGTTGCCCGACAAGGTGCGAGCCTTCCGGCAGACCAAAGAGCTGCTTCGTACGCGACTCGCTCTCTTCGAACAACAAGGAGACGCGTCTCTCGAACAACGAACGACACTGACCGACCAGCTGCGGCAGATCGAGGTCGAACAGCGCAGATCGCCGGCCTTGGACGAGAATCAGGCCGCTGACGTGCTGATTGATCTGCAGGCGAAAATCGCCGAGTTGCACGATGCCGAACGAGCCGCCGTGGAATCGCTCAAGAAAGCCGTGGGCCGAGTAACTGCTTGACGCTCGGGAAGTTCAGGCAGTGGCGTGCCGAAGCGTCGGAGCAAGCGCCAGACGGGGCCAGCCCGACCGGTGTGTCGGAATTGCCGTAGATGACCGCAAACATGCCAGACCATTCGACTCTTCTGTCTGACTTGGAGTTCGTCGCTTTCGATCTCGAGACAACCGGCCTCTCACCGCACGAATGTCGGATTGTCGAGTTCGGTGCCCTCCGTTTTCGGCTCGACGGAACGATCTGCGAGAGCTTCGAGCAGTTGGTAGACCCGGAATGTCACATCCCGCACGGTGTAACCAGGATCCACGGGATCACCGATGCGATGGTCCGCGGCATGCCGACGGTGGGGGAAACACTACCTCGTTTCGTGGAATTTCTGGGACACGGCGAATCGGTCGCCCTGGCCCACAACGCGTCGTTTGACGTCGGCTTCATCAATGCCGCGCTCGTGATCCGAAACGCTCCCTGCCTGGCCGTACCGGTGATCGACACGGTGCGACTGGCCCGCCGGGCGATTCCCGGCATGTACAACTACCGTCTCGCGGGACTAGCCGTCGGACTGCAGCTGGCCGATGCCGAAGAGCATCGTGCACTGTCGGACGCGAGGTTGGTTCAACGCCTGTTCTGCAAGATCGCTGCGATCCGCTCCGAACTGACGACGGTGGGGCATCTGTTTCGATGGTCACCGCCGCTGCGAACGGCCCAGGAAAATCAAACGACGCCGTTTCACAGCTTTGACCACGCGCATCTTCTGCTGGCCATCGAGCAACAGCGCACCGTCGTGATGGTTTACGAAGGAGGGAGCAAAGGACTGTCGGATCGGCGCGTCACACCCCGCAACCTGGTCAATGCCTACGGCACGCGTTGCCTCGTGGCGTTCTGTCATACCGATCAGATGGAAAAGACCTTTCGTCTCGATCGCATTCGCGATTTGCGCATCGAGAACGACTGACGCTCTCAGCAGCACAGGGCTCTCAGCAGCACAGGACCGTCACCTTGACCGCAGTCCGGTGGGCCATCTGCTGCTCTTTGTCAGCTTGATCGGAATCAGCCTGGACGACGCGTCCGAGACGAGTTCCCTCAGCCGATCTGGCAGCGGAACTGTTGCAGCACGTCCTGCAGTTGCGTGGCGGGCAGGCGAGGTCCCATGTTCGACACCATCCGCGAGGCAGCCAGAGAGGCCAGGGCGCCTGCTTGCGGATAACCCAGATCGTGAGTTATTCCGTAGAGAAACGCACCGGCAAACATATCACCGGCTCCTACCGTATCAATCGCCTGTGTCGGCACCGGCGCAATCTGATGCATCGTGCTGCCATCGAAGACTAAGGCTCCGTCGGCACCACGCGTCACCGCGAACTCGCGGGCCACCTGCCTCAAGCACTTCAACGCTTCGTCTAACGACTCGGTTTTTGCCAGCCGTTTGGCCTCATCTTCGTTGGCAAACAGCAGATCGACACCGCTGCCCAGGAGGGATTCGATCGCCGGTCGAAAGAAATGGACGATGTTCGGATCGGAGAGTGACAGAGCGATTTTGGTCCCGTACGCACGCGCCTGCTGTGACACATATTCGGCGGCGCTGCGGCTGGCCGGGCCGGTCACCAAGTACCCCTCGATATAGACGTACTGCGACTGGGCAATGGCCGCCGCGTCCACGTCCTCAGGCGACACATCGGCCGAGATCCCCAGAAACGTGTTCATGGTCCGATCCGCGTCGGGGGTGATCAGCACGAGACAGGTTCCCGTGTCTCCGAGGGCAACATCCTTCGGCTCGGTGCTGGTCACAACGCCGGCGCGGGTCAGATCTTCCAGGTAGAAGCGTCCGAGCAGATCATCCGCGACACGGCAGCAATAGAAGGCCTGCCCGCCCAACTGGCTCACCGCGATGATCGTATTGGCGGCGGACCCGCCGCTCCCCCGGTGGCATTCGTGTGATCCCAGACCCTCGATGATCCGCTTCTGCTGCGGCTGATCGACCAGGGTCATGACTCCCTTCTCAATGTCCAATTCCTGCAACTGCTGCGGCGTAACGGCATACTCGAGATCAACCAGTGCGTTTCCCACACCAAATACATCGTACTTTCTCATCCTCGATTCCATCTCCGGAGATTCGCTGCGTTCACTCGTATGGTCCCCCAACTCAACGATCGCGATTCCGCGGCGCACCGCTGCCGGTGACGAATCACGAAATCCCCGCTGACGAAAGAAGACCGTGTAAACCAACGTCGAGTCCGAGCAGATTTCGTCAGGTTTTCACGGCAGTTTGCTTCGGCATTCGTCATTCCGTGGAGGTGTTGCCGAATCGCGCACAGACCCTTCGTCCGCTCGGCTGGCGACCGTTGGCCATACTATCTCATAAACGAGCGGATTCCACTACCCGGCCTGAGGCGGCGGCGTTGAGCTTGTCCGCCAGCGCCCGTTTATCGATCTTGCCGGCTGCACTCCGTTCAAACTCCTCAATCACCCGCAGCAGCCCGGGCACTTTGTGCGGCGGGAGTCGACGCCGGCACCAGTCGAGCACTTCGCGTTCGTTGAGCGGTTGCTTGGCGCGGGTGGAGATGAAGGCGGCGATGGCCTCACCCAGGATCTCGTCGGGGACGCCGACCACCGCCGCCTCATGGACGTCCGGATGTTCCACCAGGATCTCTTCGATCTCCTGGGGAGCAATGCGATGTGCCCCCGATTTGATCATCTCGCGTTTACGCCCGACGATGTACAGGTATCCCTCTTCGTCACAGCGGGCCAGGTCCCCGGTGTGGTAACCACGTTCATCCAGGACAGCGGCGGTTTCCTGGGGATCTTCCCAGTATCCTTCCATCAGATTCGGTCCTTGCGCGACGAGCTCCCCTGCTTCTCCCACGTCGGCCGGCGTGCCATCGTCGCGTCGGACGGTCAAGGTGACCCCCGGAATCGCCTTGCCAATGCTGCCGATCTTCCGCGGAAGGTCGGCTGGTGGCAGGTAGGAGAGCCGAGCCGAGGCTTCGGTGGCACCATACATGATGAACACCTGCTTGCCCGGCAACGCCTCGATCAAACGTCGCTGCAGCTGGGGCGCCATCGCACCTCCCGCCTGCGTGACGTACCTCAGGTGCGGCAGCGGGCGCTGAGCGAGATTGGAGCGGTTCAGCAGTATGGCAAACGTGGAAGGGACTCCCGAGAAGCCCGTCGACTCAGTCCGCTCAAGCGTATCCAGCGCTCGCTGTGGGAACAGGAACCCGTTCTCAATGACCACGCTTCCGCCGACTGCCACATGTGTATTGAGCAGCGACTTGCCATAGACGTAGTGGAACGGCAACACCACCATCACTCGATCGTCCGGAGTCAGTTCCAGGTACTGCACGATCGATTCGGTATTCGCCACGATGTTGGAATGCCTGAGTGTAGCCCCCTTGGGCCTTCCAGTACTCCCCGATGTATACACGATCGCCGCACGAGAATCGGCCGACAGCTGCACCGAACGAAGCGGCTGATCGGACATGTGCGACAGACAGTCTCGCGATACGAAGCGACAGAGCGGTTCGGTTCGTGCACACTCACCGGAGTCGACAGGAACATCCAGGCCAGCGCCCAGAAGTGGCCATGTGTCGCGATCAGGATTGGCCCATTCCTGATTCCAGCCGACGATGAACTCCAGCTCAGTCTGAGATTCCAAACCCATGGCGCGACGCGCCATGCGCCGCCCGCAGATCAGACCTCGAGCTCCGCAAAGCTCGAGCAGTTCGCGATGGACCGGCGCATCGGCTGATGCGTTGAGCGATACCACCACCGCTCCTGCCTTGAGGATCCCGAAATAGGCCGCAATGTACTCGGCCGAGTTGGTGGCGAGCAGGCCGATCCGATCTCCCGGCACCACCCCTTGCTCCGCCAGCAGGTGGGCCATGGCATTGCTGTGACTATCCAATTCGCCATAGGTGACCTGCTGCTGACCGTCCACAACCAGCACAGCATCAGGGCGCAGCTGTGCTTGTCGTTCGAGCATTTGGTGAACCAGTGACACTGCACGTTCCTCTCTTTCACACTGCGGACCTCAGGGCGCGACTGTGTGAGCGGCCGGCATTTCACAGGAACACTCTGCCAGCCTCTGCACAACTACCACTGGCTTTCGCTTTCATCCTGCACCAGCAAGGGCCGCTCGTGCAGGTACGTAGCCGCCTTTCGCTTGGCATCAATGTCGCGGTAGACCCGCTCAACCTGGTCGGGGGTCAAGCCCAGCGCCTCAGCCACCTGCTCCGCCGGAATCTCGTGGTTCCGACCGTAGAGGCAGGCATCCATCTGGTGGTACGGGAGTGAGAAGAAGAACTCTTCCTGTGATTGTTCGAGTGAATAGGTATCGGTGGTGGGAGGACGACGGCGAATCGCTTCCGGCACGCAGAGATACTCAGCCAACTGATAGACCTGGGTCTTGTAGAGGTGCGCGATGGGCTTCAGATCGGCCGCACCGTCACCGAGTTTCACGAAGAAGCCCTGATCGTATTCCAACAGATTCGGCGTGCCCGCCACGGCATATCGGAGTCGATCGGCGTGGTAGTATTCCATCATCTTGCGGACCCGCTGTTTGAAGTTGGTCGCCGCCACGACCTCCTGGTAGACGTCCAGTGGCATCCGCAGTCGCACTTCGAGTCCGTCGGTGGTCCGGATGACGACCCAGTAGACCCGGTAGGGAGAGTTGCCGAACAGACTGGGAAGCACGATCTTCCACCGGCATTCGGGTCCGAAAGCGGGATAGAGCTGTCGAAGAGCGCTGTCGCGTCGAGCATAACAGCCCGCTCCACTCAACGTCTCCGCGATATTCTCGACCACCGTTTCGATCCCCAACTGCTGAGCCAGCGAACGGCCCAGCCGCAGACTGTCGTCGGAGGAATCACGTTCCGGCATGAAAATCCCGAATACGCGATCGGCCCCCAGTGCCTGGACGCAGAGGGCTGCAGTGACACTGCTGTCAATTCCGCCTGACAGCCCCACCACGACCCCTTTCCGCCGCAGCTGCCTCAGCACCTGACTTCGAATTGCAGCCACGATACGATCGGCTTCGTCCGCTGCATCGAGCGTCAGATCATCCAGCGAAAAGACGCGTGTGACAAATCCCCCGTTCATCTGCTTGACTCCTTGTCAGTGTTTACGAAATGACCGCTGGCTGCTCTCGTCTGCGCCCGATGAACTGCACGAGCCCGTTGATGGAGTCGAGATTCTCAGGGACAAGGTCCTCGTCTCGCACCTTGAATCCGTAGCTCCCTTCCAGGTGAGCAATGAGTTCCAGGACGCCCGTCGAGTCGACGATGCTGTTCTCCATGAAGGAGTCATCATCCGAGTACTTCGTCTCGACTCCGAACAGGAAGTTCTCGTTGACATACTGTCGCAATTGAGTGGCCAGGTCGTTCATCGGTCGATATGCTCCCAGGTTACTTGGCGGTTAGCGAATCAAGGCTGCCGAGCAGATGGTGGTGGGCAGGTCGGTAATCGGCAGTCGACAGGTTCCGGCACGCGGACTCGGAAAATTCTCCAGGAATTGATCGATCAGCAGTTGGGTGGAGAGAATGGCCACGAGCGCCATGTTGTCGCGTGTTCCTGTGGCGCGACCACAGCGCACTTTCACCAGCAGACGCTGCACCGCTTCCCGTTGAAATACGCCCGCTCGCTGCAGTCGCTCGGGCGACAGCAGCTCCTCGACGTACGGCTCCCTCGCCGATTGCCAGTCGGCCGCGAAGAAGCTCTTGGCATCCGGCGCTCGATACGGCTGCTTGCTGCGTTGGAATATCTGCGGCGGAACGGAGTCCCGAAAAGCGCGTTTCAGCAGGTACTTCTCGTTGAGCCCCATCATCTTCAGTCGCGGTGGTATCTGGGCGGCCAGTTCAGCCAGTCGGTAGTCGAGGAAGGGGAACCTTCCTTCGACCGAGTGCGTCATGGCCACGCGATCCCCCTGCGACGACAGAATATAGCCCGGCAGGAGAATCTCCGTCTCGAGGAACTGCGCCTGGCAGAACGGACGCCAACTCGTGAACCCCCGGGGCAATGCAGCGGCCAATTCGCTCAGCGGATCGTCGCTCCCCTCCTCGCCTTCTGCCTGAAACTCGGGCGTCAACAGACGTTTGAGTTGCGCAGTGACATTCCAGCGCGGCAGATGCGAAAAGAAGGGACTTTCCAACTCCCCAGGAGTCGTCCGAAAGAACGCCTGTCGCATCGCCACCGACTGGGATTGCAGATTCGGCAGGTAGGGATAGAGCTTTTCCAGGAGCGCAGCGCGTCCAGACGCAGCGGGCTGCGACGCCAGGAAGCGGCGAAGCTTCGCTTCCTTGAAGATGTCATACCCGCCCAACAGCTCGTCGGCCCCCTCACCCGTCAAGACCACCTTAAACCCCGACTCATGTACAAGTTCGGCCAGCAACTGCAGAGGTGCGGGAGCAGTCCGCAGCATCGGTTTCTCGGCATGCCAGACCACCTGCGGAAAGACCCTCGCAATGTCATCATAACTGCAGTGCATTGCCTGGTGCTCGACGCCTAACGATTCCACTACGGCGCGCTGATAACAACTCTCGTCAAACTCGTCGTCGTCAAACGTCACCGAAAATGTACGCAACCGATCACCCGTGAATCGTTGGGCCAGCGCGGTCGTGATCGACGAATCCAGTCCGCCGCTCAAGTAGGCTCCTACCGGCACGTCGGCTCGCAGTCGAAGGCGAGTGGCGTCGGTGAGCAGCTCACGCAGCTCGTCGCACCAGTCCGCAGAAGACTGCTGCCGCCGGGTCCCGAAATCGAGCCTCCAGTAGCTGCTCAGCTGCATCCGATTCCCGTCCACCTCGAGGTTATGACCCGGTGGCAGTTCCAAGACATCGCGAAACAGCGTCTGCGGCGCGCGCGGCGCCCAATACGTCAACAGCTGATCCAGGCCCCGAGGATCCAGCTCGCGCCGTACATCTCGGCAGGCAAACAGAGCTTTCACTTCCGAAGCGAACAGGAACGTCCTGCCGACCTGCGTATAAAACAAAGGTCGAATCCCGAGCCGATCACGCGACAGGAACAGGCGACCACGGAGCCGATCCCAGATGGCGAAGGCCCATTGGCCATTGAAGTGCTCGACGCACCGAGCCCCGTACTCGGCATAGGCATGCAGGATCACTTCCGTATCACTGCGGGTGAAAAACGTGTGACCTCGCTCGATCAACGCCTCGCGCAGTTCCAGGTAGTTGAAGATCTCGCCGTTGAAGGTTATGACCAGCCGGCCATCGGTGGTCTGCATCGGCTGGCGGCCATTGGCCAGATCGATGATGCTGAGTCGTGCATGGGCAAATCCTAACCGGCGATCGACGTACAGTTCGGCGGCGTCGGGACCGCGGTGCCGAATCAGACCGATCATGTTGCCGAGCAACTCGGGCGACGCCTGCCGATCATCCAGATGCAGCACGCCGGCAATTCCACACATAGTCCACTTCCAATCGCATTAACCTCGAGATTCCACCTTCGCCTCTGGCCGCAAAGAGGGTGCGTCCTGGCGGCCGGCGAAGTGTGCCCTGCAGTGGTGGTGCGTTGCAAAGCCCCGTTGTGTCGACGCCGGAATTCCTGACGGCATTCGCCTCCTCGTGCCATCGCTGGACGTGTCGCGCAGTGAAAACTAGATTTTCCGGGACAGCGGGAAAAAGTCAGCGCGGCACCGAGCATTAGCCGACGACTCCGAGAAAGACTACGTCACGAGAGCTCAAAGCAGCTCCCGAGAGCGTCTGAAAACAGACCGAATTCGCTCCCGGTACCATGGAACTTGGAATCGAGGCATGACAACCGTTACACGCGGTAGAACCGGACAATTCCTTGAGCGGGTCCGGCGGGCCCTGAAACTGCGCCGCACGCGCGGCCTGGGGCGCGTCGGCTATGCCTTCCTGAGACACGTCGGCCGCCAGCCGGTGATACGCTCGCTCATCGGAATCTGCGCCATCGATATGTGGCGACTTCCACTCAATACACCCCGCCCCGCCCCACGAACCTCCTCGCTCTTCACGGTGCGGTTTGCTACGCCCGACGACCTGCCGGCCCTGGAGGCGTACTTCGGCGATCCGCGCCGCATAGACGCCCGCTTGGCTCGTCGAGACCTGTGTGTGATCGCTCTGAGCGAGCAGCAGATCGGCGCCGCCGTCTGGGTGTCGACCGGCCCTAACGAGATCGCCGAAGACTGGGATGAACTGCGGTGCCGATTCCGCTATCCCTCGGGCGTGGCCTGGGCCTATGACGGGAAAGGTACGAAGATCGGCGCCTGGGGAACCATGATGAAGCAGCTGCCGGCCCTCTTGCGCAAATGGGATATCGGCGAAGTGGCCACCATCATCGACTGCGATAACTGGCAGTCGTTCGATGCCCACAAGTCACTCGGCTACGAAGCGGCTGGCATCCTGCTGTGCGTCAATCTTTTCGGCTGGGCCTGGCACCTGTACAAGCCTGTTCAACAAGGTTGGCAGCGAGTCCCGGCCTGCGTGAGCCAAGTGGAAGTCGTCCGCTGAGAATCCGACGGAAAACCGCCGAATATCCAATAAGCAACCGCAGAACGAAGAAGGAAGAGGAGACGCAGCGTGACCGGCCTTCAAACGATGGCGCGAGCCTGCACGACGTGATTCCTCCACGTGGTCTCTGGACATTCCTTGTTCGATCTTCTGCCGTTCAAACGGCCTGGCGACCAACGCCGCCAAGTGTTCAACCTCAGTCAGACGGTCGACGATCCATGTCGCTGTTTCCGGCTGAATAACTACCGGCCCTCCTCCACGTCCCGCGAAAGAACATAGACCGCCGTGTCGGCGCCGGCAACGGCAATGTGGCGACCATCCGGCAAGAACGTCATGGCGTATAACGCATCGCCTGAAACCTTCACAGGAGGCAGTTCTCCAAACCCCTCCACACGCCACTGACGCAGCAGAAAATCATCCCCCACGGCACCCAGCCACTTATCGTCCGGTGAGAAACACACCGCGTACAGCGCGTCACCTGTACCTCGCAGCACACGGCGGCAGTCGCCCGTCGCAACGTCCCACACCCGAACTGTCGAATCCTGACTGGCAGTGACCAGCCACTGGCCGCGCGAGTCGAAACAGCAGCGATGCACGTCACTCGTATGCCCTTCGAGTACCCGGCACGAACCATCCCGTAGCGTCCACAATCGAACGGTCTTGTCCCGACTGGCCGTCGCCAGCAGCGTTCCGTCGGGCGAAAACGCCGCACCATACACGGGAAACGTGTGCCCTGAATATTCGGCTTCCAGCTGCAGTGTCGTCGCATGCCAAATGCGGCAGGTCGTATCACCACCTTCGCCATTGCCGCCAACCGAGACAAGGCGTCGTCCGTCCCGAGAGTACGCTACACTATAGACCGCGTCCGAATGCTTCTTGACCTCCCGCAGCTTCCTGCCCTCTGCGACACTCCAGAGCGTCACATGTCCGTCGCCACAGCCGGTAGCTAGCTGCTGACCGTCGGGACTGAACACCGCCGCGTAGACCGGACCGTCGTGCGGCAAACTCCACTTCACTTTTCTGGACGGCCAGTCCCAGATCGCCGCCGAGTTGTCACCGGACGCTGTGGCCATACGTTGCCCGTCGGACGTGATGGCAATCAGATAGATATTGTCTTCGTGATGCTCCATGACTTCGTTCGTCACAGGCTCTGAAGGGACGCCCCAAGTACCGACCAGCAGAAGCACCAGCCACACACTGCCAGCACACACTGCTCTGCCGATGCTGCATCGCCCGATCATCGCGGTTACCTTCTGTAGAAAGATCAGCCTGCACATCGTTATCGGAGCTAATGGATGCTGTTGCTGCCAGGCGGACCGCCCGCTCAGCCTCTTCCTGCCGACGTCACATTTCAGCCCGCTGCGACGGTCCTCGAGCCTCAACGGGCAGAGAACCCCAGGTAGAGCAGTCTCGCTGACGGTAACCACCTTCAACTGGAGGAGGCGATCACACGAATTCGAACGTACACCTGGGTGCCAACCGGTGGAGCCTTGGACATGTCGAACCGAACGGTCGGCTTGGGATCGTAGATGGGAAACCGATTGTCGGCAATGATCCCGCCAGGACAATCGCATGGACAAGCAATACACCCGGTTCCCGAACTGTGAATCGCTCCGCTTCCGTGAAACACGAAGTGCGGTGTCCACGGCTTCTCGATGTCCTTTCCATCAATCGTAACTGCCTCCGATACGAAGTACTCGTACGGCCGCTCGATCCACTTTCCTTCGGCATCCTGCCAGAAGACCGACAGCACTACAGGATCGCCCTGCAGGTAGTCCTCGGTACGCGTCTGGGTGGTCAATCCGCTGCGTTTACGCCCCTCTTGAATGCTATAGTGAACGAGCGGGCGACAGCCGACTTTCATCAGTCCTTCGTACACCGCTTCGGTCGGAACATCCACCAGGAAGACGAAGAACCGAGCCATCTTGGCGTCCCCGCCGGCTGCCGTGGCACAGCCGGCAAAGGCCTGGATGCGCTGCCCGAACTGATTGATGCACGGTTTTCCTTCCGGAAACTGCACCGCGGCCGACAGAATCACTTCGCTCCGCGCAGTGTCCACCACCAACGTTCCCGGATCGGGAAGTTTCTCGGCCGGCTGGCGAACCACCTCGTCGTCGGCTGACCGGACGCTCGCTGCGCACATCAGCAACAGGATCGGCCACGTCAGGCAACTCGTCGAATTCAGCCACCACAACATGATCATATGCCTCTTAATTGGATAGCGACACTTTGACATTCCTCCATCCGCCGAACCGCTTTGCTGGCTGCGACATACGGCGAAACGGACCCCCTCCAGCGCGCCTCTCGTGATGAATTCGAGGGAGATCTAGCACGACGTCGTCCACTCTAGTTACCCTGTCTTTCCCTCGAACCGCCGCTTTCCCAAGCGATTCGAGGGAAAGGAAGGCTGTTTTTCGAGGCAGTCGCCGCGAGCCGTCCAGCGGATTCACCAATGGCACAAGGCCGTTGGGGTCCAGCATGTAGGTCGCAAACTGTCGCTGTCCAGTTAAGAATCCACCAGGGAACCGCAGAATCCAACTTCACGAACCGCAGCATGTCGAAGGACGAGAAACCACGACGCGAGCGCCGGTCGAGCAATCGCGGGGGAATGGCCAGAGGTGTTTCTTTCACATGGAGTGTCCACGTAGTAATGGGACATTCCCTGCTGCGGTTCAGTTTCCTTTGAGCTGCATGTTCCAGAGCAGCTTGGTGATATACAGCTGCAATTCGGGATCCGGTGTCAGCTTGACAATCTGTTCCAGGGCAGCCCGCGACTCCTTGGGATACGAATCCTTCATTCCTTCTGCCAGGCTGGCCACCGCCTCGATGGCCTCCCGCTGCACGGATTCGTCCTCCCGCAACGACAGTGCGAGAGCCAATGCGTCGGGGGTTCGCACGGCAGTCAACCGCGACAGGATCAGTTGTTTGTCTTCCAGACGAGTGGCCAGCGCCAGCGCGTCGCGCAGGCCGAGAAAAGTCTCCTGAGGCTTTTCTTTCGCTTCGCGTCCCACAACGCGGGCAAACCCACGCAGAGCCCAGATGCGATGCGACGGCTGCTCGGCTGTTCGCGCAATCTCCATCAACTCGTCCGCCACACTGGCGTCGGGCCAGTTGCTCAAAGCGCGAACGGCTGCATCCCGTACCAGCTCGTGGTCGGACACCAACGCCGCGTCCACCACTTTGCGGGCCGCAGTTCCGCCCAGCAGGCCGAGCGCCGGGAGGAGTGCCGCCTGTTCTTGAGTCGTCGCACCCTGCAGCTTGCCCAGAATCGGCGCCCCACGCTCCTCGGAATCCTCGATCTGCAGACAGCTCCGCCAGAGTGCTCGCTGAGCCGCTTCCCGCTCCGAGCCGGGTGACGTGGCCGCCAGTTTCTCGGCCAGCCCCGTCGCGAAGCGGGCATCGGCCATCGTCTCCAAAGCACTATAGGCCGCCAGCCGGACCGACTCATCCGCCGCGCCGACCAGCTGAAACAGCATGGGGTCGGCGTCGCGAATCTGCCGAGCAGCAACGATGGGCACCAGAGCGATCTGTTGCTGCGGCGTGCCGTCCTCCACGCACTTCACGATCGCCGCGTCGATATCCGCACCAGGAAGTTTCTCCAGCGCTTCGCAGGCGGCTCCTCGCACCTCCGGCTCATCTTCCACAACATGCTGCACCAGCTGCGGTACATCGTCGGCCTGTCCTGAAACGGCGAGTGCTCGAGCTCCCGTCGCGCGCATCCTCGGATCTGCCGCCTGCAGCCCGGCCAGGGCGGCGCCACGCACCTCTGGCAAGTTCTGATCACTCAACGCCTCGAGCAGGCCGATCTGGCCAGACAACGGAAGCTGCGGCAGATCAGCGACCAACTGTTGCATCAGTCCCACGACAGCGTGTTCGCGTACGTACTGCGCAGCAAAACGACGTAGTCGCTCGTTATCGGCCGCCAGCGCTTGAAGCAGTCGAGGGGCCGCCGTCGCCGGCTCCGCCTCAATCAGGCCCACCAGTACCGCACATTGAACCGGCTCCGAAGCTTCTCCCTCCCAGCGATGGAAAACGTCGGCCGCGCCCGCCAGGTCGCCTTGGTCCAAGGACCGGTGCGCAATGCGCAGTGATGCCTCGATCAGCCCCTGCCGCAGCACCGCGGATCCTGACGGATCGAATGCCAACACCGCTGACGTGGCAGCCGGAGCATCAAGATGGCTGAGCGCCGACAAGATGGCCGACTGTACCTGCTCATCTACCTCAGGAGCGCCGCTCTGCAACTGCGACACCAGGATCGGCGCCGCGAGCGGATCGGCGCGACGCCCTAACGAGTGGATCGCTCCGATGCGAGCGGGACCTTTCAGTCGCGGCAAGGCTGCACCTAAGACCTGAGTCGCTCGCTCTCCCGGAATCGTCTCCAATGCGCCCCGGACGATCTGCCCCAGATCCGGATCATCCAACAAGGTTCCCAGAGCATCCACCGAGCGGTCGGTGCCGATCACACTCAGTTTGCGACAGACGAAATCCTTGGCAGCTCGAGGCGCGTCGGACTGTAACACGCCCAGCAGCCGGTCTTCGAGATATCGCCTCGCATCCACATTCCCGTGCGACATGGCAATCGCCACGTCGATCGGCGCCAGCGCGTCCAGGCTGGGACCCCAATCATGCGTGGCCAACGCCGCAAACGCTCCGTCGAGCGGATCTGGCGGCGAGCTCTGAGGTGAATCCTGCTGAGCACTTGTCAAGGCAACCGGCAGCATGGCCGCCGCCATGACCCACCCCAGCCACAACGTTCGCCGCAGAGCCAACGTCTGAACGCCGCGGACAGCATGCCAGGATCCTGGTCCGAGTTTCGTCTGAGTCGCTTGCATGGCTATCATCCCTCGTCAAACGATGTTCCACGGTTCCCGCTTGGGACGATCGAGCCAACGGCTCGCCTCTTCGTCGCCGATGATCTCCTCCCGTTGCGGATCCCACTTAATCGGCCGGTTCAGCCAGTAGGCGATATTCCCGAGATGGCAGACGGTCACCGTTCGACAGCCGATCTCGACGTCGGCATGCGGCTTCTGGCGACTGCGAACGCATGCCAGAAAGTTGTCGCTGTGTGCTTTCGCTCCCTGAATCGGATCAGCTGGGCCCGGTGGCAGGCGCCAGGCGGTATCGCCTCCTTTGCGCCACCGAGCGGACATGCCGTGTCCCCACGCGTCCGACTCACTCCCCACGAACGCCACGCCCTGCTGCGCCTGGGGTGACTCGTGAGTCATGACTGTCCCGTTCGCATAGCGATAGGTCAGGTACTTGACGTCTTTGCCATCGGGAGGCGCAATCTCAATCGGCCCCGTGTGATCCGTGCCAAGGGCCCATTGAGCCAGGTCGAAATGGTGACAGCCCCAGTCGGTCATGCCGCCACCTGAATAGTCGCGATACGCACGAAAACCCTTGTCGGCCAGCACCGGATGGAAGGGGCGCCAGGGAGCTGGCCCCAGCCACATTTCCCAGTCGATGTGGTCCGGGACCGGTTCGCCAGGCAGATTGCACGGCACACTCGGTCCACCACAGCTGACGTGGATTTCGCGTATCTCTCCGATGGCGCCTGCTCGAAGAGCCTCGCAGGCATGGCGGATATTGTCGTACGACCGGCTTTGACTTCCCGTCTGGACCACACGCCCATACTGCCGCCCGGCGTCGACCATCGCGCGTGCTTCGCGAATCGTCAGCGACAGGGGCTTCTCGCAGTACACATCCTTCCCCTGACGACAGGCGTCAATGGTGATCCGGGCATGCCAATGGTCGGGAGTCGCAATCGCCACGGCATCGATGTCGTCGCAAGCCAGCAACTCACGATAGTCGCCATAGGCACGACAGTCCTGGTTCTTGTTGGCCGCATCAATCGTCTGCCTGGCATCGTCACGGAACTTGCTGTTCACATCACACACAGCTATCGCCTGGCAACCAGCGTTGGCGAGGAACGAATGGACGAGCGAGCCGAAACAACCCTGTAACCCCTTCCAGCCGACTCCAATGAAACCAACCGTGATCCGCTCGCTCGGTGCAGGACGACCGAACCCCAGAGCCGTTGCCGGCACGATCGTTGGAACACAGCAGGCAGCAACGGTCGCCGCTCCGGCACCCAGAAACTCACGCCGTCGAATCGTTCGTTGAGCTATCATGAATCTCTCCTCTCACGAGCGTGCCTGTCAGAGTCTGCCCAGTCAGAGTGCGCACGGGGCTCCGTCCTCTGGTATCTCGATGCGCATCGTCCAGAGGATGCCGTTGATCAGCATGCGTCGAAACTCTTCTCGCTCGAACAACTCATGGAAATGCCCCAGCGTATTGCCGTACGATCGGCCACCCTGGGCGTCGGGACGCTCGTACGCCCACGCTACCGTCTGCTGCTTCCCGTTGACCGGTACCTGCAGGATCGACTTGGCCTCGGGCAAGAACTTCAGATCAAGATAGTATTCGTCTGTTAACTTGAATCCCTTCCAACCGCGACATGTCGGATGCGCCGCTTCAACCTGTTGAACCTGTGATTCGGAAATATCCAGACCGCTGAACGCGAAACTGAAGAGCCCCCCGAGGTAACTCAGGTAGCGATGGCCGAGCTCTTCGTTGTTCTGGTCCTTCAAGCCGGTGGCCCAGTGCAGAGCAACCAATCCCACCCCCTGTTTCATCAGCCGCTCGAACTGTTCGGCTTGCGGCCCTCCCATCAGAATCTCCGCGCCCGGACTGCTGTAAAGCACAATCGCATCCACATCAGCCAGGACCTGCGGGTCGGTTGGCCACCCATCCGACACGACCGCAGTGACACCGGTTGTCTGCCGCAGGCACTTAGCCAACAGCTCGCACTCCGGCAGATAGAGATGAGTACCAGGTGGATGATCCGGCTGATGTCCGATCAGTACCACCTTCTTCTGCGCACTCTCCGGTGCGGCCGACGCTGTGGCTGCTCGATCCTTGTCATCCCCGTGGAGCGTCGATGCATAACCAAGCAGGACCCCCAACCCAGCCGTCAGAATTGAAACGCCAACCATCCAGTGGCAACACGTCCCCCGCTTGCTCATCATCGAATCTCCCCCAGACTAGAACGACTCGAAAATATACCCGCTCCGCGTCAGCGTCCTCATATCGCATCTATCGTATCTCGCCTGCGGCTGGCACAACAGGCATCGACCACAGAATCAGCGGGCGAAATCCGGCGGCGCGCCGCTGCCCATGACAAATGACGCTCGGTCATCGAGTCGCCACACCTCGCGACCGCCCGCACCGACCCCTCCGGCAGACCACAGACAACATGACACGGACAATTTCAGGCTCTGACTCCTTGTGCCAGGAGAGCCCTGGCCGGTTCCCGAGCAATAACGTACGCCCTCCACCGCGGGTTGGCAAGCGATCCGCCCTGTGGCGAACGCCCTCGTATTGTCGAGTGGCATGACCGAGTCACTGCCGATTGGCAGGCGGGCGGGCCAAGTACCGGCTGATCCGTTTGTCGGTCGCCTGGCCGGCGAATCTTCCCGTCGCCCCGTTTCTCATCCCGTCGCGGCGTGCGATAATCGCGGAAACCTCGAACATCCGCTGAATCAACCCTGTGAATCAACTCTTTGGAGGTCCCTGACCATGACTCGCTCAGCTTCGAATATGGACCGGAAGTCAGCCGTCGATCGCCGCCACTTCTTCGCCTCGAGCGCCGCCGCGCTCGCCGCCGCCGGGGTTGGGGCCGCCACGCCCTCCCAAGCTCAGGAAACGCCGACTGCCACACCCATCGTAACGCCCCCCGAAGGCAAGCGGATCCTGCTCTCCTGCAAACTGACCATGATCTCCGAGCAGAAAGAAAACGAGCCACTGGCAGACCGCTTGCGCCGCGCGGCAAAGGCAGGCTTCGACGGCGTCGATCTCGACGAAGCAGGCAGGTTCACGCCCGAACAAGCGCGGGATGCGGTGGCCGCATCCGGTGTATTCGTTCACAACGCCATCAATCATGATCACTGGAAATACCCGCTGACCAGCCCCCAAGACGATGTACGCGCTACGGAACGAGCCAACATCGAACACTGCATCCGCGTGTCGCATGCCGCCGGCGGCAATGGCGTGCTGCTGGTCGTCGGCGTCGGAAGCGACGGGCCGGAAGAAGAGATTGCCGAGCGTTGTCGAAAAGAGATCCAGCAACTCCTCCCCATGGCTGCCGCGATGGGACAGATGATCCTGGTTGAAAACGTCTGGAATCGCATGTTCTATGATCATGATGCTCCCCCCGACCAGTCGGCCGACCGTTTCGTGCAATTCATCGACAGTTTCAACAGCCCCTGGGTCGGCATGTACTACGACCTGGGCAACCACTGGAAGTACGGCCAACCGGGCGACTGGCTCCGCCAGTTCGGCCGCCGAGCGGTCAAGCTGGACGTGAAGGGCTTCAGTCGCGCTCACGACAAGTTTACCGATATTGGCGAAGGGGATCTCCCGTGGGATCAAGTGCGCCAGGCCATCGAGGAGGTGGGTTTCACCGGCTGGGTGACCGCAGAAGTCGGAGGCGGCGACGTCCAGCGATTGACACTCGTCCGCCAGCAGATGCAGCGTGCGTTCGGACTTTGACGTCGTACGTGCCACGCACTTCAGTGCGTGACCGCCCTGCGATTGATTCTCCCATGCTCTGCGCGAGCATGGCTACGTACCAGTGCGTGCTACAGCGAATCGTCAAGCTGCAGCGGGTCGTAGCCCTCGATCTGGAACGGCGATTGCCGGAAGCTGTTGCTGTCCGTTTCGAAATAGGGCTCAGTGATCGCTTGCTTGATCGCCATCTCGTCCGTAACCGAGGGATCAAACGTAATTTCCACCCGCGCCCGGCCTGGGCCGGGCCAGGCGGCAATGTGCAAATAGCCACCGACCGCGAACAAGTCATCCCGTTGCAGGAAATAGGCAAACAGGTTCGCACGGCCGCGGCAGGTAAGATCCTCCACGTTCAGTTTCAGCATCGACACAGCGGCCGGTCGATCTCCACGGGACTTCACAAACGACGGAATGCTCACCAGATACGATGCCGACACGGCTCCCATCGTGCAGCTCAGCAGCAGAGCAATCAGAGCCCATTGCGGCCAGTTCCGCGCGCGGCGACCGGGTGGCCCCCATTGCAGAGCTCGGTCGCGTGAGACGCCGGACGGACAGGCTTCGACGCACGCCAGACATGCCATACAGCGTGCGTGAGTCACCTGCAATACTTGATCAACCGGGATTGCCATCGGGCATTTCCTGGCGCACTTGCCGCAACCGCGGCACGACTGATCATCACGCTGAACGCGAGTCCAGCCGAATCGCGAGAAGACGTTCAGCACCGCCGCCAACGGACAGAACCAGCGACAGAATGGCAGCACGACAACAACGGACGCGAACACCAGCATGGCACTGATCACGTAGGCCCAATAGGTGATATCCTCGCCGTGCCGACTCAACAGCGCATAACACGGATCGTAGCCGCGAAACACGAGCTCGCCGGCCCGATAGGTCCATACCAGCAGGACAACCAGGACCAGGTACTTGAGCAGGCTCAGCAGACGATCCCAACGGGGAGCGATGGACACAGGCGGTATGCGCAGAGATTGAGCCGCCGCGCGTATCCACTCGCCAATCGCGCCCAGCGGACACATGTATCCGCAAAAGGCACGACGCAGCAACAGGGTGGCCGCCAACACGCCCCCCAGGATGAAGAAATTCGACACTCCCAGTGAGCACAGCATGTCGCCTTCGGCGACGTATGTGTAGAGTGCCTCCACGCCGCCAAACGGACACCACCGTTCGCAGTTGGCCTCCAGCAGGAATACCCCACCGAGGACCAGCACCAGAAACAGGCCCTGCACGATGCGCCGAGTCCGTGTCACGATCAACCTCCCTCGCGGAACTGCTCACCTGCCTGCTGCCACGCCGCTATGGCGTGCGGCAGCCAAGGATCTGTCAACACTCAAGATTCGGGGACTACGCTCTTCGCCCGTGCAGCACTGGCAAGGACCAACCAGCTGCGGCACTGGCGAAGCCAGTGACACCCTACCCGTAATCCCCGCGTTGTCAGAGCACAAAGCTGCCTCTCTGGCGATCCTACTTGGCGTCACCGTGAGCACACGCGCCGCGCATCGGGCAACTGCTGCAGCTGCTGCCGCCACTGCACTTCGATTCCGGCACCTTCGACTCCGTCTTCAAAGCTTGAGCAAAGGCGGCGTTGCTCGCCATGACGGAAAAATCTCGGCACGACCGCGTGTGAGTTTTGAGCAGTTCCAGCCGACTGGGAGCAACTCCCTCAAAACAGCGGACCAGCAGTGCAACAGCCTGTTCACTCGCCCCCACCGCCCCTTGAGCGCGGGCCGCTACAAAGAGCGTACCGGGGTCGGCATCGGCTCCCACCTGCAGAGCAGCCGCCACCTTGCGTGCTTCGTCCGATTTGCCTTGCCGAACCAACGCCACGCAGAACAACGCCTGGCTGGCCGAAGTGACCTGCTCGGTGCTGAGTTCGGTCAGCACGCGCGCCGCGCGATCCGGCTGCTCCAGGCTCAACAGCGTATCGGCCAGTTGAATCGCCGCGTCACTCGTCTTGAGTCGGCGGAAGATCGCTTCATCCACAGGCAGAGCATGCTGAGGCAGTCCCTGCGACGTATAGAACGAACTAAGAGCCAGCGCAGCTTTCTCCCACCGCTGTGGATCCTGCTCTTTGTTGAGCATCGACTCGTACGTCAAAGCCTGTCGCGTGACCAGATACTGCTGCAGATACTGTTGATTGGCACGCTCCAGCTTGACCGCACCGGCCAGAGCCTGCACTGCAGACCGAAGATCGCCAGCCGCAACGAGCTGCTTTCCCTTCTGAAAAGAAACTTCCGCATCGCCCGCAGCCAGGCAGGTTACGGCCAACATCCAGCAGCCAATCCCGATCAACGATCTGCGTCCGAATTGTAACATCGTCCCAGACTCCCCAAACCCGCTGTTTGTCACAGAATATGATCACCAACCAATGGCTTGACGACCGTGAGTGGACAGGAACGAGCTCCGTCACGAAGAAGATGCTCTCTCGTCCCATGCCGACCCCATTATGGCCGGTTTGGCCGATTGTGCAAATATCAATCGTAGGCGCGATCGCGCGCCGTAGCCATGCTCGCGCAGAGCATGAGAGAATTGCAGGGCAGTCACGCACTGAAGTGCGTGCTACGTAGGGAGAATTGCAGGGCGCACTCCACTTCCCCCGCGTGCGAACAGCGTGCCGCTGCTGGCAGTGCAACGCCCTGGACGGGGCAGTCACGCACTGAAGTGCGTGCTACGCTACGTAGTCAATCCCGCGCGGCAATGCGCACACTGGGGATATCCACCGTCTTGCAGATACTCAGCACTTCTGCGACTGGCTCGAACAGACACTTTTTGTCGGCCTTGATCACCAGTGACACGGCCGACTCACGTCCTGAAATGGCCGATCGCAATGCCGACTCGAGATTCGCCAGTTCGATCAGCTGTCCATCCATCGAGACCTGTCCGTCCTGATTCAGTTCGATCGTGATCTCTCGATTCGCCACGCGAATCGGCTCTTCCGCATGCTCTTCTTGCGCTGCTGCCGACGCGGGAGCGTAAGGATTCACATTCGAGGGATACGACTGGTAAGTAATCGCGGCAGCTGCCCCGTCCGTGCTCGCGGCCGATTCCGCCGCGGCAGCCGGCATCTCGTACGCCTGTGGCACTGCATCCAGAACGTGCTCCCGCTGGTCCTGGTAAGTACGCGCACGCTCCAGCTCACGCATGGCCCGCTCCTGTGCGACCATCGCCCGTGCATGCACCGCTTCGGAGCGTGCGGCAGACGTTGCCGAGAGGAAGAAGATCGCTCCCACCACAATCAAGCCCATGAAAATCAACCCCACCACAAAGAGGATGCCAAGTACGACGCCAACTGAACTTCGTCTGCGAGGGGGAGCATAGGAATGCATGATTCTCGATCCGTGGAGTAAGTCCTCGTAACCCGCGGTCCAAAAACGTTTTTAACAACCGCGATCCAGCCGCCGGTGTGCCTGACCCGCTCGTGTACGCCCGCCATTCTACGCCCGTTCTGGATCTTGGCCATGACACGGCCGATAGCCTCACCACGAACGAGCACGTGGACCACTTTTCCGACCGAAAGCTAGCTATGCGCCGCTAGAGTCGCCACACCTGCAACTTCGGTGATTCGCCCCCCAACGCTCGATCTTGGACAACCGCGCAGATTTCTTGATTGGATGCGCCCGCTGCCAAACACGTCGGAGGCCGATGTGTGCCGTCCCTGCCCTCCACAACCCGCATGCACAATCTACGAATCAGACTTTGCCTCTGCAGATTCGACCTCTGACCCACACGTGCGACCAACGCACCGCAAAACACTCGTCAGCGCCGCCTGGTCGAGACCACTGCGGCGTTTCACCGGCTGCTGACACCGAATCGCCACTGCAGCGCCCCCACTATTTGGGCCGCTCCGTATACATCAAAGTGGGATCAAGTTCATACGTCCAGGGGGCCCCGGAGTTCTTCCAGCCATTCTTGACGCGTGTTCCCAGAAACAGGCTATCTGCTTCTTCCTTGACTTCATCACCTTCCATGCCATCGATGACGTTGTAAGCGTGCTTGAAACCCGCTTCGGCCAAGGCCTCGACCGCCTTCCTGCTGCGGCTTCCCGAACGACAGATGATCAGGATCGTCTCGTCCGGCTGATAGAGAGCCTTAACCTGTGCCACGAAATCGGGGTTCGGTTTCATGACCGGAGCCTTTTTTTTGTCGGCGTCCCAAGCCTGAACGAAGAACGACAAAGGAACGTTGCGAGCCATTTCCGCATGTCCGACGAAGGCATATTCTTCCGGTGTTCGAACGTCGAGGACCTTCACTTCGTCCGGATCGGCCCGCCACCGTTCGTACGCTTCCTTGGCCGTGACATACAGCCCCAGGCTCGTCTGCTTCGCCTCGGGAACCTGACGGTCTGTCGTGTTCGCTTCCCTCGCCTCCTGCCCCCAAGCAGTGACCGTTACCGCCAGCAGCGCCAGCGCGATACCCAACGCACGTTTCATCAGCCGATACTCCCTGGTGAGTGCTCGAAAAGCTCCCCGCGATGTATGAACGCGATGCCGGTGAATTGCCAACGATTTGTAGCAAGCATAAGCGGAGAATACCATCTTTCCGGCAGGATTTCCTTGGGCGGCCACCAGCTCCCAGCCTCACAGAACAGCCGCCAGTGCCGCTCGCAAGCCAGTACGGATCGCAAGAGGATACACCCTGACCAGTCGCCCCCTGACAGGGGCAAGACCAGTGAACCTTAAGCCATTGGATCGGCATCACTGCCTGCACAGCGGTCATACAAAGGCAGGCAGAGCGTGCGGAAGCATGTCACCAGCAACAGGCCAAACACGGCATGGATCCTCAAGTGACACAGCAGGAGTGAACGGTGGGGGTGCGTTGGTCCGCTCGGCGTCGCAATCTGAAAATATCGAACGCGCAATACCCCGTTACCGCGAGGGGGCATCACTTTGCAGTCCCCTCGCGATCCCGCGATGCGTTGCTCCGTATTCGCCTGCTCATCCGGCACCATTCTGTGGCTGGATGTTTAATATTCTGCGGTAATCGGTTGGATTCTGAGTCAACGCTCGCGATTCTGCGGCGTTCGCGGCCAATGAGGAATCGCGCAACGTCTTAGAGGTCCCCGGTCACACGGACTGCTGGGGCGAAGGAAGCGGCCGAAATCGAAAGCCAACTCAGAATTCGCCGTCGAGCAGGCTCGCCCTTCGCCCCATAGCCTCAAGGATCAGTGGTCGCAACAGGGCCACCGTCAAGCTGCCCCCGATGAACCACCCTTGCTCGTAGTCCAAGGCGTACCGAAAAGCGCAGAAAACTCACTTCCCGGCGCGATCGATCACGCGAACGCAGTCGGAGCCGGTGAAGATCTCACCCGCGTCGGTGACGCCGACGAGCGTAAGCGTGACGACTCCGACCTCCAGTATGGCTTTGACGTCTTCGGAATTGAATTTCGCCACCAGATTGCCACAGTTGTCCGGCTTCGTGAAGACGGACTGGATGCCATCAAGGCTCACCGCTCCCGACACCACGGAGAAAGGGATGTCCACATGCACGGTCACCCATTCATTGTGCGTCTGAAGATTGATTGTGTTGGGAGCAATCACAATCTCCACTTCGCCGGCACGGCTCTCCGTCGCCGATGCCAGTATGGCTCCCAGCAGGATCAACGCACACACCCACACTACACTACTCGCTCTCATCAGCTCACCTCCAATGCCCCAAGAAGGGAAAACAAATCCTCTCGACACGCGCGCGCCGAGAATCGCCAAACCGCTGCGATCCCGCTTGGGAAATCCCGCTGACTCGATACGTCGTGCGCTGAGTGATGGGTACATCACCCGGCGTTATGTCGGAGTCTCTCTTCGAGACCGGCCAACTGGCAGCTGAATCCCAGCACCACCCCTTACGGTGTAACTCACCGCATCACATGCGGTGGATAGGATCAGTCCAGAAGTTGCCGTATGTAGAAAGAGAGAACCGTGAAAAAAAGAACCATCACCGACCAACGGTGAACAAACCAGCCGCATCATGGGCACTGGCCAGACATTGGCGACACACCCAGCAGCATCGTCACTGTGGGCAGTTGCTGCACATCGAAAGATATGCGGTGCGCCGATGCGCACGTGCTGTGGAGAGGTGGGTGGGATGAGCAGCGCCGACTCGCGCTTCACGTCACAGTTTATACCAAATCGCCCAGTGATTTGCAAACAAATTTCACAGTATCCCTTTCTACCGACCTCGCTTCCCCCAATAGTACAGCAACACACCTCAATGGCCGTCATCCTGACTCGATTGGGCGTATGAGGACTGCGAGAACAACTGCTCTTTCATTTATTGGCAGCTACGTTCGTCAGTCAGCGGGTTCGTCACTTCGCACGCTCTGCGCGAGCGTGGTTACGGCCAAGGACCAAAGCCTCTTGCCTCCCGCTCCCACATAAACAATACGTGTCTGCACGGCGGGTGATGGATCGAGCCAGCACCCGCAACCACCGAACCAAATGACCGAGCGCGATTCGGCGATAGGAATCACTCGCGCAAACGGCAGAACGCTGGCATCCCCAAGCGGCGCGCCGCATAATCGCGCTCGGTCATTTAGTCTTCCGCTGAGGCCGAGACATGGTCAGAACTCCGGTTCGCCCCACGTAATGTCCGGCACACGCGGTGTCATCTGGCAGAGCGTCATGCTTAAGCGTCGGCCGTCTTCCGAACCCGCCTTTCGTGCCAGCGACACGCGGAAGCAATTACGTTTCCGTCCACATTCCGGGAATGGGAACGGGATAACGGCCCTGGCTATCCGGTTGAATCGGAGGGGGCGTATCGTAGTCCATCGTGTCGATGCCGGGACAGAACTGGAACTCCGAGGTGATCACGTCGTCCCACGTCACGATCTGGCCACTGTGGACGGCCGCACGCCCCATCATGTCGACCAGGTTGGATTCGGCCGCCCGCTTGGCCTCGTTGTGCGGCAGATCATGGCGGATAGCTTTGAGCAGCTCGATCCACTCTGCCTGCCAGGACGTGTACTGCTCTTCTGGCGCCTTCCAGGTAATATTGTCACGTGCGATTCGCTGATCGCGATAGATCTGGACCGTCGGGGCGTGAATGTTGCCTGAGAACTGCGCAGCACACTTGGTCCCGTGGACGTAGGTGGCGAATTCGTTATGGCAGCCGGCCAGATACCGCACGACGTCGGTCGCTTTCGTCCCGTCAGCGAATGTCCACTCGATGGAAAACGAATCCAGATTCTGGCTGCAGTCGGTACTGTTGGCCGCACGCCCACCGATGCCATGAGCGGAGACGGGAAGAGCGTCTTTGAGCCAGCAGATTTCATCGATTTGATGGATGTCCATTTCGGCGAACAATCCGCCGGACACCCACAGGAAGCGGAAGAAGTTCCGGAATTGCCAGAGCAGTTCACTCTCGTCAGCCGGCTTCGGCCCCAGCGGCCCGACGGCCTCCATCCGGTAGGCGCGGATCAGTTGCAACTCCCCCAGCTCTCCGTCGCGAATCCGGCGGATCAACTCCTGCCGATTCACGCTGTGGCGGCACATCAGCCCGGCCGCAATCTTGAGGTTCTTTTTGGCCGCTGCTTCCCCGGCGGCAATCACGCGTCGAGCGCCGGGTGGATCGGTCGCAAACGACTTCTCCATGAACACGTTGACCCCCTTTTCCACCGCGTACTCCAGCTGACCCGGACGAAAACCGGCGTAACCGGTCAGCATCGCCACATCACCGGGGCCCAGACAATCTATCGCCTGTCGATACGCATCAAAACCAATGAACCGACGGTCGGAGGGTACATCGATGTTGTCGGGATACAGCTCCGTGAGTGCCTTCAGAGAATTTTCCAAACGCGTTTCAACCACATCGGCCATCGCGACCAGCTTCACCGGGCCGCCTGGCACTTCACACGCGTTGACCACCGCACCACTCCCCCGACCTCCACATCCAATCAGCGCCAGTCGAATCGTATTGTCTTCGGAAGCAAACACGTGAGGAATACTCAAACCGGCCAACACCGATCCAGCTACCAGCGCACTTCCTGCCTGCAGGAACTCGCGCCGAGTGGGCTGACACGATGATTTCGGGGTGGTCGCGGTCGGTGGGATCTGACGTGGGGTACTCATGGCGGGCACTCCGGTGGGTTGGTGAAACTTCGAGCATCCTGCCATTGTAAGCCTCCCGACAGACGATTGCAGCAGGGCTCGTTGCCTAAATGGCCAGACGCGGTTCGCCACACCTATGTCGAATGACGAATGACGAATGACGAAGTACCCCATGACGAATTTTCCAGGGTCGAACCGACCCGCCGGATCGTGAGCGTTGATTGGGGGGGCCCAGCTGCAACTGGCAACGCCGTGTCATGCCTGATACCATGGACACGGCATTCGATAGGCCAGCGCCCGGGATTCTCGTCGCCCCGGCGCCTGTCAGTTTCTCGGAGTATGCTCGCACGAGAGCCAACCGGCGGCGGTGGCCGACCGCGAGCGGATGCGGAGTCTCACGATGAACGGTATTACACGCTGCGTGTTGTCGCTGACGCTGGCCGTCTGGAGTCTTGGTTCGTTATCGCGCGCCGCTCAGGAGTCGGCTTCCGACACGATCCCACGCCAGGCGGAAGTCGACGTGCAGTCGCAGAGCGTCGCGCAGCTGGAGGACGGCACATCGGTCGACCAGTACACGATGATCAATCGGCAGGGAGTCCGAGTCACGCTGCTCACCTACGGCGCAACGATCACCGGGGTCTGGACACCCGACCGCCATGGTCGGAGCGAAAACGTGACCCTGCACCTCGCTCAACCGGCCGACTACCTGCAGGGCCACCCGCTGTTCGGTTCCATTGTAGGTCGGTACGCCAATCGCATCGCCGATGCCTCGTTCGCGATCGATGGCCGGAGATTTCAGCTGACACGAAACGCGGGTGAGCATCATATCCACGGCGGCTCGCCCGGGTTCCAGCAACTCGTCTGGTCAGCAACGCCTGTACGTCAACCGGATCGCGCCGGCGTCGAACTGACTCTGGTCAGCCCCGACGGCCAGCAAGGATACCCTGGTACGCTCCAGGCCAGACTGCACTACCTTCTCACCGCAGACAATCGGCTGATCCTGCAGTACTGGGCCACGACCGACAAACCGACCCACGTGAATCTGACCAATCATGCCTACTGGAACCTCGGCGGTGTCGACTCGGGAAACGTCCTGAAGCACGTCATGCAAATCAACGCGCAGCAGTTCCTGGAAGCCGATCCCCAGAGATTTCCGAGTGGCAAGTTATTGTCAGTGGATAATTCCCCAATGGACTTTCGCACTCCACACACAATTGGCTCGCGGATCGAGCAACTCCCCAGCCAGAACTACGACGATTGCTACGTCGTGGATCGCTCACAGGGCAAGCAACTGGCAACGGCCGCCCGGGTAGAAGATCCCGAGAGCGGTCGCGTCATGGAGGTCTTGACGACGGCCCCCGGCGTTCAGTTCTACACTGCCCGAGCTCTCGACAGCCGACTCGGCGCCGATGGAGTCAAATACGGCCCCTATCATGGGTTCTGCCTGGAGACACAGCACTTCCCCGATTCTCCCAACCACCCGCAGTTCCCATCCACCCTGCTCCGTCCCGGCGAAACGTATCATCAGCTGACCGTCCATCGCTTTTCCGTGCAGCAATGACCTGCCGACCGACCAAAATCGATGAGCGACTACGAGAGAAGGAGCCTCGGTGACCGAGCGTGATGCCGCTTGCCCGGCCGAAATAGCGCATTCGTTCGCCTCGGCATTCTTTGCGCCTTTGCGCCTTCGCGTGAGCCTTCTGCTCTGGTGCTCGGTCCACGCAGCAACTGCGGCATGGGGTGCCACTGGCTTCGCCATTGCCGAACTGGCGTGGGCCAATCAGCTGCGGCACCGGCGAAGCCAGTGGCACCCGAATCCTGAGTGTTGACAATACACTCGACCGCCTACCGATCCTCAAGCAGATGCCCGACGACCAGCCAGCCATCGTCGACGGTGGTGATGGCCGCGTCAAGCGTCCCCAGGTAAGCGCCGATCGACTCGTACGGAGGCAGTTTCGAGCCGTCCCAGCGAGGTTTCCTTTGACCGAGCGGTTCACCTCCCAGGAAGCTATCGAGCAGACTGAACAGCGTCTTCTGGGGGGCAACGGTCTTACCGGCCCTCAGCAACTCGTAGCGCACCTTGAACCACCGATCGAGCCGCAGGAACGTCATGCCGCTCAGAGGACTCGGCAGTTGCTGCTGTGACAGCGACCGGGCATGTTGGAATCGCTCATCTTGTTCCAGCGGCGCGTCCTGGCCCGACTCCAGAATCAACTGCACGATCTCGAAATCGTTGGCCATCAAGAGATGCTGTTTCGCCACGCAGATCACCCAGAGGAGAAGATCGGGATTGTCGGGCAACGTGGAGTAGAAGCAGGTTGCGCCGCCGATTTCCTTGGTGAATATCGTGGGGTCGTTCTGCATGGCCTTGTCGATGCCAGCTCTCAGACGCGACTCATCGGACGCCTGAATTGCCAGCAACACTTGCGGCGACGAAGGTGAGACCGGCATCGATTCCCTTTCCAGCACCGTCACGGGCCCCGTCAAGTAGTCCAACACCTCCTTTTCCAGGTCCAACTGAGGTCCATCCGGGTCTTCGCGCAGAGCCGCCAGGACATCCTCCCAAGCCCCCTCGACGCCTTGAGCCACGATCTCATCGAACAGCGGGCCCAGGTTCGCGACCACGGACGGCGTATGGAGATTGACCATCGTGCAGGCTGCCACCGAACTGCCGATCCAATCCGCTGGAGTCGGAGCAGCGTTTCGCAGGTCGATCATCTGCATCGACTCCGACCTCGGCTGCGGTGCATACAGCGAAGCGAAGAACTGCATGTCGCCTGCCACGTCGGTGAAGTTCACCATCGCACCGACGGCGGAGAGGGCGTCGAATCCGAGGCGGCGAGAGCGTTTCGACGACACCTTCACATCGATCTTCTTGCGTCTGGCAGTCGCACTCAACAATTCCAGGCAATCGAACGGAACAGCGTACAGCAGCCCATGCGGCTCGCTCTGGGCCACCGCGCGACAGGCCTGCATCACATGCCGGTACGCCGGCACGTCGACCAGACTATCCGGCTGTTGTGCGCCCACACGATCGATCAGGCTGCGAGCAAGCCCGAGCTGCTGCGTCGCGACGAAGTAGCCGTTCTTTGAAAAGCACACCAGGGACTCCGCCGGCGCTCCATCACGTGGAGGCCAACGATAGATTGTCAGCACCGTATTGTTGTTGGTCTCTCGAGTCGCAGTCACACGCTGCCTGGTCATCGCCGTCCCGATTTCGACCTCCAGCTTCTTCACTTCCTCGTCGTGACCGGTCACATCCGCGATCAGAACCGCTGCCGGAAGTCCCTCCATTTCGAACACGGCCCAGGCCACTTCGCCACTGACGGCGCGAGCCACCGCCTCCCAATCGACACCCACATCGACCCACATGAGCCCCAGCCAACTGCCCCGCGGGCGAGTTCGCAGCTGGCGCGGCAGATCCTCCAGAAACGGCTGCATCGACGGGTCATCGAGCAATCGGCCCAGACCTGTCTTGTCAAACAGCGGCCGAGACCGAGGATAATCGGGCACCGACAAATGGAACTTGGCGTCGGCAGGCAGCCAACTGGCGGAAGGAACCGCCCCCAGGACCGATCCTTCCATCAGCATTTGCGTGCACCAGGCGGCCAGGCATATCGCACAAATTTTCAGGGAAATCCTCGCTATCGCCATCCGGCGTCCTCCTCTCTGGGATTCGTCACGCAGCTCAACCGGCACAAGTCCTACAGAACATACCATTCTGTCCATTCTGTCCCGCTCAGCCCCCAACTCGCAAGGCGAGCAGTCCGTGCAGCTGGGATTCCAGCCTCCACACTCGATGCTCAGCTGGTCAACGCTGAGCGAGAACCAACTCCCAGCGGCCCCACTGGCGCCACGTTCGCTTGCTCTGGGCGTTGAGAAAAAGGTATCGTATGGTCGACGCCCCAGCAAGTTCGCCAGGCGAGCGACTGACCGATTAACCGGATTGGGGCGGCCAGAGCATTCCGCGCCGCGTGGTGCCATGGGGATGTCACCCACATGCGGCAGGAAACCGGCCGCGTCACCGTGTCGCTTAGCTCCTGTGACAATTAGACTGTACGATATGTTCAGGGGGCACTCGCGTTGTGTCGAGTATCCATGCTTGGCCCACCAGAATGTGAGCGGCCTTCCTGTCCGTCAGGCGGCCACGCCGCTTGAAGAACGAAGAGGAATTCAACTGGCGTACCGACCCTGTCTGATACCAGGACACGACACCTGGTTGAATCGCACGCTCAGCCGCACCCGATGACCGAACAAGGTGGCGCAGAGGGTGGCCACACGGGAGCCACAGGAAGCTCCGTAGCAAGGACCAAGGCAGATGGGAGGTAGACGCGGGTGCGACGTGACCGCTTCCCGACCGCAGGTCAACCGGCAGAACGATTGCTGACAAACCGTTGGGCCCGATCACCGTCTCATAACCGGACTTCTCGCTATGACGATTGGCCGCCTCTCTGGACTACTGGTCGCCGCCATCATGCTGGCCGGGCTAGGGTACGGTGCCAGCTACTGGTATCCCATTCCCGTTGCTTCACCCACGCCGCCCGATCGAACTGACCAGGACACACACTCCGAAACGCGATCGCATGTTGAAGCGCAGGGCCGGCTCGAGCCGGCCGGCGGCACGCTCGCCGTGGGGGCCTTGCCCGGCGAACAGCTGGTGGCCCTCCCGGTTCGTACGGGCCAACGTGTTCAGGCTGGTGAGGAACTGGCCCGGCTGAACAGTGCGGAGATGCGAGAGGCTGAGTACCAGTTGGCTGAGGAGAAACTGCAGGCCGCCGAGGCGCAACTCCAGTCCGAACTGGCACTGGGCCAGCTGCGCATTGCTGCCGCACAGCTGTCACAGAAGCAGATTGAAGCCCGGCGCCGCGAGTTGCCACCGGACGAACTGCTGGAGGTCGCACAGCAGCGACTTGACCTGGCCCGGGAACGGCTTGAGAAGCTCGAGCAGTTGCGTTCGGACCCGGCCACACATGAGGCGATCGCCCAGTCGGAGCTGGAGCAGCAGCGATTACTGATTCAGCAGATCGAAGCCGAACTGAAACAGAATCATGAGAAGCGTGAGGCTGCGAGCGAAACGCAGCAACTGGCACTCGATGCGGCCCAACTTGAATCTCGCATGGCTGAGTTGACTCAGGAAGGTCTCACTGCGGCCAGCCCTGTACCGTCCCTGCAACGGGCTGTCGAACTGGCACGACTCGCCCGCGATGCCACCAAGGTGCTGGCGCCGATCGACGGCACCATCCTCGAGCTCTACGTGCACGAAGGAGAACGTGTGGCCAACACACCCATTCTGCAGATGGCCGACCTGACGCGCATGGTCTGCGTGGCCGAGGTGCACGAGGCGAATCTCAAAGATCTGCAGGTCGTCGATCAAGCGGGAAAACTGGTACCGGCACGGGATTATCCCGTGACGATTTACAGCTCGGCACTGCAGAGGGAACTGCACGGACGGATCGTCGAAGTGGGACGTCTGATCGGCGCACCGGCACTGCGCGACCCGAATCCGCTCGCCCGGAGCGATCGCCGCACCGCCAAGACCATCATTCAACTGGATGAACCGTCCACTCAGATCGCTCAGCGGTTCGTCCATTTGCAGGTAGACGTCACCATTGAACTGCGGCCGGAACGTGCAGAGAATTGACGCGGTGAACGGTCGGCGTCACGGCCGCGTCGCACCAGGCAGCCTGCGGGGCGACGCGCGGCGCAGGTGGACAGAAGCAGTGGGCCAGAGCAGACAACAGGCTCGGCCGCGGCAACTCGATTGACACGCTTATGCATACACCCCTGGCATTTCACAATCTGCTGCACGGCAAATGGCGGACCGTCGTCTCGACCAGCGGTGTGTCGTTAGCAGTCGTCCTGATCTTCATGCAGTTGGGGTTCCTGGGGGCCGTGGCAGCCACAGCGACTCAGATCTACGATCATCTGGCATTCGACGTGCTCCTCCGTTCCCCCGACTACTTCCATTTCTGTGATCCGCGGCAGTTCCCGCGTTCTTATCTGTATCAAGTCGCTTCGATGCGGGAAGTGGCCTCGGTCAAGCCGCTGCAGGTTACGCTGGCCACTTGGCGTATTCCCGAGACCGCTGAGACGCTACGGCGGAAAACTGCTGGCGAACTGCGTGGAATCGTCGCCATGGGAATCGATCTCGACTCCAACGTCTTTGATCTGCCGGAGGTCGAACGCCAGCTGGACAAGCTGACGAGTCCCCATCACCTGTTGATGGACAGCAAGACCAAAGGCAACGACTACGGGGCCGCAGACGGCCGGAGATTCGGCGAAGCAGATCTGGGGCGTGAGGTGGAAGTGTGGGATCAGACCTACCGGATCGTCGGGCGTTTCTCCCTCGGTGCCGGCCTGGCCGCCAACGGGTCTGTCCTGATGAGCAGCGAAGGGTTCAGCCGGTTCTATCCCGGCGAAGCCACCCGGGCCGTCAGCTTCGGCCTGGTGCGACTGCACGCCGCGACCGATCCGATCGAGTTCTGCCGCAACGTGCAGGAACGACTCGCACCCGCATCTGCGCGACAAGACCGTACTAACGGCGAGAGCGCAGCGGCGCTTCCCGTCGTAGCGCTGACGCGTGACGAAGTGCGGAACTATGAGCGCTATCGCTGGCTGGTGCAGACTCCCATCGGAGCGATCTTCATGGCGGGAGTCGCGGTAGCACTGGTCGTGGGAGGAGTGGTCGTGTATATGGTGTTGTCCAACGATGTCGCCAACCACATGCATGAGTATGCGACGCTGAAAGCCATGGGGTACACGAATGCGTATTTGAGCAGAGTGGTCATGCAGCAGGCAGTGCTCATGGCGGTGCTCGGCTACGTCGTGGCGCTCGCCTGTGCCGAAGTACTGTACCGCGCAGTCGGTTACCTGGCCAATCTTCCCATGGAGATGAGCTGGCCGCTGCGGTTGTTTGTCCTGGCGCTTTCCGTTCTCATGTGTAGCGTATCGGGTCTGGCCACGCTGCGCAAGTTACGCAGTGCCGATCCGGCCGACCTCTTCTGATAGTCTCGGAATGGCAACATGATCGGTTCCCCGCGCACACCGTTAGCCTGGCAGAACCTGACGCACAACGTGCGTCGCCTGCTGGTGGCGCTTTCCGGCGTTACCTTCGCCGTCGTGCTGATGTTCATGCAGCGCGGGTTTCAGAACGCGTTGTTTGACAGCACGGTGGCGCTGGTCCGCAACTTCGACACCGACTTGATCATGTTCAGTCGCTCACGTTACTCGCTGTCGGCGAGCAGTCGCTTTCCCCAGGACCGCTTGATCCTCGCCCGCAGTTGTCCGGGTGTGAAAGGAGCGCACGGAGTGTATCTGGAAAGCTACCTGGCTCTGTTACGCAAGCCTCGTTACCAGAGTCGTCCGATCCGGGTGGTGGGTTGCGACGTGCGGGCCGACTTGCTGACCGATGAACTGGCTGCGACGCTCCGGCAATACCGCCAGCAACTGCTCGATCCCGGCACGGCCATCATTGACGTGAAGAGCAAGGAATCGATCTACGGCATTGCACCGGAAGCGGCTGGCCCATCGAATCCGCTGGAGCTGGAACTGGCCGGCCAGACGATCGAACTGATAGGCACGTTCTCGTTGGGCACCGATTTCGCCAATGACGGGACACTGCTGATGAGCCTGGAGAACTTCGCCGCGTATTTTCCCACCCGCGAGTACCCGGCAGCCCCGCTGTCCACCGTCGATCTGGGACTGGTGATCTGCGAGCCGGGCGTCGAGATTTCCGCCGTTCGCAGACGATTGGCATCGGAACTCGGGGACGGCGTCAGCGTCGTGACGCGCCAGCAGTACATCAGCAAAGAGATTTCCTTCTGGGACGACAACACTCCCATCGGGGTGATCTTCCAAGTCGGAGTGATCATGGGCTTCGTCGTCGGAGTCCTGATCTGCTACCAGGTACTTTACAATGACATCACCGATCACATGCCGGAGTTTGCCACGCTGATGGCCATGGGCTACAGCAACGGTTACTTCCTTTCCCTGGTGGTTCGTGAAGCAGTATACCTGGCGCTGCTCGGTTTTCTCCCCGGCGTGGCCATCAGCTGGGTCCTGTTTCATCTGATCACCGCGGTCACCGGTCTGACCATGACATTGACTCTGCCGCAGTGCGGACTGATCCTGGCATTCACCGTTGCCATGTGCGTGTTGTCGGGGCTGTTGGCCGTGCGGAAACTGCTGGCGGTCGACCCGGCGAGCCTGTTCTGACGGAGCATCAAGAGGCTTCCCCCAAAGAGACGACCAGACCTGAGGAATCAACAGCTTGTGAATACCACCGACCATCACTCGACGAATCAAGATGACGCGTCGCACGACCCATCGACGCCAGGAAGTGGCGAGCTCTCGGCACGGGCCACCTCCGCGTCCCTGCTGGCCCGGATGAACGACCACCAGCCGGTCATTCGCATCAGAGACCTGAACCATTTCTTCGGCGAAGGGGAGACGCGCAAGCAGGTTCTGTTCGGGAACTCGCTCGATATCCAACCGGGTGAGATCATCATCATGACGGGCCCGTCCGGCTCGGGAAAGACGACGCTGTTGACGCTCATCGGCACGCTGCGGAGGGTCCAGGAAGGGAGTCTGCAGGTGCTGGGACAGGAACTCAACGGAATCTCCCGTGCAGCTACCACGGAGTTGCGCAAGAAAATCGGCTTCATCTTCCAAGCACACAATCTCTTCGGATCACTGACCGCCTATCAGAATGTGAACATGGCAGCAGAACTCGTGGGCATGCCGCCGAGCGAAGCGAAGCGGCGAATCGAACAACTGCTCACCCGGCTCGATCTGGGGCATCGCATTCACTACAAGCCACGAGGATTGTCGGGAGGGCAGCGTCAGCGGGTGGCCGTGGCACGGGGTTTGGTACACCGTCCTCGCTTGATCCTGGCCGACGAACCGACGGCAGCACTCGACAAGAAGACGGGCCGGGAAGTCGTCACCCTGTTTCAGGAACTCGCACGCGAAGAAGGCTGCACCATCATCATCGTCACCCACGACAACCGCATCCTGGACGTGGCCGACCGCATCGTGAATATGGTCGACGGCTGCATTCACAGCGACGTGCTGGTACAGGAATCGGCGGCGATCTGCGAGTTCCTCCGCGGCTGCACTCCCTTTGCCGACCTGACTCCACGCTCCCTGTCCGAAATCGCCGATCAGATGAAAGCGGTCCTCTACCCTCCCGGCGGCGTCATTATCCGGCAGGGGGACGCCGGACGTGACTTCTTCCTCATTCGCAAAGGAACGGTCGACGTTACTCAACGGGACGACAAGGGAGAACGTCTCGTTGCCGTGTTGCGGGAAGGCGACTTCTTCGGCGAAGTAGCTCTCCTGGAGGAACGGCCTCGCAATGCCACCGTCACCGCCAAAACCGAAACGCTCTGCTATACGCTCAACAAAGAGGAGTTCCACCAGGTGCTGAGTCAAAGCCACACGTTCGAGCAGGAACTGCGCAAAGCACTGTTCGAACGTCAATGACAGAGAAGAGAAATGACGAATGACGAATGACGAATGACGAAATACCCAATGACGAAAGGAATGGCGAATCGCGCACGGTCATTTGGGATCGGACAGACAACCGTCGATTATCGGACGAGCAGCCGCAGCAGACCGAAGGCAGAGAACGCATGGTCTCGGCGGCGGTCGGGCCATCCGGGGAACTACAAGAGGTGGTTCTTGCTCATGGTCATTGGACATTCCTTGTGCGATATTCTGCGGTCCCGAGGCCTCGGTAATCAACATCGCCCACGGTTCGACCTCAGTGAGTCGCTGGACGATCGATGTTGTTTCGCCTCCCCTTAGCCGCCGTGGTTCGGGGGCAGCAAGACGCCGGGCACCGGGGCTGGCTCAAACGCCCTGCTGGGCAGTATGGCGGCGTCACACTCTTGCCCCAGCAGTCCCAGTGAGCCGCGAAGCTTCACGTGCTCCATCTCCAGGAGCACCAACTGGTGCAGCAGATCGGACTTGGCCTTGAGCATCTCGGCGCGGGCCTGCACGACGTCCTGATAGTTGCTTTGCTGGAGCTCCCGTTGCGACTCCAGAAGCTCCACACGCCGTTGCCAGCTGTCGAGCATGTCTTTCGCAATCCCGACGCTCAACAGCTGCTCCTGCACATTCACCACGGCGCCAGCCACCTCGAGGTCGACTTGCTGACGCCGCGCCTGCTCCAACTCCCGCAACTGACTCTTGCGCTGACGAAGCTCCTGGGCGTCCCGATCATCATGACTCAGGAGAGTGGCCAGCCGCAACAGAAAAGGCAGCTTGACCGGCGCCTGCCCCAAGAGCGGGTTCGCGCCCTGGAGCAGACTGCGAGCCACGTCCAGATCATCGATGCCTCCGCAATGCAGAAATCGCCGGATGGCTTTCAGCTCGAAGTCGTTCGCCCGGGCAATCTCCATGGCCTCCGGCAGACTGTACCCCACCCCGCGCGGGTTAACGGAGCAGCAGGTCTCGATCGCTTCCGGCGAGAAGGGATCTTCACCAATCAAGGTCTTCACCTGTGTCGCCAATCTGGCTTCGTTCACCCGCAACTGGACGGATCGCAGGTTGAGCTGAAGTCGGTCGCGATCCAACTGCGTTCGGTCGACCTGCAGCGCGACTCCTGCCTGCGACAAGCGGTCGACAACCTGGCGAGTTCGCTGGAACTCCGCAGCGCTTTCGTCGAGCAGGGAATTCTGCAGATGGACTTCAACCAGCTGATAGTACGCCAGCAGCGCTTGTCGAGCGGCATCGTTCCGCTCCTTCGCCGCTCGGTCTCGCAGGATCTGCGGCAGCAGTGATGTGGGACATGGTGCGTGATGCGTACGTCCCTGACTCTGCAAATGGGCCGCTTCCTTTTCCAGGACATGGGCCAACCGGGAGCGAGACGCGGCAAGGCAGGCACACTCCGCATCCGACAATGGCCTGGCCGCGGACACCATTTTGAAGCGGTCCAGCTCTTGTTGCACATCTCCGTAGCGAGGCACCTGATGCGGATCGAGCTGCACACCGCGCACGTCGATGGGATGCTGCCCGATGTCCGGAGCGACTATTCTTGTTGTCTCCGGCAAGGAGTTGCACCCCGGTACGAACTCCAGCAGCGCGGCGGTCAGCAGTATGGTGGGGATGAAAGACCGCATGCGCGCATACTGCCTCACAGAACGCAAAATGGGAGGGATCAACTCCAGCTGCACATTCCTCTGAAATCGGCACTTTCCTCGAATGAATCAAGTCTTTCGCAACCGCGAACACCCTCATCACAGGCTCGTTGCCTATCGCCATCACAAGTTGCCCTTTGTGACAGAAACAGTCCCGCACCGTCCCCCTAGACGCCCCATCCTCCCAGCCACAAGATACCCAAGCCAGGCCCTGTACACGCCGTGTGACGCGGTGATTACAATTCGGAGAGTGCGCGGCAACACCGGGTTATGGCAGCCGAGGTATTGGCCATGAAGCAGTACGCGTTCATTGATTGGGATCTGGTTCAGAGCTCTCCTCTCATGCACACGTATCGGCGCGGTTGGCGCGACCATGTTCGTGATCGTCGCCTCACTCCTGCCAGCGCTCGCTCCATCCGTCGGCAAGTCTCCATCGAATGGAATGGACTGGACCGACTGACAGTCCGAACCGGACGGTTCCTTCCGCTCAAGTCCTCCTGGAAAAGTGCCGATGTGCAGGGCATTGTCTTTGGTATTCGTGAACACGAGTCGATCGTCGATCGCACGGTCGCTCCGCGGCGCAGCTGGCTCTGGTTCATTCACCTGACGGGAAAGGCTCATCACGCGAAGGGGCATCGTGATGTGTTGGCGGAGTTTCTTGTGGCCCACCAGCACGATGCGCCGTCGACCAGTCGAGCCATGGTGCCGCACCGAGTCAAGGAGCTCCTCACCTGGTTCGAGCACTGCACGGGGCATCGAGTTCACGGTCCCGTACTGGTCACCGATGAAGCATCGCGCCGCAACATCCTGTCGAACGTCGATTGAATCATACCAGCTAACTGAGGATCGCCTGCCGCCATGTGGAAACCGACGAAGATTGTCGCCACCGTGGGACCAGCCAGTTCATCCCCGGAGCGTTTGCGGGAGTTGATTGAGGCGGGAGTCGACGTATTTCGCGTCAACTTCTCGCACGGAACATGGCAGCAGCACGAGCAATCGGTGCAGATGATCCGTGAGGCCGAGCAGGCGGCGGGGCGGCCAGTCGCCATTTGCGGCGATCTGTGCGGTCCCAAGATCCGCGTCAGTCCGATCCAGGGAGGAGGCGTGCAGCTGGAGGCGGGTCAAATCCTGATCATTCAGCGTTCGGTCATTGAAGGCAACTCGACTCGCATCTCCACGACGCTCCCGGAACTGGTCGATGTGGTTCGACCGGGAGAGACGATTCTGCTGGCTGACGGACGCCTGCAGTTGATCGTCACGGACGTTGAGCCACCCGATCACTTTGCCTGCCGCGTCCAGGTAGGAGGTGAGCTGTCGAGCGGCAAAGGGGTCAATCTGCCTCAGACACAATTGAATATCTCGGCCATCACCGAAAAAGATCGGGAAGATGCGGCTTGGATCGCTACACACGATTTCGACTACGTGGCTCTCTCCTTTGTGCAGAGGCCTGAGGATGTGCAGCAGCTGCGAGCGTTGCTGGAGGAGCGCGGATGCGACGCGCGGATCATCGCGAAGATTGAGAAGCCGCAGGCGATGAGCCACATCAATTCGATTATCGACGCCGCCGACGCCATCATGGTGGCTCGTGGTGACCTGGGAGTGGAGATGGATTTTCCCTCGGTGCCAGTCACACAGAAGACGATCTCCTTCAAGTGCGAGAAAGCAGGCAAGCCGTGCATTATTGCCACGGAGATGATGGAGAGCATGATCACGTCGCCTCGACCGACGCGGGCCGAAGTGTCGGACGTCGCGAATGCCGTTTTCGATCGTGCCGATGCCGTCATGCTCTCAGCGGAGTCCGCCATCGGCCAATATCCGGTGGCCGCCGTGGCAGCCATGCGCCGCACCGTCATGGCCGCTGACGCATTTCAGGACCAATACGGGCCCTCAGTGCAGTTGGCTCTGCATAAGGCCAGTACAACAGCCGCATTGGCGGGAGCGCTGCGCGAGATCATGCGTCTGCAACCGATCGCTGCCATCGCAGTCTTCACGGTCAGCGGCACAACCGCTCGCCTGATCGCCAAGAATCGCCCGGCGTGCCCGATCGTCGCTCTTTCGTCCGATCACCACACACTCCGTCGCTGCTGCCTCTACCACGGCGTCATGCCCCACTGTGCGGAAACACCGCAGGACACGATCGGAGCGGTCGCCCTCGCCGCTCGCGTCTGTACCGATCTGCAGGTGGCCAAACCGGGTGAACGGATCATCATTCTGGCCGGCCATCCGTTTGATGTACCGGGAAATACCAACGGACTGGTCGTGATGACCATCGAATGACGCAGTGCGAGAGACCACCGGGAAGTTCACTGGGCGGGCAGTTTCGCCAGAGTCTTCTCGACGATCGATCGCACCTCGGAACGAGGATCGTCCCGCAGCTCGAGCAGCAGGTGGCGATAGGGCCCCACCTTCTCGTCCGAGTCGACCATCAGCCGCATCGCCCCCATGCGCACCTGTCGCTGCGGGCTCGTCAGCAGCTGCACCAGAGCAGCAGCATAAGAACTGGCGTCCGGAGTAAGGACCGCCAGTGATTCACACACCGCCAGCCGCACCTCGTCATCCGGATCGTCCAGCGTTGCGACCAGCGTGGAAACGACCTGCTCAGAAGCGAGTTTCTTCGATCCGAGACCACGCGCAACGTTCAGACGGATCTTCGGATCGCTGTGCTGCAGATACTGCAGCATGATCGACGCTGCGGGAGCACCAATCCTCCCCAACGACTCGCCAGCCGCCTCGCGAAGCGCTCGCGACTCTTCAAACTCGAGCGTTTCGACCAGCGCAGGAATGGCCAGCGCAGCACGCTCCCCCATCGACCCCAACGCAACCATGGCCTTGCGCCGCATCGATTCTCCCTCTCGCCGATCCCGAACCACCCGCATCAACAGCGGAGCGGCCAGATCGGCCTCGGGACCCATCATCGCCAGCCCTTCCGCGGCCAGTTCCCGCAGCAACGCCGCATCCGACGCGCTCACCCTGCTGCGATCAAACCCCTCGTACTGCAACAGCCGAATCATGGCCGGCATGACTTCCGGGTGTGCCGTGCCGATGCGGGCCAGCGCCTCGACCGGCAACGTCCGTTCGCCACGCGGTATGTCCTCGTCAAACAACAGGTCGATCAATGCCGGTGCCGCGTCTTTCGCATGCACGCCAAACAGCCCCAGAGCGCGCGCCGCCCAGGAATACGTCGGCTTTCCCAACTCGCGACGCTGCTGGATCTGAGCGATCAAGACCGGCACCGCCGATGTCGCCGTCGTTCCCATTCGCCCCAGCGTCATCGCAAACGGACGCCGCTCGTCAGCTGACAACTCGCTGTCTTGAAGGATGGCTATCAGCGCCGGCACCGCAGTCGCGTTGTGAGGATCCGACGGATCGAACGTCCCGAGCCGCTCCTGCCACTGCGACAGCGTCAGTCCGCCGTACAGCCCGGCCGATCCTTCCCCCTCGTCCTGCGGCGCAGCCAGAAGAACCGACAGACTAACCACCGTCAGCATCAACACGGACCCGCTCATATTCTCCCTGCACTTACTGTATTGCGACGTAACGCGACGTAACGCGACGTAGCGCGAGCTTCAGCTCGCGACCGCCCTGCGCCACCGCTTCGCCACTTCCACCAAGGCACAGCTCAAACAGCTGCCGTGACGGGCTCAAGCCCGTCCTACGCCTACGTTTCTAGCTTGCCCAAGCGCAGTTTCAATGCCTGCTCGCGCCGTACACCCACGAGCAAAGATGAGAACCTCAATGGCTCAGAGCCAAGCCAAGCAGACTGGCCAGGGCCAGGATAGCTAAAGGCAGCAAAGCACGCCGCCGCAGTGAGATGCCATGTTTCTCGGCCAGATCGCGCACCGCCTGACGCGCGGACCAATAGTTGACGTGCGCTTCCTCGCGATAGACTTCAATCGCGTGTCGAGTGCTCCCTTCGCGCAACAGCATCAGGATCAGCCCAACTCTGCTCTCTTCCATATTCGCCCCCCCGGCCTGCGATGTTCGCTCTCTTCGTGCCGGCTCAACAGTGAGAAAAAGGAGTCTGTCTACAGCGAAACGGCGAGTGAGCGGGCGGCAACGGCGGGTCTCGTGCACCCAAGGAGAATTACCTGCCAATCGCGGCACGGTCAAAGGAAAAGCAGCAGATTACCCCCGTCTGCTTCCCACCCCCCTCAGGGTCCTGTCGATCGGCTAAACCGCACACCCTGATCAACTCGCCAGAGGGAGATCTCCTTTTTCTGTCGAAGCGGTCAGATTTTTCCGAATTTGTTGCCTCGGATCGTCCGGACCCTTGCCCTCGGCACCATCCTCTCCGCCCCCACAGCCTTCCCAACTCCCAGCGGAGTCGACCTTCAGGTGGGACCCGGTGGGCGGTCGTCTCACTGCGCAACTCGATCGATTGGGCTGCCGCCGACGGAATCGTGCCACCGCCTGGGGTGGGGCGATCCGCGGGTTGGGATCGCCAGATCGGCTCGCCAGATCTGGCACGCCGTATGCACTACGTTCGCAGTAACGAATCACTTACTGCCAAACAGGCCGCCAGCAGACGCCCTGGTGCGGATCCGGAGCGGCCAAACTGGCCGGCGGCGCCTGCGGAACGACAAAACGGCCGGTGGGAGCCGCCCTCTGGCAACTCTCCTGGCGCGGTGCGCTTTGTCTTGGAGCGGCAGAGTTCGCCAATAGCGAGTGGCGATATTTGTCGACGGCGGTCGAACTACGAACACTGGGCAGTGCGCAACACATCGTGTGTCGCGGGCCCAGCGGGGTGATGTGTTGAAGACCCGATCCCACGTGTCAGAACGTGCCTGGGGGCTGTCCAGCGCGAGCGCGGGCAGGGAGAGCAAGGGTCGAGACGGTGGATTGACACGAGCAAGCAGGTTCCGACACAACTAAATGCGATCGGAAAACGTAGTAGTAGTGCGTATGGAAAATGACCGCAGGAAAGGGCGGAGTTGAATCCATGAAATCCTGGAAAATCACTGAAATCGCCGGCATCGGCGTTTATATACACTGGACATTTCTCATCCTGCCGCTGCTGATTGCCGGATCGGCTCTCTCGTCCGGTTCGGGCGTGGCCGCGGCGGTGGAAGCGGTCGTCTTTGTACTGGCCATCTTTGGCTGCGTGCTGCTGCACGAACTGGGACACGCGTTGATGGCCCGGCAATTCGGTATCGGCACACAGAGTATCACGCTGTTGCCGATCGGCGGCGTGGCCAATCTCGACCGCATGCCGCGGCGTCCGCTGCATGAACTGGCCGTGGCCCTGGCGGGACCGGCAGTGAACGTCGTGATTGCGGGCGTCTTGATCGTGGTGCTGATGGCCACAGGCACATTCACGGGGATGTTCCACGCAGCCGCGATCAGCAACTCGTTCCTGTTTCGGCTGTTGCTGGCCAACGTGGGCCTGGTCGTCTTCAATATGCTCCCCGCCTTCCCGATGGACGGCGGACGCGTCCTGCGTGCGCTGCTGGCGATGTTCATGCCGTACGCAAAGGCAACGCATGCAGCAGCGGTGGTGGGACAGGTGATGGCGGCGTTGTTCGTGGTGGTGGGCATTGCTTACCAGCAGTGGATGCTGCTGTTCATCGCCGCCTTCGTCTTCCTGGCTGGGCGAGCCGAAGCGCAGATGGTGCGAGCGAAGGCCTCGATACAAGGCTGGTCCGTGGGCGACGCGATGAGGCGCCAATTCCACATGGTCCCTGCCGACTCCACGCTCGCCGAGGCCGCACAGTCGGTGCTGTTTGCACCGCAAGACGACTATCCGGTGATCGACAACAACCACCTCGTGGGCATGCTGTCCAAACACCAGGCTCTGCAACTGCTCTCCCAAGGTCGGGGCTACTTGCGGATCCGTGAGGTGATGCGCGACAACGTGCCGACACTGGATCAGCATCTGTCGCTGTCCGAGTCACTCGACCAGATGCAGATGGGCAACTATACCAGTCTGCCCGTGTCTCATGGCGGCCGACTGGTCGGAATCCTGTCGGCCGACACGCTGCGTGCCTGGCTCACCGGCTGGACCAATCTGCGGCCGGCCGCAATTCAGCGATATTGAATGTCCGGCGATACTTGGACCGTGTGCGGTTCGGCTGACCCGGCACGGAATGACGAATGACGAAGTACCCAATGACGAATGTAATGACGAATATCCCAGCGCCGGACCAGGTCGCCATAGGAACTGGACGAAACCAGCTTCCGGCTTGTCATGTCAACTAACTGCTCCGTCTCGGTTCGTCGTTGGCAGCCACGTGCCGCAGGATCGCCATCGCTGATCTATTCGCACTCGATTCTTGGCGATCGCTTGAGCCCCAGCGCCAACATGACCCAGTACCAGCCGTTGAAGATCATTTCGATCCCGACGAACATGCCAATCGCAAACAGTCCGGACAGCGGCCATTCGCGGTAGATCAGCAGCCCCAACAGGAGCGTGATGGCCCCATTGAGCAGCGACCAGCCCCATCCTGTAAAACGCTCCATCATCGAAATCACGATGCGCACCAGACCTCCGATCATAAGGAAGGCCGCGATCAGCAACGTCAGACTCGTCGCACCTTCCAGCGGCTTGTGTGCCAAAATAAAACCGACCACGACGTAGAGAATCCCGACGAGCAGTTGCACCATGAAGCCACTCCACTTGCCCGCCCAGAACGCACTGACGATCTGTGCAATACCTGCCACCAACATCAAGAAACCGAAGAAGGTGACCGTCAGAGCTGTCACAAACGGCGTGCACCCCATGGCCACCACCCCCAGCACAACCATGCCGATGCCGAGTGCCAGGAACCAGATCCAATGCTGTTGCATGGCCGCCAATTCGTGACAGATCATCCGCTCTGCATTCGCCACCGGTCCGGACACCATCTCCGATGAACGAGGTGTCTGCGTACTCATGTATCGGTCTCCGTAATCTAAAGGAGGTTCAGCTCGCCTTGTGTGGTTCGAGACTGCGAAAGTTTAGGTCATCAGAGAGACGCCGCAACGGCTGACCTGAAAGCATGGTGCACCGAGTCGGCATCTCTCGGGCGATCATTACAGCCCACACAACCGGAAGCCGATCGGACCCGGAAAGCACAAGTCCGTCTTGACACCACAGGCATCTGACAGGACAGACAAGATCGATTCGTTTGGGTACGTTCCACACCGCGGCCCCGGGCCGATAAAACGGGCGGAAGCTGGCGAGTTTACCAGCGAAAAGTCGACCGGAGTCGATTGCGCACCGGCGCGAATTCGGTCCCCAGAATCCACCTCCATGCTCTCTCTCCATCCAGCGAACGTGCTCACCGAAGAACCGCTCTTTCCCCCCTTCCCCCAGCAGCTTCTGTTAGGGTGACGAGGCAATCCGCGTCGCGTTGGCGATCCGACTCGAACCGGCGCGCGTCGCCCCGCGCTACGACGCTGGCACCGAGCGGCCGAAAGCGGATCTTCGGCGGCGCAGCCCCTCTTCCCCCGCGGTCTGCGCG
>JBGSHS010000369.1:0-14847 GCA_041752115.1 Pirellulaceae bacterium | reverse complement strand
GCCTGCGCCGCCTCCGATAGGTTCTCCGCGGTCGTCACCGTCACGCGCCCGGTCGCAGCCTCCGCCGTGCGGCTGCAAAGGCACAACACGTCGCGCGTCACGGTTTCACCTGGCTGGAGTTGAGCGACAATCCACATGAGTTGTCCCGCCTCCAACGCCGCACGATCATAGCCTTCGGTGGCACTCTGCTTCTCCAATTCCGGATCATACGAATCGGTGATGCGAAGATTGGTCAATGGGACATTGCCGGTATTGGTGACGCGGTTGGAGAACAAGACTCTGTCCCCCACCCGGCTCTCGCGCGCCGCAACGTTCTTGACCACTTCCAGCTGTGGTTGCGGGGTGACTTCGGGCTCGGAGGCCGTCAAGCAGGCCTGCTTCTGTGCGTACTGGCCCCCCGGTGCGCTGACTTCCAGTGCATGGCAGATCTGACCGGCACGACGCACGATGAACCCTACCGCAAACACCTCGGTCCTCCCCGACTCCAGACTCCCGATCTTCTTCTGGATCGGGCTCGGCAGTCCGTCCACCTGCTGCAGCGACGCGTCGAAACTGTCGGTGATCAAGACATTGTCGAGCGTCTGTTCGCCCGCGTTGGTGACTTCCACGCGAAACTGGATCCGCTCACCGACTGTCGCCGTCGGCGGTCCCGAGACGTTGAGCATCAGGGCCGGCCGAGCGATCTGCGTGTCGACCGACGCGTCGGTTTGGAGCCCATCGGCGCTGGCGGCTTGAAACGCATAGCGCACAGCCCCTCCGGCGTCGGCGCGCACGGTGACTTCGATCACACGCGTGGTCTTGGCTGCCAGATCCCCCAACTGCCACTCCGCTCGGTTGCCAAACACCTGGGCCGCAGGATTGCTGCTGACAAAGGTCAAACTGGGGGGCAACACGTCTCGCACCACCACACCACGCGACGCGATGTCCCCTGGATTCTGCACCTCCAGGCGATAAACGAGGGTCGAGCCAACCGTTGCGGTCGGCGGACCGGTCGCGCTGAGCGCCAGCCCGGGAGCGCTCCAAGTAATCGAGGTGAATCCTTCTCCCAACTGGGTGCGCGGCGCATCGCCATGCGGATCGGCAGGGCGTATCACCTGGATCCGCACTTGCGTAATCCCCGGCTGATTAGTCGTCGGCTGCAGCGCTGCGGTCGCCACACCATTTTCATCCGTTCGCACTTCCAACGATGTGGCGCCACCCGGGCCCAGGACCGCCGGAGTGCCCGCCACCACCTCATACCGCACAATGAAATCCACCACCGGCGCACCGGTGGCAGTTCGCTTGAGTGTCGTGACCAGTGGGAAGACCTGCCCAGCCGGTACCGCCGCCGGACTGGGAAACGCCCACTGCGCGTCGACCCAGTAAATCGTCGCCGTCTGACGCCGCTGTGGCCACGTCGCTCCCTTCGAGGCGACCGCGGTGATGTAGCTGGTTCCCTCGCTGGCCGACGAAAGGCTGACCCAACACTGCCCCTTGCGTTGCAGCACGTCGTCCGTAACGCTCGGCGTTCCGCGCGTTACCACCTGGCTCCGCGTACCAGTCCGGGTGATCACATAATTGGCGCTCAGCTTCTTCGAGCGGCACCAGATCCCTTCCTGATCACTCACCTCCACGAATTGTCCCACACTGTCCTGCGATAACATCCATTCCACCGGCTGGTGCATGACCAGATAACCGTCGTCACCGCATAACCCGCCAACCAGCACCACTTCGCTCCCCACCGGCGCAATCATCCGCGTGGGGTTGATCGTCAGCTTGCCCGGTACCCCTTTGGGCGCGGAAAACGGTGGCACCACCGCTGGCGAAGGAGCAATACCCGATCCCACCGGCGGGCCCGGCGGTGGCTCAGGACACGGTTCAGGGGTCAACGGCTGTTCCCATGCCGGCTTGGGAAATAGACAACTCCCCGTCTGACAACGGGAATCGCTCGGCACCGCCAAACGCATCGAATCGGTCGCAGAAAACAGCCGGTTACCCGTGGAATCGATGGCCGGCAACTGCAACTGCTGACATCCGCCCAGCAACACCAGCGCCACCGCCAACACCCTTCTGCCGATCCGTGTTCTTTTCTGTCTGTGGCACATGATCGACCGCCGCCTTGCATTTTCACAAACCGGAATTTCCCCCGCAAACGTAGCACGTTGCAGGGGAACCTGTGGCGTTTCTGCCTCGCCACACGGTGAGAAAAGGCCACGAAAACCCGGTGACACGGATGATTAGACGGGTGACACCGGTTGTGCCGAGCAGACCTGCAAGCAGGCCACGACACCATCGGATCGAGCGCGCACCGACACGAGGCGATGGGCCGCGGGTGGCTTCGATAGGGTCGCGACGGCGATGACGCCGCGTCTCAGTTGAAGGGTGGCCCACTTCCCCGACCCGGTGCTCTGCCACTATCGCTGCTGGCGTCGCGAGGGGATCTCCGAGGATCGCGATCGCGTGCGGAGCATGATCCAATGGTCACGGCCAGCAGTCGGATGAGCGCGAGCCGATGGGCCTGCACGGCCGAACCAGCCGTGCGAACTTATCGCATCCGGCCACCGGCGCGCAAGACACACCGCGTCTGGACGCAGCCGATGACCATCATGCCAACATCCTCTGCCGGAGACTAATTGCGCGTCGAGAAGATGCCGGTGGCGTACCAGATCCCGTTGCGTCCCCGTTTCATGTCATAGCCGTAATAGGCATGCCGCGAACGCACCGCGCTCCAGTGTCCCGACGATTGACGCCAACTGTGCACCACGTCGATCGCTGCCGCCAACAGACCTTTTCCGGGCCAGCTTTCGGCGCACACCTCCTGCGCCAACAGGCCATCGGGCAACCGGCTGGAAATCCGATGGAAACGATTCTCCCAGTTATGATGGCCTTGATTCGTGATCTGCGCCTGGTGGAGAGAGTGGCTTTCGGTCTCTTTGGCTAGAGTCGCCAGCAGCATCCCGTCGGTGCTCGCAGGACCCTCCGGATGAATCCGCACGGCCCAGATCAAGGTGCGTTGCGTCAGCGAACCTGACGGCAGGCTGAGCAGGGCCAGCAGATGCCGCGTGGTCAGCGCTCCCGGCAGACTCAATGGATAAACGCTGACAACATGGCCGTGAAACGCACTGCCAGGCTTCTCGAAATCGATGATCGCTATTCCCGGCCGACCCTGTAGCTCGCCATACGAAGAATGGCCTAACAGCTGGATGTCCTTTCCTCCTACCGTCGCTCGCTGCGATACGGGAATTCGCACGAGAACGTGTTTGTCAAGAAACGGACGCAGCTCCGCATCCTGATTAAGCTTTCGATACAACGGGTCTTGCTCGATGGTCTGTTGATCCTTGTGGAAATATACCAACAGCATGCGATGTTGTTGTCGGGCCACCTGCATCGCGTGGCCATAATTGTCGAACCAGACGGGTGGCTCCGCGGCGGTTGAACCAGCCTGCATCAGCACCCCGCAACACATGACGATCATCCCGCTTACCATTCTGATCTTCGCTCCTTACAAAAATGGGGAGTGAGCGACAACGCCGCCCGCTACATTGGGAATCGCGCCGGCGAACGCGCGCAGCCTTCCAGGCGGACGCGCGTCCCGCGCAGCCGTCCTGCGCGCAGAATGCGTCCAACTTACATCCTCCGGCGGTTGCCCCGTTCCAAAGGGCAGGTGCGTGCCGACGGCAATGTCTCCACCGACTGAATCAGCCGATGGCTTCGCCGTCCGCCATTGCGCCTCGTTCCGATCACCCTCTCGCCCGCGGATCCGACCGACCGTCAGAGCCACTGCCGTGCGACGCCATCCGACCGGCACCATCGCGCGTCGTGGGCAGGTGAGATCAATTTCGAGTCATCACGAGGAGCAACAATCATGTTGTTCGAACACGCCGACCGAGCGGCCGGCGTATGCCTTCCGGGCCCGAACTCCTTGATGACTAGGTTCGCAGCCGCAGTCGGGGATTGTCAAGACGGGGTATTTCGGCAATGTTTAGGAATCACAAGGATCTTGCGGCCTGCGTATCTTGCATAACAATCGCCACCAGAAAACAATGGAAGAGAAAAATTCGCCTGGCGAGGGATGCCTGAACCCCACCTGTGGTGAGATCGCGGGCCGAATGGGCCAAGCCAAGGCTCGCCGCTCGACGCGTCCAAGGGAGAGCGGGCCGTTCGATCCCGCGCCAGATCCGACTTGGAGACAGGTTTTGCGAGGCGCGGGGGAGGGAACTAGGGACTAGTCTTGAAAGGAGAACCAAGCATGCGGTGTTGCCACAGTCGTGTTGCAGTCGTGATGATCTCGAGCCTCCTGGCGTCCCTCTGCGCGACGCAGGTGCCAGGCGCTCCACCGACTCCGGCGAAATCGAGTGTGACGGCAAAGGCCGACGCTGCCCAGGCAGGGTCCGAAGATCTGGCTGCTCAAGCCCTGGCGGCCAAGGCACAGTTCCGGCCAGTGGGTAGCGATCGTGTGGCGGCGGCCGCGACGCGACTCAAGCAGGCGATGGCCGTTCTGGCGCCGTACCTGGCAACGGGAACGGCAGAAAACGCTGCCCGGTGGAAGGACTATCTCAACTGGGACGAGCTGGTCCGCCAGGTGGAACAAGGCGCTTCGGCCGACGTGAACCAGCTGGGACGTATTGCCACCCGCTATTACCGGAATTTCACGAGTCTCGAGCATCCGCATTTCGCCGCCATGCGGGCCGCTCTGCTCGATTTTCGCACTACGGTGGCTTTGGCGAATGAAGGCGATCTGGCGGACAAGTATGCGTCTCGACTGGATGAGCTGGCCCAGTGGCTCAGGGATTACGAGCAGAACCCGACGATGGATTTGAACCAGCAGATTGGCCGTCAACTGGGTTGGCTCGAAAGTGCCGGCCAGGCGCCCGCACTGGTGTCGGCCGTGCGAGCCCGCTATTGGAGTCCGAATCTGTATGCCTCCGTCTCCCAGCGGATGGTCAGTACCGGAGTGGGCAGTGACATCACCGAGACGACGCCCGTGCAGGACTGTATCCTGGGCACGTCGCTGTTCGGTACGGCTCACATGCAGGGCCGAACGCAGGCCGAGCTGATCGAGAATTCGGCACAAGCTTCGATTCAGCTCATCCTGACCGGCACAGTCCGCTCGGATAATGTGGGCTACAATCGCGGCGTCCAAATCCTCAGTCAAGGCAACACGCAGGTCTACGCGACGAAATTGATCCAGGTCGATGTTGACGGCATGACTTCCCAACCGGCGCAAGCGTGTTGCGATACGGAGAGTACGATTCACGGCATTTCGGCTCGCTCGCCGCTGATCGAGCGGATCGCCTGGAAACGTGCCCGGCGCAGCAAGGCGGCGGCGGAACAGATCGCATCCCAACATGCGGAAGTACAGATCGCAGAGCGTGTCGATGCGCGAGCCCTCGAGATGCTACAGCAGGCGCGCAAGGACTATCAGGAGAAATTCCGCAAACCCCTTTTGCGCCGCGACGAGTTCCCTCAGGACATTCGATTCCGCACAACCCCACAGCAACTGGAAGTCACCTGGCGGCAGGCCAACGCCACCCAACTGGCCGCTCCTGGCCGACCGGCACCCATGCCAGGCCAGCATGATGTGGCCGTTCAACTACATGAGTCGTTCGTCAGCAACTTTTCCCGCGCTATGCTCGGCGGTGTCCGCCTGACTGGTGTGCGGCTGGTGGAGATTCTTCAAAGCAACAAGATGGAAATCCCCGCAGCGCTGCTGCCGTCCGAAGACAAGGAGCCCTGGGCCATAACCTTCGCTTCCTCCGATCCGCTGAGCGCGACGTTCTCGGATAACACGATTCGATTTGCCATCCGAGGGCGACAATTCGAACTGGGCGATCGGGTGGTGGGAAATACGCTCGAGATGTCGGCCGTTTACCGTCTGGAGAAGACCCCTACAGGCGCCCACCTGACGCGCCAAGGTGACGTATCGGTTGAGTATGTGGGAGTCAAAGGCCAGTTATCGACGGAATTGGTCATCGTGCGAACGGTCATGCGACAGAAGTTCGAGGCGCTGTTTGCTCCCGAATTCAGCACAACGGGCGTTGAACTTCCTGGTCGCGGGAAGCAAGCGGGAATGCTGCATCTACAGCAAATGGCGGCGCAAAACGGCTGGCTCGACCTCGCTTGGCGCCTCACCTCGCCATCGGCCAAACCGCCCGCAACCGATGCGGCTCCGGCGATGGCACTGGCGCACTAGCAATCACTTCCGGCTGAGCAGCCGAATCGAGACTAACCCAGGTTTGCCCCAACGCCCGTTTCCGCTACAACAGCAATGCGGAGGTTCCCCCAACCAACCGGCTCCCTCTGGGCCTCCGTCAGCTCCGTTCGGAGGCTGCTCCCACCAACATTTTCGATGGTGTGAGGCTGAGGGACACCGTCTGCGTGGGTGGGATTTCGATCAGCAACGAACGTTCGGCGTCCCCCTCGTCGGACGTCACCTGCTTGAGCTGGTGTCCTCGCCGCGTTGGCCGTCAGGCACATGGATCGGCCCAGCCACATGGATCGGCCGATGAGGGAACCAGCAAACGCCGGGACAGGCCGAGTGAACCCGTGGGAGGTCCTTAAGCTATGGAAAAATGGGTAGATATTGAGTTCGACTGCGTTCCTCTGCGCAGTGTGGCCCGCTGGGATGCACCTCACGACGCATCTCCCAAATTGGAACAGCTCCTTCACCGACTCAAAATGGCCGCCGACAAGCACGGGCGGCATAATACCTATTTCCTCCATCGTGCCCATTGCCTGTTTCATCTCGCCAATCATCCCGATATCGGGATGCTCGACTTCCAATTCCAGGGAGTCATCTTGACCGATCCGGAAGATCGTCGTACTAGAGGGAGCGATTTGGAGATTGAGCTGGCTCGCGAAACGTGCTCGTGGCTCATCGAACCGGTCGTGGTTTGGTTTCGCGAGACGGTAGCTCGGGCTGTAGAGCTGGAATTTGATCGCTATATCGACGCCGGGGATCTGGCCCGTACGCAGCAGCGCATCGAGCAGTTGCAGACGACCAGCGATAATCAGGCGGGTTTTCTCGGGATGTTTTTGTGATCTCCGGGGCTCCTTCGGGGCGTCGGACGCTGTCCGATCACCAGTCACTGAGCTCATCGTGATCTGCAGCTGAATCCAGCTACTCTACCCAGACCACTTCTGCGTATTTGGGAATCTCAGGAAGAGTGCGCTCAGTTTTCCAGTTAGGAGTAACTGATAAACTTTTCCGATTATGCGGATTTGTCAAAGTTTAACGCCTGAGTCGACGATAGAAACGACACCGATTGCGCCACTGCACGGACTGCGCTCGCCGCATTCCTGCACGCGGCTACGCTCGGTCAGTGGGGGGGACGGTGCTGTGCTGGCATGGCCGCGTGATGGCGGCCCGACGGAAATCATGAGAATACTCTCGCGACTGTTTGCGTTTGCCGTGGCGAATCAGACCTTGTTAGGGAACGTCAATCGATGAACCGGTCATCCAATCGCCTGGTTGCTCTGCTGCTGACGATGCTCGTGACGGCTACGGGGTGTCATCCTACGCAGCCGTTTTATTTGCACGAGGACGGCGATCTGTCTCATTATCTGGAGACAGCGACGGAGATGGAGAACCCGGACATCGAGGAGGTATCGCTGGAGGAGGTGACGCAGGCACGGCCACCGCTGACGCTGACCGACACTCAATTCGATCATTTCCGGGACGTGACGCTCGAAGAATGCGTGACGATCGCGCTGCAGAACAGCAAGGTGATCCGCAACCTGGGATCGCTCACACAATTCACGGTCGCCGATGGGCTGATCGGGCGCACGGCAGGCTCCACCACGGTCTACGACCCGGCGGTGTTTGAAACGGATCCTCAGTTCGGCGTGGAAGCGGCGTTGTCGGAGTTCGACGCGCAATTTACGACGAACGTCTTCTGGGAAGCGACCGATCGGCCGCAGAACTCCTCTTTCCCCGGACTTTTTACCAATCAATTCCGCCGCGATTACGGTCAGTTCGATGCGGGGCTGTCGAAACGCACGGCCACAGGAACGACCTGGCAAGTCCGCAACCAGACGATTTACGATGCGAACAACAATCCCAGCCGCGAGCTGCCCAGCGACTGGTATACGGCGATGGACATCGAAGCGACGCAGCCTTTGTTGCGGAATCTGGGAACTCAGGTGAATCGCGCACCGGTCGTATTGGCGCGCATCCGAGTTGACATTTCACTGGCCGATTTCGAAGCGGCCGTGCGTAACATGGTGCAGGACCTGGAGAACTCCTATTGGGACCTGCATTTCGCCTATCGCTTCCTGGAAACGGCCAAGATTGGCCGCGACAGCGCTCTGGTCACGTGGCGCAATCAGTACGAGACGCTGGACATTGGAGCCGGCACGGCGCAGCAGGAAGCGCAGTCGCGAGAACAGTACTTCTTCTTCCGCAGCCAGATGGAGACCGCGTTGCGTGATCTGCTGGCAGCCGAGAATCGCTTGCGCTGGCTGATGGGGATCTCGCCTACCGATGGCGAACTGCTCCGAACGGTCGACCGGCCGACGCTGGCACGAGTGGATTTCGATTGGGCCGCGGCCCACACCGAGTCGATTGCGCGGACGGCCGAGCTGCGCCGTCAGCGGTGGTCGGTGAAACAACGCGAAACCGAATTGATTCTGGCACGCAATCAGCTCCTCCCGCAGTTGGACCTGGTCGGTCGCTATCGCTGGCTGGGAATGGGTGATGAACTGATCGTCTCGCCGCGCCGCGGCATCGACTACTTGAACCCAGACACTGGTCTGCCGCAGTCGGGATCGGTGGCTTGGGACAGCCTGACTGATGGAAAATACCAGGAATTCCGCTTTGGCCTGCAATTCACTCCGCCGCGTATCGGAGCTCGTCAGGAGCTGGCCGGTGTGCGCAATGCGGAGTTGAATCTGGCGCGGGAAAAGGCTCGCTTGGAAGACATGGAACTTAACACCTCCCATCTGCTGACCACAGCCATGCAGAACCTCGACTTCCACTACCGCAATGCTCAGACGCACTTCAATCGCTGGGCTGCCGCGGAGAAGGAAGTCGAGGCCTTGATGGCGTTAGTCAAGGGTGGCAAAGGAACGGTCGACCTGGTGTTGGACGGCCAGCGGCGGCGAGCCAGCGCCCAGGCAGACTTCTACCGGGCGATTGTGGAATACAACAAGGCGATCGCACACGTACATTTCCGCAAAGGTTCGCTGCTGGAATACAACAACATCACCTTGGCCGAAGGCCCGTGGCCCAAGAAAGCCTACTGGGACGCCCTGGGACGCGCTCGCCAGCGGGACGCCAGCTACTACCTCGATTACGGATGGACACGTCCCCGCGTGATCAGTCAGGGTCCGACCGACCAGGGCGGCGAGCAGGGCATGATCGAGGAATGGCAGGCTGGCGGTGTGGATATGGAGCAGATTCCGACGCCGACCCCGGCAACGCCGGACTCGGGGATGCCGATGGATGAACCGATGGATCTCGAACCGATGGACATGAATCCCTCGTTTGATCAGCCGGACATGGGCGTGCCCGCCATGGGAGACCCTGCGTTCAATTCACAGCACCCTTCAATCTTCCAGGGTCCGGATCTGGGCTTGGACGATGACGCCCCTCGCCAGCTTCGACAGCCATCAGGCGATCGCCAGGCCATGCGGCACTCCCTGAGTGATGGTGTTCAGCAAACGCAGCACCTGGCTCCGGTCGCAACGCCTCCATCAGGCCTCCGCAACTGACACGGCTAGCTGACAACACGGCTAGCTGACAACACAACCGTCTCGATCAACGATCACGCTTCTGCCGGGTCACCATTTCGGGACAGCCGTGTCGTCCCGCGAACGAAAACACCCCACAGCAAACTCGTGTCTGCTGCGGGGTGAAAGGACTTTCGAGGATCAGCCAGCGATCTCGACTATTTCAGCTGATCGAGGGCAGACCGAGCTGCTTCGCGTACGGCCGAGCTGCTGTCGTCCAACGCCTTCTGCAGGGCCTCTTTGACGGAGTCATTATCCATGCCGAGTTCGCCCAACGTGTAGGCAGCTTCAATCCGTACGTGTTCGCGAGGGTCGCCCATCGCCTTAACCAACTTGGGCAGGGCCTTCTGCCTTAAGTCAGCATCGTCTGGCGAGATTTTCAGGGCCGCCCAAACACTGGCGATCTGCATGAACTCGTCGTCGCTGTCCATCAGCTTGGTCAGTTCGGGCAGCGCCTGGCGAGCCTCCGGGCCGATCTTGCCCAGCGCGTAGCAGGCGGCATAGCGGACTTCCGCGTCCTGATCGTTCAGTTTCGCCATGATCTGATCGGTTGCCTTGGCCGATTCTGCTCCGATCGCTCCCAACGCATAGAGTGACTCACGTCGCAGGTCGGCATCGGGGTCCTCGAGCGTCGCGGCAATCGCCGGGACTGCGGGGGCGGCGTCGGCCCCGATGCGGATCAGCACCTGTAAGGCATAGAACCGCAACGGACGCTTTTCTTCCAGGGCCTGAATGCAAGGAGGAACCACACGCTTGCCGAGCGTGGATAGGGCCTCGACGATCGGCATCAACTTCTCGGGGGCGTCCGACTTGAGGCCCTCCATCGCGGCACGAAAGGCGGGAACCAACACGTCCTGCGGTACGTCGGGATCCGCCAACGCTCGGGCTGCCGCCGCCCGCACGTCTGGATTGTCCGACTTCAGGCCCTCGAGCACATTGCGGACCGCCTGTCGCAGGAACGGAGTGCGCCCGTGGGCAAGTCGCAACAGTGCCCAGGCACTGGCGACCTTCAAGAACGGATCGCGGCTCCCCATCGCTTTCTCCAGGGAATCGCGAGCCGTATTGAGATCGCCAATCATGCCCAGTGCGTAGGCTGCGGCATATTGCACACTGGGTTCTTTGTCCTCGTTCAGGATCTGCGTGATCTGTCCAGCCAGAGGTTTGGAGGGAGGACCGATTTCCGCCAGCGCAACGAGCGCCTGCATGCGCACTTCCGGGTCCTTGTGCCGCAGCAGTTTTCCCAATCCGGGGACGGCCGCCTGAGCTTTCTCACCGATCTCGGATAACGCCAGTGCAGCCCAGAAACAGGCCTCGTCGTCGGCGAGCGCCTCGCACAACCCGGGAACGGCCGCTTCGCCCAACTCGGCAATCGTCATCACGGCGGCGGCCGCATCCGCAGGCGTAGCCGCCTTCAGGATCCTCGGCATGTTCTGGATAATGACTTCCTGCGGTGGGTGAATCGCGCGCAAGGAATCGCGGGCCTCCCGCCGGACTGCAGGGTCCTCGTCCGTAATCCGTTCGATCAGGGCAACGGCCGAATCGCCAGCCGCCGTCCCCATCTCACCCAGTGCATGAGCGGCATATGCTCGCACCTGAGCATCGTCCGATTTGAGTTGTTCCATCAGGGCCGGAACGGCCTCCTTCGCCTCCAACCCAATTGCTCCCAGCGCCAACGCCGCTGCCTTCTGCAGGTCGGGCTGGCCTGTTGTCTTGACCGCGTCAATCAACTCAGGCACCGCGACCCGTGCCGCCGTTCCCATCTTGCCCAGCTCTCGACACGCCTCTACACGCGCCGCGACATCCGCTGATTTCAGAGCCTGAGCCAATTCGGCCGCTGATTTGTCCTGAGCCAGCACAGTAGTGACCAGGACCAGGACGATCCCCGCTGCCACCACGTTAACCATCTTGAACGTTCGCATTATCGTGATTCCTCGAAAAGACGCCGCCTGAGACGCGTTGTCTGGATGACGATGAAAAAAGGTGGTTGCCGCAACCAAAATCAGCCGGCCAACTGGGCTTCATGTTCGAGTTGCCTCAAGAAGGCGTTGGCGCTGGAAAACACCTGCGGCGGTATGTCGCGAATCCGCGACGCCAGCTCTTCCCGCATGGCGCGGATCGTCTGGCGGATTTCCTGGAACTGCTGCACGTCAATCTTCCCGGAAGCACTGGCCCGCTGGGCAAAGAGCGCGTCGAGCGAGTCGCGATACGTGGCGTATTGGTCGGTGGTCAAAATGGCCGGCCAATTCACCTTCCCCGACACCGGATCCAACTCCGAGGGGCTCAGCTTCCGCGGCGTCGCTTCCTTGGCCAGACGGAACAGTTGTTCCGACGTCGGACGCGGCTTGTCAGTCTCCTCACGATATTGCCGATTGTATCGCTTCATGTCGAAATAGGTCTGGGTCGCTTTCAGACGATTGTCGATGTACTGCGACCGAGCTTGCTCCACGTTGATGGCAGCGGCCGAGTTCATCAGATTGGCGGCGCCAGCCGAACGCACCACATCCGCAAACCCACGTTGATAGCTCTCTGCGGCAGTCGACGGGCGATAAGCGCCCCAGAACCCCCCCCACTGTCCAAAGGAAGCGGGTACTGCCACCAGCATGCCGAGAATTGCGAGAATTGGCAGGACTCTCATCGTTCTGTCTCTCCTGATACACCTATTGGAATGTCTTTGTGGAATTCTAGATCCGCGAAACGCCCCGGCCAGAAATAAAGGACCAATACATTTTGATCCACAGGACACAACGAGGCAATCGAATCCCCATCAAAATAGTCCCTGTTAGCCCCTCCTGAGAATGCCTGATGGGAAGAACCCGCCTTAGTTACCTACAGGGAAGAGCCGATACCCGAGAATCGCACCACCGTAGGCGGGGTGGACGCAGCAGATAGCTGTGACTCTCGGATCACACCCCGGTCTCTTGTGGCGCCGAGGGAAATGCGCCGCCTGCCCCGAGTAATCCGCTCCTATCCGTAGGGGAGAATCGTCTCCCCCTTGCCGTCGTGGTGCGGTTTACGCGTGTTGTGCCGGTGCGAGGAGCGGACTTCGAGTACGTGGCCGCCCCCTTCCGACCCTGCTACCCTACCAAGCTCTGTTGAGGCGTGGGAGAATGCCGTCACCTGAGAATCAGCTCGAGGGTGAGGAGGTGCCATGTTCTTGAGTTTTGATGGTGTCGACGGCGTCGGAAAATCGACCCAGATTGGCTTGTTCTGCTCCTGGCTGCGGGAGTTGGGCCAAGAGGTGGTCATCTGCCGCGACCCGGGCAGCACTCAGCTGGGTGAGGCGTTGCGCGAATTGCTGCTTCACGGCTTTGACACGCCCATTGATCGCACCAGCGAAATGCTGCTCTACATGGCCGCACGGGCGCAGCTTGTGGAGCAGGTGGTGCGACCGGCTCTCGCCGCCAGGCAGACCGTCGTTTCCGACCGCTTCTTGTTGGCCAATGTGGTTTATCAAGGGCATGCCGGTGGTTTGGACGTGGATGCATTGTGGACCGTGGGGCAGATCGCGACCGGCGGACTGCATCCCGACCTGACGTTTGTGCTGGACATGGATGTCGAAGCGGCCCAGTGCCGCCTCAACCGGGCTCCTGACCGCATGGAAGCGTCGGGAACCGAATTCTTGAAGCACGTGCGCAGCGGATTTCTGACCGAGTCGCAGCGTACCAACGAACGCATCGTGGTGATCAATGCGGACCAATCGGTCGACGACGTGCAGCGCGACCTCCGCACGGCCTTCCAACAATGGCAAACGCATGATAGCTGCCAGAGGATGACCTGATGTCATGTGAGATCTTGGGACACCAACACGTGTTGGAGCGGTTCCAGCACAGCTTGAGCCAGGGACGACTGGCCAGCACGTTCCTGTTCGTCGGGCCCCCGGGAATCGGCAAACGAACTGTGGCACTCCACCTTGCCCAATGCCTGCTCTGCGAAGCCACGCCCTCCGATGAACTGGTCGCGTGCCAATCCTGCCCGGGCTGCGTGCAGGTGAGTGCTTCCACGCATCCAGATCTCATCGTCATTGACAAACCGGACGACAAGAGTTTCATTCCGGTGGAGTCGTTTATTGGAGACCGTGAGCATCGCATGCGGGAGGGCCTTTGCCACGACATCGCGCTGAAACCGTTTCGCGGAGGGCGGAGAATCGCCATCATTGACGATGCCGACTACCTCAATCAGGAGGGAGCCAACTGCCTGCTCAAGACGCTGGAGGAACCACCCGATAACTCGCTCATTATCCTGATTGGGACCAGTGAGCAGCAGCAGCTCCCCACGATTCGCTCCCGGTGCCAGATCATACGCTTTGCACCGCTCGCCCAGGAGCATCTGCAACAGCTGCTGAGAACTCACAACGATATCGAGCCGGCACGGATCGAGGCGATCGCCCGCCGCGCCGAGGGCAGCTTGAGTCGTGCCATCGAGATGAGTGACGTCGAGTTGGAGGAGGTACGACGCGCTTTGCTCGAGCAGATCTGTCAACGCGACTTCGACGCTGTCGCACTCGCCAAGTCGGTCAACAGCTTCGTGGAAGCCGCAGGGAAGGACGCTCCTCCCCGTCGAGCTCGTCTCCGCCAACTGGCACAGGCTGCTGCCGACTTCTACCGGCAGCTGATGCGTCAAGCCAGCCACGCGGCCCCGAGCGGAGACCCACTGACCGACCAGTTCGTGACGATAGCGCTTGCACAGTCCCCCCCCAATCCGCCGCTGGCTGCCGCCAGCCTGGATCGCTGCTTCGACTGCCTCGCCCAGATCGAATCCAACGCCAATGTGGCCACACTCGTCACCACCTGGCTCGATGACTTGGCCCAACTGGCACTCCGGGGATCGTCCCGCTCCAGCGCCTGACGCTTATCGTCCACGTCGCTTCACTCACGCCGGCGAACACCCTCATGATGTTCTCCCCGCCTGCCTGGATTGGTTGCCTGATCCCAACCCGATCCAAACCAGTCGCCAGAGGCGTCAAGCCAACTCCCCCTCCGCCGTCAGAATCAACTGGCGATGGGTTCCCTCGTCGCGATGCTCCCACAAATAAATCCCCTGCCAGGTCCCCAACGCCAGCCGACCACGCATGATGGGAATGGCAAGGGAACTCCCGACGACCGACGACTTGATGTGAGCAGGCATGTCGTCCGAGCCCTC
>JBGSHS010000368.1:0-11505 GCA_041752115.1 Pirellulaceae bacterium | reverse complement strand
GCATTGTGGCATTGTGGCATTGTGGCATTGTGGCATTGTGGCATTGTGGCATTGTGGCATTGTGGCATTGTGGCATTGTGGCATTGTGGCATTGTGGCATTGTGGCATTGTGGCATTGCGGCATTGTGGCATTGCGGCATTGTGGCATTGCGGCATTGCGGCATTGCGGCATTCCCTATTTCCGTACCATTTCCAAGGCGTTGGTCCTTTCGGGCAGCCGCATGCGGCCTCGCGGCAGACATCGACCTGTCACCGAGGCCTCAGTGCCCCTCGGACGCACGAGCACCACTAGCGGCTCGCGGCGTTCAATACCCTATAGAGATGAGTGCCCGCCGCCTCAGGCCCGTTCAGCCCCGACACCGCTCACTGCTTCTCCGCGTCGCCTGGTGCCGCTTCAGCGTTGATCCCTGAATGGTGAACGGGAGTGAGGCCGACTCCGTTCTTCACCGTCTCCGACCCCCACGAGCTCTGCTCGTGCGGTGCATCAGATGGTGAGCTACCGCGCTGCGCGCCCCTTCCTTAACAGCGATCACGCGCGAATTGTTCTCCTCTCTTCCGGAGGCGTTGGCAACCGTCAAATCAGAGTGATGGTGGGATGCACGCCGCAGTGGGTGCGGGTGGTGATCCATCGGTTCAACAAGGGCGGGATCACGTCCATCGAATGGTATCCCGATTTCCAGATACCGCGTCGTCCGTACAAGTTCATGGCCGACCTGCTGGAGGAAATAGTCATCGCGGCTTTCTCCCCTCACACAAACCCTGATTGGCATGAGTCAGTGGTCGCTGGCGAAGTTGCGGGCGTACTTGATCGAACAGAAGATCATCGATGCGATCAGTCTCGAATGGTTGCGCACGTTCCTGCGTCGTGCGGGTGTGCGCTGGCGTCGGACAAGAACATCGAGTTCCTCGGGTTCCTGAAGTGGGTGGGTCGACCGTACGCGGCGCGAGAAACGCTACACATTGTGATGGACAATTGCGGGCCTCACGTGAAAGCGGAGGTGCTCACATGGGCCACGAGCCACAATATCAAGTTCTACCTGCCCCCCACGAACACCTCCTGGCTCAACCGGATCGAAAGTCAGTTCACGGCCCTCAAGAACTTTGCGCTTGAGGACACCAACTTCCGCACCCACGAAGAACAGCAAGGGGCCATTGCCCGCTATCTCACCTGGAGGACCGGCTCACGTGAATTATCGATGGTATTTTGGTCGCGTTAGCGGAAACGCCCAAAGGCAGCCTAGACGTTGCGCGAAACTCGTTCACTGGAAACGGCACTAGACCAGTTCGGGGATGATTTCGGCTGGAACGGGACGTTGGGGACGACCGGCCGGATCGGTGATCGGAGTCGAATTGGGATCGATGCCGATGTTGTGATACAGCGTGGCTATGATCTCCTGGAAATGGACTGGACGCTGTTCGGCGAATTCACCCAGTCGATTTGTGGCGCCGATGACTTGTCCGGTGCGCATGCCGCCTCCAGCCAGTAGTGCACAGCTCACCTTGGGCCAGTGATCGCGACCCGCGTCCTTGTTAATCGTCGGAGTGCGTCCGAACTCGCCCCAGGCAATCACCGAGACATCATCGAGCATTCCACGTGCTTCCAAATCCTCGATCAGGGCGCTTAGCGCCTGATCGAGCTTGGCGCCGTGATCGCGCACCAGTCCGAAGTTGTCCCCGTGGCTATCCCAGCGACCGAAAGAGAGGGTGACACATCGTACGCCCGCCTCCACCAAGCGTCGAGCGAGGAGCAGTTGCGTGTTATCGGTCGGGGCACCGTCATACTGAAAGCGAAACGGTTTGCCGTCACCATAACGCTCACGAATTTTCGGATCCTCTTTCGACAGGTCGAGCGCTTCGAGCAGCTTGCTGCTGGTCAAAACGTTGAACGCCTGCTGGGTGAACGTGTCGACACCGTCCATCAGTCCGCTGGCATCCAGGTCGCGGCGCAGTCGGTCGACACTGGCCAGCAGCTGGCGGCGATCTTCCAGACGTTCCAGAGTGATTCCATTGAGCTTCATATTGGCCATTCCCGGTCCATCAGGATTAAAGGCGCCAAACGCCGGCCCGAGAAATCCGGGCTGGCCCGGATCGGACCAGGGAACATGCTGGGTGCGAGCCGCTAATCCGACGAACGGAGGTACCGAGGGATCGACGGGGCCGAGCACTTTAGCGGCCACCGCGCCAATGCTGGGGTGTCCGCCGAGAAACGCCAGATCACGCTCTGGCCAACCTGTCATGCATTGCCACCCATCGTGTGCACCAACAGCTCCCACGACCGACCGGATGATGGCACACTTGTCCATCACCGCGGCAATCTTGGGAAAGACTTCACAAATCTGGAGGCCCGACACCTTGGTGGGAATGGGCTTGAACTCGCCACGAATTTCCAGCGGGGCTTCGGTCTTGATATCCCACATGTCCTGATGGGGCGGGCCGCCGGCCAGAAAGATGTTGATCACCGCCTTATGGGAGCGGCCCTGACCCGACTGCGCCTCGCCGCGCAGCACATCGGCCAGGTTCAGCATGCTGGCCCCGAAACCCAAGGCACCGATCTTAAGAAAACCACGACGCGAAATGCCATCGCAAAACTGATTCTTTGGCTTCCCGAAGATAGTCAGCATCGTTGTGCTCCTTGGTCTTCAATCCGCTGCGGCACTCTTGCTTCTATAGCTGTCCTGCTCCTGCCTGCCACTGGCACGCCAGGTTCCAGGCTGAGGCCTGGCGCCGTCAGCGTCTGCTTTTCCAATCGCTCCGATCACGCCATCTGGCAACTGCGACTTCATCCCAGCCAACGGGATTACGGTCGTGCAGCGTGGGACGGCAGGTTCCGTGCCGGCGCGTCCGGCCTGCGGGTCTCGCTTACCGATTCGGCTCCTCGATGGCTTGCAGGAGCGATCCATCCCGTCCGTTCCAGATCCTCAGAATCCCGTCTTCACCACCACTCACCACGATCTCCAGATCGTGTGCAGCGGTCACGCTGTACATGTAATCGGTGCCTCCGTCAAAGTTGCGCTGATGCTTGCCATCCCCGGCCGTATACAGCCTCACGCTCCGGTCACCGCTGCAGCTGACCAGTTCGTCGCTGATCCCCGGCATGACGACTGAGGTGACTTGCTTGCCAAAGCCGTCAATCGACTGGATCTGTTCACCGGTAGTCGTGTTCCAATACTTGATCACATTGTCGGCGCCGGCGGAGGCCACGGCGGTACCGTCTGCCTTCCAGCTCACGTCGAGCACATGGTGCGTATGTCCTTCGAAGGACTTGACCTCCCGACCTGTGGCCACGTCAAACATCTTGACGAACTTATCGGCCGCTCCCGTCACCAGGAAATCGTCGTTGCGCGAGAATTCCAGGCCGCAGATTGTGTCGCTGTGCGCATCCACAAACGAGCGGACGCGAGTGCGTGAGGCTACATCCCACAGCATCAGTTCGCCGCTCCGCGACGGTTCGCCGCCACCGGTTGCCAAGAGTGCTCCGTCGGAGCTGAAGTCGAGCGTCAGAACGCGATCGACGAACATGGAATGGGACGTATCGAGTGGATCCGACTCGGACGTCCCGAGGCTGCCGGCGTACTCCCAGCGGGAGTCAACGGAACAGACGGCCACTTGATGATCCGAGGATCCCGAGACGAGATCGCCGGCACGCAGGAAGTGGAGGGAGCGGATCGGGCCGGAATGTCCCGCGATGGTGTCCAGCGGTTCGCCTGTGGCCGAATTCCAGAGGTGCAGGACCGGCTCTTCCCCGCCCGTGACAATGCGCTGGCCGTCGGGAGAGAAGGTGACAGCGAGCCACGGTGGTGAGGGGGCGGCCGCTCGTGCCTGAGCCTGCTGCAGTCCGACGCTCACACCATCCCGGTGCTGCTCGAGCTGGGAGAGCCGTGCCTGAGCCGCGGCGAGCGATTCCTGACCTTTGGCGACGGAGCCTTCGGCGAGGGAAATCGACTCTTCTGCGGATCGATCAGCCGCCATGGCTTGTCCAACTGCCGCCGTCTTCGCCTGAACCTCTCCCTCAGCGTCAGACACCTGTTTCTGCAGATCGGCGTTGTCGGGCGAGCCGGCCAGTTGCTCGCGAGCCGTTGCCAAGGATGCGGAGGCTTGTTGTGCGGCGGTCTGTGCATCCTGCAGAGCCTGGGCACTAGCCGTCTTGGCATCCTGAGTCTTTTTCAAGTCTCCCTGCAAAGCAGCGAGTTCCTGTTCACGAACACTGACAATATGACGACTATGTGTCACTTGTTGTTCGGCCACGGCGTGCGTTTCCTGCAACCGAGCGACTTCGCGGCGGAGACTCAGAGTGCCATGCAGTTGAGTCATCGGCGCGCCCGCGATCGTCCACAGCGTGGCCGTTCCATGCCGCGTGGCAGCCACGATTGCCTGATCGGTGCCGCGCACGGCGATGGCCGTAACCGCACCGCCCGCGTCGAGGCTCAGCAGTTGCTGACCGTTGCTGGCGTCCCATAGTCGAACCGTTGAATCATCTCCACCCGATACAATCGTGAGTGGCTCGCGCGGTACGAATGCCAGGGCGGTTACGGAGGAACCGTGTCCTGAAAGAACCAACAGCGGTGCTTCGCGCGCCGGCGCATCGGTGGTCGTTGCCGCGGTCGGCCCCGGCGGCCAGGTCCAGATGCGGATCTGACCGTCGGCGTGACCGGTGGCGATGCGGTCGCTGTCTGCGATGAGCGTCATGGCGCTGACGGGTGAATCGGTCTGTTGCATGGATACACAGGTGCCACTGGCGATATCCCAGCTGCGAATTGTTTGATCCATCGATGTCGAGTGGAGCCGAGTGCCATCCGGCGAGAACTGCAGGGCCGAGATGGTCGACGTGTGGCCGACCAGTGTGGTTGCCGATCCGTGGAAGGGCATCTCCCGCACCTCGATCGAGTTGTTTTCGGTGGCGGCGGCCAGCCAATGGCCATCATCGCTTACAGCCAGCCGCACAACACCCGTCGGGAGCGACCACTGGGCAGTGCGTTGGCCGACCTGCCGTTGCCACAATTTCACGACGCGGTAGCCACCGGAGGCGAGCCGACTTCCGTCGGGACTGAAAGCCATGGCGTGGACCAGATCACGATGCGCTGCGCCACCTGGATACATCGGCTGATCGTCGACCGTGATCGCTGTCAATTGCGGGTCGACCAGCCGATCGATGCGGTTGCTGTTGGCGCGATCAAGCAGGTAGATCTGGTTGGCGCGTCCCCAGGCGACAAACCGGCTCCAGGGCGACAGAGCGACCGATTGAATGGCGCGAATGTGAGCCGGCACCGATTGCCACACCGGACTGGACCGCTCAGCCTGGCTGCCGGGGTGTGCCCCTTCCACAATCCACTGGCGGATCAGCCCCAATTCTGTAGACGTCAGCGCCTGCGCTCCAACTTGGTTGGGAAGCGGAGGCATGGAGGGTTCATCCGATCGGGACGCATACAGGAAAAGCAGGCTCTCATCGGGCTGTTCCGCCACGATGGCCGGGCCACTGTCACCGCCCGCAAGCAGTCCTTCGACGCTTTCCGCGATCAGACTTCCCTCGGGCACGGAAACGTTGTGACACGAAACACAATTCTTGGCCAGGATCGGGTAGACGTCCTGAGTGAAATCGACGGGACGACCGAGCTCGATTGCGGCCGGTTCGACGGGTTCGTCCGCCCGGAGACCGCCTGCGTCTCGAACGCTGCACGACAGGCTGGCGACGATCAGCACGGGGAGGATCCTCTGGCACAAGGTCGCAGGCAGCGTTCCCCTCGTCGGTACGCGGTGCGCGGAGCCAGTTGCTCGCAGCGCGGGCGATTCCGCGGAACGAGACTGCGTTGAGCGATTGCTCGTCAGCCACATGGTTTGGTGAGAGTATTTCATGGGGTTAAGGCACTACTTTGAGCGAAATGGGCTGATCAATCACGGCGTTTCCGTGAAACTCCATGGCCCCCTGCACAACCAGGTTGGCCAGTGGACCCTCCGTCGCATCGGCAGCGGCCAGAACCTTCAGGATCCCTTCCTGCTGCTGGGCCTCGATCGTCACAGGATCGGCCGACAGGCCAGTGACACCAGCCGGTAATGCCAGCGAGATCGTGACGGGCCCCGCAAAGCCGTTGGCGCGGTTGACGGTAACGGGAAGGGCAATTTCGCTGCCACGCTTCAGCTGGGCGTCGGCGGGAAGACCGACGGAGAGCGTAGCCGGATGTTCCTTGATGTTCAGGACCAGCGGAACTGAGCAAACGACGACGTCGAGATTCTGTGGCTGCGGCGCGTTCTCTGTGCCAGCCGGCTGACCCGATGCATTGCTGGCACGCGTGTAGGCGACCTGAGTTTGTCCCTTGAGCACAAGCGTGTACGTTCCGGGGGGAGCCGTCGGAAGTACGTACATGCGCTGCAGCGCTTCGGCCGCTCCAGCATGAATGGGAGTGGTGTCAGCCTGCACGTTGGGCGGCAGACCTTCCCAGGTCAACGAAACATTGCCGTCGAACCCGTGGCGTTTGAGCAGCTGGGTCGGGATGAGAATCTGTCGACCGCGATTCACTTCCAGCGTCGAGGCCGCCATTTCCAGTTGCAGCGGAGCGAGTTCGTCGAGCACACTGATCGTGTTGGTTCGTGCGAGTCGTGAGACGGCGGGACGTTCGGGCGTCGCGGGCCAGACGATGGTGCCGGCGCGCGCCGTACGAACCAGTTCGGATCCGCCCGCTTGATGCGATGCCGTCGCCGGCGAACCCTCAGCCTTCCCAATCACCGTGAAATCACTCCAGCCGGCATCAGCACTGTCGGAAGCGGTGAAGGCCAACCAGGTCGATGTCTGACCGGGTGCGAGCGTGACTGGCGGGCACGCGACACCATCTTTCAGGCCCTCCACCTCGACCACGATCGGTCCGTTGAAGCCGTCTCGGCGGAAAGCCAGCAGGCGTGCCAGGAACCGGTCGCCTTTGCGGAGGTTGATGGGCCAGGGTGCCGCGGTGTTGTTGTTCTGTCCGTTGAGTGGTGCCACCGGTACGACCAGCAGTCGGAAGTCGGGTCGTGGTGAGCGAATCGACAAGCGATAGACCAGTCGCGGGTCGCCTCGTGATTCGAAGTATCGGTCGCGCACCGAGAGCCGATATCTCGCATCGGCCGGCGCCGTGAAGGGGAACGCGACATCGTAAGTGAGCGTGCTGAAGTGTTCGGGAAACAACTCGTTTCCCGCATCGTCTTGGGCGGCAATCTGCGACGTGCCGGTCTCATTGCCCTGCCCGTCGACATGGATCTGCTCCAAAATCACATACGGGTCCGCACCGCTCCCATCACGATGGCCCGTCGCTTCGATCCACAACACTTGTCCCGCTGTGGCAGAGAATTCGTAATGGTCGACATCGCCCCGGGCTTGAAATTGCCCGGTCACTTCGATCGGTACGTCCAGCTCCTGCCCGGCAGCCGGCGTGTCGTTGGGCTCCGCCTCCAATAGCACCGGGTCCGAGGAGAAGAAGATCGGCACAAAGTTGCTACGCGTCGAGTCGGCCGTCAGGGTATACTCCCAACGATCGCTCCCTGCCTGGAACGAAGCGGCATGGTCGCTCAGTTGCAGGTGCGAGCTGTCCGTGGGAACGGTCAGCGACACGGTGAGACCCTGCCAGGGCGCGTCGGCCGACGAATCGCCCACCGATGATCCGCCAGGCAGGTTGCGTCCCCAAAGCGTGAAGGCAGCTTCGCTACCGGCTCGACCGGAGGCCGGCAGAACAAAGTCGATGTGCGGGCCGCTGTGCAGGTGAAGGCGATAGAGATATTCGTTGCCACCCCGAAAGACGGCATCGAACACCTTCAGGCAATAGGGGCCGTCATCGGGCAGCACGACGTCGAGGAGCGGTTCGCCCGCCGCACCGGCCTCGCTGTGGGCCAGACGATGGCCCCGTGCATCGTAGAGTTCCATCACAGCCAGGCAGCGGGAGTCCAGGCTGGCCGCGCGGCAGGCAACAAGCACTCGCTGGCCTTGTTGGCCGTCAAACCGGTACATGTCGACGTCGGCCTGCTGGTCGGACCTGGCATTGATCACGCAGTCGACGATAACCGGCGTGGCATTCTCGAGGGAGTCATTCGGCTCCGCCTCGCAGATTTCCTGGCGACCGCTCAATTCGAAACTGCGCGGATTACTCAGTCCATAGCGGCCACCCACTCGGACGTCGCACACGCACGGTTGAGCCTGTGGGGCGATGGTGACCACGAACGTGTTGGCCACAATCGTGGTCACACCATCCTGCTCGGTCCTCTTGAGAACGGCCGAAACATGGGGATCGCTCAGCCACAGCTCCGACGCCTCATCCAGGTCCGTTCCCTCCACCACGACTTCGCAGCTGGTGCCGATCTGGCCGCCAGCAGGAAAGACACTGGTCAGACGGATCTGCGGCAGCTGTGCCGAGGCAAGGCCGTCGAAGGTGAACCAGACTGAGAGGATCAGCAGCAGCGATACTGCTCGCGAAGATCTTCCCGGTATCGGCGGCAACGAGTGTGTTGGTTGAGTTTGCGAATGCATAGCGTCAACTGCGTGTTCTTGTGCGTCGTGCCATGGCTGCCTGGGACCATGGCTGGCTGGGACCATGGCTGGCTGGGACCATGGGCGGGTGCGATCAACACCGGTGGTGCGGAGCGAGCGCCGGCCACAGCCGAAGGAGCGTTTCACGACGCGGTTGGATGGAAGCTGGGGAATGAACGTGTCCGGGTGTGTCAGTTGTTGAACAGGAATTCGCGTGTATTGATCAAGGCCCACAAGAGGTCTTCCCAGGCGATCTGGGGCGTTGCTTCATGGTGGGCAAGGTGGGTCAGAGCGATCTGCAGTTCTTCGGCATCGGGTTGGCGAGCGTAAGTCCAGCGATACAGCTCGCGAATTCGGTCGTCAGAGGGTCGTTGTGTGTCGGCGGCCCATAGGGCAGCACGTCCGCCGGCAGCCGCGACTTTCTCCTGAACCTCGGAGCTGTTGAGCAGATGAAGGCTTTGGGCCAAGTTGGCGTTCTGTTGTCGCTCGCATTCGCAGGCGGTCGTCGCTTGTGGCTGTCCGAAGACCGTCAGGAAATAGGGGGAGACATCGACGTCGACCACCTGGACGGCCCGCGTACCTGCCGGCCAGCCGGGAAACGTCGCTGTCGTGCGGGTGACCTGATGGAAGGCATCGTACAGAACCTCCGCCTTCAGTCGCTGGGGATAGTGTCGCGAGAAACTCTGTTTGTCGGTTGCGTTGTAGGCGTTCGGGACGGCGCTGAGCTGATAGGTCTGGGACTGGCAAATGGTGCGGACCAGGTCCTTCAGATCGAACCCGCTGGCGGTGAAGTGCGCGGCCAGTGCGTCGAGAAGTTCGGGATTGGAGGGTGGATTCGTGGCCCGCATGTCGTCCTCAGGCTCGACGATCCCTCGACCAAAGAAATGTTTCCAATAGCGGTTTACTGCCGCCCGTGCAAAGAAGGGGTTGGCAGGGTCCACCAGCCAGTTGGCCAGAAACACACGGGGATCGCGATCTTGGGGAATCTCGACCATCGTCATGTCCAGACCGCCCGGTCTGAGCAACATGCCGTTGCGTGGATTGTGAGCACCCGCGGCACCATCCTGGTGAAACACCTTTCGGTCCCGCGCCGGCCGGGGAGCGTCGGCGATATTCTTCTTGCCGAGTCGACTGAAGTAGGCAGCCAGCCCGTAATAGTCGTCCTGGCTCCATTTCTCGTACGGATGGTGATGACACCGAGCGCACTGGATGCGCAGCCCCATGAATAACTGAGCGACGTCTTCCACCTGCTCGGTCGCTTCGTCGACTTCCCGGTACCATGTCACCGCCGGATTGGACGAGAGATCGCCCGCAGCCGTCAGAATCTCACGCACGAACTGATCATACGGCCGGTTCTCGTAGAGACTCGACCAGATCCAGCGATAGAACATCAAGCTGCCCTGCAATTCATCGCTGTTGCGTTTCTTGTTCCGCAGGACCATGTTCCATTTGTTCGCGAAATAGTCTGCGTATGCCGTGCTGTCGAGCAGTTGGTCGATCAGCCGATCCCGCTTGCCAGGATCCTGGTCCTGCAGAAAAGCTGTCACCTGCTCCGCGGTCGGCAGAGTCCCCGTGATATCAATGGTGACGCGCCGCAGAAATGTGGAATCATCACACAGGTCGGATGCGGGAATGCCCAACTCGGTCAGCTTCGCGAACACCGCTTCGTCAATCAGGTTGCGGGCGGTCGGCATGCGACTGGTATCGGCCCCTAATGGGACGGTCGCGCGAAACGTCGAGACCTGCCCCTGGTAGCGAGCCATGACGGTGACTTCGCCAAAGAGCTGTCCCGTCGTGACGACACCACTGCCGGACACTTCCGCCATCTCCGCGTCGTTCGCTTCGTACATTGCCATCCCGGTCACATCTTCCGTACTGCCGTCACTGTAGAATGCCATGGTCGTGATCTGCTGCTGAGCGCCACGGTCCATGATGCGACTTTCCGGCAGACACCTGATGGCGACGAGCGTCGGATCGTCCGAACTGCCGTACGGCATCGACTGCTCAATCCACTGGCAGATCAGTTGATACTCGTAACTACCCGGCTGCATGCGCTGGCCACCGCCGTGCATGTGTCCCAGGGCCTTCTGCAGGATCAGGCTTTCACCTGGAGCTGCAGGGAATAATCGCCGGCCGCGACTCTCCTTGACCAGGAACTCATAGTCCTCCTCGGGATAGAAGCCCAACAGGGAGAGCCGAAATCCGTTCTGCCCACTGGCCTTCCCGTGACAGCCGCCGCCCGAGCAGCCGAGCTTCGTGAAGATCGGCACAATCTGATTCTTGAAGTTGATGGGACGCGGATTGGACATTCCTTCCACACACACGGTCAGCTCGGCCGCGAGTTGCTCGCCAGCCGACACCGCCAGGATATGAGCCTCTCCGTCACGCAACGGGGTGATCAAGCCGGTCGCGTCAATCGAAATGATCTCCTGCGGATTCACTTCATACGTCACATCGCGAGTCAGATCACGCTGTTGACCGTCACCAAAGGTGCCGCAAACAAAGAGCTGCTGACGAGCGTAACTGCCCCGAATGGCTAGAGGCCCGGACGGATTCTGCGGACCGATCGTCAGGCTGGTTAACGGGCCCGGCTCCGCCCGCTGGCCGCCAGCGTCAGAATCCGCCCCGTGCAGAACTGCCGCTGTGGCCGACAGCAGAAGTCCAGCGAACATCAGACACCATGACCACCCTTTGGCGCAGCCCATCACGCGGCTCCCGTCATCAACTTGCGGACGTGGCCATTGCTGCTCAACCGTGGCCCAGTCGTACACCTAGACTCGCCACGCGGAGAAAGAACCCGCGACATCAGGAATCCATGATTCCGTCGATCAGGAGTCGCCGGACGGCAGCACACCACGCCATTTCGACTTACCCGACTCTCAAGACTATCGCAAACATATCAACGGTCGCTTGTTTGTCAACAGTTTTCTGACTCCAGGACGTTCCTTAGCGGGGTAGCGGTGGGACGGCTGGGGCGGCCGACCCGGCCGCGGCGCTCTGGGACCGGTCAGGTGCTGCCA
>JBGSHS010000367.1:0-23668 GCA_041752115.1 Pirellulaceae bacterium | reverse complement strand
CTGGCGAGGCCATTGTCGGTTGGATCGGATTCCGCGAGGGACAGACCTGGTTTGTGAAAATGAAAGGTGAGCGGCACTTGGTCCTCGCCCAGCGCGAGGCGTTCCGCGCTTTCCTGCAGTCGCTCAAGTTCAGCCAGTAAGACGGAGTCGGCAATGGCCACGAAGATATCCTCTGCTCAAGTCCCCGGCGATACCCTCGCGGCACGCGAGGTACCATCCTACATCTCAGCTGAGGCTTCGTCCGAGCCGTCACCACTTTGGGACTGGGTCGTGACGATTCTCACTCCACTCGCCTCGCTCAAGATTACTGTCGTGTTGTTCTTGATGGCGATCTTCATCGTGCTGGCCGGCACGTTGGCGCAGGTCGAGAAGGACATTTGGCAGGTCGTGCACGAGTACTTCCGCATGGACTTCCATTCCTGGCGAAGCGTGCTCGCATCGGCCTTCGCCTGGATCGATTTTCGCATTTGGTTTCCGCGCCCCTTTTTCCCGAACATGGAGCCGATCCCGTGGGGAGTCGGGTTCTTCTTTCCCAAAGGCTGGTTGATCGGCCTCTGCATGTTCATCAACCTCACGGCGGCACACCTGATCCGTTTCCGCATTCAGGCGACAGGGAGTCGCCTGGTGAGTGGGCTGGTGATGACAGTTCTTGGTATCGCGTTAGGACTGGCGGTGATCCTGGCAGGATCGCGTCAGACGGCGACGCAGCTGCAACTGTTCACCGACTGGCCCTCGCTGAGAATCCTCTGGCTATTGACCCAGTGCACAGCGGTCAGCGTCGCGCTGCTGGCAGGGTGCCTGCTGATCTTCCGCAAGCGGGGGGGAATCGTCCTGCTGCACAGTGGCATCGGCTTACTGATGCTGGGCGAGTTGATTGTCGGCGTGTGGGCGGTCGAAGGAATGATGCAGATTGTCGAGGGGCAGACCACCAACGTGGTGATGGATACGCGGGAGATGGAGCTGGCGGTCGTGCGTCCAGCAGGAGCAGACGAAGATGTTGACGAAGTGGTGGCCATCCCCGAATCACGGCTGACCGTCGCAGCGGTGATCGACGATGATCCACTGCCGTTCGACGTGGAAGTTGTCGAGTACTTGAGGAATTCGGAGGAGCGTCCGGCCAACCCCGGTGTCGACAATCGGGCGACTGCCGGGTATGGCCTGCAGCGCGTCGTACGGGAAACCGATCCGATCAGTGGCGTGGATGACTCGCAACGCAGCAACCGACCGGCCGCGTATGTGCGGCTCCTGGACAAGCAGTCGAAGAAGCCGTTGGGAGTCCATCTGGTGTCCCTGCAGCAGTTCCTGCTGGGACGCCCGGAGACCGTCGATGTGGGTGGCCAGCGGTACGATATGAGTCTGCGTTACCGCCACGACTACAAGCCGTATTCGATGGCTTTGGCCGATGTGAGCCAGGAAGTTTATATGGGGACGCAGACCGCCAAGAGCTATGCCTCGGAGCTGCGGCTGGTCGACCCGACGCGCAATGTGGATCGTCGCGTACGGATCTGGATGAACAATCCCCTTCGATTTGCCGGAGCCACGTTCTATCAAAGCAGTTATGGTCGCGACCCTGGCACCCAACTGGAATATACCGGCTTGCAGGTCGTGACGAACACCGGCTGGCGGATTCCCTACCTGGCGTGCATGATGGTCGCGATCGGCATGGGGGCTCAGTTCTGGGTGACCCTCCAGCGATTCCAGCGGCGGCGAGCCGAAGGACGGCTCAGTCCTGCCACCGCGGACGCCGAAATTTTTGGTGCCGCACCCCCTTCTTTGCCTCACCGCGGTCTACCGCCGTCCAAAGGCCAACCGATTGCCGCCCCTGCGGAGTCGAGTCTGGCCAACTGGCTGGTCCCACTCGCGATCGTGGTGCTGTGTAACGGGTGGCTGTTGAGCAAGGTCGATGTGCCTTCCCTCAAGGTGTCAGAGATCGACTACGCTGCCTTTGGCCGCTTGCCCGTCACGTACGAAGGGCGAGTGAAGCCTTATGACACGTTGGCCAGAAATATGCTGCGGATCATCTCGGACCGACAAACCTACCGGGACGAAGATGGCAAACAGCAGCCGGCCGTGCGGTGGCTGTTGGACGTCATGACCGACTCAGAGGCGGCTTCCCAGCACGAAGTGTTCCGCATCTACAACCTGGATGTACTTGACACGCTTGGCCTGGAACCACACCAGGGGTTCCGCTATTCGATCGACGACTTCCGCGACAAGCTGGACGAGTTCGACCAGCAAGTCAAGCGAGCGCACGCGACCGATTCTGACCAGCGTGATCTGTACAGCCGGAAGATCCTGGAACTGGATCGCAAGCTCGGCTTGTACTTATCCCTGGTCGAAGCATTCCGCGTGCCTCAACTGCGGCTGGAGAAACTGAGTGAGGATCTGGCGCGGGAAGGGAGTCGGCGGGAACGTCTGTCGGGTCAATCACTACCACTGGCGGTGCCTCCTGAGAGCGGCGAGGGCGAATGGACCGCCTACTCATTCGCTCTGTTCGATGCCTTGGCGCAGCAACTGGCTGCCGCCCAGGGGCTGCAGGCGGGGAGTCCGAATCCCCACACGGTCGCCCTGATGGAAGCGTTGACGTCGTATGACGACCAGGGCCAGAACGCCGCCGTGTTCAACGAGAAGGTCAAGGCGTATCGCGAGTTGCTGGCGGCTAATCCGCCGGCTGGCTGGCAGGCCACGAAGACTGATTTCGAAGTGACCTTCAATCACTTCGCTCCTCTCTATTACGCCATGATCCTCTACTTCATAGCGTTTGTACTCGGTTGCTTTTCGTGGTTGGGATGGAGTACCCCGCTGGGGCGAGCGTGCACGTGGCTCACGGTGACCACACTGATCGTCCACACGTTGGCTCTGGCTGGACGCATTTACATCTCAGGTCGCCCACCCGTGACCAACCTCTATACATCCGCACTCTTCATCAGTTGGGCCTGCGTCATACTGGGCCTGTTGTTCGAAGGTTACTCGAAGATTGGCGTAGCGAACGTCGTGGCGGCGTTTTCCGGATTCGCCTCACTCCTGATCGCGTTCCTCTTGACGACGGCGGTGATCTCGTTCAAAGGCGACTCGTTCACCGTCCTGGTTGCGGTGCTCGACACGAACTTCTGGCTGGCCACGCACGTGATTTGTATCACGTGTGGCTATTCGGCCACGATTTTCGCCGGCATGCTGGGGATTGTGTACGTGATGCGCGGAGTGCTGACTCCCTCCCTCACGCCGGCGATCGCCAAGTCGATCAGCCGCATGATCTATGGCACGGTCTGTTTTGCGATCTTCTTCAGTTTCTTCGGAACGGTGCTCGGCGGACTCTGGGCCGATGATTCCTGGGGACGGTTCTGGGGCTGGGACCCCAAGGAGAACGGTGCGCTGATTATCGTGCTCTGGAACGCCGTCGTCCTTCACGCATTGTGGGGCCGGATGATCGCGGACCGCGGCCTGGCAGTCCTCGCGATCGTGGGGAATATTGTCACCGCTTGGTCGTGGTTCGGGGTCAATGAACTGCGAGTCGGTTTGCACACGTACGGATTCACCGAGGGGGTTCTGCTGGTTCTCGGAAGCGTCGTCCTGGTGCACGTTGGCATCATCAGCCTGGGCCTGTTCCCACTGAGGATCTGGGGCAGCTCGACGCCGCGTTCGGCCTCCGCCGGGTGACCCTGACGAGTAAGATCACAGTTGCATTCACTGAGTAACAATACCTTGGAGCGTTCGGCCGCCTGTGAGGCCCGATGATACCAGCCCCTGTAGCACGACATATCACCTGCGGTGCGTGTCGAGAGGTGCGAGATCCAGCCGAGCCGTGGCGGAGGCAGACGGGGCCAGCTCCGGCAGCGGGAGCAATCGCAGCAGCGAGGCGGTTTCGCGGGTAGCAGGCACCTGCAGTTCGGCCTGTGGGGCCAGGGCCTGCACCAGCGCCAGCGGCGGAAGCTCAACAGGTTGGTAGACCGAGAGGAGCGGACCTCGGGAATCACTCAGGATCGCAGCCACTGCCGTGGCGCGATCCACCTCCTGCAGCGGAGCAATCGCCAGGATTTGCCCGTTGATCGCGAATTGCAGCGATAGTTCGTTGTACGTCAGACGGTTCGCATCGCCAGGACGGGGATGCTGTCTCATCCCCAAGTGCTGCTGAACAGCGTCTAACAAGGAGAGACTAACCACACCTCCCAGCGAATGCAACTCGCCCGTCGCGACGGCAACCTGGTTTTGCCGAATCAGCAATCGTTTCAAGGAAAGCTCCGCCAAACCGCTGAGCTTGTGCGGAAAATGATCCGACACCAGAGCGTCCAGGTCGAGTTGTCCCAGCACGCCGGCTGCTTCCGCGTTCCAGGCTCCACTGGCCTGCTCAGTCCATACCGATCCCTGAAACGTGCAGTCGGTCCCGCAGTGTTCCAGTTGAGGCAGCCAGGCGGTGACGAGAGAGCAGGGGAGTCCAGCAGCGCCCGTATGCAGTTCCCAGCCGGTGGCCGGCGGATCGAGTTGTCGATTGCGCACCACGCGCAAACGCAGCTGATACCCTTCCACGGCGCCGACCGGTCGGAATTCCAGGAACGCCTCTGACCCGCCCGCGCCGGCTTCCAGCGTGAACTGGGCATCGAGGACCGTCTGTACCGCCTGGTTGCCTGGCAACACGACGCAAGGGGCGCGAATCTGACACACGTTGGTCACATGGTCACTGCGCAACAACAGGTGTTCGTACAAAACCTCGACCAGACGGGGCAATCGGCGAAAGTCCAATTCAGGCTGCCCCAATTCCACGACGATTCCCGACTCCCCGTGAGTCACCCGGGCCGACCGGGCTCGCGCGAGCCACTGGTGAGACTCCGGGTCACGCAGCTCGATGCCACGAACCACCAGGTTATCGACGTCCTGCCACTCGATCGACTGCAGATGCACTTCCAGCCCCAGCCGGTTGGCCAGATGCGTTTGCCAGGAATCGGCCCGCGCCGCCAGATAAGGCGGGGAGTTGACCACCAAGGCAGCGCCTCCCACCAGCGCCGTGGGCAGGGCACAGAACAAGCAGAAGACGAGCCGGCAGATGCGACGTCGTAAAGGGAAACGCATGCCATACATCCTTGTATGCGGCGACTCCAGCCAACGCGTTCACCTCGCTCCGCATTCAGCGACCGCGTGCCAGAGAGTGAAACAGATCCCACCGAGCCAACATCTCCTGCAGACTGTCGCCGCCAAATTTGTCCACCATCGCCCGGGCAACCTCGAAGGCGACGACGTTCTCGACAATCACGCTACAGGCCGATACGGCACAGACGTCGCTCCGCTCGTATTCCGCCGACTCGGACGCCTTGGTGCTCAGATTGATCGATTCAAGTGGCTTGCGCAGCGTACTGATCGGCTTCATCGCTGCCCGCACGATCAACGGCTGACCATTCGTCATGCCCGCCTCCAGCCCGCCAGCGTTGTTCGTGGGCCGTCGATACCCGAGGGTGGGGCCGTCGGCCCATGCCGAGTCATAGGCGATGGGATCATGCACCTGCGAACCGGGACGACGCGCCGCTTCGAATCCCAAGCCAATCTCCACTCCCTTGATCGCCTGGACCGCCATCACCGCCTGAGCGATTCGGCCATCCAGCTTTTGGTCCCATTGAGCGTGCGTGCCCAATCCGAAAGGGAGCCCTTCCACACAAACTTCAACGATCCCCCCCAATGTATCACCGGCCTTCCCCGTCTGGTCAATCAAATTCCTGACTTGCTCATCCTGTTGCGGGTCCAGGGAATAGATGTCGCTCTGCTCCCGCCGCGCCAGACGCTCATCCCAATCGCCGGCCGGGACGTCGAGGCAGATCCCACCAAGCTGCGTGACATAGCCCATAGCCCGGATGCCGAAATGCCGCAGCAGCTGTCTGGTGAGCGCTCCGGCAGCCACACGTACGGTCGTTTCGCGCGCGCTGGCCCGCTCCAAGATCGCCCGCACCGGCCCCAGATACTTGATCGCTCCCGACAAGTCGCCGTGCCCTGGCCGTGGCCGCAGGAGGTCTTCCATACGTTCCAGTTTGTAATCGCGGTTCACCACCTGCAGCGCGATCGGACTGCCCAACGACATCCCCCGCCAGATTCCGGTCAGAATCTCGACCTGATCCGTTTCGATGCGCTGGCGTCCGCCGCGACCGTACCCACCCTGCCGTCGCCGCAGCTCGACGTCAATCTCGCCAGTCGACAGTTCAACTCCAGCGGGAAACCCATCGACCAGTGCGAGCAGTGTTTTGCCGTGTGATTCGCCGGCAGTCCAGTAACGTAACATGTTGCTTTCGTGATGGTACAAGCCAGTGAGAGGGTAAGGAGCGGACCAGCCGGTCGGCCGGGCGCTGCCCCCCGCGGGACGGTGCCGTGCCGCAATTCTAAACAGGAAGGGACGTTCAGCGATAGGTCGGTTCGATGCAGCACGCATTTTCGCGGTGACGCACACTGTACTGCGTGACCTGCCCCGCGATGCGGACCCGAACTACAGAACGGCTCAGCCGCGTCGCTCGCCAGCGCCAGTTGCGGAGCCCCTCTCGTGTTCAAACTTCGCGAGAACCCTTGTCGATGATGAGGGGCGTTGCTATACTGTGAGTTTTCCCCAAGTGGGCGGGAATTCGCTAAGTTCTTTCGCTGCGGGAAGTTGTAGAAATGAAGGAAGGCATTCATCCAGAATATTTCGAGACGATCGTGACCTGCGGCTGCGGGAACAAGTTCACCACGCACAGTACTCGCCCGGAGCTGAAAGTTGACATCTGCAACGCCTGCCATCCGTTCTACACGGGCAAGCTCAAGTATGTCGACACGGCGGGCCGCATCGAGAAGTTCCAGACGAAGTTCGCGGCCGGCACCTATGCCAGCGTGCAGCGTGTCAAGAAAAAGACTGTCAAGTCTTAGCTGACCAGCTTGCCACCGACCAACTTGCGACGGAGCGGTGGGTCGGCCGGCACATTCCTCAGGAGCCGACCCGTCCGCGTTCTGGGTTGCGCGAGGCGGGCCCTATCGACGCTCGAGCATCTTGTTCGAGAGGCACATTCCTGGTCTCGGCGGTGCGGCTTGTCCAACCTGCTTTGGCGGTGGTTATCTTGCGGCTACCGCCCGCCTCCGCAACAGGGTTCCCCACTCGTGGCGACTGGCCAGGAGGGCAGGGCACCGCGACACTGGCTCGCGCGGCGGCCGCATCTCGATGATCCTGAGGGGCAAATCCCCCCTTTCCCGACGGGCGCGGAGTTGCTGGAGCAGGGCGGCCGCGGGCCGTGTCGAGGCGCATTGGCACCGGAGTATCCTTGGGCGTTCGTGTGACGTCATCTTGGTGGGGGGCGGCACGAAGAGTACGATTGTTGTCGGCAGTACGACTGTTGCAGGTAAGAACTTATGCGCAAGATGCTGGAAGAGAAGCTGGCTCGGTTTGAAGAGCTGGAACGTGCCATGATGGACCCGGACGTGATGAGCCATCCCGGCCGGATGGCGGCCGTAGCACGTGAACACGGATCGCTGGCCAAACTGGCCACCAAGTATCGCACTTTCAAGCAGGTCGGTGAGGAGATCGCCGAACTCAAACGGATGGCCAAGAGCTCGGACGCGGACGAGCGGGAGATGGCGGCGGAAGAGCTTCCGCCGCAGATTGAGCGTCGGGAGAAGATCTGGAACGAGCTGCTCGATTTGACGATCGGTGGCGAGGATGCCAATCGACTGCGGTGTGTGATGGAGATCCGTGCTGGCACTGGCGGGGATGAGGCCGCGTTGTTCGCCCGCAATCTGTACGAGATGTACAAGCGGCACGCCGAGGATCGAGGCTGGAAAGTGGAACTGCTCGATGCCAGTCCCACCGAATTGGGAGGCTTCAAAGACCTGACATTGGCCTTTGAAGGGGAGGGAGTCTACCGCGAACTGCAGTATGAAAGTGGTGGTCATCGGGTTCAGCGCGTACCGGAAACGGAAGCGAAGGGGCGCATCCACACGTCGGCCGCCACGGTGGCCGTTCTGCCGGAACCGGAAGATGTGGAGATCGACCTGAAACCGGATGATTATCGGAAGGACATTTTTCACGCCAGCGGGCCGGGCGGGCAGCATGTGAACAAGACGGCATCCGCAGTGCGGCTGACCCACTTTGACACGGGTATTGTCGTGTCGATGCAGGACGAGAAGAGCCAGCACAAGAACTTGGCCAAGGCGCTGCGGGTCCTGAAATCGCGGATTTACGACCTGTACCAGCAGCGGGAGCACGAGAAGCGGGCCAACGAGCGCAGGAGCCTGGTCGGATCGGGCGATCGCAGCCAGCGCATCCGCACCTACAACTTTCCGGAGAACCGCATCACCGACCACCGCATCAATCTGACACTGTACAAACTGGATCAGATTCTCGCTGGCAACCTGGGTCCCCTGACCGATGCCCTGATTGCACACGACCGCGATGAACTGCGGGGCTCGATGGATGCCGACATGAATTGACCCGCCACGCTTTCGGCGACAACTGTCCACGGCTGTTCGCGAGGAATCCGTGACGATGATACGACCGGCTGCTGGATGGAGATGCGCATGAGTTCCCACGAACCATGGACGATCGGGCGGCTGCTGCGTTGGACGACCGATTTCCTCAAACAGCACGGTTCCGACAGTCCTCAGTTGGATGCACAGCTGCTGCTGGCTCACGCTCGAAACTGTCCTCGCATCGAGCTGTTCACATCCTACGATCAAGAGCCTTCCGAAGCGGTCCGCGGGGCGTTCCGCGAGCTGGTGCGGCAGCGAGCGGCCGGTATGCCGGTCGCCTACTTGATAGGACACCGGGAATTCTATTCGCTCGATTTCCGCGTCACGCCGGATGTGTTGATTCCCCGTCCGGAAACGGAATTCCTGGTGATCGCCGTTACCGACCTGGTGAAGGCCGCGGCGACATCCCCGGAGAAGTCGGCCGAGAGTCTGGCCATAGCCGATATTGGCACCGGCAGCGGCATCTTGGCGACGTGTCTGGCCAAACACATTCCCCAGTCAAAGATCTGGGCTACGGATACCAGTCCTGCTGCGTTGGAGGTGGCTCGCCAGAATTGCCAGCAGCACGGTGTGCTGCCACGTGTTGAACTGCTGTGCGGCGATCTGCTGGCTCCAGTTCCGGAAAGCATCTGGTTCGATTACATCGTCAGCAATCCGCCCTATGTAAGCGAAGCGGAATACGAACAGCTTCCGCGCGAAGTGCGGGACTATGAGCCGCGCGACGCATTGTTGGCAGGTCCTGGCGGGTTGTCCGTCATTGAACGCCTGATACCTTTGGCGGCCCAGCGGCTCAAACCGGGAGGCTGGTTGCTGCTGGAAATCAGTCCGATGCTGGAACAACGGGTTCACTGCGTGCTGGAGCGCGACGGCCGGTTCGCTCAGCTGAAGACAACGCGCGACCTGGCGGGGCATGCGCGGGTCGTGCAGGCCGTTATTCCACTCTGATCACCCGGCTGCGGACTGCCATCGGCTCGGGTTGAATGACGCCATTGCCGCTGGCATCCTCCAGACACGTGCAGTTGCGTCCCGATCGACCTGCGCTGGTCACCAATTCTTCGAGTCGCGACAGCAGCGTCACCGTCTCGTCGTCGCGACGCACTTCGGTCAGACCGGCACGAATCGTCAGGGAATGCTGCCCTCCCTTGTATTCGAATCTCGAAGCGGCCACGGTCTGGCGTATCCGTTCCATGTTCGTGACGGCCGTGCGCGGTGCGGTGTCGCCGAAGAAAAGCAGGAAGTTCTGGCCGCCGTAACGGAAGACGCGGTCGAGTCCACTTTCTTTGGCCGTCAACTGCTCCAGATATTGAGCAACTGCTTTCAGGAACCGATCGCCGACGCGGGTGCTCAGCCGGTCGTTAATTTCGCCGAAGCGATCGATATCGACCAGGGCAACCGTCACCGGCCGTTCGCGGCGAACATCCTCCCGCCACCAGTTCGCCAACAGCATCTCCGCGCCCATCCGATTCGGCAGTCCGGTGAGCGAATCCGTCTGCTGCCGTCGATCGGAAGAATCGAGCCGTTTTTCGTTACAGATGATCATCAGGGTCGCTTCACGAATCGTATCGCGCAGGTCGTGGGCCATCCGCACCAGGGCACCCAGATCGGCGATAATCGTCGCCGCCGCCTGGTCGTCCCCCTTCAGGTCGAGTTTCTGCAACGCTTTGCAGAGCCCTTCAATCGACGAGGACTGTTCCAGCAGCAACGTTTCGAAGCGACTGCCAATCACTCGGTATTCGCCCAGCTGATTTCGTCGGGTGGCCAGGACCCCCAGCGCTTCGGTCTCTCTGGTCACCCACTCCTGGTTCAGCGCCACCAGTTCCTGCAAGGCCGCCAACACGGCATCCGGATTGCTCTTGGCAATGGCACTGCGTACCAGGTCCTCGATATCCAGCAGGTCTTCCCGGTAGGAATCGACTTCCAGTTTCAGGATCTCGACCGAGGCCTCGACGAACGTGTGGAACTCCTGTTGCGAGTTCTCCAGCAGATCCAGCCACCGAGCCGGCAGCTCGTCGCGCACTTCGTCCAGCGTGACCGCCGCGGCCGGGATTTCGTAGATCACCTCATCGTAAGCCGGTGCGCGATTCGCACGGAGAACCGGGACCGGTATCGTGATCTGACGTTCCAACAGGATTGCCAGCGCGAAACCCATGACCAGATTCAGCATACCAATGGCAAAAACGACTGCGATCACCTCGCAACCTCTCTGCAAAAAAAGCGATTCCCCTTCGCCGTGTGCCGCTCCCTAAGCGGACGACTGCCCCTCGCCACTCCACAAGCGTAGGTCATGCCCATGGGTCGCGCTTCGGGACCCCCGCGGCGGGAACAGGTCGTCGGCCTTCCCACTGCCCCTCAACGGAATACCTTGCACAAACGCTCCAGTCCGAATCCCTACGGCGAGCGACGGCGGTGATCCAGTCGAAGGCATCGCGGGCGTTCACGCGGCCGGCACCACGCCCGCCATCTGCTGTACTGGGTGGTTCTGCTGTACTGGGTGGTTACGGGAAAGCGGCCTGATGAGAATCGTCAGGCCAGGTCACTATCGAGAGTGCCCGTTTCCCGGCGGCGGCGGGTCAGCTCGCTAACGCTCGCACAACCGACTCGTTGCGGATGCTCCGGGGATAGACTCGCGACTCCAGCGCGAGTCGGTCCAGCATCTGCTGCAGAGCTGTCTCAATCTGCAGCATGAGCGGATCCACTTCAGCGCCGCGATCGCGCAGGGGACTTACCTCGATGGCCGGTCCCACTTCGATAACTGCCTTCAGATGACCGTGGACCCGAGCCTTGTCGGTCAGGTCTTCCTCGAATCGTTCGATCGTCTCGAGCAACCGGTCGACCGTCAGGTGATCGAGGTAATCGGGAGGGTAGTTGGAAATCTGCTGGGCCAGGTAGATGTCGGTCAGCTGCCGCCACCGGCGTGCGTGCTCCGCCGTATCGATGCGACCTTGCACCATATCGGGCATGATCTTCGTCCGCAGCGCCTTGACGCGAGGAATGACCGCGGCGTGCGAGGCGGCGCCAAAATACTCCTCCTCCAACGGGACAAGCAGACGATCGATTAACCGCTGCATGCGCTGGGCGAGCGAATCGGAATAGGTGCGATCGAAATATTCCAGCTCTTTAAGGCTCAACAGAGCCAGTCCGACACGGGCAATTCGCTGGTCGGCCGGCAGATCCCGCTGCGGCTGCCAACTCAACCGCTGTTCGATCTCGGTCAGAACGGGATCCGCCGCAGAGTCGAAGTCGCCACCGAACAGGTATTTGATCGCCACCGGATGAACGACCACCTTGGCACCAGGAATCCGACGGACTCGCCGCTTGGCCGCCGTGCGTGCAACAAAAGCCACGCCATCCAGCAGCGCCTGCAGCCGATCGTTCGTGCGAGACACCGCCCCCTCCGGAAAGATCACCAGCGGACGTTCCGCCGAGTCGAGTACGTCGATGGCGACGTTGATCGCTTGGCGATCAACTCCCTCCCGGTAGACACTGAAGCCGCCCATCTTGTGGATCGCCCACCCCATGAAGCGACTCTGCTCGAACAGATGCCAACTGGCCATCGCATAGACCAGACAGCGAACTTCACGGGCCAGCCAGCCCATCACGAGCGGATCGCTCGTGCGTGAGTGATTGGGAGTCAGCAGGATGCCATGACCGGCAGCCAGTGAGGCCGTCAGATGTTCCGCTCCACGCAGTTCGTAGCCCACGACACCCTCGGCGCGCCGCAACCAGAACCCGTGCAGATTCAGATCGCGGATCAGACTCGGCCACCACGTTCCGCGGTGAGGTGGAATGAACTTGTACGGTTTTTCGATCAGAATCGCCTGCATGACAGCCATCCTCCGAGAAATTCCTCACGACCGTGTCCACCCCACCAGATCATGCAATGGCCACGAGCGTGGTTGGCGTCCCGATCGGAAGCGTCTCCGTTATAAGGGCAGCCGGCGGAAGTTGGCAACATCAGTGCGAGTTTCATCAGGAGCGTTCGTCCATGGTTCAGTCAGCGCTGGGGAACAGCCTGCGGCCACACCGAGGTGGCGAAGTTCTCGCCAGGCCCTTCCACCACACCCGTCGCAGCAACTGCGGCCCAGACCAGCGTCTCTGACCAGGGTGCCACGCGAGCATCGAAATCGCTGTGGATCAAGAACGCAGCTTGGCCCCATGGAACGACACCTGTGCAGGGTGCGGTGAGTTCGGCGTCCGCTGCAGCAGCATCGTCGAGTCCTGACGATGGTACCGCGGCCAATCCCATGCCGATCCTCAGCCGGCGGTTGGGGGCCTGCCGTGACGGGGAGGAACGAGTTCCGACGGGCTCGTGCCGTTCGACCTCCCCCGGGGGCTGGCCGCCCCCGACACCGTGGGCTGGAACAGGTGGGGGACGGCGTAAAAGTGACGTCGCCGCAGCGGCACTCCTGGACCACAAAGTCCCGCTGACCGATACTTCCTTTCGTGCGTCTCCCACCGACGGAGACGTGAGGTAACAAGTCGCAGCCTTTCGACTTCAGGCCGAAGGGGAAATCCACCGAACCCATTCCCTATGGTCGCACGCAAACGTAGACTCCTGACTGCTCACTCCGGCGACGCTCAGCCGCCACCGTCGACACAGCGTTATCCGGAGGCATTCCTCGAATATCTGGCCGGGGAATGCCGCCTCTCGCAGAACACCCAGCTGGCCTATCGGCGCGACATCCGCCGCTTTCAGCAGTGGTTGGACGGACGCAGCCTGGTGCGTCTGACCATTGCCGACCTGTCGGACTTTGTCGCCTGGCTGCACGCGGGCCAGTTGGCCCCCTCGAGTATCGCTCGACACATCGTGGCCCTCCGCATGTACTTCCGTTACCTGCAGCTGGAGGGCGTCCTGCACGACAACTTGGCCGAGTTGCTCGGGAGCCAGAAACTGTGGAAACGCATTCCCGAAGTGCTGTCTCCCGCTGGAGTCACTCGCTTCCTGGAAGCCCCCACCCACGACGATCCGTTCTGGCGGCGCGATCGAGCCCTGTTGGAACTGCTCTATGCCACCGGTTGCCGCGCTTCGGAAATCTCCCATCTGCACGTGCGCGACATGCACCTGGCGGAGCGTTACTGCAAGTGTTATGGCAAAGGAAACAAACAGCGTCTGGTTCCGCTGGGACGCCAGGCTGTCACCGCCATCCAGGAGTACCTGGATCGCGAACGACCGGCGCTGGCGGCGCGGGCCAAGGATTCGCCCGGCTGGGTCCTCTTATCGCGTGGTGGGCGCCGCTTGCGTCGGGAAGCGATTTGGGAACTGGTTAAGAAGTACGCATTGCGGGCAGGAGCTCCGCCCACGATCAGCCCGCATACGCTGCGTCACAGTTTCGCCACTCATGTGCTGGCGGGCGGGGCCGACCTGCGTCAGGTCCAGGAGATGCTGGGCCACGCCAGTATCGCCACCACGCAGATCTACACGCACGTCGACCAGTCACGACTCAAAAAGGTGCACCAGCAGTTCCACCCGCGAGCGTAACGAAGCGTCAGGACTGCTTGTGGTCAGGTCACCGGTCACGGCCCGGTGACGTCGGGGGGTGGAGTGAAGTTGACCCGTTCGATCAACCGCTGGACCTGGCCCGTGGAATGGTCGACATACCCGGACACGGCGGTAATCGCCTCGATGACGTACTCGTAGTTCAGATTCGGGTCGCACTCGAGTTCAGCCTCCGCCTCCCCGCTTCCGCCCGGCTCATCCACGCCGACGATTCCGATCACGTAATTGTGCAGGTCTTCCATCCGGTCGAACCGCAACTCCCCGTTGACGATGATGCCGCCGGGTGACAGGAGTTGCCCCTGGGCATCGGCGCGCAGTTGGATATGCACAAACAGGGGTGTTGCCTGCGGTGTGCTGGCCACCTGAGACTTCAGGGGCATCCGAATATTGAAATCCCCTTCCATGGAGACGATCTTGAACGTCATGATGAAGAAGATGAGCAGCTGAAACACGATGTCAATCATCGGTGTCATCTGCAGTTCAATCTTCTCGTCCGTGGTACCGATACGACGTATTTTCATGAGTCAACTCGAACCATGTGCCTGCACCGCTGCCGGTCAAAAGGATCAGGGCCCCATATCTTCCTTGGCGCGTAGCGCGAACTTCTCGAACTGCTCCTGCTGGCAGACCTGTATCAGTCTCTGAACAACTCCCGCTTTGGCACGCCGATCGGCGCGAATGATCACGGTCGCATCCGAGACCGGCCGGTCACGTCCGGTGAGAATCGTCCGTTCGTTGACCAGGTAGGGTCGCAGCCGATTCAAGTTGGCCAGCTCCTGACCTCCGTAACGGACCTTTCCGTCCCGCGTCAGTTGAATCGTAATGGGGTACTGAAACGGCTGATCGGGCGGCTTGGCCAACACGCTGTCAGGCAACTGGATCTGCTGATCCGTTTCGGTCTGCGAGAAGTTAATGAGCACCATGAAGAAAGCGATCAGTTGGAAGGTCATGTCGATCATGGGAGTCAGATCGCCTTCCAGGATCTTTGACTCCGCCCTCTTGCGCATGCGCATGGCAACCTCCGTCCACTACCGCCTGGCGTTACTTCTTGCGCGGTCCGACGTTCTCAAAGCGTCCCATTAATCCCTCGCTGACGATGCCCACTTCCAGGACCAGTCGCGCAATGCGGTTCTTCAGGATGTTGTAGGCGGCGATGGCTGGAATCGCGATGATCAGTCCCACCAGGGTTGTGAAGAGAGCCGTGGAGATACCCTTGGCCAGTTCCGAGGGAGGCGGAGTTCCGGTCCGCGTAGCAATCACCTGGAATGATGCGATCATGCCTTGCACCGTTCCTAGCAGGCCCACCATCGGACTGATCGTGCCAATCAGCGCCATGTAGCTGAGACGATGGTCCAGCTTCATGTTCTCTTCTTCGGCAACCTCCTGCATCGCTTCAATTGCTTGCGGATAACCGGACGAGAGCTTGGCCAATCCTGCCGACAGGACCTGGCCGAGAAACGAATCGTCGTTCTTGGCCAACTCATAGGCTTCCTGGTACTGTTTCTCATCCAGATGCCGTTCGAAATTGTCGACCAACGCCGTCGGGCAGACGCTGTCTCGGCGAGCAGTCAGCAGATTCATCACCAGCAGGGCCACCAGCGTGAACGAAAGCCCAAGGAAGATGAGCCCATACATGTACCCGAGCGCTTCCAGCCCCACTTCCAGCATGTTCTTGGGTTCTTCCGTCTGCTCGGCGGTCTCATCCTGAGCCGGCTGGGCGACACCTGATGCGGCGGCACCTTTGGCCGCCGCGTCATCCACCACCTCCGGCTCGTCCGACGGCGCATCAACCACATCGGCCGGCGCAACCGCGTCGGCCCCCTCGTCCGGCTGAGGGGCTTCCTGAGCGTACGACATGGCGGGAACGCCCAGACTCGTTGCCACGAGCAGGGCGAACGCGCAGATCACACTCGATAGCCGACCCAGGGTCGTCCCTCCCGACCCAAACCAGGCTCGTTGCCGCATAGTTGTCTCCCAGTTCATTAGCGCCGACATCGTTCTGAATCGTATGGTTGTCGCCCGCCACGCAGGCGCCGTTCGCATAGCATCCGCTTTGGTAAGAGAGGTCGGACGATCAACAAGGCCGTATCGAAGAGTCATCTTCCGGCGGGAGGAATCTCCCCTCACGCGTTGCCGCCGTCCCTTGGCCAGTCTGGGAGCGAAGCAATGTCGCCGGTCCACGACCTCTGGCCGGGGCATCCACTCCGCCTCCCACTGCTCCCCCACACCGGCGCTCGATGCACCGTCGTATCCCGCGCCCTGGTCTCACCGAGTCGCACGGAGGCTGCCTTCCGTTATTCTAATCGGTGGTGTCCCGACCCGTAAACCATGACCACCATGAATCAGTTTCTTCCCGCACGACCACTCCTACGGCCGGTACAACCATCATTTTCGATTGGCCCACTTGCTCCCCGAATATCGGCTCTCCAGCAAGCTCCGGGCTCGAATCGCTCGTTCCGATTTGTTCACCGTTCGCCACAGGTCCGACAGGTAAAAGAGCGCTTCGGCATGTGCCTCGGGATCTTGATTGAACAACAAGTCGACGTGCAGGAAGGCGAGCAGTGCATCCTGCTTCTTGTCGGCTTTCAGGTAACAGACGCCCAGCGCGTTATAACCTCGGGCAAACAGCTGTGGCTTCTCGCGGGAATCGTTTTCCGCAATGATCTGCAGCACGCTCTCGATGGCCGGCTGCGACTCCCCGCTTTCGGCCAGACAAACAGCCTTCCCTAACGTAGCCCTCAGCTTGAGCTCGCGGGATTGTGCATCGTCCAGGGTCGACGCCAGTACTTCCTCATACTTCTTCTGCGCCTCTGCGAATTGACCGGCCGACACCATGGCATCGGCCTGCAACAAGGTGGCTCGCATCGCATAATCGGGCCAGGGCGCTTCGGCCAGCTTGCCATAGTAGCGGATCCCGTTGTCGTAGCTTGAGAGAGCGACGGCCAGATCGCCCAACAACTCCATGGCGGCAAAGTAGTGGAGTGAATTCGCGTTGGCCGGATTGCTTTCGAAGGCCCGCAACGCCCGCACAGCCGCCGACTTGTCCCCGCCACCAATCAACGCCAGCCGACCCTCGCAGTACGCTCGGTAAAACTCAATATCCTGCAAGATCTCCGGCCGCGTGATATCCGCCAGCGCAATCTTCGCCAAGTCCGACTGTGCCAACTCCAACTGACCTTTGAGAATCGCGTCGCGAGCGTTTCTCAGCTCACGCGGTTCGCCCTTGAACGAGACCTTCTGAATCTCATTGACCGGGAACACCTTCTTGCCGGTGTTGGCGGTAATCGAGACCTGGGTGCGCGTGATTTCGGTGATGTCACCAAGAGTCGGAGTGCCCCGATCACCCAACACCGTATCGAACTGTTGGGCCGAACCGACCGATGCCAGCAGCAGCATCACAAACAACCCACCCCATCGACTGACGTGACTCGGATTCATACCTGATTCCCCTTTTCGCCTCGCCCGGCGATTTCCTGTGCGCGTCCCGGTTCTTCGCCACCTGACTACCCAAAGGTGCCCCTGACCGGCCGCGGCGTCTACATGCTCTACCTTACTCAATGATTCCTGTCGTCTCTCCATTTACCCAGGGCCACCTCCCCGTCGGCGGCCCCCGAGAGAGCGTCCCGAGAGAGCCACGTGTCGTCGCGCTTCTCACCTCGCGTTCGTCCGACTCGCTATCGCTTTTCGTCCAGCCCAGCCACCGGCTCTCCCAGTGAACGCTGGATCTTCCTTAACAACGCGTCATATTTCTCATGCCACTGGGTCCCTCCCATATTGGGAAACATACGCTGAGTCAAGACGACATCGTCTTTAGCCAGCTTCAGATACTTCGTACGATCTGCCGGCTGACGCAGACGCAGCGCGAATTTGTAGTGGCAGGCGGCTGTGTTATACCGAGCCTCGTGAAATGCCTCCCGATATTGCTTCGAGCGCTGGGTGATGCGGGCAATGCGGCTCCAGCCCCAGATCGGCTGCTCCGCCGCGTCGTTCGCACCGCCAGTTCCCCGAATCGCGTCCAGAAGCTTCAACGCCTGCTGCGGTTGATCGCCCCAGAGCTGATAGGTGCGAGCTGCTTCAATCTGATACTCCAGTCTCCGATTGTCTTGCGTCACTACCTCCGCCATGATCTTGGAGGCCTCGTCAAACTGCCTCGCTCCGCGCAAAGCCAGCCCTTTGCGGAAACGCATCTGACGGATCAGTTCGGGCGACAATTCAAAAGCGGCCGCATTGGCCAGGATCTGATCGTACGTCTTGCCAGCGTTCTCGTAGCAGGCCTGAGCCGATTGAGCCGATTTCTCATCTCCAGCCAGCCCATTGCCCAGACTGTTGAACGACTCCGCCACCCAATTCAGGATGCGCAGATCCTTGGCTTCCGAGCGAACCTGTTCGAGGAACGTGTTGAACCCCTCGGAAAGGATGCGTCGGTCCTCCGGCGTGTCGAGCAGTTTCAACTGCGTCTCCAGCCGACGCGCCAGCCGATAGAAGATGTCCACCAGACGCTGCTGGCTCTCCGCAGAATCTCCCACCTCGTCCCGCAACGCCTGGATCAAATCACGGCTGCGCTGGATCAGAGCCGTACGCTCCTCCGTGCTCTTCGCCTTCGATAACGCCGACACGACCGCACTCAAGGCCACGCTATACGCCTGCTCACGCAGTCGCGGCGAGTTGATGACCTCGTCCTTCCGCGCTAACATCGGCAAGACCCCGATCTGGGAATCATCCAGCAACTCAATCGCCTTGGGGGATTCATCGCTGTCGACATAAATCTGGGCCAGAGAGAGCACGGCCTGCGGCACCGTCGCATTGACTGTCCCCGCCTGCTTCATGCGAGCCACTCCCGATTCCAGAATGTCGAGAGCCACCTTCTTGATCTCGTCAAGTCGAGGCCTCTCCGCCGCAATCTTCGCCTGCAGATCGGCCACGTCAGCCTCCGGCTCGCGCGCAGCAAGCTCCCACTCGCGAATCCGGTTGACCCCCAGCAGATAGTCCCGCCATAATCCTTCACCCACCCGCAATTCGGCCGACGCGCGCTCCGACGTGTCCGGCGGAATGTTCTCCACGTACTGCCGCGCCTTGTCGAGATGCCCCTGGCGAATCAGGAACGGAATCAAGGTGTTGATCGCCTCGGCCGCCTCCGGCGTTCCCGCCCAGGTGTCCACGATGAAGTTGGCCAGCGCTACGATCCGATCGGCTTCGAAATCTTTCGTCTCGGAAGTGCTGGCCTCATACAGTTTCAGATAAGCTGCCAGAGCGATCTGTGCCGCCTCGCGTGCCCCGGCACTTCCGGGAAAACGCCGCCCCGTGAACTCGCCCACCACCGCCGCGTCGTAGTACTCGCCCTCACGATAATACAGATACGCCAGCAGTCGACGAATCAGATTCACATCCTCCACCGGCGTCGTGGCATCCGACAGACTCAAAGCCAACTGCAGATTCTCCATCGCCACACCACGCTGCGTTTCCAACGCCGCCTGGTACGTCTCGAATTCCTGCTGCAGCCGAGCTTTCTCCCCCTCGTCCTGCTCCCGCTCAAGGCGTTCGGGAACAACGTCCAGGAAAGCCTGAGCGGTCTGCATCTCGGCAATCGCCTCGGTCGCCCGCGTACGCGCTTCACCAAACGTCTTGGCTGGCTCCCGCGTGTCAGTCCGAGCCGCCGCGACACCACCGGGAATCTCCGTCAGCAGCCGCCGAGCCTCGTCCTGATAGGGACTGGGAATCCGCGAGACCACCCGCGCCAGTTTCCGGGCTGCCTCGCGTGAGTCCTTGATCTGGCCATCACGTGGATTCTGCGCGAACAACTCGCCGGCACGCAGCGTGTGCGTCTGCGCCAGTTTAAGCTGCAGCTGAATCCACTCCGGACTCTCCTCTTCGTCCGGACGCTGCCGATCCAACCAACTCGTCGCCTGCGCGATCACCTGCGCGTAGTCGCGTTTCGACGGCTGCATCCAGGCGTCGATCGCCAACAACAAAGCCTCCGTCTTCAGCAGGCGAGTGGACGACAACGCCTCGGGCTGGCTGAGTTGATCATCGGGCAACTGGCTCAGCAAGTCGTCCGTCACGTACTTCAATGCCTGCTCGTAGTCTCCCAGCTTCGCCAGGCATCGCGCTTCGTACAGCCGCGCTCGCAGGCCAGCCGCGTAGGCACCATACTTGGTGAAGATCTCGTGATAACCCTTGGACGCTTCCTCCAACAGCGTTTTACGTGCCGGAGTATCAGCCGGCTCCGTCTCCGCCTTCTCCTCCAACGACTCTGCCCCGCGCAGCAGCGCCAACAAGTACTCCCCGCGCAGAGCATTCCGCTGATCGATCCCCTCCTGCTCGGTCGGTTCGGCGTTGTCTCCTTGAAGCTTCAACAGCTCATCACGCAATTGGGTGCTGGCTTCGACCGACGCCTGCCGCGACTCGTCGTACAGCTTGGCCGCTTCCTTCAACAGCTCCGCATCATCCGTCCGCCGCGCCTGCTCCACCTTCATCCCAGCCCACTCGCGCAGCAGCAGACTGAACTGCCGCCGAGCAAACAGACGATTCGGACTCTCAGGATGCTCCCGCAGAAAGGTCTCCAGGCTCACCTTGGCCTCGTTGAGCATCTGCTCGCGAGCCGCCCGGTCCCGCTCCCGCGTCGCAGCCCGGACCAGCGTCACGCCCCGCTCATACGACAAGTTGGCCTGCATCTCCGTTCCGGTCAGCGGATTGTTCTCCAGTCGATCCAGATACAGGAGGGCCGCATCGTCGTAGCCGTTATCACGCAGCGCATTGAGAAACGCCTCCGCCGGCTCCTCGCCATCGGCCCGGACCGACCATCCCCAGGTCATGACCAGAACGACCCAGCCACCAACGACCAGGGCCAACCTGCGATCCCTTACCATGTTGCTCAATTCCTCTCTCACGCGACAATGCCCCGTTTCGTGCGTCCCTGTTGCTTCCAAACTCCGCACGGTCGCCACCCTGCGTCTCTCGCCTGCCAGGCCGTCGGTGAGCCGACAGCGTCTGAAGCAGGAACAACCGCGACCACGAATCCAGCTCAACGTTCGATCCGCACGCACGTCATTACCCCAGGCGCCCCTCGGCCTTCCCCCATCCACAGCAGCCGACCTGATACGTTGAACCGACGGATTGCGACATCGACTCTGGATCGCGCCGGTCATCCACCCTGACCGCCGCCTCGTACAAGATGAGTCATGTGGAGCCCTCGCAGGGTCGCTCAGCACCACCTGCCGAACATACCTCGGGCCGGCGTGCAACCGAAGAGAATCCTCAACTTCTTTCCCAGATAAGACTTCTGCCCGCCTCGTCGCCTCCGACCGACCGGGCCGCATGGCACGTCGCCCCCCCGACTTGAGTCCACATATAAAAAGCTACCACCAAATCAACCCTGGTCCAACCAACCCCATTGGGTGACATCAAACCACCATTCATTCCACAGACCACACACACCTCCCATTCCACCCAGATCACCACCCAAACGACCCCTACGTGCTGGCCGGACAAGCTCCCCGGCGAACGCCCCTGCGCGGGGAGAAGCCACGCGGCACTGCTCCGATCTCGTACGTCCTTCGTCGCGTCCCAGGAGAGAACCCAGGAGAGAAATCGGCGGTACCATCCATGGCCTTGTCCATCCTTCTGGTCTGCTCAACATGTTCCTTTCTCGGCGTCTGAGCGCGGTCTGGTTGTGGATTGCGGTTTCTGGCCCGGGCACGTCATACTGAGCGTATACTCTGGCACGTCGCGAGGCCGGCTGGGTCGAGTGGATGTCCCGGGGTTTTGGCGGCACCCAGCGTCTGAGGAAATTGCCAGCTTTCGCAGCTCGTAGAAGAAGCGACGGACAACGATGCGGTTTGGATCCGATGACCGTGGATCACTGTCGAATCCACGACGTAAGCCACCTCCCAACTACTTTGCTCGCAGCGTGCAGTGGAAGGTCTTCATGCTGGTAGCACTGTTCGTGGGTGTCTTGGCTTTAATGGAGCATGCCCGCAAGCCGGAAACGTGGCAGTGGATGTGGCGGATGCAGGGGCCTGCATCGGACTCGGACCACCAGGCGGTTTCTCGAGAACAGGAGAGCTTGGTGCGTGACGCCCTGGCGGCTCGGTCTTCAGCCCCGTCACTCGATGAGGGGTCGACGTCGGAGCCTCTGGTGACCAGCACTCCTCGCCCCTCGACCACCGCACTGCCCGGCCTTCGATCCTCCGAAGTCGGCCCGTCGCTCTCCGAGCACGTCCAGGCCGCTCTGTTGGATGCGTGGGATCAGTTGCTGCGTCAGCTCGCGCCTGCCCAAAGGGATCTGCTCCAACAGGGACTCTGGCAATACCGGCATAGTGCACTGCTGACGCCGGAGCAACGAGAGGCATGGCCGGCGTTGGTTTCGCACCTGCAAACGGCGTGGGACGACTATCGCACACGAGCGTTCCTCTCAGTAGCGCAAGACGATGGGCTGTTGACTCCCCAGCAGAAGCGTCGCAGTGTGGAAGTGATGGAGCAACTGCAGACTCAGTGGCAGGAGCAATCGGCGGCGTTAGCGCACATCGGTCAGCATGCCACGGTACCGCCGTCCCAGGTCGCGGCGTTGCAGCAACTGCAGATGCTGCTGGATCAGCGTGCTTGGGCTCAGATCGAAGACAATGCGGCGCTTCGCTCCGTGGAGACCGATGCCTGGTATCGCTGTTGGGAGAAACTGGCTTCATTGTCGCCGGAGCAGTTGGCGCAGGCTCAGGGTCCTCTCAGCTATGTACAGCTCTTTTCTCAGCCCAAGGAGTATCGCGGTCAGCTGGTGAAGATCCAAGGGACGGCCCGGTGGGGCTATGGCGTGCGGTCGCGTGAGAAGAAATGGGGGATCGACGGCTATGCAGTACTGGGTATCCTGCCCGGATCGGTCACGAATTCGCCGCTGGTCGTGTATTGTCGCGAGCTGCCGGCAGGGTTTCCCGCGGTGGAATCGGCCGGTTCTTCCGCCCAGGGGGTGCGTCTGGATGAAGACGTGGAGGTCACGGGCTATTTCTTCAAGCGGTGGCTGCATGCTTCTGGGGAAGGCATGAGCATGTCCCCATTGATTCTGGGCCGGATCACCAAGTGGCGGCCCCAGGTGGATGCCGGTCGCGTAACCGCAGAAGCCCCGCTGCCGCTGTGGAAGATCGGCGTTGCGGTGCTCTCTACGGCAGTGCTCGGCTGCCTGCTCGCCCTGCTGGCGTTCCGCAGCAGCCGCTGGTCAGGTCGGACCGTTTCTGCATCCACGCTGCCTCCGACTCAATTACCCGCTTTCGATCAGGCACAGGTACAGAGCCGTGTGGCCGAAACGCTGCGGGACATCGCTCGTGACGACCCGACTCCGCAGCGCGGCGGAGATCGCGTCTGAACAACAGATCCCCACCGGCGGGAAATGACGAATGACGACATACCCAATGACCAATGCAATGACGAATTCCCCCATGCTGAACCAGCCTGCCAGAAACCGCGCGGCAGCTGACTTCCGGCTCGACGTACCATGATTTCTTCTCCTTGCGTCACTGGATATTCCGCCATGGGTCATTGGCAGCGGCACGCCGCAGAATCACGCTCGTTGATTTCGCATGGAGTGGATCCGTTGACGAAGACTATCAGCCCTGTCGCAACGAAGAGTGAAGTGTTGTATGGACGTCGCAGCGGACCGCATTGGTCCTTCGGCGACATACGACCGGCACATGCGCTGCTTGGTCGGCAGGGAAGGCGCTC
>JBGSHS010000366.1:0-10240 GCA_041752115.1 Pirellulaceae bacterium | reverse complement strand
CCGCAACGCGTGCGCCGCGGCCTCGGGCCGGCGCTCCTGACGAGTTGTCTGATTCACCCGAACACATGTCGAACGGCCACGCGTCACCAACGCCGCTCTATTAGTGAATCACCAACGGCGCATAAAACCCCTCACGAAAATTCCGGAAAATCGCCAGACGCCTTGCGACTTCCACGTCCCGAGCGAAGCGTCGACGGCCCGTCACCACGAGACCCGCCGGTGAATCAAGTGGTGGCGATGCAAGGCATACACTTCTTCCCACGGCATGGGTTTGCCATCAGCCGGGGCCTCCACGAGGGGCGAGCAAAATGCGTTGGCGACGCTACAGGAGGAAGGAGCGCGAGGACACCAGGGGGCTCGTTCGTCATCCGCGCCGCAGCTCGCCCTTCACTCCACCGGTTCGATGAGGCGCAGCCTTGGCCAGCCCTTCGGTCAGCCATCGTGCCCGAACGGACCGATGGCAATGCGTCGACAGACGTCGAGGCGGTACGCCGTCGTACGAAGCACACACGGGAATGGGTCACACTCGCCCCATGACTCACCCCGTCCACGATTCTGCCTCTGGCGATGGCGAGGCGGTCGAAAGGGCCAGTGCGGACGGAGGTCCGCTCGACAATTCGCGGACGGAATTCTGGGCTACGGCGCAGCCGTTTCGTCGAGTCGCCGAATCCAGATGTTGCGGAACCGCAGTGCACTGCCGTGCCCCTGCAGGACCAGTGGCAGTTTGGCCGGATGCGGCGAGCAGGGCACGATCTGACGATGTGCCATTTCGCCCCAGATCTTCTGTTCGAGATGGACCAGCACTCCGTTGTGATACATCGTCACCGTCGCCGGCTTGACGAGCTTTCCTTCGGAGAACACCGGCGCCGTGAAGACGATGTCGAACGACTGCCATTCGCCCGGCGGCATGCAGGCATTGACCCGTGGAGGAGTCTGGCCGTAGATCGACGCCGCCTGGCCGTCGGGATAAATCTGTTGGGGGTGCTCGTGCCACGAATCGAAGATCTGGATTTCATATTTGCCCATCAGCAGCACACCGCTGTTGCCGCGATTCATGAACTCGCCGCTCGTGTCGTCCGGCGTGGCGAATTCCACATGCAGCTGCACATCGCCAAACGCCTCCTGGCTCTCGAGCGATTCGTGTCCTGCCCACAGCACTCCCTCCTTCACCGTCCACGATGAGGGCTTCCAAGGCGACACGTTTTCCCCATCAAACAACACCGTCGCATCGCTTGGAGCCGGAGCGGCGGGCAGTGGCGAACCGACCGGGCGTGGAACGACGACCCGCGGAATCGGCCGGTCGGGGTCATGCACGCGGTACTTGTTGCCAGTCCAAGGCATCAGCGGCGTGTCCTTATAGCCGACAACGGTGCCCCGAGGAGTCTGCCGAGTTTCCAGGTCCGGTGCGGCAGACAGCGTCGGCGACACCAAAGCAACAGCTGCCAGAAGCAGCGGACAAGTGGCCAAGCGGCACGGCGATGTGCGACTCTTCGCCATGGAGAGGTTCCTTTTTCGTACGGGGTCAACATCCGAGCAGGAAGATCCATTAGAATCGATGTCACGACCACTGGCAATGCAGCAGGCCGGCACCCAGCCACCCTGCGGCGGCTTCCTCACCGGTACGCGCGTCTCAAGCCCCGAAACAGCCCCGCCCGTCAAGGAGTTTCATCGATGGCTCGCAGTCCCTCATATCAACACTCCCCACTTCCCGTCCCAGCCACTTCCAGCACGACGCGACGGGGAGCCAAGCCTCCACGGAACACCACTTCCGACGCCCAGGCGACCGGCACGTCCCGGCGTGGTTTCCTGATGGTCACTGCGGCCACCGCAACCAGCTTGCTGCTGGCGCAGCACGTCGGGGCCGACGACCAACCGGCACGTAAGAAGTCGCAGATTGGGACTCCCGACACCGCCACGCTGGAGAAACTCCAAGCGGCTGGATTCGACGGCATTGAGTCCAGCGTCTGGGACGCGCCACTCGAGGTGGCCCGGCAGCAGCGTAAGGGGGCCGAAGAACTGGGCATGCGGATTCACAGCGTCCTGCGCGGCTGGACCAATTTCAACAGCCCCGACAGCGTTCAAGTGGACTCCGACATCGCTTCGGTGAAAACCGCCCTGCAGACCAGCCAGGTCTACGGCGCCGACGCAGTCCTGCTGGTACCCTGCCGACTCCTGGCCGAGGTCGCGGTCCCGCGGCCAGAAGACTTCGAGATCGAAATCGAGGATCGAACAGGCCATGTCCGCCAAGTCGTACGGGGTGACAACAGCCAGTACGCACCGTATATCAAGGCGCAGAACGAAGCGATCGATGCCTCGCGCAAAGCTCTCGAACAACTGATCCCAGTGGCCGAACGAACTGGGGTCGTCATCGCGTTGGAAAACGTCTGGAGCAACCTGTGGGTCAAGCCGAATCTGTTTGCGCACTTCGTCCGGTCGTTCGACAGTCCCTGGATCCGCAGCTACTTCGACATCGGCAATCATGTGAAGTATGCCGCACCCGAGCAGTGGATCCAGGCCCTGGGCAAGACGATCGTCAAGATCCACGTGAAGGACTTCGTGGTCGACCGTGCGTCGCCCCAGGGAGGCCAGTTCGTGGATATCTGCGAGGGCGATGTTCGCTGGCCAGCAGTGATGCGCGAACTGGATAAGATCGAGTATTACGGCTGGATGACCATCGAAGGCTCGGGCGGACTTTCGCTGGAACAGCAGAGCGAAAGACTCGACCAGATCCTGGCAAGCTCATAGCACGCCAACGGAGCTTTTTCGCTGCGGCACCAGCGACGGAGCAGATCCGCAGGCGTGGCGCAGCAGCCACCTGAACATGGCCCCGTTTCATGTGACACCTATGTGTCACTACCGAAAGAGCATTCCGGCGTAGCCGACCACGCGCCGTTGGTCACCACTCACTGCGGCACTCGTGTCGTAGTCGACTCGGCGGGCTTCCCGCAGCTGCCCGAGCCGCTGCAGCACCGTCAGAACGATCACGGCGGGCAGCATGCCGCACATCGTAATGCGGTGCTGGTGGCAGACCGCGTAGAGCAGTTCCGGCCGAAGCTGCTCCAGCGCGTCCAGGGCCAGGGCATCCAGCCGCCGATTCTCGGCATCGTCCGCGAAATGATTCATGTCACTCGAAATGACCCATAGCAACTCCTGCGACCGGTCGGCCAGCAGGGCCGCCAGGTCGGCGGCAATGCTCTGGCACTCCGCGAGGCTGATTCGCCCCACCGTGATCCCGACCAGCTGTGCCGCCGGCGCGAGCCGTGCGAGCAGCGGCAATTGCACTTCAATCGCGTGCTCGCGCCGGTGAGGCCGTTCATCCAGCTGCAACCCTGGCACGTCGCTCGCCAGCAGGCGACTGAGCGCCGTGTCGGCCGCCATACTGCCACCAGGAAAGTGCCAGCGAGCCCAGGGAGCCACGGCGCAGGGAGCCACGGCGCAGGGAGCGCCCCCGTCGCCATGCTGAGGGCAAAGAACGATCACCGTCGACGGAAACTGAATCTGCCGCAGCACCTCCGCCGCAATCCGCCCCGAATAGACCCAGCCTGCATGAGGCACCAGCGCTGCACGCCACTGCTGCCGCGGCGCGGCTGGTCGCATGAACCACTCGTCCAGCGCCCGCTCGACCTGCCGCGCCTGCGCCGGATAGAAGGTCCCGGCCACCGCCGGCTCGCGACTCGCCTGCTCCTGAGTCGGCCAACTCACCGAATCATCTCCGGCACTACCTCGCCCCCCATCCATAACCCCTTTCCTTCACACGTGGCTGGAACACCCGCTCAATCTGCCGCTGCGCTGCCTCATCTGATTGTGATTATACGAGAGCCCGGCAGGCGGCGACAGTTCTGGCGCCAACCGGATGAGTTGGCACAACGGGCTTCCGCTCCTGGTCCGGCTCAGCGTCCGCTGTACTCGTGCTCGTCTCGAAAGGGACCCGCAACTCGATCGCGAGACGCCGACGATTTCCCGCCAGGTATTGGATCGGTCGCGGAGGGACGCCGCGCCCGAGCAGGAGCCCGAGCAGGAGCAGGAGCAGGAGCAGGAGCAGGGGGAGCGTAGGGAGTGAGTCGACCAACCGGGCCCCGCCCCAGCGGCGTTACCGGTTGGCATGCCGCCGGACAACCTTGCGATCCTGCCACCGGTCCATCGCGGCGCGGCTTGCCAAATAGCCATACTCAATCGCAAACCAATCGGCATAGCGTTCGCGATCCTGATAACTGCGGTTGCGATCGTCCAGCAGGTGCCCCAACTCGTGCATCAGGATCCCATTGAGATAGAAGTCCCGAATCGTATCCTCCGTCCAGATTAAACGCCAGAGCCCGCCGCGCGTCTGCTCCCAGCGACCGCCATACATCGTCGCTTCCCGCCACTCCGCTTCCAACGGAGGTCGCAAAAAGTACTCCACCAGCGATTCCTCGATCGGATAAAGGTAGAGGGCGCTACCCCACTGCATCCCATAGCACGGAACCGTCCGCTTCTTGCGCGTCATACAACTCAGCTGAACTACCGCCAACGGCTCAACCATCGACGGAGGGAGCAGGGCCAGCCGATCGCGCACCTCCGCCGGCGTGACCGGATGCCGATAACCCTCCCCCGGCTCCTGCCGAATGATGCGGTACCCCCGCCGTGCCCCGCAGTCCTCCGGTTCGTGCCAGTCCTCGGGAGGCAGAAACGGAGTCTGCGACCGCTCCCGCCCTCGAGCTCGCTTCCCATGATCGAAACTGCGGCGTGACCGAGGAGCCGCCATGGTCGCATTGCGCGGCGAACTCCACTGCCTCGATCTGTGCTGATTTCGCTGTCTCATCTCACCACGATCGTCGAAAGTTCCCGATACCGCCTCATCGACCAGCCCGTGGGGCCACCACGTGTTCTCCAACGGGTTCCCGGCCGGCTGCGGAGGCAACGCCACATAAACCACCCACCCAACACAAACCACTCCAACACCGCAGACCACCAATCATCTACCATCCTCCCTAACTTCCATGCTAGGAAGGAGGTTGGGTGAAATTCAAGTAGATTTTATAAACCCTTTAGAATAAAGAACTTACAACTGGACACATGACCCTCACATGCCGTTCAGGTCCGGTCGAACGGCCGGTGGAAACCGGCGATTTCCGCCAGCGGTGGGAGCTATGTGAGGTGAGACAACCGGTTCCGCGTTCTCTCCGCTGACAGCGGCGCTCACGGGAAATCCGGGATCAGACCGGCGAAAGGAACCGCGCGCGCAGAGTGAATCCTGTCCGGCCCATCGGGCCTTTCACGCAATTCGGCTGTGCCAGAATGCCCGTGATCTCGCGAACGAGGGGCGCGTGGCGTTCGCTCGATGGAGTGCGATCGAACGGGGGAGATGACGCCGATCAGCGAGGCGCTGTGATAGGGGGGCGTTGCGATCCAACTGGCACTGGGTTGGTCGGCGCCTGTTGCGGGGTGGACCAGGGAGCGAGTTTCGTCATGACCAGTACGAGCGCCAGGAAAAGGAGGGCGGCGGTCAGCCAGATCCAGCGAACCATCCGATCGCGCCGTTGCTGGCGAGCCCGTCGTTCTTCCAGCAGCATCCGAGTTCCCTGACTGCTGGAATCGCTGGAAAACGGCTCGATCCCGAGTTCCAGTTTCCCGCTGTCATTTTCGCTGCCGATATCGGTTGTCACATCAACGGCATGATCGCTGCAGCCCTTGTCGGTTGCCACGTTGCTGCCTGCGACGGTGTCGACTGCGGCGTAGTGTGCGCGCGGCGTGTGGCTGACTGGCTGGGCGTTTGTTGCAGCGGCGATGTCTGAGCCCGTCACTGCGTCGGACGGATGGACGGAGGCAGTAAATTCGGGCGGTAGCGGGGCAGCCACGCTGGCGGCTGGAGCGGCCTTGACGGCGGAAGTCGACTGGGCCGAAGGGTGGCTCGCGTCCGGGCCGTGTTGGACCAGCCAGGCGTGGAGCACGGTGGCCACGTCGCGCATGGACTGGTAGCGATGTTTCGGATCCTTCTGCATCATCTTGAAGCAGATCTGCACGAGGCTGGCGGGACAATCGGCGCGATCCTGTCGAACATCGGGAGGCAGCTTGGTCTGGTGCTTGGCGATTCGCTGTGCGAGAGTGCCGTCGGGAAACGGAGGATGACCGGTCAGCAGGTAGTACAAGGTGCATCCGAGCCCATAGATATCAGCGCGCGAGTCGACATCATGGCTGCTCAGAGCCTGTTCGGGCGCGAGGTAATCGGCGGTTCCCAGGACGTTTTCATTGTGCAGCAGCGTCAAAGATGCTTCACCGTCGCGTGTGAACAGGGCCAGACCGAGATCCAGGATCTTGATGCGTCCCGAACTATCCAGCAGCAGGTTGGCCGGTTTGACGTCGCGGTGAATCAGTCCCGACTCATGCGCATGCTGCAGGCCTTCAGCCGCCTGCATCACATAGTTGGCGGCATCCGGATACGCCAGCGGTCCCTGAGCATTGACCATGGACTGGAGGTCCCGTCCGGGCACGTACTCCATGACCAGGTAGTGGACATCCCCCTCGTTGTCGATATCATAGGCCCGTACGATGTTCGGATGATCCAGTGCCGCGGTGGCCAGTGCTTCGAGGCGGAACCGGTCCAGATACGATGCGTCGCCGACCCGTTTCTTGGGGAGGACTTTGATGGCCTGCTTGCGTCGCATCAGTGTGTGCTCGGCCAAGTACACGGAACTCATGCCGCCGCTGCCCAGGTATCCCAGCAGCTTGTATTTTCCGAGAAAATAGCCTTTGTATTTGCCGCGCAGCAGATTGTCGGCCTGCCAGCGTGACAGCAGCTGGTGCGCCACCAGGAATTGCGCCACTACCTCGGCGTCGTCCGGCACTTGCCCACCATGCAGCACGGCCAACTCGGAGACGGCCTGGTCGAGTCGGTCGTCCGAAACCAACCGGCTCCGCCTGACAAACTCCAGCAATCGCTTGGTGTCGAGTTTTTTTGGCATGGTCGAGCCACAGATCGAGGTAGCGCCCGCAGAGGTCTGCCCACCGCACGGCTAATGCAATTCATCTGCACATAAACCCGCAGCAGCTCAGAACCGTCACGTCCTCTCCGGCCCACAGACCTGTTCTGAACCACTGGGCCACCTCAGCCAATCCCGCTCAGTCGCTGAGTCACCCTGTCCTGAACAATACCCTATCACGCTTCCTCGAAAATTACCACGTCCCTCCCGTCCGCACGAGCAGAAGCAATCCGTGCACCGGTGCGTCACAGAACCAAGGTGACACTTTCTGGGGGAGTGTTGTCAGTGAAGCGGGGAGTCTGATCGCCTTACGACGTTGGGCAGACAATCATTTCGGCGATATCAACACAGACGCTGGCACGAGATAGCCACATCGACCCGCCCGCCGACAGCCGTTGGTCAACCGCATTCCGGCTCTGCACCCCAGACGCGCTGGATAGGATCGAGCTTAGGAGCGCGGGAAGAACAACTTCCGTGTTGGTGGATGCCGTCGCCAGACGGCGGGCGGTTTCCCACGCTCTGCGCGAGCGTGGCGACGGCGCGAGCGTGGCGACGAGAAATCGGCCGGAGTGATTCTTCCCTCATGCCCTCGTTGACGCGCTCCTCAAACCTCTCACGGGGAGTTATCGGTGGCCTTAGCGCAGCAAGGGTGGTAATATCAATCGACGCGTTGGCTCTGTCCGCACTGGGGAGTCGCGTGAGATCCTTCGGCAATCTGACGGCGCCGAGGACGTTGTGCAGCAGAGGTGATCGTGGAACCAAGCCCCCCGGAAGTCATTGTCTACACGCGTCAGAACTGTCCTCTGTGCGACGAGGCCGTTGCGCTGCTTGAGCGCCACCGACTATCACCACAAGTGGTGGATATTGATACCGATCCGACATTGGCGGAGCGTTACAACTGTTGCGTGCCGGTCGTGGTCCTGGACGGGATTGTCCGTTTCCGCGGACGTGTCAATGAAGTGCTCCTCCGCCGCCAGTTGGGACCGTTCGATCGCAAGTGACCATTTTCGCCACCGAGGCGATCACAACTCACATTGGGGTGGTCGGGCAGGGCAGATCGTCCCGCGTGAGGTGTCGGCGGCGTGTGACCCCTGGAACCGACTGGCGACTTGGCTGAAGGCCTCTTTGGCAACGACTGGGGATCGCGGTAAGATACACTTGCCAGCATCGTAAGCCAGCACACGCGGAGCGCACCATGGCCATCGACACTCCTGCCAGAATCGCCATCATAGGGGCCGGTCCCATCGGCATCGAAGCGGGACTTTACGGACGTTATTTGGGTTATGACGTTGTGATTCTGGAACGAGACTGCATCGCCGCCCATGTTCTGCGTTGGCGACACATGCGAATGTTCAGTCCGTTCTCTCAGCTCTGCTCCCCGCTCGGACTCGCCGCACTACGAGCGCAAGATCCCGACTACACGCCGCCACAGCCGACCAGTCTGCTGACAGGGCAGCAGTGGGTCGATCAATACCTCTGGCCGCTGTCACAAACGGACTTATTGGCCGATCACATTGTCTGCGGCGTCACGGTGTTGGGTGTGGGTCGCAACCATTTCCTGAAACCGGAGGCCGATGAAGGGCAGCGAGGCGCCGATGGTTTTCGGTTGTTGCTGGAACACCGTAACGGGAGTCAGTCGATTGAAACGGCAGACATTGTGATTGATGCCACCGGTGTGTTTGGGACGCCCAACTGGTGCGGCGCCGGCGGATTGCCGGCTCGTGGCGAGCGGCAGCTTCGTTCTCGGATCGAGTATTCCATCCCGGACGTCTTGGGGAGTGCGCGAGCTGACTACGAAGCGCGGCGTGTGCTGCTGGTGGGGCACGGCCTGACTGCCGCGGCCACCATCGTCACGCTCGCCAAATTGGTGGAACGAGTCCCTCAAACCGATGTAACCTGGGTCACACCTCCCACTCGGGACGAGCCCTCGGGAGGACCGATCTTCCTCGGACGTGACGACGAACTCCCGCATCGCAGGCGGCTGACTGAGGAAGCCAATCAACTGGCTCAGGCTAACCATCCACGGATCCATCATCGGTCGGGGGTGTTGGTCGAGGCGATTGACTACGACGCCGCCGACCGGCAGTTTGTTGTGACCTTCAACACGAGCCCCCAAAGTGAACGCTTCGATCGCATTATTGCCAACGTTGGCTATCATCCCGATCGTTCGCTCTATGAGGAACTGCAGGTGGACGAATGTCCTCGCACGGGTGGCTTGGCCGGCCTTCGCAGCCAATCGGAGGTTCCGGCGTCGTGCATCGACAGGGTGTCGGAGCAACCGGCGGAGCATCTTAAGACCAGCGAGCCCAACTTCTACATCCTGGGGGCCAAGAGCTACGGGCGCGATGCCAGCTTTCAGATGGCGGACGGATTTCACCAGATTCGCGATCTCTTCGCCCTGATTGGCGGCCGGGCAACGTTGGATCTGTATGCCACGGCAGAGAAGCTCCAGTGCTGAAGGGGCCGCGCGGCAGGCGGTCATTCGGCTCCCAGCCGCACCACCGTCACTCCACCGAACCGTTGTTGTTGTTCAACGGGAGCGACTACCGATTGTTGTCGCAAGCTCTGCTGCAGTGACCTGATAATCGGTTGCACTGCGGGCCCCCGAATGATCACCCAAGCTCCTCGTTGTTGGGCGATCAGCCGTCGCTGAGCAGGATTGAACATGGCGTTGCCGGTCGTCGGCAGCGGTGCACGGTCGGCAGCAGGCAGCTCATAGATGCCGTCCAAGGGAAACAGGCAGTACTGAACCAGCTGATGGTCGTCGTTTTGCTGCAGTTCCAGATCTTCCAGGAGATTGGGGCAGAGAAACACGGGAAGAGCGGCCTCCTGGAGCTGCCCGGATAGCCACGTCAGGGCCGCCTGCCAATTCTCATTGCGATCTCCGATGATGCGACCATCATACGACCACTGCCGGATCATTCCTCCGTACCACACCGTAGCGACCACCAGGAGGGCCGAGAGTCCCCAACGGGGGAGTTGTCCCTGTGCGCGGCTCAGGCAGACCACAGCAAATGCGATTGCACCGACCAGCGAGGCCACCAGGTACCGAACCATCAACAGCGGAGCCAGCTGCAGGGCAGTCGTGAGCCAGGTGATCAGCGGCGGGAGGGTCATCCAGCAGGCGGTCCAGATCAGCGGCAGCGCGGTGGTGGGCGTGTTGTGCATGTTGGGCCGTCGCGGCCGTTTCCACTGCCACAATCGGCCGCCGGCCAGGGCACCTGCAGGCAGGAGTCCATAGCAGATGGCGGCCATGGTCACACCTAGTGGCAGGGGCCAGGCGC
>JBGSHS010000365.1:0-24293 GCA_041752115.1 Pirellulaceae bacterium | reverse complement strand
CCTTTCTCCTGCTCACATCACTTCTGATCGTGTCCGCTCAACCCGACAAGCTCTCGGTCGATCTGAACGCTCCATCGGCCGCGGAGAGCTGGTACTTCGAGGAACCGACCGCGGAGATTCGCGACGGGGAGCTGATCTGCGACGGGACCAAGCACGTATCGCGTGCCATCTTCCTGCCCAGGGAGTGGGAAGACGTGAGCTTGCGGGCTCGATTTCTGGTGGAACCGGCCGACACGGGAGTACTGGCATGCGGCTTTATGGTGCGAGCGTCCGACGCGGCCAGCTACTACTACGTGCATTTCGACCGCACTCAAGCCATCCTGGTGCGCAGTGATCCCGATAATGGCTGGATCGAATTGCATCGTGTGGGAAACCTCGACAAGCCGGCCGGCCAGTGGCACGAAGGGCGACTGGAGGCCATTGGGGATACCTTGAAAGTCTACCTTAACGGCGTCTTGTTGTATGAACACCAGGACAAGCACCTGGTACGAGGCCGCGTTGGTTTCTACGCGAATGAGGGACGTGCACATGTGAAAGACATCACGATCGAGGGAGCGGCACAAGACCCTGGCAGCAAACTGAGCATTCCGCCACGATCGTTTGCCTATGTCTGCGAGGATGGAGGAGCGGGTGGGTACGAGGCGTTTCCCGATGTGTGCCGGCTGAGCGACGGCAGGTTAATGTCGGTCTGTTACGCCGGTTACACCCATGTTTCGCTCCCCTGCGAACAGCTTCCGCTTGGCGGCCGCATTGTCTGTTGCACGTCGAGCGACGAAGGGCAGAGCTGGAGCGAACCGACGGTGGTGCACGACGGTCCCCACGACGATCGCGATCCGTCGATCGTGCAACTGAGCAGCGGTCGCCTGATCTGCAACTTCTTCAGCTTGGGAAAGAGCGATGATCCGAATCAGCCGTGGATTGGCTATGGATCATGGATGGTCACCTCGGACGATGGCGGCCGGAGCTGGTCAGCGCCGAGCCAGATCACACCGGATGCCTACTGCAGTTCCCCCATCCGCGAACTGTCCGACGGTCGCCTGATTCTGGGGCTTTACCGGGAAACCAACGGCTCAGCCCATGGAGCGATTATTTGCAGCGACGATCAGGCAAAGAGCTGGAGCAAAATAGTTGACATTGACAACGGCGGCCATCGCCTTGATGCGGAAACCGATATCATTCAGCTCAAAGACGGCCGCCTGCTCGCCGCACAGCGGCCCACGATGTGCGCGGCGGTATCCGACGACCGTGGCGCCACCTGGAGCGTTTCGCAGCCGATGGGATTTGAAGGACACTGTCCGTACTTTCTGCGTACGGCAGACGACATCATTCTGCTCGCCCACCGCCTCCCTTCGACGAGCCTGCACTACAGCCTCGATGAAGGCCAGACCTGGAGCGACAACGTGCCGGTGGACCAGGTGATCGGCGCTTATCCTTCGATGGTTAACCTCAAGGATGGCTCCGTGCTGATCGTCTATTACGAGGAAGGGGCGGCCTCAAGCATTCGAGCGAAACGATTCCGCGTCACACCCGCCGGCGTGGAGTGGCTGTCGTTCGAACCCACCCACGCTCCAGCGGCCACCAACTGATTGACCAGACTCGATGCGGCAACGACGCGGGCCAATGACCAATGACCAATGACCAATGACCAATGACCAATGACCAATGACCAATGACCAATGACCAATGACCAATGGCGAACCCGAGAGAACCGATGAAGACTCAAGCCTGCGTCGTGCTGTTGTCACTCACCGTGCTCGGACCGTCGATTTCGGGTGCCCAACCAATCATCTACGAACGATTCGAGAAGTCGTCGACTGGCGAACGGCAGGGAGGAGTTGCGTTTGTCGACAAAGTGATCGGATACGGCGGCCTGGCAGTGGACAATCACTACTCCGCCGCCTTCGATGGCCGTGATGCGACGTGGATCTCCTACCCCGCCGACCGGCAGATCGCGGGCACCGATTTCACAATTGAAGCGTTCGTCCATCCAGCTGAATATGACAACTACATGGCAGTAGCCGCTGACTGGAACGAAGAAGGGGAGAATCGCAGCTGGGCGTTTATGATTACGCCGCGCGGCGGACTTCGGTTTGACGTTTCGCCAGATGGCCTGTTCTACGGCGGGAACAAACTGGAGACGAGATCACGCCTGGTGGAAGTAAACCGCTGGTATCATGTAGCCGCGGTCAGCCAGGGAAAGACCAGCCGGATCTTCGTGAACGGGCATCAGGTGGCGGAGTGCGAGCGGGCCGTGCCGGGGATCTTCACGCGTGCGCAGGGAACGCTCAAGATCGGCAACGCCGATCGGTTCGCAACAACCGGACCGCGTCCTTGGCACGGGCTGCTGGATGAAGTGCGCATTACGGCTCACGCATTGACCCCGGAGCAGTTCATCCGGACTCGTGACCCTCTGCCGGAGGCACTCGGCCCGGTGCCGCAGCAATACTCGCTGCCTTTCGTCGCCACGAACCGCGACGAAGCCGTGGCCTGGCAACAGGAAGCGCGTCAGCGACTGCTGGCACTGGTTGAACATCAGGAACCTCGCCGATCGACGCAGCAAGTACCGATCGATTTCCAGCTGGATGCAGGAGCGCCTCAGGATGGCTACACACTGCACACCGCTTCGTTCCAAGGCAACGACGGATCGGGCCGATTCCGCTGCCTGTTTGCCCTACCTGAAGGACGTGGCCCCTTCCCTGCCATGCTCGCTCTGCACGGCCATGGCGGGCGAAGCGAACTGGTGTTTGACAAGACGTCGCTCTATCACGGATTCGCGGATCGGTTTGCCCGCGGCGGTTACGTCGTGATCGCTCCATCTTTCCCGCATCGAGACTATGCGGCCACGACGCTCTGGGACCTGATGCGACTGGTGGACATCCTGCAGGCAAGGCCTGAAGTGGATCGTGAGCGCATCGGTGTGGCCGGGCTGTCCATGGGCGGCGAATGGACCATGTGGAGTGCGGCCTGTGATCCGCGTCTGAAGGCGGCTGTGGTCAGCGGTTGGATGTGCACCACGGAGGGCGTGTTTGCCGTTCCCAACTGCTCGTGTTGGGAACTGCCCGGATTCGTCGACCTGATGGACGTTTGTGAAGTCCACCTGCTGATCGCTCCGCGCGGCGTGCTGTTTGAAAGTGCCGATCAGGATCCCTGCTTTCCGCTCCAATACACTCGGCAGGGATTTGCCCGCATTCAGACGGGCTACACACTGTTTGGCGCAGGCGACCAGGTGCAGCAGGACATCTGGCCATCGGGGCACGAGTGGCATGGCACAGTTGCCTACTCCTTCATCGACCAGCGACTTGGCGGACACGCCGCGGACGTCCCGCCAACTCCATAACGCCGGTACCAATCTCGACACAACGGTTCACACAATGATGCATAGCCCGGCGTTTTACGATCTGTTCACGGACGGATGACGACCGGTGCAGTGGCAACGCGAGGACGGATCGGAAGTCGCTCGATACCCGGAAAGTCCGGATCACCCTGCGATCGTACTTCCGGCTCGCCCATGAAGGGACAACAGGCGTCGACCCACGCGCTCAGACGATGCAGATCGGCTGGCGGCACCTGGACACCGTAATGCTCACCGTTGCCAGCAAGCTTGATGAGACGGCTGTTGTACGACAGGTATTGGAGTGGCGGCAGGGTCGTCAAGGCTGCCGGATCGTTCTGCCCGTAAGCACTTTCGACCGGGATGGCACGGGCAATGCCGAAACCTGGGCGACTCCCCTGCAGAGGATTTCCCCAGCCGGCTTCACCGACCAGCGTCAGGTAGGGCTCTTTGAACACATCATGTCCAGGTCGCAGCACGAGATTCGGCTCAGCCGATTCGGCCCCTCCGCGGTGGCACTCGACGCAGTACCGATCGAGTACCGGCTGCGCAAAGCGTTCGTAGCTGATGCTGTCGGTTCCCCACCAAGGCGGCGACTGCGGTGTCGGCGGCCGGCGCAGCGCCAAGCCGCTCCGTGCAGGTGGCGTCGTACTGTGCATTTCGTGACAGCCCACACAACCACGCTGCTCGCCCGGCATCAGCCCGGTGAAACTGCGCATGGTCTGCAGGCAGCGACGCTGCTCATCCAAGAGCTGGAAGTACAAAGCCACGCCCGCCGGAGCTTGAAAGTAGACCGAGCCGTCTGCTTCCACGGGCACTTCCGACAGAATCCGCTTGACGCCTTCTTCCTGGACGATCGAAATGGCGGGCCCGGAATGACGATAGGTCTTATTCCACGTCGAGTAAGTCTTGTAGTCCTGCTGAAAGACCCGCAGGTATTTGACGATGCCGCGGGGCAGTTCGGGCACACCCTGGTAGATGTCCGCGCTGTAAAAAACGCCCGGTTCGTTCGGCCGCCGATCCTGCCCTGTCCCTGGCCACGTCACTCGGTCCGGTTGCCGCAGTGGAACCGGTCGCGGCTGAATGGGCATCGCATGCCAGATGTTGTGCACACCTTCGTACAGCAACTCACGGTTCCCATGCACATCCATCACATAGAGGCGGAACTTCTCGCCCACTCCGCGGGCCGAGACGAGAAAGAGTTCTTGGGACAGCGGATAGGGCGTCTTGTAGCCGGTGAAGCGGCCGGCCGCGTGGTAATCCTCGGCCTCCGGTATGTCCACTGGCGGCGGCGCAACTTCCGGCCAAGCCAGATCAGCCGTAACTTTGGTTAGCCCGTGAGGATAATCACGCCCTCGGTCGGGATCGACAATGCCGATCGAACCCGACCACCAATCGTGATGTCCCACTCCGGAAAACATGACCTTGTGCGTTCCCGGGATCTGACGCGGCTCAGACAGATGGTCAGGCCACACAGACTGGTTTCCCCAGAAATGCGCCGTCCCGGTGCCGTCCTGATTGGTGGTCCAGAGTTTCTGCAGCCGCCACAGCGGCTTGTCGGTGTATTCCCATCGCGAGTAGATCACTCGTCCATCGTCCAACAGTGATGGCACGAAATCGGGCTCGCCGTTGTAACTGATCAGGTACACGTTGTCGCCATCCGCGTCACAACGAGCAAGAATGTAGGAATAGATGAACGGTCCGCACCGCACATACGAATTGCCGCGCGTGGTCGTAAACACGATATGGCCGTCCGGAAGGTAGATCGGATCGATGTCGTCATACTCACTGTCTGTGAGCTGTCTCAAACCGGTGCCGTCGATATTCATCTCATAGAGATGAAAGCTCTGCTGGTCGAAAGGCTTGAAACAGAACAGAACTCTTTGAGCATCAAACGACAAGTCAGGTCGCCAGAAACTCCCGGGGCGATCGGGCGCCAACAGATGCACGTCACCACCAGGATGCAGGCCGTCAACAACCAACAGGCGTCCGCCGGGCATGGCCATGATGCCCATTCTGTGAATCGCTTCATGCCGCGATTCCGGTCCCTGCGGCAGCGGCTGATCGATCAGCAGCAGCTGCGAGAAATTCACAGCCGGATCGCTCAGCAGAATCCGCCGCTTCACCTGTCGAATCGCGTAGTAGCATTCCTTGACCGCCGCATCTGTGTTGGCATAGAACGCGAAAGGATCCTCCAGAATATCGACCTGCTGCAGTCCCGGAGTATTGCCCCAGGGACCACCACCCAGCGGTGCCGACACAACCGCCGTCGGCCAATTCGCATCATCGAACTCCGTCCGCTCCCAACCCTCGTACAGTTGGTCGGAGACGCGCCACGCGGAGTCGGAGACGATCAGTACTGGCGTTTGGTCCACAGCAGTCACAACCGCTTTCACGATCAGGCCGGCCGGGTTCAGACTCGGAGCCGGCATGTTCTGAGCTCGAATTGCCAGAACATTCTCTCCGGCCCTCAAATGCTCTCCGATATCCAGGACGCCGGCACGTGCCCACGTGTCATGCCGACCGACGCAGACTCCATTGACAAACACTTCGCACAGGTCGTCCGCCGCCACGCGCACCACGCCTGACTCGACTCCTGGCGGCAGAGTAATGCGTCGCCGAAAGAAGCGAGCCGCTGCCGGAGCGTTCTGGGCTGGCTGTCCTTCCGGATACCAAATCCAGTTGGCCAACGCCTCAGGATCATCAGATTTCTGCGGTCGAGGCGGTTGACTTCGCAGCGTTGCCAGACGTGTCTCCAATTCGTCTAACTCGTGAACTTCACGCGTCAGATCAAGAGTTGGCGTCACAGCGGACATTCGTGCGGCCAACTGGCGTGCCCAGGCAATCTCCTCGGCCGATCGCTGCACCAGCGACTCCCCCATCGCCTGAAAGAGCCAATCACGCTGCAGCGCACGTTCGGCTTCTTCGGCGGTCAAACGGCGAGTTTCCGGTGTGCGAGCTTCACCCGGCGGTAAAGGAAGATTGTCGGCTTGAAGCAGCTGGCACAGCGAACTGCTCGTCACGGCGAGGATCGCGAGTTGCTGGAAAACAGATCGAAGCTTCATGAGTTTCACTCCCCACTGCACCCACGTCGTTCGCGCGCATCTCCGTGTCTCTGTGGCTCCGTGAGAAACCACTTTTCTGATTGAAGTATCCACTATAACAGGAACCGACTTCCGACGAAATCACGGCCTCACCCCCGTATGGCAGAGTCCGACATCGAACCGTCCGGTGTCACTTCGGCAATGGGCGATCCCCGTCTAGGCATGCTCGCTCCAATCCGCCATGATTCTTGAGGAAGAGAACGCCAGTGGAATCGAAGAATGCCCTGACCGAATAATGTGGAAGTTCCACCCAGAGTGGCGCGGCTTCGCGCGGAGACGAAGATAGCTATGGACTCGAGCGATTTGGCTGAGCTTTGGTTGGACTGGGATCGGCGGGAACAGCTCATTCGTCGCGTGGTCACGGAGCGGCTTGCACAGCAGCCACCGCCGGCGATCGACGACTGTGTTGTAGCGACCTACTTCCTGGCCCTGCGTACGAAACGTCTTGACGAGATCGCTGCCGAGTTCAGTTATCACGCGACGAGCGGCATCAAGCACCCACCTCCCGGCTCCTTGCTGGCAGAGTGTACGGGGCGCGGTGTGGGAGTCGAACCATTCGATCACACGGGTCGGCTCGGCCTGCTGCACATGGCCTATCCACTCAAGATGCTGCTCAACCAGCAGGGAACCTTAACTTCGTGCGACTTGCTGCACACGACGGCCGGTGCCATCGTGTTTGATGTCTTCGAGAACCAGGACGTACGGCTCGTCCAGCTGCAGATTCCCGATCACGTTGTGAAGACCTTTCCAGGTCCCGCCTATGGACCGCACCTGCTTCGTCGCGATCATGGGTTTTCAGCGGATGAGCCTGCATTTGGCACGATTTTGAAGCCGACAGCGGGCATCACACCCGACGAAGTGGGAGATCTGGTAGAGCAAGCGGCCAGGTGCCCGCTGTTTCTGTTCATCAAGGAAGACGAGAACCTTTATCCCAACCTCGACTACTCGCCGGTCCGGCGACGCACCGAGCTGGCGATGGCCGCAATCAAACGCGTGCAGGACCAACGAGGCGGTAAGGGCATCGTGTTCGCGCCCCATATCACCGGCAGCCCTCATGAGATGCTGGAGACCGTCGCAGCGGTGCGCGAGGCAGGTGCCACGGCTGTGATGCTGAGTGAGACCTTCAGCACAGGGACGGTGAGAATGGTGCGGGAAGCGACCAGGCACGACGAACGTCCGCTGGCGATCTATGGACACAACGCCGGCATTGGCACTCGGGAGCGATGTATCTGGCGTGAGGTCATTGACCTGCTGGCGCGTCTGGACGGAATCGATTTCCGCCAGACGGCACCGGTCCGCCCGGGCCCCCCCTTCATTCGCCCCTACGGCGCCGCCTGGGAGGCCTCGGAACACACCTTGACGAAACCACTTCCGGGCGACCTCAAACCCACCATGATCGCTCGGGCCGGTGGCCTCGACCAGGGAAACATCATTATGAATCTGCAGGATGCCGAGCGGCGGAATCTGACCGGCGAGATCCTGCTGCTGGCCGGCTCTGCCATCAATTCGATTCGCAACCGTAGCGGAAAGGCCGATCCGGTGTACGGAGCGGAGGCGATGACACAAGCCCTCGAGATACATCGCTGGGGACTACTTAATGAAACCCCCATCGATCAACAGACTCGCGCGCTGATGCAAGTCGCTCGGTCGAAGAACTTTCACGCGCTGCACGATGCGTTGCACCAGCGTTACCCGGAGCAATTCTCATGAAGAAGGATGAACGACGACTCAGAGTCGGAGTGCTGGGCTGCGGTCCCATCTCACAAGTGGCGCATTTCGACGCGTGCCGCAAGGCCCGCAACATCGATCTGTACGCGATCTGCGACCTGGCTGACGACCTGCGCGAACGAATGGCTGCCGTCTGGCAGCCGCAAGTCGCCTACCGTGACTATCAACAGATGCTCGACGACCCACAGGTCGAGGCCATCGTGATTGGCGTGGCTGACCAGTACCATGTGCCTCTCAGCCTGGCCGCCTTGAAGGCAGGCAAGCATGTGTTGGTGGAGAAGCCGCTGGGAACGAATATTCAGGAGTGCCAGCAGCTCGCGGCAGCAGTCAAGCAATCGGACCTCGTGCTCCAGATCGGTAACAATCGCCGCTTCGATCCAGGTATTGCCTACGCCGCACGTTTCGTACGAGAGGAACTCGGCCAGCGCATGAGCTTCAAGGCATGGTATTACGATTCCATCTATCGCTATACGATGACCGATAACCTGCAGGCCGAAGTGATGCAGAGCAGCCGAGCCCGGCGGCCGGAGGGAAATCCGAAAGCCGACCGCCGTCGATACTACATCCTGACTCACGCCAGTCATCTGGTCGACTCGACTCGCTTGCTGGGAGGCGACATCGTGGCCGTACACGCTCGGCTGGTGGAACGTTTCGACGCCTATTGCTGGTTTGTGAGCGTCGACTTCGCCGACGGAAGTCTGGGACATATCGACCTGACGGTAGCTATTCGAGGTGATTTCGAAGAGGGGTTTCGGATCTACGGCGAACACGGCAGCGTCAGTGGTCAGGTCTACCTTCCCTGGTTTCACAAATCGAGTGTGGTCGAGTGCTTCTCGACCAAGGACCGCACCTACCGTCGACCACTGGGCGAAGACGCGTACACGTATAAGCTGCAGTTGGAGAGTTTCGCCGACACCGTGCTCCACGCCGCCCCGATGCTGGGGGCCAACGTCGATGACGGGCTGGCCGCCCTGAGGACGCTGGTGGCCATCGCACGGTCGGTGGAAACGCAGCAGCGCGTGATGCTCGCCGATGTGACAGGAGCCGTCTGATGCAACTGGGAATCTTTGCCAAGACATTCGCCCGCTCATCACTGGAAGAGAGCCTCGACGCAGTCAAGTCGCACGGCTTTCAATGTGTGCAGTACAACCTGAGCTGCGCCGGACTCCCGACACTACCCGATCAGATCGATGCGGGAATGTGCCAGCGTATTCATCAGGCAGTTACCCAACGAGGGCTGTCGATGGCAGCCATTTCGGGCACGTTTAACATCATTGACCCGGACGAACGGAAACGGGCCGACGGTTTCCGGCGTTTGCAGACGCTCGCCGACGCCTGCTCCCGGCTGGGAACATCGGTAATCACGATCTGCAGCGGGACCTGTGATCCCGACAACATGTGGCGACGCCATCCGGATAATGACCGACCCGAAACGTGGGCGTTGCTGCTGGAAAGCATGCGGCTGGTGGCGCGAATCGGAGAGCAGTCGGCAGTCACCATGGCCTTCGAACCGGAAGTGAACAACGTCGTCGATTCGGCTCAGAAGGGACGCCGGTTGCTGGACGAAATCGCCTCCCCGTTCCTGAAAGTGGTGCTTGACGGCGCGAACCTGTTCCACACGGGCACATTAGCTCGAATGCAGCAGGTCCTGGATGAGGCCATCTCGCTGTTAGGCCCCGACATCGTCATGGCGCATGCCAAGGATCTGACACGAGACGGCGACGCAGGCGATTGCCCGGCGGGCTCCGGTCTGCTGGACTACGACTATTATCTCTCTCGGCTGTGCACCGCTGGATTTGACGGACCGCTGGTCACCCATGGCCTGAGCGAACAGCAAGTTCCCGCCACAGCCGCTTTTTTGCAGGCAAAGCTGCGCAGTCTGGCCAAGTCCACCTGACTACGTGTTTCTTCCACTTGGTGATTGGACATTCCTTGTTCGATATTCTGCGGTTCAGGCGCCGCGGTGCGCCACGCCGCCAACTGTTCAACCCTGCCGAGTCGCTGGACACTCCCTTGAGTTTGTCTTGCTGAAAACCGACCTTCGAATACGTCACGGAGCTGTCATGCCGATACTGCGTCGCGATGGCATTGAGTTCTTCTTTCAGCAGAAGGGAAACGGTCTGCCGTTCATCTTCCAGCACGGACTCGGGGGCAGCGTTGAGCAACCGTTTGGACTGTTCGAGCCTCCTGCGGGCATTCGCATGATTGCGATGGACTGTCGCGGTCACGGCAGGACCCAGCCGCTGGGAGATCCTCAGCGCATCTCCTTGGCGTCGTTCGCCAATGATCTGGCCGCTTTGTTGGACGATCTGCAGATCGAGCAGGCGGTCGTGGGAGGCATCTCCATGGGGGCGGCAGTCACACTCAACTTCACGCTCCGGTTCCCACACCGCGTGTTGGGACTGGTTCAGTCTCGTCCCGCCTGGTTGTCCGAACCCAACCCACGCAATGCCGAGTGGTTCAGCGAAATCTCGCGATTAATTCGCCAGCATGGGGTCCAGGAAGGACGCAGCCGATTTGCACAGTCCGACCTCTATCGTCAGATGCGCGACGAGTCGCCTGACGTGGCACGATCGCTCTTGAATCAGTTCAACAATCCTCGTGCGGAGTGTACAGTTGCCATTTTGGAACAACTGCGGGGCGATAAGCCGTGTGTGAGCCTGGATCAGCTCGCTCAGATCCGGATTCCGTCCTTGGTAATGGCCAATCGCCAGGACCCAGTCCACCCGTTCGAGTATGGAGAGGCGGTTGCCGCGGCGCTTCCAGGCTCCCAATTCCACGAATTGACTGCGAAATCTGTGAGCGTCGAACGCCACCAGCAGGATCTGCAGAAATACCTGGAGCGGTTTCTCCGTGAGCGTTTTCTCTGACAAGACAAGCGTTGAGCGTGCCGGGAAACTGCCGGCGCACGAGGTAGTTACCTGTCCGCGGCGGCGTGCTGCAGCTACATTAGATGAGTGACGCGGAAGTGAACCGAACCGATCAGCGTGCAGCGGAGACCGCTCATCATCCTCAGATGCTCTACGTCATTATGGTCAGCCGATCTGTCAGATCTGGCTTCGGCAATTCGGTGGGCCGAGCCTTATAGCGAACGCTTCCATCTGGATGTGGCCGATGGACACTACACCCCTACCCTGCTCTTCTTCCCCGATCTGGTCAAGGCCCTTCGGCCGCACACCCACTTGCCGTTCGAAGTACACCTGATGACGACTTCGCCGGAGATGTGGGTCGAGCCGTTCATTGAGGCGGGAACGGATGTTTTCATCTTCTGCTTCAATACGATCCGTGATTTCACCGGTCTGCTGGCAAGCGTGCGCGACCGTGGCAAACAGATCGGCATCTCGCTCCAGATCGATGAGCCACTGACACTGCTGGATCCGTACTGGCAATACCTCGATCTGGTGACGCTGATTGGCACGACCATAGGAACCAAGGGAACGTCGATGGATCCGCAGGCCGAGCAGCGTATTCGGCAAGCGCGTGAGATCATCGCGCAGCGTGGGCTGAAGACCGAAATTCAGGCAGACGGTGGGATTCGCCGCAATACGGTACCACTGATTCATGCCGCCGGCGCCGATTGGATTGTGCCGGGCTCCCTGATGTTCAAAGAGGACCCGGCAGAAATGAGGCGGTGGCTGGCATCCTTGTGACGTCACACCTTGCAGACGGTCCCCAGACAGACAGAATCATCTTCTCGTTCGACCCCAGTTCAGGTGATCCGCATGCATTACTCGCCCCCAATTTTCAGTCTGCTCACCAGTTGGTTGCTGCTGTGCCAGGCGGCCTTGGCCGTGGAGCTTCCTTCATCCGTTCCATCAGGAGCCTGTTCTGCGGCACCTGTGATTGACGGCGTCGTGCACGACGACGAATGGAAGGCTGCAACCTCGCTTTCGTTCGACATGAAGATGATGCAGCGAGACGTCGGCTTGACCGCCCCGCGTGCCTGTCGACTCTGGATCATGAACTCCGCCAATGCGTTGTACGTGGCCATTCAAGTCCCGGATGAGACGGAGAACAGCAGCTTGATGCCGGTGGACATCGATTTTGCCCTGTTGGCATTCTGTCGAGGTACCGATCTGCAGGAAGGGGATGATCGAAAGATCGTGATCCCCGGACTGTATGCAGACAAACATGTCACGACTCCGGGTCAGGATGCAGACGACGTTCATCAGGACGGCCGCGGGGCCCTAGGGCGTCGCGACGGTTTCTGCACGATTGAATGGGCCGTGCCGCTCGATGCGGGCGACTCTCACGACCTGCAGACGAAACCTGGCGAGAACGTGACGTTGAACCTGGCCTATTTCGACGGTTTTCGAGCCGACCTGAAAGAGACTCAGGCGGGAATCGCCTGGGGAAGTGATCTGAATCACGCCGCCAACTGGGCAACGGTCAGCCTGGCGGCCGACGTTGTCGACGACGGGGGAATGGCATTTCAGGGCCCCGCGTGGGCGAAGAAGATATTGGAGACACTGCCGGAACCGGTGGCGAGCCGTCTGAAAGCGGTTGAAGCGAGTCTTTTGCCGGCAGCCACATCGCCGGCAGTGAAAGTCCTGGCCGAATATACGTACCTGGACACGAAGGGTGAGCCGGTACAGGGAAAGGCCAAACTCTACCTTCCCCAGTCGGCAAATGAAGAGAATTCCCGGGTGCCGCTCTATTATGCGGCAGGATACGAATTGGATGATCGTGGAGCAGCGCTGCAACTGCAGCGAGGGTATGCGGTGGTCACACCGCGTGAGCTCGAAGCTAATCCGCTGGTCCGGACACCGAATCCCGATGCCGCTCTGCTGCACATCGCGCGAGCACTTCCGTTTGTGGATGACTCCCGAGTCGTGATTGGTGGTGGGAGCGCCGGTGGATACATGACGCTCATGCTCGCAGCAGAGACGTTTCCACTGGCCGGTGCCGCCGCCGATGTGCCGCCGGTCAACTGGGGCTACAACGCAGCTTTCTTTCTGCAAACCAAAGACTGGCCCACCGAGCAGGAACGAGCCAGAGTGTCGACCGAGCTTCCGGTCTTTGCTTCCGTGGCCGGGATCGCTCAACACGCCCTCTCGGTATTTGGCAACGACACGGACGAGCCGATCTGGTACCGCCATGCTCCGTTGAGTCAGCTCGACACGATCACCTGCCCGGTCAACGCTTTCTGGTCCACTGCCGACATGCTGGTTCCGATCGATCAGATTGCGAAGGACTGGGTGCGGCCGTTTGATCCCCAGTCGTTTCCCGCACACTTCACCATGGATCCTGACAGGCTCTGTGCGACTGTGGAAGGCCGTCAACGTCTGATGGACGTGTTGCCGCCCGACGATTACGAGCTGTTTTCACTCTCCGCCCAGGAGATCGAGTCGCGTGTACCCAGGGAGGGAATTGCACCAGCCTCGGTGGAGCTGCCACACAGTCGCACCAAACGCTGGTCCATCACGATCCTGGACGAAGGGGCACCCGAGCCGAAGGTTGGCCACCTCAAGTACAGCGTCCCCTGGCAGCGAAACAGCTTTCTCGATTACGTCATCGCAGCGGGCATTTCCCCGCAGCAACTCACCGCGGCGAAACTGGCCCGTCTGATGGATCGATATGCGGGCCAGGAGTGGCTGCCGACGCGACTCAAGCACCTTGACCTGCCTGAGAGCGAACGGGCCGACGTCATCCGCGGACTCCGCACGTACGCAGCTGCGGGCCCGCAACACGCCGCGACTCTGGTGCGCCTCTATCATCAGTTGCCCGACGAACGAAAAGTACTTGACGCGCCCGCCTGGCAGGAAATCGGCGTGAAGCCCTCTGAGCCGTCGGCCGCTGGATCCAACGCACCGCAGACGCCACCTCGCACACAAGTTGCGGATAGCCCATCGCCTCCGACGGACTTGCTGGACGGACAGTGGACACGCGAGCGAGCCTGGGCATGGTACGCGCAGGTCGGCCCGCTGGCAGGCTGCAACTATCTGCCTCGCACGGCCGTCAATTCGACCGAAATGTGGCAGCAAGAGACATTTGATCCGGAGACGATCGATCAGGAACTGGGTTGGGCCGAACAGGCTGGATACAACAGTCTGCGGGTGTTCGTCCAGTTCGTTGTCTGGAAAGCTGATCCGGAAGGGCTCAAGAAACGCATGGACAAATTTCTGGCGATCGCCCACAAACACCAAATGCGCGTGATGTGGGTTCCGTTCTGCGACTGTGCGTTTGCCGGGCGAGAACCGTATACCGGGCGTCAGGACGAGCCGCTGCCGGGCGTACACAACAGCGGCTGGGTTCCCAGTCCGGGCCTGCAGCGAGTCGAGGACCGCGCCGCCTGGCCCGAGTTAGAACGTTACATCCGCGATCTGATGGATCGCTTCGGACACGATCAACGCGTGCTTCTGTGGGATCTCTACAACGAGCCGGGCAATTCCGGCCTGTGGGAGAAGAGTCTGCCACTGGCGAGCGAGACGTTTCGCTGGGCAAGACAATCCCAGCCGGATCAACCGCTGACTATCGGCGTCTGGGCTCGCTTCGACGATCCCATGTCCCAGACGCTCGCGCAGATGTCCGACATTGTGTCGTTTCACGGCTATGATGCGGCTGCGGGCGTCACCGAGAAGATACAATCGCTCGACCGATTTCAGCGCCCGATCCTCTGCACCGAATGGCTGTGTCGCGGAGCCGGCAACACGTTTGAAGCCATCCTGCCGATACTGGCGCGCGAGCGAATCGGCGCCTATCAATGGGGACTGGTCGCCGGCCGCACGCAAACCTACATGCCCTGGGGTTCGAAGCAGGGCGATCCGATGCCGCAACTGTGGCAACATGATGTGTTTCATCCTGATGGGACTCCTTTCGCCGAACAAGAATTCCAACTGCTGAAGAAATACCTACACGACTTCCCGTCACGAGGCGATCCGGTACAGTGACCGAAGCAGAGCGACCCTGCCAGCAGCGCCGTTGAATGACTGAACATCATTCGTCATTGCCAGCGGCGCGCCGCCGAATCGCAATCGTTGATTCAGACTCTCACCCGTTGCGGCGCGAGACGCAGCGACGTGGCCATCTTACTGCGTCCTCCGATCCACCCCAACGATCGGGCGCCTTGCGGTGTCAACACAATGACTCGAACAGCGGCCAGCGAGAGCAGCAGCACGAAGGCAAACGGCAACGGATGATGAACCGAGTGGGCCAACTGGCCCAACAGAAAGAGACCGGTTGCGGCAGCCGCCAGGAGAAACGTACCATCCATGGGACGTACCTTATGTTGATGTTATCCAACCAGAATCGCACCGCGTGTCTTACCCAGTTGGAGAAGACACGGTGGAAATGACACACCTGACGGCAATGTGCTGGCTTCGCATTCGAGCGGCAACTGTGTAAGCCCTACACGTGGTTTGGAATCTTTACACACTTAGCGAAACACCAACCGCTCGTTGCTCACCAATACCCGAAACACGGCAGCTCAAAAAACCGCCGTTTTCGGCATTCTTGCCGCTCTTCAGGCCCTTCCCGGGCCCGAACCTGGCGACGACATCCACTAGTGCATCTTCCGTGCCAATCGCTTCATCGGTGCCAGACGCACCGATAGTTGAACCGCCGATTCGGAGCACTGTCGCCATGGATACAGAGCGAGATCGGATCGACCAGGTCGGCCGGGTTGTCACACCAGTGGAAATCGAATGTGCCCGCATCGCCCGACACGCCGATTCGCTGTCGAGGTACCGCCAGTTCGAGCGTGTTGTTCGAGTACGCCATCGGCAACTCAGATACCTCAACCCATGAACCGCCCGCCGTACCCGTGTCAAAACGCCTGAGCGTGGTCGTGTGGGCGTCCTTGACCTGCTGGTTAATCAGGTAATCATAGCCGAACCAGCCGGTGTCATGATTCTGATCCGCGTCGATGAGCAACAGCATCCAGTTGCTGTCCGTATGTGGTGTCAAATCGTCCCGCGTTTGAGCATAGAAGTACACGTGGTCGGCGTCCACCGCCACCTTGCAGGTGACCAGGTCATTGCGGCCAGTATCATTCTTGTAGTGGAGTCCGCCATAGCCCTTGTAGTCGCGATGGAACGTATCACCCACCGTGTCGCGGTACTCCAGGGTAACGGGTTGCCAGTCGTCAAAGACACCGTCCACCTGAATAGTCTGCAGGCCGTTGAGTTCGGGGATCGGCCGGGCGCCTTTGTAGCGGCGAATGTTCTGCGCCATCTGCATGTAGTAGTTGTCGGTATAGCCCCCCTTCATCGGCTGGATGCATCGATTGAATTCCGAATTGTATTGATCGACGAAGAAGAACTTGCTTTGCCGCCGCATGAACGGAAAGGTCTGACCTTCCGCAGCCGGATACTTGCCGGCTGTCCACTCGTTCCAATCGTTGAGGTACAGGAACTGCGGATTGGCCGGCAGAGCCTCGTCCCACCGCTGCTGGAAGTAGACTCCATATCCTTCCGGATTCTCAACCGTCTTTCCGAGCCAGGGAACGAACGTGGGAACGGGCAAGTCGAATTCGTTGAGCTCCGGTTCTCCGTGCTCGCGAGTCCAGCACTTGCCGGTGAGGCTGGACGGGTGCTGTCCGGGAGTGACGGCCGCTTCTTCACGAGTCCCCTGGTGCGTCGAGACCAGATTGTGAATGTCCAGATCACGAACGCGACGATCTCCCAGGTCGTATCCAAAACTCCAGTTGTCTTCGGTCCCGACGAATCGCTTGCCGGCCCACTCGTAATACCCCCACCACATGGTCCGGAGAGTGAAGAAGTCCTTCACTTCTTTCGTGTAGTCGCGATAGAACTCCTCGCAGTAATCTGGATCGCCGTAATGCGGGTGATTCGCGTCGGTCTTGGCCGCCGGATCGTAGTGGAGATTGGGGTGCTGAGTCACCTGCCCGTTCGCGTCGACCGCAGGATTGGCGTTGTAGAGCAGCAGCGGCTTACCATCCCAGTAGAACCAGAGGTCTTTGTACTTTTCGGTCTTGTAGATTCTGTCATACAAGTCCTGGACCACGGTGATCGCCGGCCCGTTGAAGGACCAGAAACAGAATTGCGGCACCTTGTTCCCTTCCGCCTTCATCTGCTGCATCACCGGAAACAGCACGTCCCACTCGTCCCAATAGCGAACCGCATTGGTAACGTCCATGACCAGCACGTCCACTCCGGCATCGCTGAGCATCGACATGTCCTTGCGAATCACGTACTCGTCCTTGCTCAGGAAATACCCCGCTTCCGGCTCGCCCCAGTGGTAGGCCCCTTCCGTCCAGAGCGGATGATTCGGATCCAGCCGCGCCGCCGGATCGGCGGCGAGCACCTTCGTCACATCGCCCTGATAAGGACTCTTCAGCCCCGCTCGATCGTCGCTGTGCCACGTGATGTAGAAGATTCCCACGACGCGCCGCTGGTCCGTCTTCACCGGCCCGACTGTCTTCTGATCAGGCATGGTCCGCCCCAACGCGTCGGTCGCCACCCACGTGTCGGACAGCAGGTCGCGAGACGGCGGCTCGTCAGCTGACATAACCTTGTCAGCTGGCAGAAGCAGGCAGACCAAACCTAGACAGAGCGAGACAAGCAGGCATCGTGGCATCATGGACAACTCCCAAGGTGTGCCGCCAAACCGGAAAAGCCACCACTGCGGACGACGTGGAGCGAGGCAACAGGTCGACAGTCAATACTCCTGTCCACCGAAGTTCCTCTCAGCAAGTCGTCTTCATCTACGAACCCTTGAGCGGTGGCCGAATCCAGCTTTCAGCGTCGGTTGCGACTGGGGTTTCGGAGGGCTTACTGCTGCTTAGAATAGCATGCCGGGTGAGTTGCCGCGACCAGGGACCCCTGCTGGGAATGACGAATGACGAAATACCCAATGACGAAGGGAATGACGAAATACCCAATGACGAATTGATCTGTCGGGACTGCCCGACGACATCTGCTCCGCGCTCGACGCGGCTGCGATGCCACCTCTGGAGGCGCTAATCGCCCTGCAGGCACACGATGGCCCCGTCCAGCGTGGCGACATACAGACGTTCATCGGCCGCGATAAGTCCGTCGAAGCGAGGAACGAAGTCAAGCGGGTATCGCGCGATCACACGCCCATCTTCACGAGCGACCGCCAACAACACGCTACCCCGCTTTCCTTCAACTGCTGCTGATTGCTCCGCCAGGGCCCGCTGAGTCGCTGGGGCCCGCAAGGACCGGACCGATTGCTCCTCGTCCGCCAGATCGGGTGGCCCGGCTGTGAAGAGCACATGCTGAGTCAAGACCATGGAGTTGACCAGGACGGGGATGTCCTGTGACCACTGGGACACGAATCGCGTCACAGGAACGGCCTTCGTACCAACCTTCTTGCCCTGTTTCTTGACCGCTTTCTGCTCCGTTTCGGCCACCTCGACAGCCGGCTGCTTATCGGCGGCAAACAACTGGAATTCCATCGGCGTGGTCCAGCGGTAATACTTCCAGAGCCGACCGTAGCCGTACACAGTCTGGTCATCGAACACCAGCGGACGGCCCGAGGGGATGGAACGTCCGGCGAGATAGTACGCGTTCGCTCCCGACGCCCACGCTCGACCGTACGACCAATAGGAACGGTGCCAGAGCGAATCGTCGAGGAAACCGGTCGGGCAGAACAGGTGCAAGTCATCTCCCTGCTGATCGCTGACCGGAACATACTTGACATATTTGCGCCGACCGTCCAGGTGCAACGGCAACGATCGCATATAGATGTAGTTGCCATCGCTCGACAGAATATCCGGCAGCGCCACAGGCATGTTCAATCCCTCGATATGGGATTGCAAGTTCTTTCCCGTTTCCGGATCGGTATCGTCCAATGTCGTGACGCTGAGTTGACGGCCGGTGAGCGGATCAAGCATGCACAGTCGCAAACCGCCATCAAGAAACATCGAACGCCCGGCCACGCAGTAGAGTGTCTCATTCTGGACCAGCACGCTGCCTGACACGGGCCACACCGATTCGAGCTGTTCATAAGCCATCATGCGCTGATCACATGGCGCTGCCAGGTATTTCCACATCAGCCGGCCATTGTCAGCCCGCACACAGTAAACGTAACCGTCGGCCGAGCCAAATAACGCTCGACCGCGCCAGATCGTAGGGGGGGAGTCGATGCGGCCACCCGCCACAAACTGCCAAACCGATTCTCCCGTATCGGCACGCAGCGCGTGTACTGTGTGCGAAGCGGTCGATGCGACAAACAACAAACCGTTCGCCACCACCGGTGCCGTCAGCTCACCGCCCAAATCAACACGCCAGCGGGCCACAATGCCCGACGGCGAGATAGCTGTTTGCACAGCACCACTCCGCGCCGCATCATGGCGGAAAGTCGGCCAAGCAGTCTCCGACTCACTCGCCGAGTCCACCACAGGCGACTCGTCATAGGCCGGACCGTGTTGCAGTCGCTCCGCCGCATCGACTACTTTGCGTACCGAAGTACTCGGCAAGGGTGGAGCAAGAGCAGTGAAGCCAAACAGCTTCGATTCAATGTAGCAGGCACAGGGATGCTGCGGGGTATACAGGAGCCCATTACACGGCATGACGCCGTAATGGCAGGCGCCGCGCACCCAGTGATGACAGGTCCACTGCTCGGTTTCATGATCGATGAATTCGATCCCCGTGCGTGAAAACAACAGGTACTTGTCGGTAGCTTTGGCTCGATAGCAGCGGTGATGAAACCAGTGTGTGTCGACATCCGGCGTGAACTCCCGCTTGATGGCTCCCGTCCAGATGTCCCGACCGGTCATGACGCCTGAGTCGGTCGTGGCCGCCACCGCACCGTTCCACACCAGGTTATCGATCACGAGCAAGTCGTCGGGCGTACCGAGATGGCCACAGGGATGGTGGGGCGATTCCCACAGAGTGCGACCGTCTTGGATCGAAACCGCAAACATCGTCGTTTCCCGCGGGGCTGCTCCGGCCGCAGCAACTTGCCCGCTGTATAACACGACATCCGAGTGCAACACGAGCGTCGCGCCTCCCGAACTGCGCATCCGCTGTTTCTTGGGGAGCGGATCGGAGGACCAGAGCGTATCGCCCGTCTGATGATCAAGGCACACAATCCGCTGGCCGTCGTGAAACACGACGCGTTGCGAGTCGGCAGCCAACGACATCGACACCAGTGGAGTCTCTCTCTGCCATCGCACCCCGCCCGCATCGGAATCCAGTGAAAACACGGTTCGAGGAGCTTCGGTCCAGAGTGGATTGGTGGCGTCGTCGTTCAACTCAGCCAGCGTGGCGTACCGTCTCGCAGGGTCACTGCGCAGCGGCTGATCTTCTGTGGCAGAAGCGAGCACCAGGTGATTGCGGTCACAGCACAGAATCTCCTCGACGGCACCCGTGTGACCAAACGTGTGGAGCGTCTCTCCGGTGGCCGCGTCCAGAACCGACAAGGGCGCGTCGATGCCAAGTGTCACATACACTCGATCGTCCACTGCCACCAGGCGGCGAGCCAGAATCTGCGGACCATTCTTGAGCCGCCACAGGTGCGGGTGCCACGTCTCCAGTTCTCTCTTCCACAGCAGCGTGCCGTTGAACGCATCACGAGCGATCAGTCGCCACTGTGGGGGAAGCAGAATCGACGCTCGCGGCGCCTCATCCATGATGTAAAACACTCGTCCCTGAGACGAAACAACCGCACTGATACTCGACATGTGATCGTGATGCCGCGAGTACCGTGGCCCACTCAGCCATTGGTAACGACCAGGTGGAGCCACCACAGCGTCGTGCGCCACCGCATTGTTACTCGGATCATACAAGTAGTGTGTCCATTGATCGATGTCGCTTGGACGTGGCTTGACCGTCTTGGTCCATTCCCCATCGGACCACAAACAGGCGACCCCCGAAGGCGTCAGAACCCGCATCACTTCGTCCAGGCTCACTTCGCCCAGTTCCGCAGAAACGAGCAGATTCACGGAATTGTCGATATAGGGGAGTCGGTTGCCCGTATGCTGCGCAACGGAGACGCAGGGGCCGTGAAGTCCGCACGACTGCAGGTAGTGGCGGGCGGCCTCCACCTGAGCCTCATCCCGGGCCAAACCGTGCACCAGATACCGATCGTTGGCTCGCAGTGCCGCGGTCAAACGACCATCGCCACACCCTACGTGCGCGATCAGTCCCCCTTTCACACCCGTCTGACTGAGTATCTGCTGGGCCAGCTGCTCAGGTGAATCGTCGGCCACTGTCCACGTCGCCACGCCCATCAAGATCATCACCCAGGTGACGTTCCACGCCGCTCGTTTCATGGGTAGCAACTCCCCGAGAAACCGCCGCGAAAGCTCAACCGGCGATTCCTCATCGCACCGCATTGCCGCTCAAACCGCCCGGCCGCAGATGTGACAAGCGCATCTGCGGCCGGCAAGAGCGAACAGAATCCACCTTCCCCTCACGCCACGCAGCTACGGCCCATCTTTCGTCGGCTCCGCATCACCTGAGGGGGCTGGCGGCGGAGTGATGTCTCCGGGAGCTGGCTGCACATCACCCTCCGGCTTGGGCTCAGAGGCCCCTTCCCCAGCCGGCTCAGCCTCGCCAGGAAGTCCCCCTTCAGCTCCCTCCGGCGCTGGCGGCTCAACGGCTGGCGCCGGCTCGGCCAACAGGATCTTGAGCAAGGCGTCGAAATACGCCTCATCGTGCATCCCCACCAGCTTCAGCCGCACCTTGCCCGTTCGGTCTATGAGCAGCGTGGTGGGATAACCCTCGAAATTCGGCACCTGACTCTGGATCTCCTCAGTGCCCAACGCGCAAGGATAATTGATGCCGTTGGCATCGATGAAGTCCTGCACCAGTTTCTTGGCCTCATCCCCCTGAGAGTTCTCATAATTGAGGCCTATCATCTGGAATCCGTCGGCCGAATATTGCTCTTGCAGCTTCACGAACGTCGGGATCTCCGCACGACAAGGAGGGCACCAGGTTCCCCAAATATCCACAAACACGACTTTGCCGAGAAAATCAGCCAGCTTAATTGGCGTTCCGGTCAGGCTTTCAACCTGCACATCAAACGGAAACGTCTCGCCCTTGGCGAGATCGTCCTTCGCTTGCTGAACAACCACCTGCTGGATCTGCTGGGTCCAATTCGCCAGGTCCGTCTCGTAGCTGCTCAAGGCCCGTACACTGGCCAGATCGGGGTCGTTCTTAATGGCATCCAATTCGCTCCATCCCAATTTGATCGATTCCGACAGCGTATCGCGAGCCGCTTCCGCTTGCCCGTCCAGCGCCTGGACGCATGCACCGTTATAGTAAACGGTGGCAATCAGCGTGCGATAATCGCTTGTCAGATCAGGCAGCTCCTTGACCAACTGCTCCGCGGCCTCGAAGGCAGTCCGAAACGCCTTGGCCATCGGCTCACGCTCGTCACGCGACATCAACATCTGACCAGCGTTATAGATCAGGTAGACCCGCTGCATCTTGAGGTCTACCGAGTCGGGATTCTCCTGCAAGGCATCTTCACATTCCTTGTAGTCTTTCATCAGGTTGTCGCTGTTCGCCGAAGCAATCACCTGCTCGTACGGATAGGCAGTCGATGATGCCGCATCTTCTTTCGGCGCAGGGGTCTCTCTCTCCGTTGTCGCCGCTGACGTGTCGGGAGCGGCGACGTCAGCCGGCATGGCAGTGCTGCCTCCCTGGACTTTCTTGACTTCCGATGCATCCGGCGTCGCCACCGTTTCGGTCGCCGGTGTGTCATTGGCGGGTGGTTTGGGGGGGTCTTTCGCCGCACACCCCGCGAACACGAATCCGGCCAACAACGTGACTGCGATTAGATAGGTACGCATGATACTCACCACCTCACTGGTTCCCACCGAGCCCCTCAGACCCGTTATCCGCAGGGGAAGATACTATTCTACTGTTTTCCGACGCAGCGTGTAAACGGACAGTCCCCGTTCCGATGCGGCGTCCCCGGTTGTTGGCAGGTTGACCACCTCCGCTGCCGGCCACGAACTTCGCCGTACCTTCGTCGCTTGTGGCCAGTTGCTGGCGAGCGTATGCTGATCATCACGCAATATCGCTCGACGCTATTGGGCTCACACCGCACAATGGGCGGGGCAGCTTGAAGCAAGTAGTGGGATGAGTTGATGGTCTGCCCTGGTGCCCAGTTTCACCGGTGGATACCGCGAATTCCTCCAGAATTCGAAATGCGCCACGACTGCCGTGCCGACCATCCTTGACGCGGTGATACCGATCCGCGGGTTTTGGTTCACTTGCCTCAGACGGGTGCTCTGTGACAGCTGCGAATTGGCGTGCACTGGCTCTGCCAGTGCACGTAAGCGGCTATCGGGCCAGGCTACACTGGCAGAGCCAGTGCCACCCAGAGAGAAAGCTAAGCTATCACAAAGCACAAGTGCGTAGCACTGCTGTTGGTGCGCGAACCGTGCGGACGCGTTCCTTTGTCAACTTCCCTCCTAGCCTCAGGCTCTTAGATTCCATGACTCCCGAAGAATTCCGCCAACACGGATATCAGGTGATTGACTGGATCGCTCGCTACATGCAGGAAGTGGAAAACTATCCGGTGTTGTCGCAGGTTGCGCCGGGGGAGATCCGCAGTCGGCTGCCTTCCGCACCGCCCGAGCAAGGCGAGTCGTTCGATCAAGTCATGCGTGATGTGGATGAAATACTGATGCCCGGCATCACGCACTGGCAATCACCCAGCTTCTTCGGCTTCTTCCCCGCCAACAACTCTGGACCATCGATTCTCGGCGACTTACTCTGTGCCGGCCTGGGGGTGCAAGGGATGATCTGGGCGACCAGTCCGGCCTGTACGGAGTTGGAGACGCACGTCCTGGATTGGCTGGTCGAGGCCATGCGGCTGCCTCGCACCTTCCATTCGTCGTCGGCCGGCGGCGGGGTCATTCAAGACGCTGCCTCCAGTGCGGCTTTGTGCGCTCTGCTCGCCGCCCGTGAACGCTGCACCAACTACGAAACCAATCGGCGGGGAGTCGACCGGCGTCTCCTGGCGTACACATCCACTCAAGCGCACTCGTCCATCGAGAAAGCGATGATGGTCGCCGGGATGGGACGGGAGAATCTGCGCCAGATTCCGGTGGATCACGAGTACCGGATGCAGCCGGCGGCACTGGAGGCAGCCATTGAGTCGGATCGAGCCGCCGGCCATCACCCCAGCATCGTGGTCGCTACGATCGGCACCACGTCATCGGGCGCCCGTGACCCGCTGCCGGCAATCGG
>JBGSHS010000364.1:0-6256 GCA_041752115.1 Pirellulaceae bacterium | reverse complement strand
ACCGGTGGCGGCAATACGGGAGGGACCGGAAGCACGGGGGGGGCGGGATCGATGGATTTGTCGGGAGACGCCAGCGGATCAGCGACCACCGAGGACATCGCCGATTCCGGGACGCCGCCGGCGGTGCCGGGTCTCTATGGTAACCAGTATGAACTCCAGATCGATGTCAGCCGTATTCCGCGTGTGGACGAGATGCAGCGCATGGTCGCGTCGAATTTCGCGACCGGCGCAACGAATGTATTGCAGGACATTCCCAGCGATGTGAAGACGGTCGCTTATTACTACTACGACCCGAGAAATACCTCCTCGTCAGGTGACTTCAGGGACCGGGCCGGGAACCCGCAGGCTGGATTGGTCCGCCGAGTGCTTGACCGCGCGGTGACGCTGCACGCGTCGGAGAGCACGAGTCTGACGTCGCTCAATCAGCAGGGAGAAATCATCGCGCCGGAGATCGGCGGGGTCGAGTTTCAGTATTTTGACGGCAGTGAGTGGCTCTACGAGTGGGATTCCGAGGAGCAGCAGGGACTCCCAGTGGCCGTACGGGTCACCATTCTGCTCGGCAATCCTCAGCAGACAACCTCACCAGCGAACCGTTTGACCGCCAGTGAACCGCTCACGCGAGAACAGATGCTGCCGCAACAGGTCTATTCGGTGGTCGTGCGGCTGCCCACCGCGCTGCCCACCTGTGCGAGCGAGACCACAGACAGCAGCGGCATGGAGTCGGTCGGGCTGTGACAGGGAACCCTCGCGACGTGACAGGTGTTAGACACAGGGTAAGGTGTTCGGAAGGTTCGTGCGACATGATTGACAAGGCGAAGGCTCCGATCCACAGGCAACGGCGAGGGATGATCATCGTGGTCGTCCTGGTTGTGGTTGCGCTGTTGGCATTGGCAGCATACACGTTCGCACAGCTGATGGTGACGCACTATGGAGCGTCTCAGTTGAGCGGCCGGCAGCTGCAATGTCGGACGATCGTGGAATCGGGCGCCGAAGCAGTCCGGCTGTACCTGATGCAGGATGATACTGGACGCGAGGACGCCGGCGGCCATTTCAACAATCCAACCTATTTTCAGGCGATTCCGGTACTGACACAGCAGGATCCGAGCCAGTGTGCCAACTTTTCCGTACTGGTTCCCAACATTGATGATACCGGCAACCTGTCGGGAGTGCGGTATGGACTGGAAGACGAATCGGCGCGACTCAACATCAACGCGCTGGTGGAAATTGACAAGTTGCAGGAGAATGCGGGGAGTGACCTGCTCATGGGACTGCCCGGTATGACGGAAGATGTCGCCGACGCCATTCTCGATTGGATGGACAGCGACGATGAGCCGCGGGAGTACGGTGTGGAATCCGACTACTACCAGGGCCTTTCACCTCCTTACAACGCGAAGAACGGTCCGCTGGACACGGTCGAAGAGCTCCTGCTCGTGCGTGGCGTGACTCCGCAGCTTCTCTTCGGCACCGATACGAATCGCAACGGAATGGTCGATACGAGCGAATTGACTCAGAGCGGCCTGACTGCGGGCATGACCGGCAGCACGTCGATGTCGGCCGGGATGGGCCTGGGCGATTCGACCGAGGGGTCGATGGATCGCGGCTGGATCGGTTACCTGACCCTCTACAGCCAGGAGAGGAACGTCAACTCGCTCGGTGAGGCTCGCATCGATCTGAATATGGACGACCTGGAGCAGCTGTACGACACTCTCGCATCAGTACTCAATGAAGACTGGGCCAAGTTCATCGTCCTGTACCGTCAGAATGGTCCCCATGATGGTGACGAAGAGGGAGGCGATATCGGCACTGTGGGCGATGTCGACTTCACGAAGGAAGGGGGCACCAAACTCACGCAGGTTCTCGACCTGATCGGCAAGAAGGTCCAGATTCCCGGCGAGGGAGAAGGTGAGGAAGGGACGGTGATTGGTCCGGTCTTTCCCGAAACCCTCGCCGAGATGATGGTCTACATGCCGCTCTTGATGGACAACGTGACCGCCGTCACCAATCCGACGATCCCGGGCCGCCTGAACATCAACCTGGCGCCGCGCGCCCTGCTGCTGGGGATCCCGGGAATTGAGGAGGCGACGGTGGACGAGATCGTCAATCAGCGGGTGGCCGAGGCTTCGAGCGACGATGAAGCGGCGGCGCGGCGGAGCGAAACCTGGATCTTGATGTCGGGCATCGTGACGCTGGACGAAATGAGACTGTTGTCCCCCTTCATTTGTGCTGGAGGGGACGTCTATCGCGCCCAAATTGTGGGATATTACGAGGATGGCACGGCCGCATCGCGAGCCGAGGTGGTTTTTGATGCTACCGGTGCTGTACCGCGCATAGTATCCTATAGGGATATCAGCCACCTGGGACGCGGATACCCGTTGGAACTGCTGGGTGTACGGTTGTCAGGCAACTACTAAGGGTCAGTCGTGCGGGCTCAGAAGTCGGAAGTGACATGGCGAAGCTAATAGCACTCGAATGGGATGCCCGGGAAGCGCGGGTGGTGGTCGCCAATCCTCGTGGTGGCGATCTGGTGGTGGATGACGCTTTCGCCATCGACCTGTCGGGCGCCTCGCCGTCCGAGACCATCTCGGATCAGCTTATCGGCCAGCGTCTGGCGGCCGAGTTCGCCGCGCGGGGACTCGGCGGTTCCGATGCGCTGGTGGCTCTGTCGCGGTCAAGCATCGAACTACGCACACTCAACCTGCCGGTCGCTCCGCCGGACGAAATCCCCGACTTGGTCCGCTTCCAGGCCATGCAGGCCTTCACGACCATCGGAGAAGATTGGCCGTTGGACTACGTGGAGATGGAAGGACACGATGACTCGTTGAGTGTCCTGGCCGCAGTCGTCTCTCCCAAGGAAGTGCAGCAGGTTGGCGACATCTGTACGGCGGCGGGCGTGAAGGCCACCTGTTTGGTGCTGCGTCCTTTTGCGGCCGTATCGCTGCTGCAGCGCGACGCTTCCATCGATCTGCAACGGGGTAGTCTGATTGTCGATCTGCTGCCCGACGGAGCCGACCTGACAGCCGTGTCCCACGGACAGGTCGTGTTCATGCGATCGGTCCGACTCCCGTCGCACGCGGACGATCAGGCACAAGCCCGAGCGCTCGTCGGGGAGCTGCGTCGCACGATCGGGGCCGCTCAAAACCAAATGGGCGGCGGGCAGATCGAACAGATTATCATCTGCGATGTCGCGGAAGAGCATGCGGTCTTGCGGCAGGCCGTGGCGGAATCCATGCCGCAGGAAGTCATTGCGTTTGATCCCTTCGACGCCGTGCGCGCCGGCCGCGGACTCAAGAGCAGCTTTCCCGAACACGCCGGCCGCTATGCTCCGCTGCTGGGCATGCTGGCCTGCGAGTTGTCTGGCACGCGTCATACGATTGACTTCCTCAACCCACGCAAACGTCCGGCTCCACCGAGCAACAAGCGGCGTAATCTCGTCGCCGCCGCGGCCACCCTGTCGATCGTCGTGGCCGGTGCCGCCGTGTTTACTCTCTTGAAGAACAATCTGGATGCCGAGATCGCTCAACTGCAGACGCAGTCAAAAGAACTCGATGCCGAAGTCGATAAGGCCAAAGTGCTCATCGACAAAGCCAATGCCGTCAAGAAATTCGCCGACGGGGATGTGACCTGGCTGGATGAACTCCACGAACTGGCCAATCGCTTGCCTGACGCCGATCACGTAATCCTCGATAAACTCACCGTCGCTGTCGATCCGGAGAAAGGAGGCCGCATGTCCTTGCAGGGACATGTCGTGCGGCCCGATGTGATTGCCAAGTTCGAAGACTCCTTGCGCTATGGTGATAACGTCGTTGCAGGGAAGAAGGGAATCGTCGACGAGAAACGTAAGGACTACCCCTACCTGCTCGAAACGACGATTGTGGTTCCCCCGGATGTGCAGAAAGATGGGCATTCTGTGGGTCGCCCGCCGAGTCAACCCAAGCAGGAGTCGGAGCAAGTAGACACCACCGCGGCTGAGACGTCAGCCCAAAAGGGGACATCGACGGGACCACCGGCTGAGGCGGCGAAAGCGGACGACCAGGACCCGCCCGATGCGCCCGCCACAGACGAAATGGACGCGACCCAAGAGCCGGTCAACGCCGTCTCGAGCGCGTCCTCAGGCGAAATAGCAGCGCCAACCCCATCGCCCCAACCGTCCTCCACGGATAACGCGTCCGAAGGTGCAAACGAGACACCGGCCGATGACTCGACCCCAACACCAGAATCGACCGGGCCAACCCCCGATGGTACAGCCCCCGATGGTACAGCCCCCGATGGTGCGGCAGCGGAGCCTGCCGAAACAACAGCTCCGACCCCACCCAAAGACGATCAACCCCAGGAGTCACCAGAGGCTGGGAGCCAGATATCATGACGCGACGTGAACGAACTCTTGCTCTCTGTGTCGGCTCGCTGGTGGTGATTGCTGCGCTCCTGTATGGCGGTCGTCGCGTGGCCGGCGTGCTCACCGTTCGCCAGGACAGAATCGTCGAACTAAACGACGAAGTCAACCGCAAGGAAGTGCTCGTTCAGAAAGGACGTGCGGCCGAGCGACTGCTCAAGACCTACCGGGAACGATCACTGGCCAGCGACCCGCATCTGGCAAGTACCCGATATCGTGCCTGGCTGTTTAATTGGTGCGAGAAAGCCGGGATTGCGCGTCCGAACATCGAGGAACGAGCGAAGCGGCCGGTCCGAGTGGCCAAGGGTTTGGCTCACGTTGAAAACAGCTTCGCCGTCACCTGTGAAGCCACTTTACCGCAACTGGTGAACCTCCTGTACGGCTTCTATTCTCAGGACTACCTGCATCGCATTAAGTCGCTTCACGCCTCGCCTTCGAGCGACAATCGATTGTCGTTAACCTTCGAAATCGACGCGATCGGCATGCCCGACGTCGACGACCATGAACTGGTCGATCTCCCCTCGCAGCGGCTGGCGCTCAACGACCTGGACGACTACCACCATGTCATCGTCAGACGAAATCCGTACGCTCCCGCGAATCTGCCTCCCAAGTTTCCGTCGGGCCAGGCGCAACGTGGCTTCGTCAATCAACGAATGTCGTTCACTCCCAAAGTCGACGATCCGGAGAAAGGAAACTTGAAGTACCGCGTCGAGCACGATGGCCTGGAGGGTCTGTCCATTGACGAAAACAGCGGGAAACTGGAGTGGACGCCCACGGAAACCGGGGATTTCGAGGTCTTGGTGTATGCCACGGACGACGGAGTTCCGGCTAAGGAAGCGTCGCAGACGATTCGCCTGGCGGTCTCCAATCCTCCTGATCCTCCCCCTACGGTGGAGCGCCGCACGTTTGACGAGGCCAAATACACCTACGTCACCGGTATTGTCGAAGTGAACGGACGACGCCAAGTCTGGCTCACGGTGCGCACCGAGGGAAAATGGCTCCGTCTCTACGAAGGAGACACGTTCCAAATCGGCTCGCTCGATGGGAAGATCGTGCGTATCTTCCCTCGATACGTAGAGATCCTCGCTGGCCAGGACCTGCGGTTGGTCCGGTTCGGGCAATCGCTCCACGATGGCGAAATCATCAGTCAGGCGGAGAATGGAGTCGCCTCCGCGGACAAATAGCGCGCCCCCATATCGTTCGGCGCGCGATCTGCTAGCAGGTATCTTTTCTCTTGACTGGGCTAGCTAGCGATCGGCAGATCTGTCATTTTGTGTGCATGTCGAACAAGCGTGTCACGCAACTGAGAAGATCGAAGAGTCAGAGATCACCGGACTCGCGGAGCAGATCATCGCGCCAGTGTCTGAGCACGCTGGCCCGACCCCCACGAGCTCCGCTCGTGCGGTGAATCAGATGGTCAGCTACCGCGCTGCTCGTCCCCTTCCCTCTCACACCCCCACGAGCTCCGCTCGTGCGGTGAATCAGATGGTCAGCTACCACGCCGCCTCCCCGACCCTCTCACACCCCCACGAGCTCCGCTCGTGCGGTGCATCAGATGGTCAGCTACCACGCCGCCTCCTCAACCCTCTCACACCCCCACGAGCTCTGCTCGTGCGGTGCATCAGATGGTCAGCTACCACGCCGCCTGCACACCCTTCCCCTACCCCCGCGAGCTCTGCTCGTGCGGTGCACCAGATGGTCAGCTACCGCGTTGCCCGCACACCCCGAATCAGCCGGCGTACGGAATCCGCTTTATTTTGTAACGGATTTCGATGTCGCGCGATTTTATGATTAAGGCAAGCGCGCCGGTCGCTCGTAACTGTCATCAAGCAGTCGCAGGAGCATTCCCGCCATGGCCGGTTCCAC
>JBGSHS010000363.1:0-43951 GCA_041752115.1 Pirellulaceae bacterium | reverse complement strand
CAGGTGCGGGGCGTTGGTCACCTGTTGTTTTTCCGCGTCCCACTCCAGCCGTCGGTTGGGCGCTCGCAGCGAAAGCACGCCCAACAGCATGGTTTCGGTCATCGGCCCGGAATAGTCGAAGCTCGCCGCCGGTTGTTGGCCAGTCCGGCAGCTCTGCACCCACTCCTCGTAGTGCCCAGGTGACCGCGGCATGGCCTTCGGCACCGCTCGTGCCTCCTCGATCAACGACGAAGGCAACAGCTGTGGCATGCCCCCGTGCGAACTGTGGTACATCATGCCCCGGCTGCCGACGTAGAGCACGCCGTTGTCTGGCAACCGCTGCCCGGCAGGCATCTCAGCGGGCGTCGCCGGCATGAGCCCTCCGTCATACCACGTCATCTTCACCGGCGGCATGCTGCCGCGCGCCGCGAATTCAAAGTAGATGATCGAGGCAATGGGATAGGTCTCGAAATTCGGCTGATCTCCTTCCAGCACGCTTCCATCCAAGGTTGTTCGCGACTCAACCGCTGTGGGCGCACCCAGATTGAGTGCCCAAATCGGATGATCCATGATATGGCAGCCCATATCGCCCAGTGCGCCGGTGCCGAAGTCGCGCCAGCCGCGCCAGTAGACGGGAACATAGGCCGGATGGTACGGGCGTTCTCGAACGGGCCCCAGCCACAGGTCCCAATCCAACGCGGCGGGAACCGGGGGGGTATCGGCGGGGCGTCCAATCCCCTGCTTCCACAGATGCCCGGCCCGATCCGACCAGGTGTGCACTTCGCGCACTTCGCCAATCACTCCGGCCTGAATCCACTCGTTCGTCAATCGAGCGCCTTCGGTCGCGTGCCCTTGATTCCCCATCGATGTCATGACTTGAGCGTCACGAGCTGCCTTGGTCAGCACTCGGCATTCGTGCAGTGTGTGGGTCAGCGGCTTCTGAACGTAAACGTGCTTGCCGGCTCGAATGGCCGCCATGGCCGCGACCGCGTGAATGTGATCGGGAGTCCCCACGGTGACTGCATCGATGTTCCGAGCTTCCTTGTCAAGCATCTGTCGGAAGTCCCGATAGCGTCGCGCCTCGGGGAATGCGTTGAACGAGCCGGCGGCACGGGCGTCGTCCACGTCACAGAGCGCGACGATATTCGTCCCGAGCCTGCTGACTGTCGCGATGTCGCCCCCTCCCATACCACCGACACCGATCCCCGCCACGTTCACCCGCTCACTCGGCGCCGTCTGCCCGGGGCCTCCCAGCACATGACGTGGCACGATCGTGAAACCAGCCGCAGCCGCCGCAGTCGCGGAGAGAAATGTTCGCCGAGTGGTTCGCATGGCCCGATTGGTCATCGATCGCTGAGGTCTCATCGTGTGAATTCCTTCTGGGCAGACAGGATGCAGGCACGCAACGCCAAGGCTGCATTGTCATCCACCTTGCGCGGCACTGCAACTAACCGACTCCACAAGAAGTCACGTGGCGACGATACTCCGGCCGCACCAGCATGCCACCCCTGCAGATAGATCACTGGGCCGGGGCAGTCAACCGCGGACGCGGGCGCAGCAGATGCAGCATTGAGGGGATTGCCGGCTCTTTAGAGCGGTGATGTTCGGCACCGCGAAGCGAGCAGACCGGTTGCGGCACTCAGATCCAGATCGGCAACCAACAATCCTTCCTGACCGTACGGCTGAAAGCCGAGAAGTGTGCCATCAGGACGGGCAATCGCGGAGGTCGTGCCGGATCCTTCGCTCGCGCAGTTCACCGACGCGAAGTAACACGTGTTCTCCGCTGCGCGACAGAGCACCGCCTTTTCATGAAACGAATTGGCAGGATCTGCGAACGTAGCAGGTCGGTAGCTCCCTGGCTCGGCCACGTGCGCGTGAGGGTGGAACACCACCTGTGCGCCCCTTCGCACGGCCCAACGCACGGTCTCCGGATAACGCCATCCTTCGTGACAAATCACCACACCGAAGGTCAGCGGTCCTGCCGCGAACACCTGGCGTTCTGCTCCGCAAGCGGGATAGGTTGACTCTTCCGATGGATCAAGCTGTCCCTTATCCTGCCACCCTGCGATATTTCCATCCCGGCCGAACACGCAAGCCGTGATCTGCAGACCGTCACTGGTCACACGCTCGGTGCCGAGGATCACCGTGATCCGAGCATTCATTGCGGCGTGCGCCACTTCAGTCCAGGCTCGTTCGAGAAAGGCTGGATCGGGAGCAGGTAATTGAGTGTTCGGCCATCGATACCCCGGCACGAAGCACTCGGGAAAGCACACCACACTCGCGCCCCGTCGCCCCGCTTCGGAGACATACGAGGTCGCCAGCGTGACAGAATCATCGGGGTTCACCGGCACACGCGCATTGGCCAGCGCAATTCGAACAGAGGCCATTTCACCGCACCTTTATCTGCAACAACACGCCCTTTCCGCCAGCGTCGTGGCACTGCGAACCGTGTCGCAGAACCCGTTGCCAGTTGACCACGACAGGCAATCGACTGGCATCTCATACTATCGTGCAAGCAGCAGGGCCCAGTCACCTTGACCGGGCGCGTGCAGCGAGTGTGTGGCAGCGCCATCGAGCGTGCCAAGTCGCGTGACCTGTCCCGTCTGCGGGTCGAACCAGGACGCTTCGAAGGATCCAGTCGCCGCGGTCAGATCGAGTACAAACGGAGCGGGCTCGGTGCCGTACAGCAGGTACGCGCGGTCTGGATCAGCCAGGCACCACACATCGTGCTCAGAGCGGATCAGAGCGTCCAGCGGGACCATCCGCGGAAGCTCAGCCGCCAGATGCGTGCGGATGAAATCGTAGGTCGTCTGGATCTCCTGGCAGAGCTCGGGCGAAATGTACTCCGGCGGATCCTGTTTCTCGGGGTAAGGCAACTGGCCGACCAGCAAGGAAGCGCCGCCCGTCAGCGCGGCCCATGCGTGCTGGCGCGTTCCGGGCAAGCCGTGGATCAAGGCTTGCGCGGGATGCTGTCGTCGATATTCTGTCACCTGCCGGTGGATCTGAGCGGGAGTAGTGCGGGTGATTTCTCCGGCATACCGTCCTGCCACATCGACTCCACCCTGGGGCGCAAACAGTCGTCCATCGGCCTCGTACCACCACCCGCGCAGATCGATCGTGGAAACCAGGCACGATCGCTTCGGATCGGCCATGATCGCATCGACTACCTCCTTCGTCGCACTGACTCCGACATGGACGTCGCAGCCTGTCTCGCGTTCCCATTGGTCGATCGTATCCAGCCAGAACTGCATGAACGATAGTGGCCCGGTGTATTCTTCGCTGCAAAGGAACACGACATTCGTGTGGCGGCCAAGCACATTCAGGCAGTGACGGATGTAAGACCGATGCAGGTCGCGGCGAAGCGGGTGCGAAACGTCGTAGAAATCGCCTGCCGCAGGAAACTGGTCTGGCATCCCCGTATCTTGCAGACAGTTCACGGGGCGCCAGGGGAAGTCGGCATAATGAGCCTGCAGTTCCAACAGCGCGTGCTGCATGTAGCAGCAGTGAATCAGGACGGTCCCCTTCCGGTCGCAGAGACTCGCGAACTGCCGCAGTCGATCGAAATACCAGTCGTTGAACCTGGTCAGATCGTATTTCGGCAGGCCGTCCCAGGCCGTTCCGCTCTCACTGCGTGCCCACGGCTGTTCCAGAAACGGCGGCACCACATCCGCGTTGTCCCGTCGCTCGGCATCGTGCTGGTCGCGTCGACGGTCAAACCACAATCCGTAGTTGTGTTCGAACGCGGGATAACCGAAACGCAACATGGCGTCGGTCAGTTGATCGAGGTCCTCCGTGCGATTCGGTCCGATGTGGCCCGGTGCATTGCGCGCCAGATTCGGCCGTTGACCCGGTCGCCACCAGCCGTTGTGCTGGCAATATCCCCACACCACCTTTCCATGGTGAACATACCATCCGTTTCGCACCGACAGACCGGTTGATTCGTGCGCGGCGCCGGCGTCGGGTGGTGAAGCAACAATGCGCAGCGCCCAATCTCCGGCCGCGGGAGCGGTGAATTGCTGCCTGCCTCCTTCGATTCGCATCGAGGGCTGAAAGCGTCCATCGTAACCACTGTCCGGCTGCCACCAGGAGGTTTCGTAAGTCCGGCCACTGGCCAGCTCCACCGTGACCGTCCCGCCGTGCGGAAGGTAAAGGGCATAACAGGCACCCGGCTTTGCCAGGCAGAAAGCTTGACCGGTCTTCACCAGCTCGTTACAGGGCGTCATTTCCCAGAACGGTATCGACTCCATGAACGCTCGCGTCCCCCCCAGTTCGACCCACGTCTTCTCCCACGTCGACAGCGGACGATCGTAAGGCCCGAGCACATGCGCTTCCCATACGCCCCCTCCCAGATAGGCACTCCACCAGGCTCGGCGGTCGAGTTCCGGGCGCCCCTCATCGAAGTTGATCATCAACGCCCGCCGGCCTCTCGCTCGGCACTTTTCGATCCAGTCAATGGCCAGCTGGTTGTGCGACAGTGGATCGGGCGCCGTCGCATCCGGGCTCCCCGTCTGAATCGAGGTGAAGCTCACCTGCTGAGCATCGACGTACCGATCATCGGGTTCGTTGACATTATGCAAGCCGCAGGGATGATCGTAGGGATCGGTCTCGCGCAGCTGCTGCGCCAGATCAAGCGACTCGGCCAGCCGATAATTCTCGTTCTGTTCTTCCCCGATATTCAGCAGGAGTGCCGGCAGATAGCCGAAGCGCGCAATCACTTCGCGATAGTAGCGGGCATGGTCATAGCCCTTCCAGGCACTGTCATCTTCGAGAATGAGATACGGCACGACCCCCTTCGACTGCATGTACTCGAACAGCTCCCGCCACTGCTCCAGACGCACCAGATCAAAGCGGGCATCTTCTCCCGCATGCTTCCTGGCTTCTTCCGGCGTATCGCCCAGCCATGGCCAGACGTCATTGTTGTCACCGCGAATGTTATGCAGCATCATGTACAGCGAATTGATGCCACGAGCCGCCAGATAATCCACGGCGTCTTTGCGTTTCTGCAGCGTGTTGAAGTTCTGAGAGTCGCCCAGGAAGTTCTCCGGATCGTCACAGCCCGCCTTGAGCCAGTACGGCCCGTCTCGGAATTTCAAATAGCGGATGTGATCTTGCGGCGTGCCGACTGACTCAAGTCGTCCCCACTTCCAGAAGCCAACTTGTTCCGCTGGCACGTCGGTCACGTGAAAGCTTCCTGAGTGACCATTGAGTTGCTCGCTGGAACTGGTTGTCACGTAGCTCCACGGCCCCACTTCATCGGCCGAGAACCGAACCTTCCAGATGTTGCCATCGGGGCTTCCCTTCCCGTTGCCATCGAAGAACCCGGGCACGCTGAACTGTCTGCTGCTGGGAGACGTGAAGGTCACGTCGATAGCCACGGCAAACGGATTCGGCGCTCCTTCTTGCCCGGTACTTGGGCCGCGGAATGCCAACTCGATCTTCGTCCACTTCGCAAACGACTCCTGGGATGGTCGATCTTCACGTGGTTCACCGGCCGAGCAGTTGTGTTCAGCCACAACGGCGTCGGCAAGCAGGCGAGTCTTCGCCAAAGCGAGCCCTCCCCAATCGCCGCGAGCGGCAACGATCAGCTGCCAGCTCGGCACGATCAGCATCACCTCTTTTCCCCAGTGTCCGTTGGCTTGAAACGCGTCGCGCGGAAGACAAGGCATCAAGAGCGTGTCCGGGTTGCCTGGAAGCGGAGCATTGAACCACCAATTGAATCCGTAGACCCCAGGCCCCATCTCGGTCTGATCGCTGCCGCCACCACGATTCTGGATGCCTCGGCCGCCGTGCGAGCCAATCTCCAGATAGTCTCTGCCGGCCGCCTGCGTGCGCGGCAAGTCCGGCGGTACATCATAGGACAGGTACTTATCCACAATCGTTTGATTGAGAATCTGGTTTTCTTTCCACAAGCCATGATTGAGCCACAGCCATCCGAGTCGAGCAAAATCGCGGGCGCTGGCGTCCAACCCCAAGCCACGTCGACTACCGAAGAGCCCACCGTCCTGCAGTTGCAGAGCCGCCAATCGCTTGACTGCCGCGTCGCTGAGCGTCTTGTCCCCAAGTACTTCCGAAAGAATCTCTCCGTAGAGCTGGATAGCGTAGTCGTTGTACGCCCAATGCGTCCCCGGCGGCTCGGCCCGTGCATAGCCGCTGACCATGTCGGCCAGGTGGCGGAATGTCATCGCATGATCCTTCTCGATGAGATCCTTGCCTGGCCACCGCTTCTGTACCCAGGGCCGCACCGGCGCGTCGACGCCGGCCAGGCGGCCTTCCTGCACAGCAAAGAACAGCAACGTGCTCATGACCGGCTTGGAGGAAGACGCCCAGTCGCCGCGTTTGGACGGATCTCCCCAACTCTTCACCAGGTATCCATCGCGTACGATCACCCCGCTGCCGCCGACCGCTTCGGCAAAGGCATCGATCTTCGCCGGATCAAGGCCGACTTGATCGGGAGTGCGCGTCTCCCATTGCTGATCGGGAAAGACGATGTGCCGCGCACTACCGTCGCCCATCGGAGTGTACGCATCGACGCTCTGCGCGGGCCCCGCGGACGGATTGACCGGTTCGATCCCTCGCGACGCCTGACTCGGACAGCAGATCAGGAAGACGAAGGCTGCACCATGGCAGATGATTCGCACGCAGCGTGTCATAACTCGCACAGCTCCTTTGCATTGCGTGGCACTGGCTTCGCCAGTGCTGCAGCTGCTTGGCCCTTGCCAATGCTGCACCGGCTAAGCTCGTGGCACCCGAATCTTGAGTGTTGACAAAGTACCAGACCAAAAAATCACCTGATGTGGGACTCTTCCCATTCCGGAAAGTACAGGTGGAGGATCCCAGCTACAACCATGGAACGCTCCTGCGACGCGCCGCTGCCAATGGCGAATAACGAAGCACTTAGTGAGCAAAGGAGTCTGGAAAACAATCAGTTGTGCTGGCAGGCGAAGACCACAGTCGTATCAGAAAGGGGCAGTCCCACGATACAGCACATGCACCCTACGATCATGACGAGATCTAATGGAGACAGTTATGTCCGGAACAAGGCTGTCGAATTCAACTTGGTGGGAAACGATGCAAGCTCCAGCCGGAAGCTGACGCAGCTGTGGCATCAGAGGGCGGCTGCATTTGCGGGCCATTTCCAGTTTCCATCATCCTTTCCATCATCCAGTGGTGTGTCAGTATAGCGGCTGCAGCGTCCTCGGTCAAAGCAAGCACTCCACCGCCCACAGTGATACCGGGGGAAACTTTGTACTGGACAATTTGGCAACGACCCAGAGTCTGGATGGAAGCGAGTTGAGGCACTCGTGGCCCTCGTCGAAGGCATGGTGGTTTGTCGGCCTTCGCGTGAGGACGGGGGAGAGTTTCCCAGCCACGAAACTCAACTGCCGCACCGTCGGCAAGGTGGCGGAAACGGCAACGTTTGCTTTCTATTCGGCCCCCGATAGAATGCACTCGAACAGATGACCGTGAATTGCAGGTCTTCGCCAGTCCTGGGTGAGACAAACGCGGGTTTCGACGGAGGTTGAGCGGTTGCAGGTTGGGTGGCTGACGGATCGCAACACGGCACCAGCAGAGTCAATAGCATCCGACAACGTTTGGCAGAGCCACTCCATCTCAATGCGGTCGTTGGATACGAACAGAGGAGGATATGATGGAATACCGGCAACTTGGAGCGTCCGGTTTTCAGGTGCCGGTGCTGACATTCGGCACAGGCACTTTTGGTGGGGTCGGGGAGTTGTTCCAGGCGTGGGGGAGCAGTGGGGTTAGGGAGGCCACGCGGCTGGTCGACATCTGTCTCGAAGCCGGGCTCACGATGTTCGATTCAGCGGACGTCTATTCGGACGGCAGGGCTGAAGAGATATTGGGAGAGGCGATCAAAGGTCGACGCGATCAGGTACTCCTGTCAACCAAAGGGACATTTCGCACCGGCGCCCGAACCAATGACGTCGGTTCATCCCGGCATCACCTGATTGATGCGGTGGAGCGGAGCCTGCGTCGACTGCAAACTGACTACATCGATCTCTATCAGCTGCATGCATTCGATGCCCTGACACCGGTTGAGGAGACGCTCGACGTGCTCGATGACCTGGTGCACACCGGCAAGATCCGCTATATCGGCTGCTCGAATTACTCCGGCTGGCATCTGATGAAGTCGCTGGCCGTATCCGAGAAATACGGTTGGGCCCGGTACGTTGCACATCAAGCGTACTATTCGCTGGTCGGCCGTGATTTCGAATGGGAGCTGATGCCGTTGGCCATCGATCAGCAAGTGGCCACGGTGGCCTGGAGTCCGCTGGGATGGGGACGGCTGACCGGCAAGATTCGCCGTGGAGAGCCGCTGCCAGCAACGAGTCGACTTCACGGCAAGGTCTCCAATGAAGCCGGACCGCCGCTTGCGGATGATTATCTATTTCGTGTGCTGGACGCCGTGGAGGAAGTCGCAGAGCAGACGGGCAAGTCGGTGCCGCACATTGCGTTGAACTGGCTGCTCCAGCGTCCGACTGTCGCGACCGCCATCATCGGCGCTCGCAACGAAGAGCAGCTGCGCGACAATCTCGGTGCCGTCGGTTGGCGTCTATCGCCAGAACAGATCGCGCTGTTGGACTCCGCCAGCGCCACGACTCCTGCGTATCCCTACTGGCATCAGCGAGCCAACAACGAGCGGAATCCGCCGCCGGTGTAAGCGGCACCGACGCCGGCGGGAAGTCGATGGAACGTGGCTGTTGCAGTCGGGAATCCGTTTGCCAGGCGAGGAATGCCGTGAGGCTTCACGGTTGGCTGCATGAGTGCAAGTCGGTGGTTGTGGGGATGGGCGTTATTGGTGGAATCGCCGCAGGCGATGGTCGTGTCCAGCGCTCGATGGTGCCCAGGAAGCGGGCGTGATCGATCGGCTTCGTGAGATAGTCGTTGCAGCCGGCCGCGCGGCACCTGCAATCATCTCCCTCCATGGCGTTCGCCGTGAGGGCCACGATGGGCCCGGTGTAACCCTCAGCCCGCAGTCGGCGCGTGGGGGAGGGAAGGCGAGCGTGGGGGTGTTGGCGCAGCCCGCAAATATACCCCGACGGCAGGAGCGAAGAATTCGCCGCGAGCCGGTCTCGGCAATTTGTTGCCCCGAACTTCGACAGTCGTACCGTCTGTATCGACTGTACTAACCAACACTCCTCCATCCAGTCACGCCACGACCCACGGGACACAGACTCCCGATGCGAAGACAAGTCGGTAGAATAGCAGTCGTTGTCCGGCGCAAGTCTCATCCAGTCATATTGCGAGAATGTCTCATCGCGACACTCCATGGCAACCATGCGAACGATCTCCTGCTGTGCACCTCAGCGTTCCGATTATGCCCTTACTTACCGGCCGCGAACGGATCGGCGGCTGGGCGTCCGCCGTACGAGGCTTCTGATTCTCTGCCTTGTGCCCCTTGGTCCGGTCTGGGGTGGCGAAAACGAAGTGTCGCTGCGTGTGGGGCGTGCCGCCCTGCACATTCAGACCGACACGCATGGCGATTCGCCGCTGCGCATTGTCCTTGCTGGCGACAGAGATAATGGCGACAGGGACGATGAAGCCGAGTACCGCTGCGCGGCCCCCGTTTGCCTGCAACTGCTCGACGCCAACGGCAGTACGACCTGGCTCAGTGGCGGTTACTCCGCTCTGGAACAGGCCGGCGACGCGATTGACTGCGTGGGAGAAATCCGGACACCTTCCGGCACCGTATTCCGCTTTGCCGACCGGTACTCGCCTGGGAAGGCGGCTGAGTCGTTCCGATTCACGCGTACGGTTTCTATCAGCTCACCCTCGCCTGCCGATGCCGGTTTTGCGACACGGCTGAGCCTGTGCGCATTGCAGCCCACTCCTTCAGCACTAAGCGAGTTCTTCGTTCCGGGCATCTGGTATCGCGACAATCGGCACGTCCCTCCTCGCGCCTTGGCTGCGAATCTCTCCGAGGAGCATATCCTGATCCGCGAGGACCGCATGCCGTTGCCGCTGGTGATGATGCGCAACGCGAAAAGCGGCGTGACGCTCGCCCTGTTTCACGTTCAGCCTGACGGCAGGACATGTGCTGAGGACCGCACCGCCGATCGCCTGATCGACGCTCGACTCCAGTTCGCGTCGTTGGGAATCTGCTCCCCGCAGAATCCCACCGTGACCTTCCATTACCCAGGCACCGAAGGCGAGCGGAGCTATCTTCGAGGCCCACGCGGTCAAGGTGGCCCCAGACCAGGACCACGCTGGGCGGAGCGGTTTCATCCCGTGCAGCCCAACGTGCAGCATGCCTACCACGTGCTGATCCACGTGAGCCGTCCACCCGATTTCCCTGAGGCCATGCGGTGCGTCTGGCGCGTCGGGCTATCCGCCGCCCAGCCTGCCGTGGAACCGGTTGATCTAGCGGCCGTTTCGCGAGTCAGTCATCAACTGCTCATCGATCTGTCGCGAGACTACAACGGCGTACCCGGCCTTCCCTTCAAGCTCGCGCTGCCTGGCGGCCAACTCGTGAATGATCTGGACGTGAGCTATCAGATGGGATTTGTCGGACAGCAGTTGCCAGCCGCTCATTGCCTCCTGCGGTTCGGGCTCGAACACCGGCGCGGCGACGTGGTGAGCAAGGGCGAGGCGATCGTCAACTTCTGGAGCACCAACTCACTCACACCGACCGGACTGCCCCGCACCTGGTATGATCCATTCCCTGAGCCGCACTGGCGGCAGTATAACACGTTCCTGCGTGTGGCAACCGACGGGATGGTGGGGGCCTTGCAGGCGTGGGATATCATGCAGCGATTCGGTCACCCTCGCCCCGACTGGCTGTTGTTCTGCCGCAGGTTTGGCGACTGGCTGATCAGCCATCAGAACGACGACGGGTCGTGGTTCCGCGAGTACGACTTCGACAGCGCACCGGCCAGCAACAGCAAGCTCAACTCAACCCACCCGATCGTCTTCCTGCTCGCACTGTCTCGGGCCACGAACGACCCGAAATACCGGGCGTCGGCCATGCGAGCCGCCGAGTTCTGCTATGCCAACGTGCACCAGACGTTTGCTTATGTGGGGGGCACTCCCGACAACCCGAACGTGTTGGACAAAGAGGCCGGATTGATCGCACTGGAGGCCTTCCTGGCGGTGCATGACGTCAGCGGCCAGGCACGCTGGCTCGAGGCAGCTCGGCGTGCAGGCGATTTCGCCGAAACGTGGATGTACGGTTGGGATGTACCGATCCCACCGGAGAGTCGCGCAATTAGCTTTCCGCCTGGCAGGCGATCGGTTGGACTGAGCCTGATTGCCACCGGCCATTCGGGCGCCGACTTGTTCATGGCGCGCGCTGCGTTCCTCTATTATCGGCTCTACATCCTCACCAGCGACTCGCACTATGCTGAAGTTGCCCGTCTGACGCTTTACAACACACGGCGGTTCGTGGACGTAGACGGTTCACTTGGCTATGCCCGACCTGGGCTCTGTACGGAGGCTTTGACGCTGGCGCCTCCGCGGGGGCACGGAGTCAATGTCTGGCTTCCTTGGCTCACTGTCGGCATGCTGGAACCGCTGATCAAGCTGGAGGACGTTTTCGGCCGCCTGGATATCGCGGAAGCGGACCCGGCCGCATGGAACGACCTGCGCGCTCGCGACGCGGCCTTTGCACGCTCCGGCGGCCTGCAATCGACTTCACCCCAGTAAGCTCAATCCGCCTTCGCTCCTGCTCCTGCTCCTGCTCCTGCTCGTGCTCGAAATCGTTGTCGCATCGTCACTACCTGTTGCGGGTCAGATCCCGCGCCGAATTCTCGCCATTCTTTTCCCTCGACCACTTGGCGTCTTGGCTCCAGGAGATGACACGTTGGGGAGTCAAGGCACCGAGTAGGAGTCGGTTCACGCCGCTCGGGGTCTCAAATCCGCGAACGTCTGGATGACATCGGCGTGATGATCCCAGATGGCAGGCAACACCATCGGTTTGAGTCAGAATCGGCAGGCCTGGCGAAGGCCTCGCTTTGAGGACCTAACAGTCGAGAAGCGACTAGCGCGATTCGGCAACACCTATTTCGAATGATGAATGACGAAATACCCAATGACGAATGAAATGACGAAACTCGAATACCGCACTAACCTGCCATAGAAACTCGACGCGGCTCCCGTCCGGTCGTCACTCGGTCGCCTTTCGTCATTGGGTACTTCGTCATTGGAAGCGGTGCGCCGCCGGATTGCGCTCGCTGATTTCGTCACGTGTCATTGACGTCGCTTCAAATGCACGACGGCGTCTTTCTGCCAGGGAGCGGAAATCCGCGCGACGGCTCCGCCCTGAATCGCCTCAGCCGGCTGCCAACGGCCCGTGTACGGATCGTACCACCGCACGTCGTAATACGCCTGCTCCACGTCGGTGAGATCCATCGTCACATCACGTTGTTCCGACGGAACGTATACGACATATTCGCTCCCACGGTTCGCCAGGCAGACCCCTGTGGATGTCAGCGCGCCGTCAGGACGCATCAGCGCGAATCCGACTTCTTCTGAATTGAAGAACCGCGCCAGATGGCCTTCGAGGTCGAGCACGATATCTCGATCGGCTGCGTATTGCGCCATGCTGGTGCGCGGATCGAATCCCCAGCTGGTGTCGTTCTGCAGCACAATGCTCGTCCCGGACAAGGCGGTTCCCCACAGCATCCGCACGATGGCCGCATGCCACTCGGCACCGCCGGCATACTCCGGCACCGTTTCGCTCATCAAACAGGGCTTGACAGGTTCGGATTCAAAATGACGTGCGTGTCTTTCGAAGAATTCTCTGGCCGTCGTTTCGACGCGCCATTGCGGAAGGTGCCGAGCTACGATCTCAGTCATTGGGTCACTGCGGAACTCCTTCCCATCAGCGCGATCGTCATTGACCATCAGTGGCTGTTCGGTTCTGCTGCGGAAGAACTGGAGAAAATGCCGCTGGAAATCGCTCCACTGCGTTCGATCGTACCACTCCCCCTCATTGAACATCTCGTAGATCACGTTGCCTTGATCGCCCGTTGCCTGCAGCAGTCGATCACAGAATCTCTCCAGCACAAACTGATGCTTCTGCAAAGACGTCCAGTTGATATCGAAACCAGCGGGCATTTCTTCGCCGTAGCGGGCCAGTCGCACGTAGTCGCGTTTGTCGTTCAAGTATCCCCCCAGCCGATTCTGCAGCGGATGACCGTCAAAACGCGTCTTGGTCCAGCCGTCATGAATCGTGATGATGACGACCACATTCTTCTGAGCGGCCGTTTCGACCAGTCGGCGCAGGCGTCGGAAATACTCGTCGTTGAAGACCAGCAGATTGAACTGCCGCTCCCCGGCAGCGGAAGGCTCAGTGGCCCAGGGCCAGATCTCCGGAGCGTCGTAGCCGATTCGTCTGTCGCTGACCTGGTCGGTAATGCCGATGTAGCTCCACAGCAGCAGCGCATTGATGCCCCGCCGCGCCAACGCATCGAGGTATGCCTGTTGATCGAAATTCGCTCCCAATTCCATCCAGCCCTGGGTGATCGAATCCCCGATCAGCAGCACCGGTTTGCCATGAAACTCCATCCACGGTGAATCCGGAACGGTTCGCAGGGCGGGGCCGGTTCGCCCCACGCCGGCCGGCTGCTGAAGTTCGCGTTCCTGAGCGCAGGTAGGCAGCATGATACTCAACGTCAACACGATCGCTGCCGGACCGACTCTCTGGAACGATCGCGTCGTCGACGACGCTCGTATCGTGTAAGTCATGGCTCATCCTGGCTGTGCGCGGAAACAGATTGCCTCTAAAATTGTCCGGACGACCCGATCCTGGCGGTTCCGAACACTCATATTAGCAGAGTCCGAAGGGGAATTCGCCCTATCACCGGAAAGTTCCATCGATGCCGTCATGCATCACCGCTGGTGGCTACTTCTTGGATCCTCACGCCGTCGAACCGCCGCAGAATCAAACCCGTTCAGCACCCATCGGCAGTTCGGGCGGATCGGTCCCAAAGCTACCGGCGAAGTGTCAGATCTGTTACATTATCTGACACTGCCGGCACACAACCTGGAACTGCTTTCCTGGGTACATCATGATACTGCATCGAGACCGATGGACACTGATTATTGTGTTGTTATCGTCATCAGCTGTCCTCGGCAGCGAGTTGCCTGACCTGGGCGGGGAACTGACCGACCAGCAAGTGACGCTGTTTACTGAACTGGCACTCAAGAACATCGATCAGGAGTTTCCCAACAAGCCGTCCAATGTGATGGCAGGTCCCGAGTCCGTGCTTTCGCCCAAACAGCTGCATCCGGCTTTCTACGGCTGCTTTGACTGGCACAGCAGCGTGCATGGTCACTGGATGCTGGTGCGACTGCTGAAGCTGCATCCCGCGCACCGCAGCGCGCCACGAATTCGCCAGCGACTCAACGATCACTTGACCGCTGCAGCTTTGCAGGCCGAGGCCGACCATTTTCTGCAAGAACACAACAAGACGTTCGAACGCATGTATGGCTGGGCCTGGGCCCTGCGACTGGTTGCGGAACTGCACGACTGGAACGATGACGACGGCCGACGATGGCGTGAGAACCTGCGGCCGCTGGAAACCGTGCTGGTGGAACGTAGCAAGAGCTATCTGCCGCTGCTGACTTACCCGATCCGCACCGGGGAACATCCCGATACCGGCTTCGCCCTGTCGCAGACGTTGGATTATGCTCGCACGGTCGGCCACCACGAGCTGGAAGCAATCATCGTCCGGCGGGGTCGCGAGTTCTACTTGAGCGATCGCCGGTACCCGTTCCGCTACGAACCCTCGGGACAAGATTTCTTTTCCTCCGGGCTCAACGAAGCCGACTTCCTGCGCCGTGTCACATCGACAACTGAATATGTCAGTTGGTTAAACCAGTTCCTGCCCGACGACCTTTCTGATTCGGCGCAGTTTGTCCAACCGGTGGTCGTGAGTGACGTGACCGATCCTAAGCTCGTGCACCTGGCCGGACTCAACCTGTCCCGAGCGTGGTGTCTGCAGGGGATCGCGGACGCGTTACCCCACGACGACCCGCGCCGGGGGATCCTGCTCGAACTGGCTCGTCAGCACGCCAGGATCGGGTTCGGGTACGTTTTCAGTGGTCACTACGAAGGTGAGCATTGGCTGGCCACGTTTGCCATCTATGCTCTCAAGCCACCACAGCTTCCCGCACCCGTGAGGTAGACATGTCTTCCACCAGAGTTGAGCGTCGCCGTTTTCTGAAGACCTCGGCCGGCATCGTCGCGGCGGGGCTGGGTGGTGCCAGTCTGCTGCGACCGCAGCGAGCGTCAGCCGATGTTGTCTATGTCGAAACGCCCTTGCAGATCGACCTGAGCCAGATCGATTTTTCGCGCAGCGATCGTTTTCGCATAGGAGCAGTTGGACTGAGGCATCAAGGTGCGGTACTCACGGAGAATGCTCTTCCGCTGGCCGACGTCGTGGCGATGTGCGATGTGGATCGCCGGGTACTGGAAATGGCTCGCGCTCGGCTGGGCGGGAAAGCCGACATTTATGAAGACTATCGCCATGTGTTGGATCGACAGGATATTGACGCGGTCATGATTGCCGTGCCCGATCATTGGCACACGGCCATTGCCGTTGCTGCCTGCCGCGCGGGAAAGGCCGTGTACTGCGAAAAGCCTCTGACGCTGACGATTGATGAAGGAAAGCGTCTCTGCAAAGTCGTCAGAGAAACCAATGCGATCTTTCAAGTCGGCACGTGGCAGCGCAGTGACACCCGGTTTCGTCTGGCGGCCGAAATGGTGCGTCAGGGACGTGTCGGCAAGCTACGCAAAGTCACCGTGACGCTGGGCAAGAATACTACGGGTGGGCCGTTTGCCTCACAACCGCTTCCCTCTTATCTCAACTGGAATCTCTGGCTGGGACAAGCCTCTGTCGTGGAGTATTGCCCGCAACGGTGCCACAACAGGTACCGATTCTGGTACGAATACGCCGGCGGCCAAATGACCGACTGGGGCGCTCATCATGTCGACATCGCTCACTGGGCCATGGGCATGCAGAACTCGGGTCCCGTCTCGGTCGAAGGTCGCGGCAAGCTGCCCGAGATCCCTAACGGCTATAATGTCCCGGTCGATTTTGGAGCGACCCTGATCTACCAAGATGGAACCGAGCTGGAGATCCGAGATACCGGCCGAGCGGGCATCCTGTTTGAGGGTGACCAGGGGCGAATTTTCGTCAATCGTGGTATACTCTCAGGCAAGCCGGTCGAACAACTCGCAGACAATCCGTTGCCGGATACGGCTTTTCAGCTCTACGCTCACGATGATCTGCAGCGCGAGCGAAAGGCTGCCGACGAAGAGTTTGAATTGTCGGGCAACTACCGGCCCATCGCCAATCATGTAGCGAATTTCTTCGACTGTATCAGGACCAAGCACACGCCGATCTCCGACGTCTTCAGTCAGCATCGAGCGGCCAGCACGTGTCACCTGGTCAACATCTCGATCCGCTTGGGCCGCAAGCTGACCTGGGACCCGCAGCAGGAACAGTGCGTGAGCGACGAGCAGGCCAATCAGTACCTGGCCCGCCAGCAACGTAAGGGGTTTGAAATCGATCCCTGAGGACTGAAGAGTCGATCGGCGGAGGCAACATCACAGCCCCACGCGAACGGCTCCCGCCGGACCGAAACGATGTGTCAGAATGGTTGTCGATCGTGGCGTATTGCCTGTCGGCATGATCGTGCGATGAGTTACTAAGAAAGGCAGCAGACCATGTTGTGTAGTGGATGCCAGGAAGAGATGGTGCGAGACGCGTACGAGTTCGTCGTGATCGATCGCTGTGGCAAGTGCGGCGGCGTCTGGCTGGATCACGGTGAACTCGGACAGATCGTCAAGTCGCGGCAGGTGAAGTTCGAGGATGCCGTGCTGGCGGCCGTGGTCCACCTTCGCCAGCGATCCGGCGTCACCGCTGACGAACTGACGCGACATATCCTCTGTCCGCGTTCGTGCGGCGTGGAAACGCTGCCCCTCAACTATGCCGGTGACTCAGGGATTATCGTCAACCAGTGTCCCAAGTGTCGCGGATTCTGGCTCGATCACCTGGAACTTGAATCGATACAACACTTCGTCGAAGGAATCGGCAAGTCGGTCGAAGGCAGGTGAGCCGTGGTTTCCGACGAGGCATCGCCTGCGTGGAAGCTCCGTCTGTTCCATCTGGCGTTTGGTGCGACGGCGATTGGCCTGGGACTCGCATCGCGGAAGTTCGGGGCGATCCTGCCGCCGTTCCTTGCCGAGTATGCCGGCGATACCCTGTGGGCCCTGACCGCGCTGGCCGCCATCAGTGTCGCGTTTCCCACAACACCTCTGTGCAAGCGAGCGGCGCTCTCACTTGCCTTCGCCTACGCCATCGAGTTGAGCCAACTCTACCACGCACCGTGGCTCGAGTCCCTTCGACACATGCCACTGGGCGGCCTGGTACTTGGATTCGGCTTCTTATGGTCCGATCTGGTTTGTTACACCGTTGGTATCGCGTTCGGTTCGTTCTTGGAGTTCCTCGTCTTTCAACGCCGTTTCAACCGCGCGACAGCAAGCCGCATAAACGTGGGCTGACGGCAGATCCCAGCGTTGAAAGGCCGTCCAGTCGGCGAGCTCAGTCTACTCACAGGGAAGAAATCGGGAATTCTGAGCCAAATCCTAATGACCAACGGGAGCGGGTTGGTCGAACCAAGCGGTAGCTCGCAATGGGTTCGAGGCCCGACCTCGTGAGAACCGCGGGAAGAAGAACTTCGTGGTACGGCAATTTCCCACGCTCTGCGCGAGCGTGGCTACGAGAGAAGCGCTGAAGCGATTTCTTCCCTCGCGTCGTAGTGTCGAAGCCTCACGAACTATCGGGCAAGCTGTTTACCCAGGCAGAGATCGGGGGGGACGAGCATACCACGACCACTCTATAGCATGCACCGCCGATGCCTCTGCAGCATCGACTTGCCGAATTTCGGGCGTCTGGGTATCGCAGGCACAGGTGCCACATGGCACAATCTGCGCACCACCTGGTAGTAGATCGTCGCACGTGTCTCATTTCCCTTGCAGATCTCAACGGCTCGCCGTTGTCTGAGTTCGTTCGTTCTTCATCTATCGTTTTCTTGGAGGAACGGTCATGCGTGCATTACTTCTGCAGAAGAACCGTGCCACTCACCACAGGATGGCCTCGCAGGCGCACTGGAAGCCGCGATGGATACCGGCCTTTGCGCTGCTGTCGTGTATCGCGGTGATCATTCCCGGGACCGTGCGATCCGAGGAGCAGACAGAGGCGTTACAGGCCGGCGCCCCGATTGTGTCCGCTCTCCAGGAAGCCGCCATTCACTCGATGAACGAGCAATATGCGGAGGCGGAAGCGTGTTACCGCGAAGCAATGGGCACGGTGGGGGCGGACTGCTCGGCGGCACTGAATACCGCCCTGTTGTTGGCCAATGCCATTGACAAGCAGGGACAACGTCAACAGGAAGCGGCGCAGGTATTGGTCGATGCATTGGCGAAATGCGAGGCTGGCCTGGGACAGGACCACGCAGTAGTCAAACGGGCTCGCGAGAAGGCGTTGTCCATTTGTCGTTGGATTGCGTGGACAAAGAGCACGCAGGCGAACGCCAGTCAGGAGGACTGGGAAGCCGCTCTGAAGGCTGCCGAGCAAGCCAATTCACTTGACACGGAGAATGCCTGGTGGTGGATGGTCGCGTTCTGCCGCGCGGGACTCTGTGACGCGGACGGGGCCAGACAGGCCATGGCCGAATCGCTGGGCCGCAGAGACGTGGAAGACTGGATCGGACAATGGTTCGTGGCGGCCACGGTCGCGCGGGTGAGCGGGAACGAAGAGGCTGCACGTGACTGGTACTGTGCGGCATCGGATCGGCTGGTAGGAACCGGGAATACCTGGGAGCCAAACTTGACCTTGCAGACCCGCCTGGCAGCACAGCTCGGCTATGATCCGGTGTGGCCTCCGGCCGGTTGGAGTGACGAGCAGTGTTTGGCAGCGTTGGATCGGTTGATTGCCTCCCATCCTGACGTGCTCAATCTGCGGGTCGGGCGCTGTATGGCACGCTACCGCCTCCACGACTGGAACGGCATGATTCACGACTCGTCTGATGTATGTGAGCGGATTTCAGCCAGACTTGCCGCAGAGCCGGACAACGCGGACCTGCGTACGCTGCGCGCCGATATGCATGCCCGGCTCGAACAATGGCAGAAGGCTGCCGACGATCTTCTGGCCTGCACCGAGGCGGAGTCTGCCGACAGTTTCGCCTGGCTCCGGACAGCTCCCGTCGTTGCTCTCACAGGAAATCAGGACGCGTACAAACAGTTCTGCGAGCGAATGATTGAACGCTATCGGTCGAGCGACTCGAACGAGGAGATCGAAAGGACCATCAAGTCCTCACTACTCATCCCCGGCGTTATCGATTCATCGCAACTCCCCATCGATCGGCTGAGACGGGCGATGGAAGGCGAAGGGATGGAGCCCTGGAAACTGGGGTGGGGCTGGGCCTGTTTAGCGCTGACCGAGCTACGTGGAGGAGATCCGCTCAAGGCACTTCAATATCTCCGCCATGCGGCTCGCGAAGAAGACTACGCGACGTCGCCCGTTGAGCAATCACTTTGCCTGATGCTCAAAACGATTGCTCATCAACGGCTCGATCAGCAGGCCGAGGCTCGTGACAGCTACGAACAAGCCCTGGCGCTGCACCAGCCCAAGATGGCAGGCGCCTACGAACACGATGTCTTGATTACCGAGTTAGTGCGGCGCGAAGCCGAGGCCGGTTTCGCAGGCATCGAGCAGGAAGCTCCTTCGTTGGTTGAACCGTATATCAAGACGTTTGCCGGACGGTGGGTTTGCGAGACGGAAGCCGACGAGGACATTGAAGGATATATGAAGAAGGGTGAGATCGTGCGGATGGTCAGCGTGCAGACTCCGCTGGCAGACAGAAGCGGCCTGCAATCCGCCTGGCACCTGGAGAAAGATGGCGTGGTGCGCGGGCGCTCTCATACCATTGCCGTCTGGGACCCGGCCAGCAAGTCGATCAAGGCGTCCGGCAGTGCCACCGGCGGATTTTTTGTCACATCCGAGTCGAAAAAGGTTGACGGCAAATGGGTGGATCGATCGACCTTGGTCTATCCTGACGCGGCGCACGCCACGGCCACCAGTACCGTGACCATCTCCGACAATGGAAACACGCATTCCTTTTTGGTCACCGAGCGAGTTGATTGCCAGGGAAATCCATTGCCCGACAGAACCGATGTCTGGAAACGGGTCAGCAGGAACCACGAGGAGTTGGAGAAGTGTCTCGGCTGGATGCTGGGCGTGTGGGAGGACGAAGAGTTGACCGGGGGATTCAGTGCTAAATGGATAGCCAATCAAGATGTCATTCAACTGGATTGGTACAATCCGGACGCTAACGGCGTCAGTCTCATCGTCTGGGACAGCTCGGACGGACAAGTGAAGATGCGTGGTGCCGGCTCGGATGCCTCGAATGGCGAAGCCACTCTGACGATGGAGGGCAAGGAGGCGATCTGGCGCAATGTGGTCTTTGATGCAGAAGGTCGCAGCACGGTCTCCCATTTCAGGATGGTCCCCGACGACAATACAACGTGCTGCCTGAAGTTCAGCGATGAAGGGAGTGGAGAAGAACGTGTCATCAGACTGACCCGCAAGACAGGCCCATGACCGGGAATGCTTGACGCATGATGTGATTCCCCGCTGGCTTCGTTCATATGACCTCTGGCACTGGCAGGAGACTCCTGCCAGTGATTCAGGAATCAGCGTGAGAAGCATGTCAGGCAGACCAGCCCGCCGCAAGGTCACCGTGCTTCGGCGGGCATCCGGTCTCGTGCTCGGTCGACATTCAAGATTCGGGTGCCACTGGCTTTGCTCGTGCAGCACGGGCAAGGGCCGACCAACTGTGGCACTGGCGAAGCCAGTGGCACCCGATACGTTTCTGTGGGCAACTTGTCATCCACGGCAACGCAGCGGCATAATGACGCGTACGGTGACTGCTGTGAACCGTCGTCGGGCCACGGTCTCCACTCCTCCATCTTCCGCTGTCGATTATGCCCATGAATTCCTCCGGCTCTTTCACTCAGTCGATTGATCACTCCCATCGTTCGTGGTTCATTCGATCGGGTCATATGCCACGCATCGTGACCGGTATTGAAGTCGTGACCTGTGTTGCCGTATTGCTCCTGGTGCAATCGCGAGCTGAGGCGGACTTTCCGGCTCGACCGCGGCTATCGTTGGATGGCCGGTGGCAGTTCCGGCTCGATCCACAGGATCAGGGGCATGCCGCGCGGTGGTATGCGGACGAAACTCCGTTTGCCGACGCAATCATGGTCCCGGGCAACTGGCAAGCGCAAGGTTATGGCGAGCAGAATGGAATTGCCCGGCACGACTACCAGGGCAAGGCTTGGTATCGGCGTACCTTCACCGTGCCTGCCACGTGGCAGGACAAGCGGATTTGGCTGCGTTTCGAAGGGGTCTGCAACTGGGGCGAAGCCTATCTCGACGGCGTATCGATTGGCCGCATCGATTCGTTCATCACGCCTCAAGAGCTGGACGTAACCGCTCGAATCACTTCGGGGCAGGAACATCGGCTCGATGTGCTCGTCGACTCCCGAACTCCACCCGACGCGCCGTACATCGGGATGATGCAGTTTCTGGTTCCCTGGGGTGGGATCACAAGTCATGTGTCTCTGGAAGCTCGCTCGGATCCACAGTTGGAACGGATTCGGCTTCGAGCTGAACCGGGGCTGAAGGGCGTACTTGCCGATATCTCAATCCGGCGTATCGAGCCTGGAGAGGCGTGGCAAGGCCGTTGTCAGTTGCGCGTGTTCAATGCGGATGGCAGCACCGCCGTGGAAGGGGAGATGTCGGCGACCATTGCGCAGGGCGAGTTGACCTCGCGCCTGGCAGAAGCACGAATTGCATTCCCTGATCTCCGGCCTTGGACTCCCGACGATCCACAACTCTATCACGTCGCTGTCTGCCTGCACGATGCTCATGGCCAATGCGATGCGACGACCGTGCGCACCGGCTTTCGCACGCTCGTCGTCGATCCCGGCAGTGGCAACTTCCTGCTCAACGGGCAACCGCTCTTTCTGCGCGGCTGCGGCTATGACAGCCTGGAGCCGATCTACGGGACGCCGCCGCCCGACAAGGCAGTGTATGTCGACCGACTTCGCCACCTGAAGAGCTACGGCTTCAACGCGATTCGGTTCCTGGCCCACACGCCGTTGGATGAGTTCTTCGACGCTGCGGATGAAGTCGGTCTGCTGCTGCAGACGGAAGGGGAGTGGTTCCTGGCCGGGACACCGATGCAGCCGGGGACCGCCGCCGTGCTTCAGGCCCAGGTTCCACGCATGATCCGCGAGTTCGAGCACCATCCGTCCTGGTATTCTTTCAGTTGCTTCAACGAGGCATTCAATGCTCATCTCGATCCGGTGAAGCAGGCCTATATCAACTCGGCTTACCGCACCTTTCGCGATCTGACACCAGAGCACTTATTTGTGGCTTCCGACGGGGGCAGCGATCAATGGCCCACCGATATCATCACCGACCGGTGGGTTATGGGCCGTGCTGATAGCCCCACCGACGGTCACGGGCCGCAACAGGTCTTTCGGGGACAAGTTGCCGAGGTAGCGCTGTTTCACCGCGTACTGGAGGCCAGCGACATCAAGCAACTGGCCGGGGACCCGTGGGATCCGCATCGCTCCGACGAAGTGCTCAGCGCTCAGCCAACAGGCCCGCTGAAACCGGAGGCCTACTGGCCGCAAAGGGTCTCTCCACCGGGCATCTCGCTGTCAGAGCAGGCGGACAAGGTGCTGCCTGCAGCAGGCCATGCGCTGACCATCTCGGTCTGGGTGCGGCCGGACGAATTCGCCCTTGGGGACTGGGGCACGTTCTTCTCCTGTGGCGCTGCGGAGACGGGACGGGCGCTGTTGCTGTCACTGGACGGGCAGGTCGGCGACGGGCGCCTGCAGATCGGCCGCTTCTGGAACAACATCCTCCGGTCCCACCAAGCCTTGGCTGCGGGGCGTTGGAACCATGTCGCCCTGACCTATGACGGGAATCGAATTCGATTGTGGATCGACGGAGTGCCGGATGCCGAAGTGGACACGACCCTCGATCTCCTGCCCGTGGACATCGCGATCGGGCGACTTGTCGACCGTGCGGTTCGTTCATCGCGCGATTATGCGAGTCGACCGCATATCTGGCACGAATTCGATAACACGTACATAGCGCCACTTCCCGACCTGGACAAAGAGCAGCGATTGACCGGTGCGATGACACAGGCCTGGGTCCTGGAACCGCATCGCCGGCGTCTGGAAAGCTATGGACTCCTCCCACGCTATGCCGAACTTCGCCAGCGATCCATCGCTCGCTACCGCGAGTCTGTCAAGTCGGTTTTCGAACGAGCACGCCACTTGCCGCGACTCGACGGATATTCGTGGTGGGTCGTGAGCGACATTCCCGGCGGAGTCGAAACGGACGTTACCGATTACGGCATCCTTGACATGCTCTATCAGCCGGAGAAATTCCCCGACCCGGCTTGGTTTCGGCAGTTCAATCGCGAATCGGTGTTACTGATTGACGCAGACACCGATCAGCGTGTCTTGGCAGCGGGAGGGAAGAAAGAGATAAGACTGCTTCTTTCCCACTTTGGACCAGCTCCGATCGACAACGGAGAACTGACCTGGACCGTTTCGGACGACGCACGAACGCTCGCGTCCGGCCGAATTGACGGTGTCAGCGCCAACGTGGCCTCGATCCGCGAGATCGGCCGGATCGCCTTGGGGCCATTTGAATTCAACTCGCCGCAGACGATCAGTCTCGCAGTCGAGCTGCAAGCGACGAGGTGCCGTCAGAACAATCTGTGGCAATTCTGGGTGTTCCCGCACCGCAAAGCCGATCTGCCCAGCTCAGGAGTAGTAAATCTGACGGGCGATCCCCTGCTCGATACGCGCTATAACACGTCCGACAGCCGAGAGCTTCAGGGCGCGCAGGTGGCCCTGGCCACGACCGTCACGGCACAGTTACTCTCATGGGTGCAGGCCGGTGGGTGCGCGGTTCTGCTCGAACAGAATCAAGAGGCCTCACAAGTCACACTCCCGGGCGTGGGAGCAGGCGAGGCCCCGAGCCGCATCGTCCGTGAGCCAGGCACAATCACCTACTGGCCGCTGTGGCTGCGCTGCGATGCGCAGTGGGTCGAACAGCATCCTGCACTGGGCGACTTCCCACATGATGGCACGAGCGGGTTTCAGTTCATGCGGCTGTTCAGCTCTGCTGTGCCAACCATCGACTTCACGCCACGTGATGCGATGGCCCGGAAGCACGTGCAGCCGATCGTGGCAGGATTGAGTTTGATTCCCTGGAATGAAGATGCATCGCGATTCCAGTTTGCTCTGGCCTACGGCACGATGCTCAGCGAGTTCCGGCTGGGCAAAGGCCGTGTCCTGGTCTGCAACCTCTGGGCATTGGACGGCGTGCGCCGTGGCTTCCCCGAAGCCGGCTACCTGCTCGACTGCCTGGTGACCTATGCGGCGGCAGACGCTTCCTCCGCCGAGTTGCCAGGCCTTTCGCTCGCGGAAGCAGGGGACTTGCTGCGAATCACGCCAGAGAGCGGCTCCGGAGATGGCACCGATCCGACACTCCCCCACGCTGCACGATAGATCCCGGCTCGAGAACCCTGCTCGCTGCCCCTATGCAGATTTCGCACTCCTCATCGCGGCCTGGTCTCCGAGGTCACGGCCCGACGTGGCCTCACTTCGCCACACGGCTCCGGTATTTTTTCCGCAATCACTGGACGCGGATGTAGTTTTTCCCGTCCAGTGGCAACTAACCGGGTAGACAGAAACCGAGGGAAGCGATGCGGACGAGCGAGTCAGACAGGCAGCGGTTCGTAGAACTGGTCGACAGGCACCAGGGAATACTGCATCGCATCTGCGCCGTCTACGCAACCAGGGCTGAAGATCGGCAAGACTTGTTCCAGGACATGGTCCTGCAACTGTGGCGTTCCTATGGGTCGTTCCGAGGCCGTTCGGATTTTGCCACCTGGATGTATCGAGTTGGGCTCAACACAGCTCTGATGCGACAGCGGAACGCCGCTCGGCAACCCGCACTGAAGCCAGTGGGGCCGAATACGATCGACGAGATGGCAGCTGATGCCCAGCCGCCGGACGAGGAAGTCCAGTTCCTGCGAACGTGTATCCGCGAGCTGCCAACCCTGGATCGAGCGATTGTCCTGCTGTATCTCGAAGAACGAAGCTACGAAGAAATATCCCACATCACCGGCTTGAGTCGCAGTAATGTGAGTGTACGGATCGTGCGACTCAAAGCACGATTGCGGCACGCCTTGGAACAGAAGGGGCTTGGTAAGGAGGTGTTGGAGTGAATGACGACAAACTGCAGATGATCTGGAGTCGAAGCAGGCAAGAGGAACCGACAATGAACCGGATGACCATCAACCAGATGCTCGACAAGTCAGCCAGAAGCGGATGGTACGGGATGCGCATCGAGGCATGGGCATTTCTCATCATGCAGGGCATCGCTGAGCTGGGGCATATCGTCAACCTGATGACCTCCGCGATGGCAGGGAACGTCGGCTGGTTGTTTCTGCATCTGTCACTGACTCTGCTGACGTCAGGCTTTATTGCAGTGAGTGTGATGGTGCTTCACGAGGTGCGATCGTTCGACGACGGGAACGTGAACTTGAGCGAGCTAGTGAGGAGACAACTGCGGTTCTTTCACACCAAATACGAATGGTGGATTTGGACATGCAGTCTCACGGTATGGGTGTTTTCATTCTCCCTGGTTGTGCTCGTAGAAAACCAGGACGGAACTTACCGCGCCGGGAACATCATGGAGGTCACCGCTTTGTCGCTGGGCATGATCCTCGGGACATACTCCTTGCTGCGAGCAGGTCTCTATCCGATGGTCAGGCGGTCCTTGGCCACTCTCTACGACCTTGAATCTCAAACCATGGACGAGACACGCAACGTGGAATCACTACGGAAGTACTGGCTGTTAGGAACCATCCTGCTCGTCATCGCTTTGGCCACGGTCGTCGCCTGGACTGGCTACCTGTGGCTTTCGAACGGTTAGGGTGCTCGCACCAGACCGCTTACTCGACGGCAGTCCAGCCGAAGCAGCATGATCGTCAGGAACCACCCCTCCTCGTCCTCCGCAGAACTAACGTTCACTTGCTCGACACTGCGTGGAAAGAACGGGTGCGCTGCGCCGGGTATGGTACGGCAGATCTCCGGCCAGGCGATCGACATTAAACTGTCCAGCTTATCAGGTCGCACATTACTGGTCATCAGCCTATCAATATGGCGATTCTGGTGGGACCGGTTCCCCAAGCGGCGTCCACGACGTCGCGCGAGCAAGCAGCGAGATGACCGCCCGTTGTTCCACACCCAAAGCTCCTCGGGAAAGTGCCTCCCTGGGCCCCCGGCCCCGGACTGCCGTCAACTCGCGCAGGCTCTGGTTTCCGCCGCCACGTCAAGTCGATGTGCCCACGTGGGACGTGCGAACAGCTTGTTGTCGTGCCAGGGGATGCGGCGTGTCGCTCTCCTCCGACTGAACACGGGGGTGGACCGTGCCCCCAAGGCCTCGCCGTTGAATTTCCGGAAATGCTGAAGTGGTGCGTGGATTCACGTGCCCGACCGCGATACTATTCCTGCGAAAATCGGGCTCCGGAAATCAACCAAGGCTGTACACGCGGAACGGAGCGGAAGCGAACTCGAATCGATGGGCTCCGCGGCAGGAATCGCAATGACAAAGAAACCAGACGACCATGCAGCGGGCAACGCATCGGACAAGCGCCCGCAAGCTGAGACGTATGAAGATGCAGTTGCCCAAGGGAAGAACGATGGCGACAGCCGCCCGCAGGAACTGGACCATGAACCGGCCAGGTCGACGCACCCGGCAGTGGGAGCGGGTCCGAAGATCCGGCTGGGCAATTACCGGGTCCTCCAGGTGATTGGCGAGGGAGGCATGGGCCAAGTTCATTTGGCTGAGCAGATCTCACCGATACGTCGCCGCGTGGCTCTGAAGATCATCAAGGCCGGGCTGAACTCCAAGCAGATCATAGCGCGGTTTGAAGCCGAGCGGCAAGCATTGGCTATCATGGACCATCCGGGCATCGCGCGCATACTGGATGCCGGTACGACAGACGAAGGCCAACCCTTTTTTGCCATGGAACTAGTGGTAGGCGAACCCATCGTCGACTACTGCGATCACCACAGGCTGAGCGTTGCCCAGAGACTCGAATTGTTCATCGATGTGTGCGAAGCCGTCCAGCACGCCCACCAGAAGGGGATCATCCATCGTGACCTCAAGCCGTCGAATATCCTGGTAGCGGAAATGCACGGCCGGCCGGTGGCCAAGGTCATCGACTTTGGGCTGGCCAAGGCGCTCGAGGCCACACAACGACTTACCGACAAAACGGTATTCACCGAGTTCGGACAGATTGTGGGGACGCTGCGGTACATGAGTCCCGAACAGGCGAGTCTGAACCCGCTCGACATCGACACACGTACCGATATCTATGCCCTGGGCATTGTGCTCTACGAACTGCTCACTGGCAGCACACCACTGGATGACAACTCGCTGCGAGGCAAGACGATTCTGCAGTTGCTGGAGCTGGTGCGTGAACAGGACTCGCCCAGGCCCAGCAGCCGGCTGTCGAGCGCGGGAGATGCTTGCCTCCGCGATATTACCGCGCGGCGTCAAACCGACTCCAAGCGTCTGGCCCAGGTGCTTGTCGGCGATCTGGACTGGATCGTCATGAAAACTCTGGACAAAGAACGCAATCGTCGCTACGAATCGGCGACCCGTCTTGCCGAGGACATTCGCAGATTCTTAAACAACGAAGCGGTCGAGGCACGGCCCCCCTCGATGTTGTATCTGACGAAGAAATTCGTTCGCAAGAACCGAGGCCCGGTGGCCGCGTTGTCGGTGATCGCTCTCCTGCTCGTCGTCGGCATCTCGACCACTACGTACCTCGCCATCGTGGCCCTGCGAGCTGAACGTGCGGCTCTCACCGCCGCTCGAACCGCTCAGGACAATGAAGCCAAAGCGGTGGCCAATCGCCAGGACGCGTTGAACGCCATCGACGAGTTCTTCACGACGGTCAGCGAAGAGGATCTGCTGGATGCTCCCGGAATGCAGCCGTTGCGGAGCAAGCTCTTGCGTAAGGCATCGTCTTATTACGAGAATCTGCTGACCGAGAACGCAGCCGAGTCATCCCGTCAACTGGTCATCGAATCCAGGGTGCGTTACGCGGCCCTTCTGTCAAAGCTGGGCGATAACGACAAGGCCAAACGACTGTTTCAAGAGGCCGTGGACGAATTGGAGGACCTGCCAACGACAGAGGAAAACCTGACGATGCTCGCCAGGCTGAACTTCCATGCCCGCAGCGAACTGGCCCGCATTGCCAGCCGGCTCGGCGACACCGAATTCGCTCGGCAGCAACTCGACGGCTTGCAGAAATACCTGGAGGTCTCGCAAACCAAGTTCCGTCAGCTGTCACTTCAACCGCTGCTGGCGGAAACGCACCTGGCGTTCGCTGACTTGTATGCCCTGCGCGGCGAACGATCGAAAGCCGCAGAGGAGTTGGTTCAGGCTCGCGATCTCATTCGTCCGCTGATGGACGATTCGGACTTGGAGGAAACGGCCCGGTATATTGATATCTACGCGAGCGCATTAGAGGATCTGTCCGCCAATTCGCCACACGATCAGGCCGTGGCACAACTGGATGAATCGATTGCACTTCGCCGCAGGCTCCTGCAGCAACATCCTGACAGGTTGTCCAATCGCTTTGCACTGGCGATGTCGTTGAAAGACTTAGGCTGGAAAATCTACCGTACCGACGCATCCATGGCACTGTCACTCTTCGCGGAGGCCGATCAACTGTCAGAGACGCTTCTGCGGGAGAACCCGACCGTTGTTTCGTACCGCCAGGGCTGTGCCACCTCGCTCGACTTGCACGCGTACGCCCTGCATCAGACCACGCTGAAGGTAGCGGACGCCGAAGTTCGTCGGGTGGGCTTGGAGGAGGCGTTCACCTTGTATGCTCGTGCCGAGAATATCCTCCTTCAGCCCTATTCAACGCTGAACTTCGAAGACGCGGTCGCTTCGCTGCCACCTTCTCAGCAAACCTTGCTGGCCATGATCTTCAATGGCAAAGGCCTCGTGCGACGAGACCAGCGCCACCTGCAGCCAGCTCTCGAGGAATACGACAAAGCTCTGACCATTCAACGCACTGTTGCCAAGAACGCCCCAAACCTCGTTCGCGCGCAACTGGATGTCGCAGGGACCTGGCATAACCTGGGACGAACGTTCGCCGAGTTTCACCAGTATGTGGAGGCCGCCGACCGCTTTCGGCAGTCGGTCGCACAGTTCGATCAGGCCCAGGCCAAGTTCCCCGACGATTTTACCGCCATTTCCCCTGCAGCCAGCTCGCAATCCGAGCTGAATCGGATGCTCCTGTACAGTGCCGAATACAGCGTATTGCTGCGTGACTATCGCTCAACCGTCCAGCAGTGGAGAGAGGCGATTGGGAAGTACAAGGAGCCGGTGGAGGACGAATTGCTGCGTGCCCAGTTGATGGATGATCTCTTCACGGCGCTCGAAGGTGACTTGGCGAATCTGGCTGCGCGTGTCGAGCCGCTGATTCAGAGTGTTCGCGACGAATCTTCCATGGCCTTCGAAGCGGCGTTGCTGCTGGCCGGTGCGAGTCGCGTCGATCCGTCACGGGATCCGCCGCCTCAGGCAGACCTTGCCGAACTGTCCCGATACGCTCGACAGCTGGTCAACGCACTGCTGGACAGTCACGTGATGAGCCGCGAGCAACTGGCCGCGGAACCACTGCTGGCCCCTCTTCTCGCGGATCAGTAGCGGTCTGGCTGCCGATGCCCGCAAATGCTCGAGACGTTGTCGAACGCGTTGCAGTTCGACGCCCACCTATGGTTACTTGTGGCCTCAGCGCTGGTACAATGGGACCAGGCTGCCCGGATGGTGCTTCTGGAGGGCCGAGCGCTCATCTGCCAGGTGCGACTGTCACCGGCAGCCGACACGACCGGCAATCCTGCTTCCGGATCAGCTCAGGACTTGGCGAAATATGCGTGCGAACATCCTTTGTGGCAGCGCCGTCGCCCTACTGGCAGTGGCCTGCTCCGCAGTGCGGGCTCAGACAGACGTGGACCTGTTCGAGAGCACTGCTGCGCCGATACCGGCCAACGGGCTGGACGAGATCGTCTTTGCCGAGTTGTCGAGGCTGGGCATCCAGCCAGTACTCTGTTCCGACGCCGTGTTCGTTCGACGGGCGTATCTGGATGTGATTGGGACACTCCCCACCGCCGACGAGGCGCGCGAGTTCCTGGATGATCCGGACACCCCAGGCAAACGCCCGGCTCTGATCGATCAACTGCTGCAGCGGCCGGAATTCGCCGACTACTGGTCGATGAAATGGGGCGACATGCTGCGCATCAAGGCGGAGTTCCCCGTGAACCTCTGGCCCAACGCCGCACAGGCCTATCATCGTTGGGTGCGGACGGCGATCGCCGACAACCAGCCGTACGACCAGTTTGCCCGCACGCTGCTCACGGCCAGCGGGAGCAATTTCCGTGTGGGGCCGGTGAATTTCTACAGGGCGGTGCAGAACAAGACTCCTGACGGCCTGGCCGCCGCCGTCGCGCTGACCTTCATGGGTGCGCGCGTCGAACACTGGCCGGACGATCGGCGGGCCGGTATGTCCATTTTTTTCTCGCAACTCGGCTACAAGCCGACCAGCGAATGGAAAGAGGAGTGTGTCTTTTGGGATCCGCTGCAGTCCACCACCGTCCCCGGCAACAGCGCGCCAGGGCGGGATCGCATCACCACGGCGCCACTGCCGAGTGACGATTCATCCGGTTCGCCGCAGCGTCCAGCGGAGGTGCGAGCACTCACTGCGGTCTTTCCCGATGGGACGACCGTCGCGTTGCCACCAGACCGCGATCCCCGGGGGGTGTTCGCCCAGTGGCTGATCCGCCCCGAAAACCCCTGGTTCACACGCAACATCGTCAACCGCGTCTGGACTTGGCTCATGGGACACGGAATCGTCCACGAACCGGACGACCTTCGCGACAACAATCCGCCAGCCAACCCTCAGCTGCTGGCGTGGCTCGAGCAGGAGATGATCGCCGGCAACTACGACCTCAAGCGTCTGTATCGGGCCATACTCACCTCCACCACATACCAGCTGTCTTCCATGCCGCGAGCCGGCCATGTTGCGAGCGAGTCGCTCCACACGCACTACCGGGTGCGCCGCCTGGAAGCGGAGGTCCTGATCGATGCCATCAATGCGATCACCGGCGCGTCAGACCTGTACACCAGTCCGATCCCCGAGCCGTACACGTTCATCCCGCGCGACATGCGGGCCATCGCGCTGGCAGACGGCAGCATCACGAGCCCGTTCCTGACGCTGTTCGGGCGTTCCGCACGCGCAACCGGCATGGAAAACGAACGTATCAACAAGCCATCTCCATCGCAGTGGCTCCACCTGCTTAATTCGGGACATATCCAGCAGAAGCTCGAACGCGGTGAGAAGTTGCGAGCCCTCTTCAACTCGGGCCGTAGACCACCTGCCATTGTCGAGGAGTTGTACCTGACCATACTGTCGCGCCGCCCCACGCAGGACGAGTTGAAAACCGTGATGCAGTACGTGCAATCGACGCGGGCGAAGAACCAGGCGGCCGTCGATATTGCCTGGGGGTTGATGAACAATACCGAGTTCTTGTACCGGCATTGAAGCGGAGTTGGCGAACATGAGCAGCCACAACCTTCCGGATCGTCACGGAGAGATGTCCCGACGCGAAGCTCTGCGGCGAGGGCTCTGCGGCGCCGCAGGACTGATCGCTTGCGATCAGCTCAGAGCGACGGCCTCGGCAGATGATCCAGCTCCCCAGACTCCTGTCGACATCCAGGCGAAATCAGTGATCCAGATCTTCCTGTGGGGTGGCATGTCGCACAACGACACCTGGGACCCGAAACCCGCTGCGGGACGCGAGTACATGGGCGACTTCGGCCAGGTCATCCCGACCAATGTGGACGGAATCCAGCTGGGAGCGATCTTTCCCCAGTTGGCCAGGCAGGCCGATAAATACAGCCTGATCCGCAGCATGACGCACGGCATAAATGGTCACGAGACGGCCGCCTACCTGATGCAGACCGGACATTCGCGGGACGAAGGGCTGAGTTATCCGAGCATCGGAGCCGTGTTCGCACTGCTGAAGGGCCCCGCCTACCAGGGCCTGATTCCGCCTTACGTCGTGCTGACTCAGGCCCAGGGACGTTTTTCCGAAGAAGGCTTTCTCGGGCCGAAGTACAAGCCGTTTGCCACCGGAGGTGATCCAAACGCAGCTCGATTTGAAGTCGAGGGCATTGTGGCCCGCGGGATCACGGATGATCGGCAGCAGGCGCGTCGCGCGCTGCGCAACAAGATGGATGTACTGGAGCGTGCGATGGCAGGCAGCTCCGAACTGGCCCCTGCCCGTGAAGCCCGGGAGGCGGCTTATGAACTCATCTTGGGACAAGGCAAGGACGTGTTCGACTTGTCCAAGGAGCCTGCGGAACTGCGGGACCAATACGGCCGACACACGTTCGGACAGGACTGTCTGGCAGCGCGCCGGCTGGTGCAAGCGGGAGTTCCCTACGTCGTGATCAACTACCCGGGAGGCTGGGACACTCACAGCAACCACTTTCAAACGATGCGCAGACAGGCTCCACAACTCGACCAGGGGCTCGCCATGCTGCTGCAGGATCTGCACGATCACGACCTGCTGCGCAGCACGCTGGTCTGGTGTTGCGGCGAGTTTGGTCGAGGACCGAAAGTCGACTGGCAGCCCCCCTGGAACGGCGGCCGCAATCACTATGGCAAAGTGTTCACGGTCCTGGTGGCTGGAGGCGGATTCAAGGGAGGCCAGATCGTGGGTTCATCGGACGAGAAAGGCGAAGAGGTGGCCGAACGCCCGGTTTATCCGGCCGATTTGCTCGGGAGCATCTATCGCCTGGCGGGTATTGATGCCAGCGCCACATTGCCGCATCCCATGGGCCTGGAAGCACATGTCCTGCCGACAGCCGAGGAGGGTGCAAAATCGGCGGGATTGCTCACGGAGATCATGTCATGATGCAACGCATGTGGGCCGCGCTGAGCGGAGTGCTCGCCGCACTGGTGTGGATTCCAGTCGCCTGGGGCCAGCCGGCTCCGTACATTGGATACGTTTTTCCGGCCGGCGGCCAACAGGGAGCGACGTTTCCGATCCGCCTGGGTGGACAACGACTCGATGAAGTCCAGAACGCCATCGTATCCGGCTCCGGCGTGTCAGCCAGACTGGTCGAATACCATCGGCAGTTGAACCCGCAAGAAGTCGGTTTGCTGCGCGAGCAGTTGAGAGAACTGCGAGGGGGCCAGCGCAGGAATAGACGAGCGGAAGAGATGGACGAGGCAACGTGGGAGCTGGTGGCGCGGCTGGAAGCGCGCATTGCCGGTTTCATTCCTCGACCTGCCAGCGCGTCCCTCTCGAACACCGTCGTCGTGGAGATTGCTGTGGCCGCCGACGCTCCGCCAGGCCCCCGCGAGATCCGGTTGGTAACGCAACGCGGCATCACCAATCCGCTCGTGTTCCACGTCGGCCAACTGCCGGAAGTGACCCGCAAGCCGTTGCCGACATGTCCGTTGCAGGTGCTGGGAAAAGAGCAGCTGGCCCTGCGCAATCGACCGAAGGACGAGGAGGAAGTGAGCATCACGTTGCCGTGCACCGTGAATGGGCAGATCGCTCCGGGCGAAGTGAATCGGTATCGGTTCACCGCGCAGCAAGGCCAGCGACTGGTCCTTTCCGTCGCGGCGCGGCAGCTGATTCCCTACATTGCAGACGCCGTCCCCGGCTGGTTTCAGCCCGTAATCACACTCTGTACAGCCGACGGACGCGAAGTGGCTTTCAATGACGACTACCGCTTCCAGCCCGATCCGACCATTCTCTATGAAGTACCCGTTGATGGTGAGTATGTCTTGTCAATCACCGATGCTATCTTCCGGGGGCGCGAGGATTTCGTATATCGCATGGCGATGGGTGAACTCCCGCTGGTGACGAGCGTTTTCCCGCTTGGCGGACAGGTAGGCGATCTGCCATCGGTCACCGTGGAGGGGTGGAACCTGGAGAATGCCGAGTTGATACTCCCGCCTCCAGACGCCGACGTGGGAATTCATGCGATCAGCGCAAGGACGCCGGACGGCCTGATTTCCCATCCTGTCCCCTTCGCGCTCGGCACGTTGCCGGAAGGCCATGATCGCGAGTCGAACGACGACCTGGCGCACGCGCAGCCAATCCAGCTTCCGATTGTGATGAACGGTCGCGTGGACCGAGCCAACGATTGGGATGTGTTTCGTTTCGAGGGGCGTGCCGGGGACACGATTGTCGCCGAGGTCCATGGCCGGCGGCTCGATTCGCCGCTCGATTCGCTGCTCCAGCTTACCGATGCCGAGGGGAAGGTTCTGGCATTGAACGACGATCACGAAGATCCAGGATCTGGGCTGAACACGCATCATGCCGATTCGTATCTGACGGTCGACTTGCCTGCGGACGGCGACTACTTCCTGCACCTGGGTGATGCGATGCGCAACGGTGGCGAAGAGTATGCCTATCGCTTGCGCATCAGCGCGCCCCAGCCCGACTTCGCACTGCGTGTTGTGCCATCGGGCGGCGGGTTGCGCAATCGTGGAGCCGCGCAGGCCAGTGTTTACGTGATCCGCCAGGATGGGTTCACTGGCGATATCCGAGTGAGTCTTAAGGATCCACCCAGAGGATTCACGTCGCCCGGGGCCGTGCTCCAGAACAACAGCGAGATGACTCGACTTCCCGTACGAACCCGCCTGACGCGTACCGAGCAGCCGGTCCCGCTGGTCGTCGAGGGACGGGCGATCGTCGGCGATCAGGTGATCAGCCGCACGGCGGTACCTGCCGACGACCGGATGCAGGCGTTCTTGTGGCGGCACCTTGTACCGGCCCAAGAGCTTCTGGTCCAAGTCTTCGACCCGACCTATGAACCGCCCCCCACGCGCATCCCACCGCAACTGACAGACGAGCAATTGGCCGAGTATGGGGCGGCCAGCGCAGGGGAAAAGCCCAAGTTCACCGAGCGTCAGGTGGTCGGGCGTCTGCGACAGCTCAAGGCACTCTACGAAGAATGGTTGCTCACCGACGACTTCTACCATCGCAAGGTCGCCGAATGTCGAGCGGCACAGTGAGAGTTCGTTCTGGGAGATGGTCCGGGCGAGAAATGCTGCCGGATCGTTGCCTGCGACGGCAACCTGAAACGGCGCTTGCGATTGACGATTCGACAAGTCGGCTCTACATTTGCGGCTGTCGGGACCGTGTTTTCAGTGAGGATGTTGGAAATCATGCAGCGAGCCGTGCGGTCTGGATACACGAACGAACGAAAACTGACGCTCGATACCGCAGATGATTCGGGCGTAGTCGACGACGCGACGCCAGCGGAGCGATTACTCATGGTCTGGCCGCTCACGAAGGACTGTTGGGCCTTTGTGCCAGGAGCGAATAACAGTGCTGAACAGGAATTTCGCAGAGATGTTGAGTGCGTTCAGCGAGGCCGGGGTTGAGTATTTGTTGGTCGGGGCCTATGCGATGGCCGCACATGGTCTTCCCCGAGCCACCGGAGATATTGATTTCTGGGTGAGAGCCACTCAAGAGAATGCGACTCGCGTCTGGGCCGCCTTAGAGAAATTCGGCGCCCCACTGTCCAAGGTAAGAGTCACGGACTTTCACACAGCAGACATCGTCTATCAAATGGGCGTTCCGCCTCAACGCATCGACATCCTCACTTCCATTTCCGGAGTGGACTTCGAGCAGGCGTGGCCGGATCGACTTACGCTTCAGATCGACGAACTGATGGTCCATGTAATCGGGCTCCATCACTTGATCGCGAATAAGCTGGCATCGGGCCGAGCCAAGGATCAACTGGATGCCAAGATCCTCGCGGAACGACTCGAGTAGCTGGCATGGCGCACGGTGAAAGGCAGTCGCCCCTGCGATTGCGCACAGTCCACATTCAGATTGGATCTGTAGATGACCGGTGCTTTGCCAGCACTCACGATCCGGATGATGGGTGCCACTGGCTTCGCCAGTGCCAGGTGCCACTGGCTTCGCCAGTGCCGCAGCGGATCCACCCACGGAAGCTGGCTTCTCGCAATCCTGGGGCACGTTAGTTCGGCACTGGGAAATTCGTTCGGCACTGGGGAATTCGTCGTTCCATCGGGGTCGTTGCGAAATCGCGTGCGGTCCTTCGGGACCAATATCAGGGCCAGGGCATGTGACGGCGTCTTGTTTCAATCAGCCGATCGCTTCCACGCAGACGGCTCTGTGCCGGTCAATCGGCAGGAAATTCGGCTCGGATACCGCCGGGCGCGTGTGCTTCGAGACTTCATCCGCCGAAAAAGTCGTAAAAACTTGACGCTCGGGTGTCGGGCTGAGCCAGCTTTCTTCGTTGCGGACAGGTTAGCACAAGACCATTTTCCAGTGCCGAATGGACTCACCAGGACGACTCAACTGGAATCGCATCCCGCTCGACGATGCGCAGACGGGCCACTTGCGTCGTTGGCAACGCTGTGCTGCAGAAGACGCGACTATTGTGCGGGGAATGCAGGTCAGTCGCAGCAGAGTGTCTGGATACTCGTCTGGATACTCGTAGTCAGCAGAAATCGTACTCCACGGGGAAATCACGCCATGAGAAACACGATTGCCGTAAGTCTGACGTTGGGTGTGTGCAGTTGTCTGGCCGTCGGCCGGCTGACTCCGGCCGCCTGGTCTGATGAGCTTCCCTTTCAGCAGACGGTCGAGGTCTACCGCAGCGCCGACGGGGACGAGATGGCGTTTACGCTGCGTCTGGAACAGCCGTTTCTGGCTGAGGAATTTGAGAAGAGCAACTATCTGCGACTGCGCTCATCCGATCAGCGGGCGTACCTGATCTACCCAAAAGAAACCAAGTTCCACCAGAAGCATGCGGAGTTCTTTGGCCGGCTGCGCGGTGAAGGCAGTGTCGAGCTGCAGCTGGCTTACGAAACCGTATCGGAGAACCTCGACGGTTCGCGGCAGGTGCAGGTGAAGACCGGAACGGTCACGATCGATATTCCCCAGGCCACCGAACCGCGCCGCGAGGTCGGCTCTCGCAGCCTGTTCCTGGACTGGGCCCGAAAGCAGAATGAGTACTTCGCGCAGATGCTGGCGTACTATCCGGATGAGACGTTCTTTCAGTACTGCCTCCTGCAATCGAAAGCGCGCTATGGCGTGACCCCACCCTCGATTCCGAAGCCGGCCTTGGCCGGTGCGTCGCTCGAGTCGGAGATTTACGAATTGTTCACCGGATCTCTTGCCATTCAGGAATCGCTGCAGCGTCAGGCACTCAGTGGCGATGCGGGCCCCCACGATCACGAGATCCACATCAGCACGTTGTCGCCGCCCCAGGTCCGTTCCCACGACTATCAGTCGCTGCTGAAGAAGAAACGCGATGAAGAGAAAGTGGAACCCACACTGCAAGAGATCACCAGGCTAGTTCCGGCCGATCAGTACTTCCTCCACTTCCACACGATCCAGTCGCTTGACGAGGCCCTCGATCTGGCATCGGAGTGGGGCGACAATCTGCTCCGGCTCTACACACTCCAGTCGCAAGACAATCGGCTGCGCGCGAAGCTGGAGGAACAGCTCTGCCTGCCCATTGCAGCTCTGGAACGTCTGTTTGGGGACAAGATCGTCACGGAAGTGGCGATCACAGGTTGTGATCCGTATCAGCTGGAGGGGACCGACATCACGGTTGTCCTGCGCGTGGCCGACAGGGCGAAGTTCCACGAACAAGCGGTAGCGTGGGCCACCGCCGCGCGCTCGAATCATCCCGAACTGGTTGAACGGGAGTTCAACTATCGCGGGCACATCGTGTCGGTACAGTACACCAACGATCGGATCGTCAGTTCGTTCATCACCGAACATGAAGACTTCATCGTCTACTCCAATTCACACCGCGCCATTCGCCGCATCGTGGACGTGGCATTGGAGCAGCAGGACAGCCTGCATGAAGCCCTGGACTATCAGTACGTCACGACGCTCCTCCCTCCAGCACCTGCGGATACACCTGACTGCGGCTATTTCTTTGCCTCAGAAGCATTCATTGAGCATCTGATCAGTCCTGCCGCGAAGATATCCCAGAAACGCCGTGTGCAGTGTTTTAACAACCTCGTCATGCAGAACAACGCCTCCTTGTTCTTCCGCCTGGAATACGGACGGTCTCCGGAATCGTTGAGCGAGATGATTGAGAAACGGTTCGTCGATCCACAGAAGACGATCTGCCCCCATGGAGGTTTGTACACGTTTGACGCGGCCCACGACACCTGCACCTGCTCGCTGCACAATCGCCTGCGCTATCTGACCCCCAATGCGGAACTCTCCGTATTGCAGGTATCCAAGGAGGAAGCGGCCGAGTATGAAAGGTACAAGGAGCGATACGCCGAGCTCTGGCAAAAGGCCTACGATCCGTTGGCTGTGCGCATGACGATCCAGCCGCGCGTCAAGCTGGAAGCTTGTGTGCTCCCCTTTGCCAACAGCAGTCTCTACGACGATCTGCGAGCCGTTGTCAACCAGACACCTCGGCCGATGGACACAAGCCGGATCGCTCCCTCCGCCCTCGCCTCACTGGTCCTGGTGCCCGGCCGAGAGAAAATGGGGCAATACCTGAGTATGATCCCGGGTGTTCCCGAAGCGGTACAAGAAGACCCGACATTGACCGACTTGAGCTGGATTGGAGACAAGCTGTCGCTGCATTTCTGTGACGGCGAAGCGATCCTGGAAATCGATCCGACTCAGCTGCGTCCGCTGCAGGTGCCGCTGCTGGGCGAAGCCTCGATTGCCTGGCAGGCCTTGTTGAGCACGGTGCTGATGGCCACCGACATGCCCGTCTATGCCACCATCGACGTCACTAACCGGGAAAAGGCGCAGCGATTGCTCGATCAGTTCTCACAGCGCATCTTTCTTAAACAGGGACAACTGGCCGGACTGACGTCCAAGCTGGACGCCTATCAGCTGCCCCCGTACAAAGACCACACGATGTACGTGCTCAGAATCCAGCTCCACGCCGTCGTCGTGCGTCTGCACGTGGCACTCGTCGAAGACCAACTGGTGCTGGCGACTCAACCCGAAATCCTCCGCGAAGTGATTGATGCCAGTCAGCAGCCGGTAGTTCCTCCCGGTGCCGAAGCGCACCTGTTGGTGCGGCTCAATCAACGAGCACTCGACCGGCTGCGTGACGACGTGCAGCTCTATTGGGCGGAGAAGTCACGATTGGCGTGCCATCGCAATATCGTGTCGATCTACAATCTCCATCGCCTCTATGATGCTCCCATGGACCAGATTGCGGCGCTCTCCGAAGCGAAGTATGGCATCCGTTACCTCTGTCCCGACAACGGCACCTACTCGTACGTCCCCGACCGCAACGAGGTCGTCTGCAGCGTACATGGGAACCGTGAGCATTCACAACAGAACCCGACCCTGAGTCCGCAATCCTCGTTCGCTCACTTCATTGACAGCCTGGACGAAGTCGTGCTGGCACTGCGCTACGAGAAAGATGCCCTGTTCGCCACGCTGGAGATCCAGCGTCAGACTCCCCCACGACCCTGAAGAACCGATTCCCCCGGGGCGCAGTCCGTCTGAACCCTCAGAATATCCAACAAGAATAGTCGAATGACCAAGTAAGCTGGGATAGCCGGCAAGGCAGACACCCCGCGTTTCACTCCCACTCTGCCCGCGAGCCGTGATCCGGAGAAAGCTCACGCCAAGGCGCGAAGGACCGATGCAAATGGAGCGGGTGCCACGCATTTCTTTGCGCCTTAGCGCCTTGGCGTGAGATTCAGAAGAGCATCCATCAACGATACGGCCGGGTGGCACTGGCTCAGCCAGTGCTGCAGCGAATCGCCGCTTGACGTCACGTACATCAGCGGAGGAAGTTCTCAGGATGGCGGAATTCCTTTTCACCTGCCGTCCAGGTGTAACGCTCGCTTCACCTGTGCTGGTGCTTGTCGTGTCAGGACTCCATCTTCAGCTAACTGGACAGCGACAGTTTTCGACATACATGCTGAACCCGAACGGCCTTGTGCCGTTGGTGAATCAGATGGACGGCTCGAGGGATAGGAAGGCATACCGAGTGGACGACGTGGTGCGAGCTCTCCCTCGAATTCACCACGAGTGGCGAGCTCTCGTGGGGTCCGTTTCGCCGGATGTCGCGGCCAGCAAAGCGGTTCGGCAGATGGAGGAATGTCAGAGTGTCGCTGTCCAACTAAGCGAGGAGGGCCTCCGCGCTACGTTGGTTCAGCCAACGTGCCACCTACTGCAACGTCGCTCGACAAACGCCCGACGGCCAAGAAGCACTTCGTCGGGTAGATAACGGGCTGAGATATCGTTCTCGTGTCCGTTGCCAACTTCTCAACTGTGGGAGCTATCCCTCCGCACGACCGGCAGCGACGCCCTGGCAGCTTCAGCACTGGCGAAGCCAGTGCCACCCTGCCGCTGACCTTCCACCGTGCTTGCCAGTCGCGCTCACTCACTCGACGCGGCTGCGGCGACGCGGAAGCCCAGGGAGTCGTAGCGGAAGTACGGCGGGAACCAGTCACTGAGCGCCGACCGGCAGTCCGACGCAGAGTTGATCCAGTAGCCGCCCCGGTGCACGCGGTCGACGCCCTCCTGGTACCGATCCTCACACCACTCGCCCACGTTGCCGTGCATGTCAAACAGACCCCAGGCGTGGCACAACTTCTCACCCACCACGGCCGGTCCCCCCTTCGCATTCTTGTTAAACACCGCGTAGCGATCCAGCAGGTCTTCCTCGTCGCCAAACGCAAAGCCGGTCGTGGTTCGGGCCCGGCACGCATACTCCCACTCGTCCTCTGTCGGCAAACGATAACCGTTGGCACAAGGGATCCTTTTCCAGGCGTCATATTCCGGCACTTTGTTATCGTAGTCGGAGAACTGCTCCTTGCCGGCCTTCTCGTAGCATGGCAAGAGATCCTCCTGCCGGCTGAGCCAGTTACAGAACAGCACCGCATCGTACCAACTCACATTGGCGACCGGCAGTTCCGGCTTCTGCGTGTTTCGCTGCCTGATCTCCTCCGGTTCGTCCGGCTTCTCGAGCCGGTAGCTCGTATCATCGAGGAACTCCAGAAACAGCCTGGCCGTGACTTCCCGATCGCTGAGCCAGAAGTCGTGTGCGATGCGGATCGTTTTTTGCTCCTCGCCGTCGTCAGAATTCTCTGGCCGATCGACCTGTCCGGCCGGAATGTGGATCATCGTCAGCCCCTTCTTAGTGACGCGCCACTGGAAATCGGTCGGCATTTTCGCTCCTTCTTCCAGTTGTGGCAGCGTCCGGTTCCACGCGCGCAGCGCCCAGCCCGTAGCACCGTGGAGGCCCTTATCCGGCTGGCCCTGGTACCAGTCCGCCAGTACCGACTCCCAGGCCCGCATGGCTTCAGCACTGGGCTTCTCCACGCTTCCCAGCGCCAAGCAGATGCCCGATCGTAGCGACGCGTTGTCGTTCCGCTGAAGCACCTCCACCAGTTTCTCCACACTGCCCGACCACCTCGGAAAACACTCGATGAACTGGGTTCGCTGTACCGGGTCCCAAGCGCGCATGGGTGGCGCAGCCGGTCGCGGCCGCCGCCAGACGAGCGTCAACTGCGGCTGGGGCTTATCAGGCGTCACGTGAACGGCCACGGCGACCGGGCGAGCGTCCTCCGCCACGCGAGTTTGAGCCACCTGATACAACTCGTCCCCGGAGGCGGCAGTGTCGACCCAGCATTGCAGGTCGGCTCCCCGCCGCCACACTCCGGCATACGATTGCGTGGCGAGTAGCTCCCTTCCCAGTGCCTGAAAGGCGGGATCGTCGCAGAGAGGTGCGAAGTCGGGATCGTTTTCGATATCGTTGCTGCCGCTGTGCCCCAGTTCATAGGCCCGCTGGAGCCACGCGAGCGATTGCTGCTTCCAAGCAGCGAGGTCCGCCGGGTCACTGTCTTTGAGGATGCGAGTGAGTTGGGCCGCCGCACAAGCCGCATTGTAACAGTCCATGGTATTGGCCTCGTTCTCCCGAACGAGACTCTCCAGGCCCCGCCGAGCTTCGCCCACTTGGCCCAGCCATGCATTGACCAGAATCGGACCATAGGCACTCCAGACGCTACCCTGTTTTGACTCGAGCACTTTGGCCATGGCGGCGGTCGCTTCTTCCGCCTGTCCCAACTGCGCACGGCACAAGGCACTGTACAGCAAAGCCTCAACGTCGGGTGGGGACTGCGCTGCCAATACCTCCAGATCAGTCAGGGCCTCTTGCGGTTGGTCCAAATAGTAACGTGCCTTACCTCGCGTCCGTCGCCTCTCAGGCGTGTTCTGTTCCTCGGCGGGAAGCGCCTCGAGCGCAGCCAGCTGTTGTCGCTGCAGTTCCAGAGGATGGAGCGGCTTGCCGGCAGCGGCGTTACTGAGATCCTCCCAGATCACCTTGCCAGCAAGAACTTGGCTCTGTGTGAGGGCCACGTTCGCCTCGGTGGCTGCCGCGCGATTGGACCAGATGCCGGCACAACAGCGTGTGTCATCTGCCGTCACGTACACCTGCAGCGTCTGCGGGTGAAATCTCCCTTTCGCGAGGGCAAGGTAGGCTGCTTCCCACTCGGTCTTCGTCAGGCCCACGCGCAGGCGGCGCTGTTCGTCCATGGTCGATGGCTCGGACCACAACACGCAGTAGCATACCGTCTGGCCGTCCACCAGATAGCCCGACACATCCACTGGGACCAGCCCCTCGCGCACGGCGTCCGCCTCGGACGAAGGAAGCTGTGCCGGTGTCTGGTCGTAATCGACTCGAAACGGGCGGGCATCACGCGTCCAGACAGCCGCCACTTTGCGCTGGCCATCCACGACGAAGGGCCGCACGCGCGTGGGCCGATAGCCACTCGGGCGCAGTGTTTCCACGATTGCCAGGAACGACTCCCAAGGCATATCCAGGCAGTAGGCAAACCGCTCCTCCAACAGGCCGTGGGCGGTGGTGATCTTGTCTTTCGTCGCCTCGGCCACAGCCGACCAGTTTGGATCAAGCGGCGCGTCCGACCACGTGGACTTGGGTTCTGCGACGACTGGCTCAGCGTCCACGTCCGGCGGTTCACCACGCAACATCTCAGCGGCGAGGCGGGTGTCGTCTAAGTAGAGAGCCAGCGTGGCATAGCGGGTTTTCAGTTCCCATTTCTTCTGCGTCGTGGCAGCCTGAGCGGCTTTCCATAGTTCCGCCGTGGCCGCTTCACGATCCAGCGCCAGGGCCGTGGCCAGATTATCCACCTCCTCGGTCGGTGCGGTCGCGATGGACTCGAGCAGCAGCGGCCGTACAGCCTCTGCCTGTCCATATCGAGCCAGGGCGTAGGCCAGCGAACACTTCTGGTCGCTGGTCATGTGCGGGTCCGTGAACTCAGCCTGGAGTGCCTCGCGCACCATGTCAGCAGGGAACTCCTCCAGATTCCTGAGGGCCAGCGGCAGTGCCTTCCCTCGATTGTTGGCCACGGTAGTCACCGCCCCCTGTAATCGATCTGCCAACGCGTGCCCGCGTACACGGGAGATAGACTGCTGAACACCAACTCCCAGCATCAGAGTCACCAAGAGGGCGGTCCCCCAGCGCCGTGAGAGTACACGCCCGGCGCGGCGCATCATCTTCTGCTGCGGCTCACTCCAATGGCGCTGACCAATGAGTGCTCGGATACTGCCGTACTCCCACAGCGAGGGCAGCTGCTGGTTCTCCGGCTTGGCATTCCATAATGCCGTGCGTTCGGCCAGCCGCAACTCGGCTCGACCGCGCCGCGTTTCCTTCTGCTTGCGTGTGAGCCAATCGCGGAGCGAGGGAACGAGATAATCGTGTGTCAGCTGGTAGTACTTCTCCTCATCTTTCGTGTCCCCTGG
>JBGSHS010000362.1:0-11471 GCA_041752115.1 Pirellulaceae bacterium | reverse complement strand
AAACAGATTCCCAACCGCGATCGCCTGAAGGGACTCCGCCTGGCGAATCCGGTAGGCCGCTTGTCGAATCGGCAAGTTCTCGTCGTAGGCGGCAGTCATCAGTTCGTCCAAAACGGGGTCGCCCAATGCTTGCCACCAACGGGACAGGTCGGCCGACTGATCCGCAAGTCGTGGATCGGATTGCAGGTCGATCCATTGGGGCTCCAACTCAGCACCGGGACGACAGTACTGCGGGCCGACTCGGAAACCGTTATGGACCCAGGAACGAAGAGTGGTATTTCGCGAGCACCCACTGGAGAGAAAAGCACTGGCCAAGAGCAGCAGCAGTGCTGCGCGCAGTTGTGACGACGGTTGATTTCGGCATTGCTTCATGATTCGCGCTCCATCGCGAAAAACTCACGCATCAGCTGCGATCGCCAAGAGCGGGGATCCGCCGACCCTCCATGGCACCAAGGAACACCGGGGTTCTTCTGAGTCTCATCGGGCAGCCAGCGACAACGTGTAAAGCACTTCTCGAGCGTTCTATCGAAGTGGCCTACTGTGGGGGGGAGCACAAGGCGGTGTATTCACGACGGCTGCGACATGATGGGTGGTCTGGGGTGGTTCGGCGACTTCAGGTCGAGAGAAGTATGATTCCGGGAAACGTCGTGCCCCGCTGCATGGCCAGTTGGCCCGCTGTTTCCGCTGGGGGCCGTGACTTGCCCGTTTATCGCCATCACTCGAACGGACTCAACAGCCAGGCCGGGAACATGGCCAGTGATCACCCTTGACTATGCTCGATCGCCAAGCTAAGAAGGATTGCAATCTGTCGACCGATCACCGGTCATGAGGCTCGTTCACCGGTCATGAGGCTCGACTTCAGTCGGTGCGTTTTTGGGGAGAGTTGACAGAGATCCTTTCCGTTTGCCGGGTTCTCATCAATGGCTAGAGTGTTTGCCCTCGTCGTAATTGGCCTGCTGTGTTCGTTCACGGCGGTCTTTGTTGTTTGGATTGGCTCTCTGCCAGCGCGAATTGCCCGACGCCGTCATCATCCGCAAGTTGATGCCATTAATGCGATGAGCTGGTTGGGGCTACTGTTGACTGGTGGCGTTGGATGGGGACTTGCACTTGTTTGGGCGCTCATCCGCTACGATTCCGGTTTGCTACAGGCTAGCAGCACAGAAACGGCCGAAGACGCTGGGACCAAGACCAGTGAGTTGGAATCGAGAATTGCGAAACTGGAACAGCTTCTGGCAAGTTCTGCCGGCCGGGGGAGCAAGGCATGATTTTTTCGTTCGTAATCATCTATTTGATGCTGATCCTGGTCATCTACAGATTACTGAAAGTGCGTCCCACAGCGATCAATATTGGCGTCGTGGTTATGATCGGAATCGTGGTCGTAGGAGCGTTGGTTAGTGTCTGGAGTTTTTCGTCGCCCCTGACCTCACGGTTACTTGTTGCTCGTTTCGTCGTGCCGATCGTTCCCCAAGTCAACGGGCCAGTGACAAAAATCCACGCCGAGGGCGGCGTTCCGCTCAAGGGTGGTCAGGATCTCTTACTCGAAATCCAGCCGGACATTTTCCAAAATACCGTAGATCAACTCACAGCGGCGTTGGAGGCGGCGCGCCGCAACGTTGACCAACTGAAGGCTGCGGCGATTGCCGCTGATGCCGGCGTTCGCAGAGCAGATGCCTTGAAGGGCGCAGTCGACGCGGAGTTTCAAGTCGCCACGAATGCAGCCGAAGCGAATCCGGCGGCGGTCGCCGTGCTCATGCTGCAGCAAGTGGCCCAGAATCAAAAGGCCGCCGACGCCGCTGTGGACCAAGCGAAAGCCACCGCTGCTCAGGCCAAAATCGCTTCCTTGGCGGCTGAGGAGACCGTCCGCAGCTTAGTGGCCCAATTGGCCAATGCACAGTTCCTATTAGACCAGTGCAAAGTCTATGCTCCATCCGACGGTTTTGTCGCCGGTTGGACAGTCCGTGAAGGCGTCATGGCGATGCCAACGCCGGCGGCTCCCTTGGGAACGTTCGTTGATACGAGCCAAGTAGCGATTCTCGGGATCTATCCGCAGAATCTGCTGACCAACGTGAAACCGGGCGATGCGGTCGAAATCGTATTCAAGACGCACCCTGGTCAGGTATTCCCAGGCGCCGTCCAGTCAATCGTTCCGGCCGCTGGGGAAGGGCAGCTGGCGGTTTCCGGCAATCTGCCCTCGGCGGCCCAGCTTTTCTCGCGGGGATTGTTGGCCGTTCGGTTCGAGCTGCAAGATCAAGAGCTGGCCAATCAACTCAAGATGGGCACCTCAGGTGTGGCCGTCATCTATACGGACGTTGGCAAGCCGTTGCATGCGATCAGCAAAGTCACCATCTGGATACAGGCTTGGCGGTATTACCTCTTACCGATTTAAGAGTGCCATTCAACTAGCATCACCATCGGCGGCTCGCACCCCTCACACGCGCGGCAAAAAGGCCACCGAACGTTGTCGCGCGCATCCCACATCGCCCGGTTTGCCGCATTCAACGTGCTTGCCCCCCGGTTTCTTTGACGAGGCGTGTGCCATCGCAGGATCGGCTCGGCGACGCTAGAGTTTCATGTTCAGTCGAATGCCGGCGACGATGGCCCCATCGCCGTCGGTCAGACCGCCTAACATGCCATGTATCCACTGGACATCCGGTGTGATCTCGATGGCGGGTGTCAACCGGTAGCGGTAATAGGCCTCGATGACCTGGGCGTCCCGGGGATCGAACAGGAATCGGGGGATCGCACCGAACTCCGTGGATGTGGCCGTGTAGGCGTAGCCGATACCGAACCGATCTCCCTTTCCGCGCCGGTGGCGCAGGGGACTGCTGCCGCCGATCCCGGCGCTGACATGCCATGCTGCCCAATTGGGATTCCCTGTCGCATCGTCGGCGATACTGGCCCTTCCGAAGCACCCCCACCCTTCCGGGTTGCCCCGCGCGTCGGGCGGGCCGTAGGTGAACACGTATTGATCGAAGCCGTAGAAGATCGTGTAGCTTTCCGGAGTAGTCAGGAGTTTCGGCGTTCCTGGCGGTACCGGCGGGTAGGGGTATTCCGGCGGAAGGGGTGTAAACGTCAAGTCAAGCTGGTCGACGCTCTTGTAGAATCCGCCGATGTGGTGTTCGCCCGGTTTGTCGAAGAAGTTCGTATCGACTTGAACCTGTCCAAGCAGGATCGCGCCTTGGCTGTACAGCGTCTCGAACTCCATGAATTCTCTACTTCGTTCCAACGGGTCGAGCACCGAAAGGCCGACATGCCCCCAGTCCTGTGGCATCACGGCAGAGACGGCGAAAGTGGACAGAGGAATTTGAGGAACCATCAAGGGATTCGCAACAAAGGTCTGGTGGACAAACTGGTCACTGCCGTCGCCACCTGCGAAAATGTTGTTGTCGGCAACGCCTACCGTGCGCGTTTTGCCTACGCTCACGATGAACCGCTCCGACAAGGGCTGCAACAACAGGAAGTTCGTGGTGTGGACGTCTCCATGCGCCTCGGGATCAACGGGCATGAGTGAATTAAAGACGGCTGGTGAAAGGCCACCCGTTTCAAACGATACGTTTCCCCAGCGTCCCCAGACGTTCTCCAGCGTCACCACCAACCTGCTGTGCGGAAGACCTCCGAACTTGTCCAAAGACACCAGGAAATCATGCCGCGAGTTTCCCGTGTACTCGAAGGTATCACCACCAGCAATGCCCAATTCGGCGAACGGATCCGGAACCGGCGGATTGACACCACCCCCAACACCGAAGGCGAACTGGGTTACTCGTCCGCGGTAAGCGATTCCGTTCTCCCGCAGACACGATCGGTAGCCCCACCAGTCGCCGGTCAGTCTGTCGCGGCAACGCCAGCAGTCGCACTGCTGCGAAGGGCTCGCCGCCGCGCGCGGAGCCGCGCTCTCGCTGACTCCCTCAAGTCCCTCAGCGGCGTCCGACGAGAGCGGACCGATTGCGTGAGTATCCTCGTACCCGTATTCCTCCAGCCATTCTGGCACGTCGCCGACCAGGTAGTCATCCTCCTGTGCCGATGCGGGGCCGAGACCAACGAACGCGGACAGGAACGCGAATAGGCCGGCGATAAGGACTGCGCGAGAACGAGACGGATTCATCGGACGCTTCCTTGCGGGCAGGAGAGGTGGCGCGGTGAAACTTAGCAGTATCTTGGTTTGTCGGATAGCCAGCGGCGGCGTCTGAAGAGAAACCCCCTGCAATGGCTGTTCTTGCGCACTTTCGCAGCCACCGGCCGATTCCCGCCCCTGACAGACAAGAGATCCTGAGCCAATCTGGATGCCTTCGAATCCCCTTCGAGTCACAGACCTCGACGGGGCAGTCTGGTGCATGTAGAGGAAGAGGGTGAAGAAGTCACCACGGCCGCAACTGGCGATCGTCCATCCAGTAGCCCGTCGACTCGACGCTGATGAAGCATCCCAGACTCCCCAGACTCTCTCCGCGAGACCTGTATCTAACCCCTTCATGGCTAGAACCTTCATGCCTAGGCAGCAGATGCTGGGGCGCCACGTCTCCCCGGGTGAAGGCTGACAAAGACAACAGGGAATTAGTCTCTCGTTGGGAGAAGATGTGACGATAAAACGAGTTGTGCAGTTGGCGTCGCCCATAACGTCTCCCGCGTCAGGCGATCGCTTGTTCGTCCGGCGATCGCGAGGATCGTGCCGACACGAGTTGGTGGAACGGCCAGAACGCGCGGGAGTCACTTGGCGTTATTGTCCTGGGAGCCACGAGGACATTTAGTGCAGGACCAGACTTTAGACTGCGGCCACGATGTGGTGACGGGAAGCGACGATGCGTGCGGATCCCCTGACAGGAATGAACTGGCTGCGCCACGGATTCCCATCCCGGCATGTGAAGTTGCCTTTGTCTCTGGCTTGTGCACTTCTGGCTCTTGCATCCTCCGCTGCGGTTTGCGCGCAATGGGACGAGGGGACGCCCCAGGCGGATGGACCCCTGGCATCCATTCGGCAGGAGCCGCTATGGGATGGCAACAGCGGCCCGCGTGTGCAGAGCATTGGGGAGGAAGCGGCCGAGGCCGCGGGACTGCGCCGAGCGAACGGCCTGGACCGGTCGGCCGGCGACCAAGGTCGTGAATCAAGCGTTGGCGATGTGGACGCAAGTGCCACATCGTCGTCGATTCAGTCGCTGCCCGCTTGGCTGAACGATGTCAGGGTTGGCTACGATCGGGGTTTTCTGATTGCGAGCGGAGTGGCCCCCGATGACGATCTCAGCGAGGCGCCGTACCTGCTGCGATTGACCGGCTTGGGGCAACTCAGGGAGACACGATTCGACTCCCACAGCGACAATCCCGATTTGAATCAGTTCCAGCTGATTCGCGGTCGCCTGGCTTTTGCCGGCCACGCGTTGACGCCGGACCTTCGGTATTTCGTGCAGTTAGACGGCCGGAGCAGTGCGGGAGAAGAATTCCGGCTGTTAGACTATTTCATCGAGTTTGATGCCGGACGGCACTGGCTCGACTGGAGCCGCAATGCACTGGTTTTCAAGACCGGTCGCTACAAGATCCCCTTCACATTCGCCCGGTTCATGTCGGCTCGAGAGTTTCAATTCGCGGATCGGTCCGTGGCCAGCATGTTCTTTGACATCAATCGCAGTATGGCGTGGGGACTAGGTGGCCGGACCGAATTCGGGAGTGTGCCGCTCGAGTGGGAGGCGAGCCTGTTCAACGGATTCGTAACGGGCGGGGCGGAGACGGGGAGTGCCGGTTCACTGGACACCAATCTGGCCCACTCAGCGCGGATTTTTGCTTTTCCTACGGGCGATTGGGGCGCCGGCACGCTGGCTGATTTCGACTGGCATGAAACCTTGGCGACGCGTGTCGGCGCCGGGTACGCGGGCACGACAAATGACCGGCGAGGTCTTGCCGAATTCAACGTAATCCGAGTCGTTGATTCGGGGCAACGTCTCGCTGACCTCCTGCCGCATTCCATCGATGAATACAGCGTGAACACCTTCTGCGTGGATGCCTCGGCGAAGTATCAGGGCTGGTCGGTAACGAGCGAGTACTATTTTCGCAACATCAACGGCTTCCAGGGCGGAGACCTGCCCCACCTCTTCGACCACGGTTACTGGCTGCAGGTCGGCAAGTTCGTGGTGCGCCGAAAACTCGAATTGCTGTCGCGCTGGTCGCGCGTTGTCGGCACGTCAGGAACGCTGGGGGCGGAAGACCAGAGTTCAGACGAGATCGCGGCTGGAGTCGCCTGGTATTTCCGCGATCAGAATGCGAAACTTGTTGTCGACGCAACCTGGCTGGACGGCGCGCCGATCAACGCGTCCGCACTGGATATCTCACCCGGTGCCACCGGCTGGCTGGTTCGGACGCAGATCCAGTTCGCCTTCTAATTGACCGTGCGCGAATCGGTTATCATGGATGTTCTTAGTGTCTTCCTGATCGGTGGTTTCACTTCACGGGCTCGATGTCCGGCAGCACCCACGTCTTGTTGAAGAGCGGTGGAAGGGGACCGTAGAAACGGAAGAGGATCTCAAATTTTCCGTCAGGATCCGTGGGCGTCCAGTTCGACTCTTTGCCAGTGGGGGCTTGCGGGCCAAAGTAAAGGTCCACGGATCCGTCAGCATTGACCTGCAATCCCGGGCTCTGGGAGGAACGGCCGGCGTGCGGCATCTCGCGAATCAGGGCGTGGGTGGTCCGATCGTAGAGCGTCGCCGACCAGTATTGCCGTACGGGGGCATTTGCCGGGACGTTGAGCCGATACGTCCGGCTGCCGTCCAGCGTCTGGCCCTCCTTATCGTCAATGGCCATCAGATAGAACTGGCCTTCGCCCAGCCGCTTGGGCGTGAAAAAGATGAAGGTGAACAGCAGGCCTCGGGCGTCGACCGGATACATGTTGGGGTCCGCAAACTGCGCCTGGGACGCCTTGAAGACGAGTCTAATAGACTCGGGAAAAGCCCACCGGCTGCCCTTGGCGAAGGATCCTGTCGTGACCACTTCCTTGTACGTCCCGTCGAGAAACGCATGCGCTTTCGCGGCGGCATCGTTGAGGGATTGAGCCATTTCCGCATCCGGGGCGAACGGCTGGCCTTTTTCAATGCCGACCATGCGCAACGTGTCGATCATGGCGCGGTCGCGCTCCAGCCACGGTTCGTACTGGACCAGGCGATTCAACGACTCGAAAAAGCGGATGTCATACTGAATGGTCGCATCGTAGAGCACCCCCGCGGCATCCACGTAGACCGTCGGCGGCGGATCCTGCGCCTGCGACAACGGGTAGATCTTCATCCGTTTGCCGTATTCAACCGCCTGGGCCAGGTCGGCGTCGCTTCCGCTCCGCAGGATGGACCGAATCAGGGCATATCCTCGGTAAGTCAACGATGGCAAAACGATGTATCCCGCGGGCACCTGCCCATCGTGACCCGGCGGAAGAATGAGGTACTTTCCGCCCTGACCTCGGTCCGCGCCGGCCGGGCCGATATCCTCCAGAGGCATCTGCCAGGCGTCCATGATCGTACCCACGATGGCACCGTCGTCGGCCGGCGGAATTTCCAGCACGACCGGTCCCACCTCCTTCGTATCGAAGTAGGGGGTGAAATAGATGACGTCGGTGTTGGGCGTGAGCGTCTGCGTCTTCCATTCGACCAGGCGAGACCAGTACAGCATCTGGTTGCTGCGGGCCTTGGTCTCGCGCAGCATCGCCTGGTACATGAGATCCAGGTTGACTGCCGGCATGCCCCAGATCATCGCCTCTACGGCGCGATGCTGCAGGACTTGTCGCTCGATGTCAGAAAGCGTACCGGGGTGGGATTGCTGCGCGTGCGCTCCGGGCGCGAGCAGCAGCCCTAAGATCGAGGCGAAAGCCATGATGTTTCTGATCAATGTGAATTTGATTATCTTCATATTCATTTCCAATTTCTTATCAATTGACTGTCGACAGCTTATCGTTTTCATGGTGCTTCATCGGCCCCGCTGTCGCCAGGCGAGCGGCATAGGAGAATCAATCCACCATTTCAAAGTTGGGCAGGCTGAACGTCTTGTCGAAGAACGGTTCTAGCGGCGCATAAAGCCGGAAGTACACAAACCAACCATCGGTGCCCACCGTCTTCATGTAGTTGCTTTCATATCCCTCCGGCGCTTTGGCGCCTATGTACAGGTCAACGGAGCCATCCGCGTTGCGCTTGATATCCTGCATCCTGCTGTTGATGGCGACCGAACGAACGGTGCCCGAGCCACTTTCGTAATGCCTCCTGGTATCTTCGCTGTACAAATCCACCGACCAGAATTGGGCAGTGGGAACTTCGGCGGGAATCCGCAACCGGTAGGTCTTGTCAGCCCGCAACAGGTTCCCTTGGCTGTCGCGCTTGGTGGTCATATAGATCTGACCCTTGCCAATATTCGGATTCACCATCCCTTCGCTGCTGGTGACTGCTTCATAAAACCACACGGTGCGCTCGTCAAGCTCCACCTTATTATAGGTCATCTGCGGTATCGAAAAATCAATACTCTTGTACCAGTGCGTGCCCGGCCAATAAGGTTCTGTGAAACGGGGATTGATCTGGAGGTTGCGGGCCATCAGTTCGCCCAGGGCGGCTCCTGCGGTCAGAATCTTCGTCTGCCGGGCATCCGGTGCAAAGGGTTTTCCCTTGACGATCCCCAGCGGCTCGATCATGGCCATCCAGGGCTTGTCCTGCTCGCGCACCGGCTCCTGGTTGATGACTTCGTGTAGGGCTTTCCAATAGTCGATTCCCCGGTAGGCCGTAGCCGACCAGGTCTTGTCGAGACCCTCCAGCAATTTATTCTGCACGGGCTGCCCACCGAGCGAGGAAACCTTTAACTCTGACACGAATTTGTCTTTAAATGCCGGTTCGGTATCGACAATCCGAAATCCCCACATGATGTTATTCGTGGCCGACTGGAATACAAACACCCCTTGTTTCTCATACTTCTTCGGGTCATCTTCGGGTCCCACAAAGATGTAGGTTCCACCCTGACCTCGATCAGGGCCAGTCAGCCCGAGATCTGCAATGGGGCGCTGCCAGAAATCGAGAGCCGCTCCGGCCGTCTTACCGGCTGGGTATTCAATCGAGATGGGCCCGTTTGACAGGTTATCGAAAGCGATGAAATAGGGTGTTGTCAGGTTGGCCGTGACGATACCCTGCTTCTCTCGGAAACTCACGAAAACCGCGAAGGTTCCCCGGTCGTTGGGTCCATAGTGTTTATTTTGTTCCTCGCGCCAGGTGACAAAGCTGACCAGCGGAGTGGACCACATGTAGGCCTGTGACGCCCGTTGCAGGTCCATCGCATCAAAAAGCGTTTGCGAGCTTTCGTCGGTCAGGTAGCTGTGCTGCAACTCCATGACGCCGTAGGGGGTGGCGATTTTTTCGTCACCAGATAGGCGGGCATCTTCAAGCGGTACGGCACGTGGATCCGTTTGCGCCAAGGCGCTGGCGGTGATGCCCAAACCAACAATTGCCAGAACTAAAGACGAGGATAATCTCATGTTTTTCCCTTTCAGATCTAGCCAACCGAGTGATATTGACTTCAAGATTTCTTTCTCTCCAGCGCTCAATAGCGGCGGCGCGGACGACGAACGATCGCTCGGCAGGATGACGATCTCCGGACTTCGCACCAGATATTACCATATGTCTTGGAACATCAGGCTTCTACGTAATTTCGGCCAGTCGCGCCAGCGGCTCTCATTGCCAATTAGGCCCTGTGGTACCCCTCCGGCAGGAACGCATGGCCTGTCTCACGGACGCTAACGAAACGGGTGAATTTTGCACGGCGATCATCAAGACCACAAACTTGGCCCGGCAACCCTGACTCAGAATTCGTTTCACCACCTGCAAACCGGTTAGATTGGGATCAGAATAGGCTTCGGTCGGCGGGCAGAGTCGGAAGCAAGCGAACCAGCCGCGACCGAGGGCCGTCGGAATCCGGTCCTGCACCTTGCCCTGCGGGGCCTCGTGGCCAACGTGGAAGTCCACGGAATCGTCCGCGTTGACGACCAGGAAAAGGCGGCTATAAATCGTGACAGCCGGTAGTCTGGACAGTTTCGGCCAGTTGCAGCTTCGGCTACGATTTTAGGAGTTGGCTCTTCGAAACACACGGAACCGAAAGATGAACCGACTCGTCTTCAAGGAATACGAAGCTTTCACCGCGTCGGTGCAGGAGGTGTCCTTGACGATGCGGAGCACCTCCTTTGAGGAGCCGAAATGGACCTTACAATCTGCGGTCGCCGGCTCCCTGCGCTTGCAGCAAGGATACGAAGGGGGCGGCAGCATTGCGGAGGGGGCAACCTTCAGCGACGGGTGGGTGTTTTACCAGCAATCGCGCCCAGGCCATACCAATGGGCAGGTCGCCACTCAAGATGAAGTTTTTGCGGCACTGCCGGGGAGCGAGTTTTGTTTGGTTTGCCATGGCTGTCACGATTGGCTCACAGTCTTTGTTCCAACTTTCTTACTGCTTCCCTCACTGCCAGAGTTGGAGTTCGCATCGTTTGCCGGATCGCAACTGCTTAAACCGCGGCCGCACGTCACTCAACGCTTCACGTCGCTGGTCCGCCGTTTCCTGGCCGCTGCCGAATCCCGACCTCAGCTTCTGAGTTCTCCCGTTGCCGTGGAGTCATTTCAGATTGAATTGCTGGTGGCGGCCAAGGCACTTTTCACAAAGAACCAGCATGCAACAGGTCGTCACTTCGTTCGTTGGCGTCGTCAAGCGAAGTCAGCAGTAGAACTTGCCATCAAAGATCCAGACCTATCACTGTCCATCTCGGAACTGGCGCGAAAAAACGGTGTGCCTGAACGGACTCTCCGCACCGCGTTTCAAAGGTGCTTTGGCCTCTCGCCCGTCGCGTACCTTCGCATCCTGCGTCTGCATCAAGCCCGGCAACTTCTTCTTGCGAGCTGTCAAGATCGGACGACGGTCACCCGCATTGGCTACGAGCTGGGTTTCTGGGATCTCGGGCGGTTCGCCCGTGCCTATCGCGAACTGTTCGGGGAACTTCCCTCTGCGACGCTGCGTAAGCCCAGTCGGGCCTCCGTCGGAATGCGGCATTCCTAGCCGTCCCTGCGCCCATCAATTCCACCGGTCCGGCGCCGATACGTCTCCGCAGGCGCCTCGACCGAAGCGCCACGTCATACCGACCGCCAGCCAGTAGCTCTCGATCGACGTCGTGGTGAAATCGCCGAGCTGCTGGGTGTCGGGGAACATCCCACCGGCCATGAAGTCCAGGTCGATGCCCGGCAGTACATCCACGATGCCGACGCCAGCGGACAGTCGGTGCTGGCAGGTGACCGCCACCAGCCCATCCGTGTAAGCGACCGCCGGCAGGTTTGGCAGTGGCACGCCGCCGATATTGAGATTCACCGGGTTCGGATCGATCGGGTTCTGAGCCCAAGCGTAGCCGCTCCGCAGACGCCAACGGCCCACGCTGTACTGGCCGCCGACTTGAACCGCCCATTGATTGTCGTAGACCACTCCGTAGAGATCCGTTGCGT
>JBGSHS010000361.1:0-76410 GCA_041752115.1 Pirellulaceae bacterium | reverse complement strand
CGCTGGCGCGACCGCACGCCCCTGCGAGGCGTCGCGCTGACCGGTGTCCCCAGTTGCTCCGGGGAGGCGAACGCAGGGAGTGATGTGGCAGTGAGTCACACATCCCGCCCTTGGATGGAACTGAACCTGATGGGCGATCCCGCGGGGCAGCTCCGTCGGCAATGGGAAAGGAACTGTCATGACGACTGGTACAACTGATCTTGGTTCGCCCGGTTCTTCGCTCGTGCGTATGCGACCTCGCCAGGGGCAGCGATGTCAGGCGACCGAGAGCGGAACGTTGTGGCTGGCCACGCTGGCATCGTTCGCGCTCACCGCGGCCCGCATTGAGTCGACGGAGTCGCTGCCTTGGCTGCTGTCCACAGCGACCGTTTATCTGTGCGGCCCCTGGCTGTTCTGGCTGTGGTTGTGGTGCGTCTCGCCGCTTCACCGATTGACTTCCAGCGGGCCGCTCGTCGCGATCGTCTGGACGGTATCACCTCTGCTCGTGGAGGCTGTCTCCCGCCGACTCGGTGTGGGTGACGCGCCGGAGTTGGTCTTCCTGATGTGCCTACAGAATGCCGCGCTCATGGCTGCGGCACTGAGCCAACGCCATCACTGGCAGCAACTGGCCTGCCTCCTGAGCGCCTTCTTGGCGCTTTGCGCTGTCGTCATCGGCACGATGCCGAAGGTCTACGTGCTTGCCGGCCTGTTTGGCGTCCTGATGCTTTGGTGGCTCATGACCCGATACTGGGAACGAGTCCAGAAGACCGTCGCGGCCGATCGGACAGACCGCTGTCTCCCGATGCGTTCGTCGATTCTACTGGCGGTTCTCTTGATTGCGTTGGTATTGCTGGCAACGCTCGGCTCGACGAGTGCCTCGACATACGTGCTCCGGGGCTTCATGCCTTCGTCAGGCGGCGATCGGTGGAGCGATCAGCACGCTCGGTCGGGAGTGGGTGATGGCGACGCGATGGTGGCGGCTCAGGACGAAGCGATGAGTTTCGGTCCTGTTGAGAGCGAGTTGTTCCTTGATTCGGATATGCCCAGCCTGTACGACGTGGCGAATGACATGTATGGCGAGCCGGTCAAGCCCCTCAAGAAGCAGAGGCGCGCTATTGCTCTTGCTTCCGGCAATGTGCGGGAGCCAGAGTCTCAGGTGTCAAAGACTGAACGCAGCGGGCGGGAGTTCTCGACGGTGCGACAGAAGGTCACTCGTCCGCAAGAACAACTCGAGGATCGCAGTGCGGCGGCGATGTTATACGTCGTCGGCCGCGTGCCGATGCATCTGGCTCTGGAGCGTTTTGACCTGTTTGACGGCCGAACCTGGGACCGTTCCGGTGAGAGCGAACTACATCCTCCACTGCGACTGGAAACAGAGAACGGGAAACCTTGGGCCTATCTGCAGCGTGGAGGAGGAAGTGCGATTCTCCGGGGCACGCAGTCACACGCATTGAAGATCATCAATCTGAAAACCAATCGCATCCCGTCGCCCCCCCACCTGACAGCCGTGCATGTCGACAAGGTCGACCAACTCGACTTCTTCGGATGGACCGATGACAGCGTCGTTCAGATGCCAATGCAGGAGCACATTCCCCAGCTGACGGTCATGCATCTGCGGTCGCAAGGGGCTGCACTCCAGGCTTTGCGAGACGGCGACTTCACAGCAAACCTGCCTTCTGTCGGCGGGCTGGAGCGACCGGCATGGATGGCACGGCACCTGATATTGCCCGCTGACGGCAAGGCAATCCACTTCCTGGCGAGTCAATGGACTCGCGATATCCCGCGCGGATGGCGGCAGGTCGAGAGCGTCGTAAGCCGGCTGCGTTCCGATTTCGTGCTTGATCCCGACTCCATCGTCCCCGAAGGCTGCCAGGATGTAGTCGAGCATTTCCTGGAGGCGCGGCGAGGGCCTGATTATCTGTTTGCGACTACAGCTGCCGTATTGCTGCGTGAGTTGGGCTACCCGACGCGTCTAGTCAGCGGGTTCTATGCTCGAGAGGAGCGATACAGTCGACGCGCAGGCCAAACGACTGTGTTGGGTCAAGACGTGCACGTATGGGCCGAAGTGGCGATCGACGGACGCACCTGGATTCCCATCGAGCCAACACCCGGGTACGAGCCGCCACGAGAAGCTCTGACGTGGGTGCAGCAGTTTTCTTTGGCGCTGAACCATATTCGACGCTGGTGCGTCCAACAGGCCGGGTGGCTACTGGCTGCAGCCGTGGCGATCGGCATGCTTTGGGGCACGCGACTCGTCTGGCTTGACTGGAGCTTCATCGTGCTTGGCCGGCTGGCCGGTTTCGGCAATCCAATTCGGCAGGTTTTGTGGACAGTCCGGCTGCTGGAATGGCGTGCGCGACTGGCCGGTTACCGACGTCCACAGACCGAGACCATCTCTCGGTGGCACGGCTCGCTGTTGCTGGGGCTGCCGCGTGATGTGGCGACGAGTCTGCAGTCGATACTGCGGTGCGCGGAGCGGATACTCTATGGCTTGCCGACTTCACTCGCACCCGAACAGCGGACGGAGATTGCCCGTACCCGCAGCGTGATTGAACGGCATGTCGGAATCGCCTGTTATCGCCACGCGCTCTTGAGGTGTCGTGTATGAGGAGCGGCGAATGACACAACTCCCTTCTTGCTTAAGCACCGCTATGAACAACGAATTGCAGATAGTCAAGAGTGAAAGCACATCGCAGTGCCATCACCAGGCAGCCATCGATGGATTGCGTACTGCGCTCAACGCGGCGCTTATTGGCAAATCCGACGTCGTCGAGCTCGTCTTGGCCTGCCTGCTGGCCCGAGGCCACTTACTGTTTGACGACTTGCCGGGACTGGGGAAGACAACATTGGCCAAGGCAGTGGCCTACGCGGTTGGTGGCAAATTCGCCCGGATCCAGTGCACCCCGGATCTGCTGCCTGGTGACATTACCGGTTTCAATATCTTCAATCAGAGAACGCGGGAGTTCGAATTTCGCGAGGGGCCTGTCTTCTCGGACGTCCTGTTGGCGGACGAAATCAACCGTGCCACGCCACGAACCCAGAGTGCTCTGTTTGAGGCGATGGCGGAACGGCAAGTCACGATCGACAGCGCAACGTTTCGGCTGAGTCCGTCGTTCTTCGTGATCGCCACACAGAACCCCGTGGAAAGTCACGGAGCCTATCCGCTCCCCGAAGCGCAACTCGATCGCTTCGCCATGAAGCTGCGTATCGGTTACCCCGACCCGCAGAGTGAATTGGCGATGCTGGCGGCCAACGTCGGCTGCCAGCCCGTCACCCTCCCCATGCCCCGAGCAGTCATCGAACCGAGCCAGTTGCAGCAGTTGCAGCAGCATGTTTCGGCCGTTTCGCTCGCCCCCTGCGTGCAACAATATCTCGTTGACCTGGCAGCGGCCACGAGAAATCGGCGAGACGTCACGCTCGGACTCAGTCCACGCGGCTTGCTTATCTGGCAACGAGTTGCTCAGGCTCACGCGCACCTGCAGGGACGCGACTTCGTGATCCCGGACGATGTCCAGCACGTCGCACTTCCGGTGCTGGAAGTGCGATTGGCTGGCGATTTCGAATCCTCCCGGCAGGTCGTCCAGGAAGTTCTCCAGTCGGTCGAGGTACCGGTGTTTACTGGCAGGAAGAGTCGATAGCGCGCCGACGGATCATCGAGGCCAAAGGACGAAGCATGTGTGTGCATCAAGATTGCCGAACCGAACTGGCCCTGCTCGTACTTCTGGTTTGCAGTGGCTGCAATCGAAGTGAGCCCGTGACGGCCGAGCATCACGTCCCGGCCCATATGCCGGCCAGCTTCCCGGCCGCGGTCGACCAATTGACGGCGTTGCATCGGGAGATCGTTGACGGTCGAGAACGACCGCGCGATCAGCTCGACCCATACACCGAAGCGTGTGACGTCGCTCGCTGGCTACCCGGTCTGGCTGCGGACAGCGACTTGGAAGAACAGGCCTGGATGCGTGTCGACGATGTTTCGCATCGTCTTGAAGAACTGCTCTCTGGTACGCTCTCGCGCACCAGTGGGGCTCGCCGACCGGCCTACCTGGAACGAGCTGCGGAAATCGAACGGCTGCAACGTGAGTTGGGTCAAGTCAAGCGACTGTTTCCAACGGATTCTCTCAGCGCGGGCGAGTCGGAAGCGAGCCCGGAGTCACTGGAACCACCTGGTGCGATGGAAGGTTGATGCCGTATTGCGGAATGGGGGGTGAGATACGATGGAGAGCATGTTTTGGGGGGCCGCACTGAGGTTCTGCCAGGCGTTTGTGCAGGCAGCGCCGACGATTCTTGTGGGACTGGTGGTGGCGGCTGTGTTCCGCCGGTTACTGGGGCATGCCGGGCCCCGGCGGCTGTTTGGAGATGGATCGTGGCGGTCGCTCCCACAGGCGTGGCTGGTGGGAATGCTGCTGCCGGTCTGTTCGCTGGGAGTGATTCCCGTCGTTCGCGAAATGCGCCGTGCTGGTGTCTCAGGAGGAGCGATTCTGGCGTTTGGACTGACCGCCCCTTTGTTCAACCCGATCTCCGTGCTGTATGGCCTGACGTTGGCCGACCCGGTTGTCATCCTGACGTTCTCGTTCTGTTCGTTAGTTATTGTGACGGTCGTAGGTTGGTCATGGGACAAGCTGTTTCCCCATACCTCCGCCGCCGAACCGGAACCACCTCGCGCCCCCCACGGCCTCAAACGCATGCTCTCCCTTGCCGTCTTCAGTGCCAGGGAAGTGGTGAGCACCACCAGTCTGTACATTGCCGCCGGCCTGCTGGGGGGCGCCGCGCTCAGCCTGCTCCTGCCGCACGGCTATCTGCAGACTGCTGCCGAACATGACGATCCGTGGGCGCCTCTGCTGATGACGGCCGTGGCGATCCCAGCCTATGCCACTCCCATGACCGCCATGGTCCAGCTGGCATCGATGTTTCAACATGGCAATTCCGTCGGTGCCGCTTTCGCCTTGCTGGCCCTGGGCGCCGGAGCGAATCTGGGACTGGTCGCCTGGATGATCAAGCAGTATGGGACGCGGCGTTCGCTCGTCTGGTTCGGCCTGCTGGTGGCGGTGGTCCTGATGTTGGCATATGGAGTTGATGGTCCGCTCTATCCGCACGGCGTCGATCCAGCCGGGCACACGCACGCGTTCGATATTTACTGTGCTCCGTTTCAGGCAAATACTCCTGACAGCATGACACTGGCCTGGCGGACACTGCTGGAGAATATGGCTCCGCACGAAATCCTGGCGCTGCTCGCCGCCGCCGCGTTGTTCGTATCCGGACTGGTTCTATTGCGCTGGGACCCGGAAGGGCGGGTGGAAAGGTGGCTGGAAACGCAACCGCAGCGCAAAACACACTATGACATCGTCTTGCCGGGACATGTACTTGGTGGAATTGCCCTGGTGAGCCTCGTGGCGCTCAGCGTCTTTGGTTGCTATGTGTATTATCCGCCTCCCAAGGACATCTTCGAAGAAATGCAGATCGTCAATGCGGAAGTCGCGGTGGCTGCCACGTCCAGAGACTGGGATACCGCCCTCTACTGGATACCCATCTACGACGATTGGAGCCGCAAGTTGCAGGTGAGCATGTACCTGCGAGGCGAGGAACTTACACCCTATCTTCGTGCGAAGGCGATGGTACTGCGCGAGAAACTCGAGTTGCTCGAACACGAGGTGGAAGACCGCGAGGTCGAGGAAGCCAGCCGCCTGGGAGTGGCGGTAAGTCGAGCCTTCAGCCGGCTGCGGACCGCCTATCAGCCCTGAGACGTCTCCCCGAACACACCGGGCTCCGAGGCGTTCACCGTGGTCATGCTGCTGTGCTATGCGGCGGAAGGCACCTCTTGATGGAATGCGGCAGGTCCGGAACGGTCCGTCGTTGCCGTTGCTTGTCCGGCGCACTGCGTTTTCTACCTCAACGTCGGCATCGAAGGCGAAACACCGATGACGTGCAGTTCAATCCAAAGGTGCGCCATGGCAGCATCGCGATTCTCCGTAGCGCGGTACCAACAGTGATCGTCTTCCTTGGCCAGAGAAGGCCCCCTGTGATCCTGGGAGGGGCGACTTCCCTTGACGCGCTGTGGGACGCGATTCGATCGATTTGAGGTCGAGGTGCGCCTCAGGCATGAGGGAAGAACAACTTCGGCGTTTCTCTTGTAGCCACTGTCGCGCAGAACGTGGGAAACCGCTCGCCGCCGGGCGACGGCATCCACAACGACGGAAGGTATGCTTCGCGCTCCCCTATGGTAACACGGTGACGTGGCGGACGTAGGGGTTCGAGTGGATGTCGCCAGGCTGCAGTCGCTGGCCGCCGAGGGTGGTACTGCGAAACGTCACGTTCTCGATCAGGTGTTCGGCATCAAATCCCTTCAGTTCAATCAGGGCAGGCGCCGGTGCGGCGATATTCTGGAACATGACCCCATCAATGTGCCCACGCTCCTCATCGCGGCTCCAGAACGCCTTGTCGATCCAGAGCGAAATGAATCGGCGCGATTCCTCGATTCGGAGGTTTTCAAAGCGAATGTTGGTGATCTTAGCCGAGTCGCAGTGATAGACCCGCAGCGTCCACTCGCGCCCCTTGTCGTGGATCACGTCACAATCGGTGAACAGCACGTCGTCCACGTCCTCCCGCAGCTCGGCGCCGACGCTCAGCGCATGCGCCACCTCATTCCAAAGCACGCAGCGGCGCGTCACAATACGCTCGGCCCGACCGGCTCCGCGATCCGTCTTGACGACGATCAGATCGTCCAGCGTCCGGATGAAGCAGTCTTCGACCAGCACGTCCCGGCTGTTGCAGATGTCAATGCCATCGGAGTTGGCTCGATACCCGAGGATCTTCACATTGCGGACCTGCACGCGGTCGCAGCGACGGATCGGAATGTTCCAGGTGCTGGAATCACGGAAGATCACCCCTTCGAGTCCGATATCCTCGCCTTGGACCAGCATCAGGTTCCGGGCGTGCGTGCTGCAGTGCGAGCCGTCAATGATCCCTCGACCGCGCACCGTGATCTTATTGCCACGCAGGTGGAAAGTGGGCGAGTACGTCTTCAAACCGCTGTAACTGCTGATGTTGAACGGCTCGTCGGGCCCGATCACTCCGCGTACAATCGCCCCGCCGGCAACGTATATCGTCTTGCCGCTTTCTACCTCCATGTGGGTCACTTCGTGAATGCCCGGTCCGAAATAGATCACGTTCGGGTCGTCCTCACTCGGCGCGTTCTGCTCCGGAGGATTCGCCAGCAGGTGCAGCGAGTGGACCCAGTCGCCGTTGACTTCCAGCGTCAGCGGGCGGGGCTCTCTCATCGAGAATCTGACTTGTTGGCCATCGATGCGCGGGACGATATTGAGCGACGAAGGGAGGATTCTGGCCGTCGTAATCGCGTGCGGACAGGTTACGACGACCTCGACCGTCCCCAGCATGTCGAAGGTCACGAACGCGGCATTCTCGTAATAGTCGGCGGAGTTGGCCTTGTCGTCCATGGCCTTCCAGCGCAGTTCCGGTTTCTCCGGCGCTACTCGCGCGACATAGACAGGCGCGGCGGTTCCGTCAACGGTCACAATGAAGTCTTGCGAGAGCGTTTCGCCTTCCGGCGCGGACCATACAGTGACTTCGCCTGCGGATACACCGGGTCCAATGATCATGGCAAGTAACAGCACGGTTCCCGCGGAAATTCGCATGATTTCACTCCATCCGCCGCAGTGCGACTCATCCAAGCAGGATATCCAGCTGGCCTTCCTTCAGCGCGACCGATTCCGCTCGATCGCGAAGGAAGAGGGCAAAAAACGAGCGTCTGATTGCCTGCCGTTGCCGTCCATCGTATGCTGCATGATGTGGCTGGTCAACGACACGATCGCACACCAGAAGACACGCCCGGCACGCCAACCTTCCCCACACGAGACTGGCCCATCCCTTTGAGTGGATTGATTGTGTGGCCCCGCGTTACTGTGGATGACTCGTCGTCATTCGGCTGCGCCTGCCTGAATGACGAATCTCGAATGCCGAACGAACCGGCCACATGACATTCGCCTGAATTCGGTTCCGGCTCGATTGTCTACCAGTGGGGGTTCTTTGGACGTCGGGTAGTTCGTCATTGGCAGCGAAACATCCTTCAACTGTGGCCGCTGATTGAGCAGGCACTACAATCGCTCGTCAGTATCGTCGTAACTCAGCTGAACGCAAACGCACTACGAAATGGATAGACCATGCTCTGCCGACATTTCTGCTCTCTCAGCTTGATAGTCCTGCTCCAAACGCCTGTCATTACTTACGCCCTTGACGCGAAGTGTGGTGATGCGCGTGAGACCCAACCGATCTACATCTATGAGTTGACCAAGCAGCCATCTTGTGCCGAGGACTACGATCAGGTCGCCGCGCTGGTCTCGTTGCAGGGGATCCTCAATCGGGATGCGCCGGTTCTGTACGTCTGTAATCCGAACTACGGCAAGCCGGAATACTGGCTCGAGCTCTTGTCGCGTGATGGCCGCTGGCTCCAGGGGCGTGAGCACAGGAAACTCCCAGATCTTGACGCGGTCTATCAATTGGCAAGAGGAAGCCTGCGTGGGGCAGTGGTATGGGATCCCGATGTGCCGGCAACCATCAACCTCGCCACAACCATCGCCGGGGTGGAGGATGCTGTGATGCTGAGTCCTGAAATGGCTGACAAATACCTGGCGAAGTGGAATCTGAAGATCGTCAAAGATCTGCGGGGGATGTTCACAGGCCAGGAAACCGGCAGCAAGAAGAATGATGCCTATCGGTGGGCCATTCGGGAGTACATCGACCAGGGCCGTTGTTCACCCCACTTCCTGTGCCTGTACACGGACTCGCATTTCGACCGAGCGCCCGGACAGACTGCCTATCTGATCGTGCGCGACTGGGCCGTAAAGAACCGAGCATTCACTTACGACTTGTCCCCGTGGGGCGATGAAGTCCCCGCGGATGATCCGCAACAACCGCTCGGAACCGATCTGGCGACCTATCATCTGCTGCTTTCCGCCACGCTCAACCAGTCGGCCGGCAAGCAGATGACCGAAGTGGCTGGGTTCTTCAACTTTCACAAGTACGCCAACATGCCTGGACACCTCAGTACACACGATCCGGTACCGACCGAGTGGGAAACGGTCTATCTGATTTCGCCCTACAACTGCTATCAGAATACGGCCACGGAGTTCAGCTACAACCAGTCGTTTCATAGCCATGCTCCGCGCAAACCGCTGAAGCAGACTCGCCCCACTCAGAAGCGAACTCCCGAGAACAAGTCCTACCTCGCGTTCCTGATGGCCGACTATGACTCGACCTATCCGCTCTACAGCTTCCTGCCCGGGTTCTGGAGCGATCCGTTGCGCGGCGAGCTGCCGTTGGCCTGGGGCATCAATCCGAACTTGCTGGAGACTTATCCCGACTTGATCGCTTACTTCTATGAGACCGCGACGCCGAACGACCATTTCGTGGCGGATGCCAGCGCTGCCGGCTATATGAATCCCAATCGCGTGGATCCGAAACACCTTCCTCTATTTGTGGAGCACAATCAACGCTTCTACCAGGAAGCGGATGTCACGATCTCAGGCATGGTGCTCGATTGGGACCAGCCCCGTAGTGACGTGAAGGATGCATTCGCTCAGTTCTCGCCTGACGGATACGCCACGATCGTTGCCGACTTGCATACAGGAGAGGGACGACCGCCGGTCCCCCATGTGTGGAAAGGCATGCCGATCGTGCAGTTGCTGGGTGCCGACCCCAACTCGCCCGAGTTCACGGCCGGAGAAATCTACAAGGCCGTAGCATCGCGCCCACCGAACGAGCCCGGTTTCTACTATTTTCGCTGCGTGTGGGTGCCGCCGGAAAAGGTCAAGGCCTCACTTGAGTTGTTCGCTCAAAAGCATCCGGAAGAGCCGTTCGAGGTCGTCGATCTTGTCACCTTCTTCGACTTGTTCAAGCAGCATCAGGAGCAGCTGGCCAGGGATGTCCAGATCGTCACACGACTCCCTCAATCCAGCGCGTTTATCGAAGGTGTTCGCTGTGAAATGCACTGCCGCGTCCACAATGTCACGTCCGAACCTTTAGCGACGAAGTTCACTTCGTCGGGCCTGAACGATTCGTCGATCACACCCGCTGAGGCCGTGTTAGAGACCGGCAGAGAAATGGAAGTGGCGGTGTGCGGCAGGTCGAGCGGAGGAGAAGTCGTGTTTCGCACGGCCAGCGACTGCGGAAGTCGTGATTCGGTTGTGCCCGTTCGATACGTAGCTGCAGGTGAGATCGTCGGCGATATTCCCCAAGAGGCACTATTACAGTGCGTGAGCGATATGGGGAGCGATGTGCTTCCACGAACGACCGGGGAGCAGGTCGTCAATGAAGATGGATCGGTCTGTCGCGCAGCGAAGCGGGGAGTGAGCGCCACAGGTTACTTGTCTTATGGTCCCTATGCTGCGCTGGCTCCTGGACGGTATCTGGCTCTCTTCCGACTGAAACGCACGGGTGAGGGCTCCGGTGACGTTGTTCAAGTCGATGCCGGTCTGGCAGGCGGTGGGGCGATCTATGCATCGAAAACACTGAGTGCTGACGAGTTGCCCGAAGGGGAGTTTCGCTCGCTAGCGCTCGTATTCGAGCACCAACAGCCGGGCGGCACATACGAGTCGCGTGTCTTCTGGACAGGTAAGGCATCGGTCGCCTTCGACCGGATCATGGTTTGGAAGATCGTCGACTGAAGCTCGATATTCCGGGTGATCTTCCCATACCTTTCCTGTCCGCTGGGCAGACGACAGAGGACTCGAATCGCGACTGTCCCTGCTAACAGCAAGACAAACAACCTCGCTCTTCCCGCGTCTGGCTGCGGTAGCACAGCTCGCGGCGTTGGTCACCGAGGCTTCTGAACCACAGAATGAAGAAATGACGAATGACGAAGTACCCCATGACGAACAAGAACCACAAGGCTGGTTCGGCCTTCGTCATTCCCTTCGTCATTGGGTACTTCGTCATTCGTCATTGTGCCCAAGGGTTGCCACATCGCGCACGATCGTCGCGCCAGGTGAGGCCTGCGAAATCGACGCGTTTGGCGTTCCGGTCCATGACTGCGCGATGGCTTCCAGCGACCGCCCTTTGGTTTCGGGAAGCAGCAGCCAGCCAAAGATCAGTGACAGCACACAGATCCCGGCGTAGATCCAGAAGACTCCAGCCACAGAGCCCACCGTTCGCTCAGACCACTTCTGCAGGATGGGAAAGAGCATGACCGGAAAGAAGGCGGTTACCCACAAAACGGTCGTCGTGATCGACACGGCTCGGGCACGGATCCGCGTGGGATAGAGTTCCGACATCATGAGCCAGGGGAGTGGACCAAGCCCGAAAGAATGGGGTATCGCCAGGAAGAAAATCGCCAGCAAGACCATGATACCGGTCATGTTCCAGTGGAACATGCAACCCGTCCAGATGTTGGCCACGATCATCAGTGCGGACGCGCCGATCCATAACGGACGGCGTCCCAGTCGGTCGACGGCAAAGCAGGCTGCCAGAGTCATCAGGCCCATGAAAGCGTAGCAGAGCATGTACTGGAAGATCGCCCCCGTCGTATCGACCGCGTTCTCGTGTTGAAAGAGTTCGGTCAAATAGCTGTACACGCCGCTCCAGCCGGTGTAGTTATTGAAGACCGCCAGCAATACGCCGACCAATAAGGCTCGGACCATACCTGGCTGCAACAGTTCGCGCCAGGTGCCCGTTTCCTCGGAAAGCGACGTCTGAATTTCCAGCAATTGCTGGCGCGCGTGGTCTGTGCCGCCGATCCGCTCGAGCACCGCAAGGGCCTGCGGCTTCCGGTCGTTGGCCAGGAGCCAGCGCGGCGTTTCGGGAATCATCAGCAGGAAAACGACAAACACCAGAATCGCCACCATTTCGGAAGCAAACATCCACCGCCAACTGGTCGTTTCTGCAATCCAGCCGGCCAACAGATAGGCGACGAATATCGACAGAACCATCCCGACCACGATCGCCAGCTGGTACATGAATACGAGCGCGCCACGACTGCGTGGCGGAGCGATTTCGGCAATGTACATGGGTGATGCGATGGAACAGAGTCCGACCCCCACGCCACCGACAATGCGAAACACGTTGAACGTATAGATGTCGCGGGGCAGGGCGGTCAGCAGAGCACTGATCGCCAGCAGGGCAGAAGCGGCGATCAGCGTGCGGCGACGCCCGATGGCATCGCACAGCCAGGCTCCCAGGAACGGTCCCGCCGCGCAGCCCAGTGCGGCGCTGGCAGTCGTGAACCCGAATCCCGCGTCTGACAAGCGGAACTGCTCCTTCAGGTAAACATTCGCGCCCCCCATAATTGCCAGATCATAGCCGAACAAAAACCCGCCCACGGAGGCCACAAAGGCGATCGCGAAGACGTAGATCGTTCCTTGCCGGTTGTTCACAGACGCTTCTCCTTCAGGAGCGAGTGCGGACTAGATTTCCCAGTTCCTGTAACAGCAGGTTGTCCTGCGGATAACCGTGCCCAAGGTGTTGTCGAAATCCTTCCGCGTACGCCACGCCAATCTCTTGGCCGCGTCGGCTCCCCATCGCCTTCATCGCCTCAATATACTCATCCATGCCGTGTTGCTTGAGTAGCCACTCACGCTGACTGGCGTGGCAAGACAACATGCGGGCTTTGGTGTCCATCATCGCTGTCGTGTCGACGATCGTCGTGGCATTGACCGGCGTGCCGAACATGTCTTTGCCTTCCACAGGATCAGCATAGTACACGTACGGGACCGGGCGCATGATTCCGACCGACCCTGTCTTCAGATTCGGCACGCCCGCAAAGAAGACGGCATTCCGCACCAGCGCACTCGACACTTCGTGGTCGATCAGATAGTCCTGTGGAGACGCGGCAAATACGACCCCCGGACGCACTTCGCGAATCAATCGCACGGTAGCTTCAATGGCCGGGCGATCATACGCAATGAACCCATCCTGACGTTCCAGGCAGTGAAAGACGCCGTCCAGCACGGCCGCCGCATTGGCTCCCTCCACCCGCCGGATCCGACTGATTTCGTCAGGACTCAACTGCTCCGACCCGCAGTCGCCAGGCGTCATCGTTGCGATGTGGATTTCCCAGCCACGCTCGCGCAGGAGTGCCAGCGTGCCACTGCAAGTGAACTCGACGTCGTCCGGATGCGCCATACAGGCCAGAGCGATCTTGTGATAAGGCATGTTCTGTTCTCTCCAGTGGCCGCGGTCGCGCAGACCGCGGGGGCCGTGGATAACGTATGGCGATTCTCCCATGCTCTGCGCGAGCATGGCTGCGCACTGCGCGCGCATGGCTACGCACTGCGCGCATGGCTACAGTGTGCGCGAGCAGGACACGAATCAGTTCTAATACTCCACACGCACACGGATCGGAGACTTCGTCGGCAATAGTGTGATCGTTTCTTCCTCCACATCAAAGCTCTGATGCGGTTGACCGTCAACCGTAACGGCACGGATCGGCTTGCCGTCCGGATGTCGCAGACGCAACACGATTCGTTCTGGCGACTGCCTGACAGGCGGCTGGATTTCGGCTTGGATATTGTTCTGTTTGATCGCCGACTCGATCTGGAAACTGACACGGCCGAAATCGGTGGGCGCATTCTGCACGGAAATGATTTGACCGTCCTGCAGCCAATTGGAAGTTGCGAAGGGAGCGAGCCACAGTTCGTGTCCGCGTTCCTGGACCAGCATGAGTCGACTTTGGCAGAGGAACCAGCCGGTTTCGTGGGTCTTGTTCCAGCCACCCATATTGTGGAAGTGCTCCCAGAACGACAGATTCTCTCGGCACAGCAGCGACGGAATCGCATTGAAGTAGGCTCGAACAAACGGCTTGACGTCATCGCGTGCGGCATAGACCTCGGCGAATCGGCCGTAATACGGCTGCACTTTGGCAAAGCCTCCCAGGTTGAACGGATCCTGACGATTCCGGGCTTCGGGATAATCTCCCATGCCGGATCGCAGGAACTGCGATTCTTCCAGATAGTCCATCATCGTTCCCACATCCGAGCCGGCAGGATCAAGCACTCGCGTGGCGGCCAAGTGGTGTGCGCCCAGCTCCACGCTATATGCCCAGCTGCGATTTCCATCTTCCCCGGGGAGAAAGTCCTCCACTCGGCCCGGGCAATCCAAGAGTGCTGGATCGGGGAGTCCCCACGTCCCATCGCCGAGCTGCACAACGGGTGAGCGGGCTTGTGTCGCGCGGTACGCTCGCAGCAGGTCGTTTCGATACTGCTCGGCATCTTCCAGCCAGCGATCCGCTCCCGGATATTGAATCGCCGCCAACATGCGCGCGGCGGTCTCCAATCCCGCGCAGTATTGGGCATCGTTGAAGAAGCGGTAGGCATAGCGGTTCCAGTCAGCGGTCACGCCTGGAGGAAACAGGCCGTATTCCGGTACCCGAGTTCCCTGGGAGTCGGTCAATTTGGTTTTCGCACGTTGAGCGACAATCCACTGACAGACGCGGGCCAGCTGCGGGGCGACAGCGGTGAGCCACTGATCATCCTGCACGCGCTGATGATGTTCGGCCAGCGTCCAGAGATGTTCACCCGTTCCCACCATCGTATAGCCGGTAGTGAGATACCCCGCTTTGTTGTAGCGCGCGATGAAGTAGTCAAAGCTGCGCTGAGCGAACTCGTCATGCCCCATCAGTCCCATGCCGCGAATGATCGAATTGGCTTCGCTCTCCAGCGGCCCGTACCGATCGGAACTGATCCACGCGGACACTCGCCGACCCTCATCTTCATTGCGTGCTGCCAGCAGACAGTGAACTTCTGAGGCACGAATAACCTGGGTCAACAGTTCATCGGGGAGGGTAATTTGCGCTGCGGGCTCCAGCACTTTGTTCCAGTACGCTTCCAGCCGCCGTGCATCGGGAGCTGCTTGCACCAGAACCTGGGCGTCCGTCGGCGTCGCCGGCCAGGCGGGAATGTATGCTGTACACCGGGCCTCGTCACCGGCAGGCAGTTTCCCGGAAAGCGTAATCGTGGGGCCGGCAATCTGCAGGTCAGCAGGTTCCAGCTGGCCGACGTCCAGCATCGCCACGAGCCGATTGCCCAGAGTGGCGACTACGACGGCCCCTTGCTTCTGCCAAGTTACCTGCTGCGTATTGCCTTCTCCAGCGGTCAGCATCAACGCCAGTGAGGCGGGAAGTTCCTCGCTGCCCCCATTGCGGACCGAGTATTCCACCACGCCGACCGCCCGCTGACGAAACCAGACGGGACGATCCTGACTAGCTTCGTCGTCGAGCGGTGCCACGTACGCACATGACGCGTACGTCAGATCGCCATCCGTGACAAATGTCGTCGGCATCGGGAGCCAGGTTTTGGCCAGGCGGCGAGACAGTTGCTGGTCCTTGCCACTGCCGAACCGCGGAACAAGCTGCCACTGAGTAGGAATGGGCAGCTCAGGACCATCCCCTTTCGTATACAAGTCGAACACCATCGATCCGTCGCGCATCGCCACAAACTTTCGGTTGTCGCAAGCCAGGGACAGCATGGTCGGCCCCAAATCCTGGATGGGATTGTGGACCTTATCCATCGCCTGGGCGAACGTCTGATCGGGTTGTTGGCGAACGTGTGACAGAAGCGTCTTACCGCCGGCGATCTTCTGCAGATATTCGCTGCACGTGACGGGCGCGGGTTCCCGCACCAGGAACACTCCGGCGTGAGCGACGTAGACACAGTCATGGGAGAGCAAGTCTTCCACCGCGACGCCGAAGGGGAGCCCTGGCCCGCTGAACTGCAGCACCGTGCGATCGGCTTTGTATCGCTTGGTGGCCGCCGCGCGCACTCGAAGCGTGAGTGGCCTGCTCGGATCCCACGTGCGCTGATAGAAACCTTCCTGGGAAGGACTCTCTTCGATGAAACTGCCGTTGTACAGCACGACCGCAATGGGATCATGAGAAGCGGGACGAACCGCCTCCACACGCAAGTCGACCGTCACCGACCGCGAACGTGAATGGGCCTGCAGGCCCTTCAAAATTACCGGTTTGGGCATGTCGGAAAATACCCAGCGGACCTTCTGAGTGCCGCGAGCGGCATCGCGGGGGCGGAAATTCCAGACGAGACGATTCTCTGCCAGCTCGGGAGTCAGCTGACAGGGCTCCCATTTGCCTTGCCAGGCTGATTCACCCGACCACGTCTGCAGTTGGATCGACTCCTGCGGCGGAATGGCTGCGGCATCGGCAAACGACAACGCGACTTGGCGCAACATGCGATTCTCGTCCCATCGCAGACCAATGCATCCACGGCCCCCATACACCGGAACAACGTAAGATCCATCCGATTCCGGTTGCACTTCTCGGTACATTCGAATGTCGTCGGCCGGAAACTCCTCGACGCGGTTCGCGGCGGTTCCCTCCAATCGCTGCGGATCCCACGTCACTACCTGACCAAACGCAGCCACGTCCAGTCCCAAGATCGGCGGTCGTTTCATGGCCGTCGGGTCGGGGATCAGCCGAGCGTCCGCCCAGTTGGCACAGTCGCAGGTAATACCATCTCCCGCATCCTCGGCAATCAGAGTCAGTTCCTCGGCACCGCGCACCGGAACATCGACCGAGCGGGGAGCGTCGCCCTCGCGCATGACACCACTGTCAAAGACCTTCTTGCCGTCGACCAGCACGCAGAATACGACCGATGCCGCGTCGCTGCCTCCTTGCCACTGAATACCCACGTCGGTGTGAAAGCTCTGGAATTGTCCCGCCAGATCGATGGTGATTTCGCCGGGAGCGTGATGGCCCAATCCATGCTGATACTCCTTGTCTTTGATACGCAGTTTCATCGCCGGTTTCGGTCCCGGCTTGACCGACGTATCGATTCCCAGCTCTCCCCAGCCCTGAATCACACTGCTCATGCGATCGGCCAGATCGGTCGACAGGTATTGTGGTTCCGGTTGCTCGGCCAACGACGTTCCGATCAGCAGGCACATCACTGCGCTGCCCAAGAGCACCTTCCGGCCGAAAGCGCCGCAGAAGAATCGCAGATGAAACATCAATACACTCCTCATTGTCAAGTATGTCCCAGTGAGCATCCAACCTCGTAATGTGCCTTATCGAGTTAATCCAACGATGGTGTTCGGTAGAGTAAGCGACCGGCGACCTTGATTTCCACATCGACCAGATAGGGAGCGAGAGATGGAAGATCCGGTTTCACTCCCAGTCCCGGACGCTCCGGCAGATGTATCTGACCTTCGCCGTCACGCACAATGTGCTCGGCGGTAAGGTCCCAAGCGAGCGATTTTGGCTCGACCGGATATTCGCAGATTTCGTGCTCGCGCAGGCCGGCATACGGCTGCAGCGACGCGCTCAACGCCAGATGCGACGTGAATGTATGGTTGACGTACGTGATTTTGCGCTGTTGCGCCGCTTCCGCCACTTGTCGCGCTATGGTGATCCCGCCAATGCGGCCGGCGTCGATCTGAATGAACCCCAACCCGGCGTGGTCCAGCATGTGCTCTGCCATGAAATAGTTGTGGCATCCCTCCCCACCAGCCAATCGGACGTTTCCTGCGCGGGCGGCCAACGAGCGGTAGGCTGTATGGGCCCCGCTGACAAAGGGCTCTTCCAGCCATGTCGCCTGGCACTGCTGCAGGACCGGAATGCACTGCTCGGCACGACCCACATCGTCAATCCAGACCGTACCAGCATCCACCAACAGCAGCGCATCAGGACCGATGCCCTCACGCGCCGCACTCACTTGCTCCATGTCGGCCTGTGCCGTCGATTTGCCAAACGGCCCCCAACCGAACTTCACGGCCCGATAGCCCTGGGACGTTACTTCCCGCCCCTTCTCGTACGTTTCCTGGGGAGTGGAACCGAAAAGCTGGGATGCATAGGGAGTCTTGGGGAAGGTGGTCGGATACCCCAACAACTGGTAGACAGGCTGATTGAGCTTCTGACCGAGCAGGTCCCAGAGCGCCATATCGATGCCTGAGAGCGTATGATCAGCTTGCAGCAGATCGAGACTCTGCTCACGCACCAGATTCCCGATGTGGACAATGTCGGCCGGGTTGTCGATCGTCTGCCCCAAGACGGAGGTGGCCACCGGTTTGCAGGCGCTGTGCGACATCGGGCAAACCAGGCTCGCAATGGAGACCAGCGGAGCTGCTTCACACTCACCCCACCCCGTGTATTCTCCGGCCCGGACTCGCACCAACAGCGCATCCTGGCTCCCATCGCCAATGTCCAACACCTCGGGCATCGAGAGGTAGAAGAAGTCAACTGACTCGATCTTCATTTCGCAGCGTTCCTGGTAAGAGCAATCGACCTGATCACGGCGGTGGCCGCTCCATGGCGCTCAGCCCCTCGCAGGCGGACTTCTTCGCTGTGCGACACACGATCCAACCTGTTGGCTCGGGCGAGTTCTGGTCGCCGTAAACATTCCTCTGTTCGGGGCCGTGGGGACTATTGTAATGATCCAGGTAACGGTTCCGCAAACCTCCATGCCAGGATGGAGGCACCGGAACCACCCCCATCCCCATCGTTTGCAGGGGGGCGGAGAGGTCTGAGCATCCGACCTGGACGCGGCACCCCCTTTCCTCGCATTTTCTCTCCCCACGCTCAATTGCTCCCCTATCTGGAACAGGACAGCCTTCGCTCGACGATCGATCTCAACTCGCCTCCGGTCACGTTTGACACTCCGACCGGCATCCTGGACGGCTCGGTCAACTATCCAGCGGCCACCACGCGCATCTCGATCTTCCTTTGTCCGAGCGATCCTGCACAAGGCCGCATCCAGGATCTCCCCTTTGGTGCCACGAACTACTCAGCCAACGCAGGTAGCGGGACTCTGCACTACGGATCTCTGCAGTCGGCCGACGGCATCTTCTATTCGGCTTCTCAAACACGGCTGGTGCAGGTTGCTGATGGCGCGTCCAATACTACAGCGTTTGCCGAACGCCCGTTGGGACGAGGTGCGGGTGGGACCACCGATCCGCAGCCGTGGCAAACCGTGATTCGGGAGATACCAGCCAATGCTGCTTTCAACGTGGAAGCATGTGTCTCGCCGGTTCCCGTCACTTGGTATACCGAACGCGGAGCCAAGTGGATTCTGGGAAACTACGGTAATACGTTGTACAACCACTTCTACCCGCCCAACGCCAGCAGTTGGGATTGCATGAATCAGCAGCAGCAACAGGCCTTGATGACCGCACGCAGCTTCCATCCGGAAGGAGTGATGGTACTGTTGTGCGATGGTAGTACGCACTTTGTCGCTGACACCATCGAATTGACTGTGTGGCACGCTCTTGCGACACGTTTCGGAGGAGAATCGGTTTCGTTACCGTGAACCCGGTGGGCCGATCTCGTCGCTACCCGTCACGTATTGGTGAACGAACAGCACGCGTCAGACCTGTATCGTGTCAGCCAAGGCAGTGCGAAGTTGAAGTTGATTTGGCGGGAATTTCCTGTTCTACTTGGGCTTCTTTGAGCCGTGAAACGTTGCCCGGGGCGGCGTGCCGGCGAAAAGTTACTTTCAGAAGTGGTAGACTGCTCACCGGCCTATTGTATGTGATCTATGAATCTCCTGCTCGTCTGGCTCACACTTTCATCGCTGACAGCGTTCTTCTGGACCACATGGTTTCCGGGTCTCCCGGATCCATTCAGTCGCGCCGTCAACGATGTGGTCTTGGAGCGGCTGATCCTGATCACGATGTTCGCCATCGGCTGGATGTTGCCGCTGGACGAGATCCGCCAGGTGGCCCGCCGCTGGCCGATGGTGCTGCTCGGCACGGCGCTGCAATACAGTTCCATGCCGCTGTTGGCCTATCTCTGCGGACGTCTCTACGGTCTGTCGGACGATGGACTTATCGGCATTGTGATGGTGGGAAGCGTGCCGGGTGCCATGGCCTCCAACGTGCTGACGTTGCTGGCACGTGGTAACGCGAGTTACTCGGTGAGCCTGACCACATTGGCCACGCTTGTCTCCCCGATCGCCGTCCCACTAGCTCTCCGGTTGTTTCTTTCCGCCAGTGGCAAGATGCCTGAGTCGTTTTTCTGGGATGTCAGTCGCAATCTGCTGCAGACGGTGGTGCTACCGGTGATTGCCGGGCATTTGCTGGGTCGGCTCTTTCCACGCTGGGAGCAGAAGGCCCATCGTATCGGAGCCACTGTGGCCAACCTGGCGATACTGTGGATCATCGCGGCCGTAGTGGGGCAGAATCGCGAGGCGATCTCCGAGGTCTCCGTCAGTCTGCTCATGGCGCTGCTGACACTCAACGTCCTGGGCTATCTGGCAGGGTATCTTGGCGGAGTGGCGGCAAGGCTGCCGGAAGCGATGCGACGGGCATTAACACTGGAGATCGGCATGCAGAATGCCGGTTTGGGAGCTGTGTTGGCAGCCAGCTTCTTTGCCGATCGTCCGGCTGCCACGATCGCACCGGCCATCTATACGTTCGGATGCATGTTGACGGGTGCCGTGCTGGCCCGCATCTGGTCGAAGATGCCATTGCCCAGCGGCCATGCCACGGTGGAAGAGGCTTCCCGAGAACAGAACACGCTCGGCGAAATCAACTCGGCGCCGAGAGACGATGGTTAAGGGAGTCCTCCGATCACAGAGCCGCCTCCACTCGCGGCCGGCCGATCAGGCTCTCCGTTGTGTGCGGCGCCGGCAATGCGCTCGCGCCATCTTGGGACACATCTCAGTAGCTGGCTCGCAGCACGAGTGGACCGCTCGCTTCTCCGATCTCGATGCATTGCCTGACGGAGTCAAACGTGCGAGGCTCTCCATTGACAAGCACCGTGTGAGGGGATTTCCCAGCGGGGTTCCGCAGTCGGATGACCAGGCGGCACGCTCTGCGCTGCGGAGGTTCGATTGCTGCTTCGATATAGTGGTCAGCCAGATGCGATGAAATGGTGTAACTCACGGGGCCAAAGTATGACGGGGCATTGCGGACGGAGACCGACATGCCGTCCTGGAGCCAGTTGTCGGTGACAAACGGAGCGAGCCACAGTTCGTCACCGCGCTCCATGACCAGCATGGTCCGTGTCTGCTGCAGGAACCAGGCTGTCTCGTGCGTCTTGTTCCAGGCTCCAATCTGGTGGAAGTGTTCCCACAACGCCAGCGTTTCTGGGCTGAGCATGGGAAAGAACGAATTGAAGTAGTTGCGAATAAATGGCTTGATATCATCGGCCTGAGCGAGCACGTCGGCGTAGCGGGTGTAGTACGGCTGCAGCTTCGTGAACCCGCCGTAGGTGAACCAGTCGTTCTGCATGACGTCCGGAGCATAATTCGCCAGACCGGGATGAAAGAAGAACCAGGCATCTTCCATGTAGTTGGTGATCCAACGAGCGTCGTTGCCACGGGATTCCAGCACGCCCAGTTCCAGTAGGTGGTTGGAACCGACCTCGACGTCGTGTCCAATGGAACTGATCCCTTGATAAAAGTCTTTCGTCAAACCGAAGCAGTAGAGGCTGGACGGATTGGCGGGGACCCAGGTGCCGTCGGCCAGCGGCAGGACCGGCATCCGCGCCTGGTTCCAGCGGTACGCTCGAAGAATGTCATTTCGATACGACTCGGCAGACCGCACCAACTCCGGTGCTCGTGCATCGTGAATGCTCGACAACGCGTCGGCCATCGCGTTGAGTCCGGCGTAGTAGTACCCATTGGCATAGAAGTAATAAGCGTATCGTTCCCAATCGGCCAGGACTCCAGGCGGCATCAACCCATACTCCGGCACCTTCTCGCCACGCACATCCAGCTTCATCGTCTTGGAGCGTTGGTCAATGATCCACTCACACGCTCTTCTGGCCACCGGAGCGGCATTTGCGAACCAGCTTCGGTCGTCGGTTAGTTTGAGATGCTGGCCAACTGTCCATAGATTCTGTCCCGTTCCCATCAGCGTGTATCCGTTGGCCAGGCAGCCTCGGGTGTCATACCTGCTGAAGAAATAGTCAAGCGACTTGCGGGCCAAATCGTGGTGCCCAAACAGATCCAACGCCAGGATGACCGGCTGGGCTTCCGTGTCCAACGGACCGTACGTCATGGCAGCACACCAGGGGACGATATGAGCGCCATCCGCTTCACTGCGTGCCGCCATCATGAGGTGGACTTGATTCGCCCGCAGGATGTGATTGAGCATCGGCTCAGGAACGGAGATCGACATGGCCAATGCCAGCTGCTGCTCCCAGTAGACTCGTGTCGCGCCGATGAGCTGATCGGTATCAGCGGGAGGCGTGAAGTCTTCCGGCTTGACACTCCAGCGGGGCACGTAGATGCGACAAGCTGCGTCGGCCCCAACAGCGACCGGTCCGCGCATCGCGATCGTCCCGGCAGTGACCTCGACGTGCCATTGCGGTAGACCGGCAGTGTCCACCAGCGCAAAGAGCTCGTTTCCCTGGAGGATGATGACCCCTCCTGCAGCAGAACGCATGTCGGCCATAGGAGTCCGCACATAGTCGGCAGCACCCTCCGGGCGGCTCTTCGAAGCACACGTGATCGTCAGCGACGCGACGACCTGATGATCCGTAGTGTTCTTGACGCTCAGCTCGGTCACTCCTAAAGACTTCGCTGTCGCCATCGCTCCCGAATCACCTAGGGAACCCGTCACGTCGACCGGCGCTACGCAGGTCCGCTGTGTGTACCGTGCGTCAGCATCCTCCCAGGTGATCACGGGAATCGGCAGCCAGCCGCCTTTCAGGTGACGGCGCAATGTATCGGTATTGCCCGTTCCCATTCGCGGGGTGATCTCGTAAGTATCTTCCACAGACCACGTCTTGGGGATATCCAGCACACCATTGCGCTGGACCACGATCTTCGCATTGTCACAAGCCAGTGAGAGCAGGATCGGATCGTGAGCCGAACGTGAGTCCAGCAAGGTGGCCTTCGCTCGCTCAAAGGTCTGGTCGGGCAACGCACGTACCTGATCCAGCGTGGTCTGCAGCCCCGCAATCTTTTCCTTGTATTGAGCGGGACCAGCCTGCATCGACTCCGCCGCAACGAACAATTCGGCATCTGGCACGTACACGCAACCATGCGTCAGGATGTCCTGCACGTTGACAGCGAAAGCAACGTGAGGGAACCGCAGGCGAACGACGGCCCGATTCGCCGAGGCAGGAGGAGTGGCATATTGAAGTTGCACTTCGAGCGGGTGGCGAGCGTCCCAGTCTTGTCGAGTGGCCAGAGTTCCGTCGGGACTAACGAAGAAGCTATTGTACGCTTCCACGGAAACACCGCCCTCGGAAAAGGCTCTGTCGCATCGTAGCGTGAATCGTCCGGTAACCAGTTCCGCATCGGTGATCGCGGTCAATTTCGTCACGACGGCTTGCTGCGAGCTGGCAGGAAAAAACCAGCGAATCTTCTGCGTTCCGGACCGGTTCTGAAACTCAGGAACGTCGGCAGCGATCTGCAGCACCCAGCGATTGTCCTCCCGCCGCAGCGTGCCAGGAAGTGACTCCCATTTTCCCTGCCACAGTGTCTGGCCGATCGTCGCCCATTCGTCGACACGCCCTTCGGATGACCAGTACTGCACCGAAACACTCTCAGTCGGCACGTCCGGTGCAGCACCATCGAATTGCAGCGAGACGCTGCTCAGCACTCGCCGCTCGGCCCATTGCAGGCCAATACAACTCATTCCATTCTGCCAACTCGGAACTTCATAACCGCCGGCCTCGTTGGAACGGATTTCCGATTCCAGAAACAGGTCGTCCGCCGGGAATTCTTCGAGTCGTTTCGCCTGCGTACCTTTGATTCGAGCGGGATCGCAGGTGATGACGCGAGAAAAAGAAGCGATGTCAAGTTGTTCGGCGGAACGAACCGGCAATGCACTCGGGCCCACCAGTGCGATCAGCGCAAGCAGCGATCGGACGCGGGAACGTGTCATGGCAGAGTTAGCTTTCTGAGGGAGGTAGTCGGAGCGTGGGAGGGTGAAAGGCCGGGACCAATGGCCCTGATGATCGTTGTGGAGATTGTTCCAGAGAAAAGCCGCTTCTTTAGGACGGTTCACGTCTTCACCGCATAGCGTCTGCACTCAACAGCCCAGAGTGTGCCGCGAAGCGTGGCGACCCTGGGTTAACGAACCGAACCGCTTCGCCGTAAAGAAATGGATGGCCACTGGAACATCGTGTTTCTGAACAACAAATCCCACAACTGCGACCAGGACGAACTTCCCGGCCCTTTCATGTCTCCAGTCGGAGCGGACAGTCGCTGAACTATCTGATTCTGGTAAGCTGCCGACGGGGATATCAACCCGGGCCGGCCCAATTTTTGGCTCTTCAGAAGAATTTGTGGGTGAAATCGAGGGCTGAGTGTGCATCAGTTGCGCGCGCGACCGGGCAGTCGGCGAGCCACTCGGGAATCGAGTCGATCGGAATCGATGAAGTTCAATGGCATCGCGGTCATAAAGATCATACCGTCGTATACCCGCCGTCTGCAGGCCTGAAACCGCGTGAACGGGGCAGCGATGTCCACTTTTCGCCGCCCTTCGTGTACAGTTCCCGGACTCGCCTGTTCAATTCTCAATCAAGGGCCGCACGCGAGTCGGATGAGGAGGCCATTCCCGAACGGCTTGCTTGGCGAGGAGTCACCCGCACGAATTGCCCGCTTGCGTCGATTTCGGCGGATGGGCAACCGACGATAGCCGCCTCTTCGGCCCTCTCGGGGACCGCCCTGGCAACGGGTCCAAACTGGTGTATACTCACTTCGGGCTACGAGAAGCGCTAGGCATGCCAAGGCGGTGGTAGAATCGGATCCCGTGAGTATGAGACGGGAACCTGTCAGCGTGTGGATCCCTGGTGGGCCATGGAACACGCTCCGTCGAATGAGCGGCTATAAGCCGATCCCTATGGGGGAACAGGTCGCACGTTCTGTGCTCGGCGCGGTCGTGACGATGGAGTCCACTGCCGTTGAAGTGTGAGTCGTCTTTCCATTTCGAGATCAAAGGATTCGAGCCCATTGCCGGTCGATCGTCGGACACGGATCAAATGAGCTTGTGCAGCCCGTGTAACGGGAATTGTATGGGACTTGACTGATGGCCAAAGCGGTGGGCTCGCTGGTGCAGCATCCGGCGCGCGTTTCAATTGTCTGGTATCTGGTAGTGATCATCCTAGGAGGTGTGCTTCTCACCCTTCCTTGGTCGCATGCTTCCCGCGAACGGCCGATCAGCGGTCTGGACGCGGCCTTCACTTCGACCAGCGCGGTTTGCGTGACTGGATTAACCGTACGATCGACGGGCAACGACTACTCGCTATTTGGCCAGGCGGTGATTCTGGTTCTGATCCAGTTCGGCGGAATCGGGATCATGACGGTGACGACGTTTGTGACGTTCTGGTTGGGGGGACGGCAGAGCCTGCGGCAACGCGCCGTGCTGGCTGAATCGCTCGGCGCAGGCCGAGAGCCCGACTTGCGGTGGGTCTTGAAGCGAGTCATTGGGTTTGCGATCGGGTTTGAGGGGGCTGGATTCCTCCTGTTATGGCTCCGTTTCCTGTTCGACTTCCCGATGGGAAAGGCGGCGTGGTACGCTCTGTTTCACTGCATTTCCGCCTTCTGCAACGCCGGTTTCAGCCTCAACGACAACAGCCTGATGGATTACCAGGGCGATCTGCCGGTCAATGTCACGTTGATCATTCTGATTGTCTGTGGGGGCATCGGTTTCCCGGTGATGCTCGACGTCTCGCGGAACTGGCATCTTCCGTGGCGAGACCGCTGGGATCGGCTGATGCTTCACTCCAAACTGATTCTGGTGGGAACCGTCTGCTTGATCACGATTGGCACGCTGTCAGTGCTGATACTGGAATGGGACAACACGCTGGCCGAGGTATCTTTTCCGCAGCGTCTCTTGGTGGCGTTATTTCATTCGGTTACGTGCCGCACGGCCGGATTCAACACGCTGGAGATCGGAAAGCTGACGAATGCGACGCTCTTCATCTCAATCCTGCTCATGGCCGTTGGGGCGGGTCCCTGTTCAACAGCCGGAGGATTCAAGGTATCGACCCTGTCGATTCTGGTTCTCCGTGGCTGGTCGACCATGATGGGGCGGCACCGTATTTTCGTCGGACGACGAACGGTTCCGCGGGAAGTTACGGACCGGGCCGTCACGGCGGCCGTGCTGTTTGCGGTGGTGGCGGTCGTCGCTCTGACCGTACTGCTTGTCCTGGAGCAATCTGAAGCACCTCACGCCGAATCGCAAGGGCTGTTTATGGACGCGATGTTCGAGGTGGTGTCGGCGTTGGGCACCGTGGGATTGAGCACAGGCGTAACGACGTACCTGACGGACATTGGGCGAATCGTGATCATCGTGCTGATGTTCATGGGGCGTCTGGGCCCCATTTCCGTGTTTGCCGCGTTGTCGCGCGGTGAGCGGAACGAACCGTTTGAATATGCGGAAGAAGAACCGCTGATAGGTTGAGCGATCCGCGGTGGACGACCGAAGGCCGCATGCAAGAGCAAGAGGTAGTTCAATGGCCAGCAAGAAACATTTCATCGTGCTCGGACTCGGTACTTTTGGCGAATCGCTCGCCCGTCGCCTGTGCGCCAACGGCTGCCGGGTTACCGGAGTCGACAGGAACAAGCAGAAGGTCGAGCTGCTGAAGAATGAGCTTTATGAGGCGATTGTGGCGGATGTCACGGAACGAGCGGCCTTGGAGCACATCGACATTCCCGACGCGGACACGGTCTTCATCAGTTTGGGTGAAGGAGCCGATATGTCCCCGTCTCTCATGGCCGTGCTCCATGCCAGGGAACTCGGCGCCAGGCGATTGGTGGTCAAAGGTCTGAGCGTGGAGCATGGCAAGATCCTGAAGACCCTTGGGGTGGAACGCGTCGTCTTCCCCGAATCGGAGATCGCCGTGGAACTGGCCGATCGCACGACCTGGCCCAATGTGCTCGACTATCTCCCGATCGACCCCGACTACAGTTTTGTGGAGATGGCGGTGCCGGACTCGGTGGTTGGCAAGACGCTCTTGGAGGCCGATCTGCGCCGCAAGTACAACGTCTGGATCATCGCCATCAAGGAAGCGCTGACTGGCCATCTGCAGATGTTTCCAGACCCGAATATTCGCTTCACCGGCGATCAGATCCTCATGATTGTCGGGGCACACGACGACCTCAATCGCTTCCGCGAAGTGCGTTGAGCATTTCAGGTCGGGGCCTAGTAAGTGCGATTGGCGGCAGAGGCCACGCGAATTGACGAACCTCCGATCCCTTCGTTGATGGGGGCCGGAAGAGGCATTTTGCCTGCCATGATTCAGCTGAACTGGGTGATGCCGGGAACGGCAATGGGGTAATGTCCGTTCGCGTCGGGCAGCGTGGGAGGTATCGCGTCAAACGCGTATGCCGAAGGGTTCGCTTGTCGATTCGACTGCATGCACTGGTCCCACGTCAGTTCCTCTCCGGTGTGCGAGCACCAGGTCGCCATCAGCGCCATCAGGCTGCTGCGCGCCATATAGGTACTGTTGTTGATCGGGTGGCCGGAGCGAACGGCCGAGAAAAGGGCCACGTGTTCCAGATCAAAGCGGTTGCAGTCAGGCCCCTCGTAGCGCCAGGGAGACTCGCCTTGAATCGTGTGACGCAGCAGATCGCAGCGTCCTTTCGTGCCAATGAACATGTCGGAGACATCGGTCAGCGTACCATCGATCTGTCGGCAATAGGCATACAGCTGAACGCCGCTTGCATAGTGGAAGACCGTCGCATGGTGATCGTACACATCTCCGAACGAAGGCCCCTTACGCACTTCACGTCCTCCCATGCCCCACGCTTTGAGCGGTGGGTCATCGTGCAACGCCCAGGCGGCTTTGTCCAGGTTGTGCACCAGATTCAAGCCGGGCAGGTCGGCCGACAGCCAGTTGAAGTCGTACCAGTTGTAGATCTGGTACTCCATCTCAGTCATGCCTGGTCGGCGCGGCAGACTGCGCAGTGACCCGGTGTTGCAGATCTCTTGGATCGTATGAATCTCGCCAATCGCTCCGTCATGTACTCGTTTCATCGTCTCTTGCACGCCGGTATGGTAGCGCCAGGCGAGCCCAGACACAATCGACAGTCCCTTCTGCCGCGCGATCTCACCTGCCTCCATCACCAGCCGTACTCCCGGCGCGTCGACGGCGTGGGTCTTCTCACAGAAAACGTGCTTTCCGGCGTCCACTGCCGCCTTGAGATAGATCGGCGCGAAGTGCGATGGCACGGTAATCAGAACGACATCCACTCCGCTGTCGATCAGCTGGCGATATGCCTGTAGTCCAACAAAACAGTGCTCCTGATCAACTCGAGACTGCTCAGGCCGCTCGGCGGAAATCAGCTTCAGAGCCTCGGTAATGCGCCAGTCGAAAGCGTCGGCCAGAGCCGTCAGTTGTACTTGAGGATCGGCATTCATGGCGTTCACAGCTGCTCCGCAACCACGCCCTCCACAGCCAATCAGGCCTACCTTGAGAACGTCCGAGCCGCCGGGGTGAGCCGCTCGGGCAACAGAGAGACGAGTGGTGGCTGCCACCGCGGCCACGCTCGAAGCCAGTTTCAAAAATTCGCGGCGGGAGGGATGCTTCGCGGTTTGAGATGGCTGGGGTGTCGTCATGTGGCAGCCTTTCCTACGGGTGAGACTGATCTTCGATGCGGTAAAGGTGCGTTCGCGTACGAATTATCAAAGCGTTTCCGACGATGGCCGGGCTGGCTTTCAACTCGCCGTCGAGCTGATTTTCGGCCAGCAATGTGTACTGCGGGCCAGCGGCCAGCACGGTGGTGGTGGCGTCCTGGCTGAAGAGGTAAAGGCGGTCGCGGACACCAATCGGGGAAGCGGCAAAGTTGCCCCCCACTCGGTGCTTCCACTGGATCTCGCCGCTCCGGGCGGCAATGCTCACCGCCACTCCCATATCGGTGATGGCGTACAGCGAGTCAGAGACCAGGAGCAACGATGGTTGAGCAGGCATACCCTGCGAAATCGTCCACGCCACGTGTGAATCGGTCACATCGCCGTCGCCACCAGGTCGAATGGCCCACAGCTGGGGTCGTTCGTAATCGCTGATGACATACACCAGACCGTGTCCGAACAGCGGACGGGGGACCATGGACCAGCCATCATAGCGGACTTTCCATAATTCCTTGCCCGTCACAGGATCATATCCCATCACCGACTTGGCCCCAGGGCTGACCAGTTCCAGACGCTGGCCGCTGTCAATAACTGTCGGAGTGCAGAACGCTTTGCGCAAGTTCTCGTGGTACGGGCTGTAATCGACACTCCGCGGTGTCTTCCACACCGTCTCTCCCGTCCGCTTATCCAATGCCACCACGTACTGCACGTCTCGTCCGTCGACATGCACGATGAGCAAGTTTCGAAACAAGATGGGAGATGAGCCGGGGCCCTCGTGGTGATCACAGTTCAGGTCACGCCGGGTCCAAAGCACCTGTCCGGTCGTGGTGTCGAGGCACGCCGTACCGTACGTGCCGTAATGGACATAGACTCGCCCGGCCTCGATGGCGGGAGTCGGTGACGCATAACTGTTCACCGTGGCGATGGGCTCCGGAGTGGCGACATCAAAGACCTTGGCATCATGCACGATCTTTCCGGAGGGGGCGTCGAGACAGACCGCAAACAGTTCCTTTCCGTCTTCCGTCGCGGTCGTCAGCCAGATCTGGTCGCCCCAAACAACCGGCGACGACCAGCCATGTCCATGGATTGGTGTTTTCCAGGCCACATTCTGCGTTTCGCTCCAGCGCAGCGGCAATGACACTGCCGCAGACTGCCCGTCTCCACGCGGACCACGGAATTCCGGCCAAGTCTCGTCGCCCGCGGCAATACCATGTCCAGTCATCTGGCAAGCCAGGATGACGACGGCGAGACAACGAAAACGCAAGCCGCCAGAGTGTGCTGACATCGGTAGGCTCCTCGCGGGACTCAGCTGTGCGTTTCAAGGACGCGTCAATCAACACTACGTGGGTAGCGATGACGGACTATTGTGTCTCGCTCCGTGACGCAAAGCAATCGGCTGGACCTTCCTGCTCCCCGCTACACCTTCTGCAGCACGAGAGTGGCATTGGTTCCGCCGAACCCAAAACTGTTGCTCATCACGGTATGGAGGTCGATCTGGGAGACGTTTTCCCGCACGATGGGGAAGCCTTCTGCCTCCGGATCCAACTGCTGAATATTCGCCGACGCGGGCACAAACCCCTGCTCCATCATCAGCAAGCAGTAAATGGCCTCGTGCACTCCCGCCGCTCCCAAGGCATGTCCGGTCAGCGCCTTGGTCGAACTGATCCGAGGTGGCGTCTCGCCGAAAACCTCGCGGATCGCCTTGAGCTCGGCGATATCGCCAGCCAGAGTGCTGGTGCCATGGGTATTGATGTACTGGATGGGCTCTCGATGGTGCTGCAGAGCCAAACGCATACAGCGGACCGCACCTTCACCGGAGGGAGCGACCATGTCGTCCCCATCCGAATTGGCGCCGTAGCCAGTGATCTCCGCATGGATCCGTGCCCCCCGCGCTCGTGCCCGCTCGTAGTCTTCCACCACCACGATGCCCCCGCCTCCGGAAATCACGAATCCGTCGCGATCGGCATCGTAGGGCCTGGATGCGGTCAGTGGCGTGTCATTGTATTTGCTCGATAACGCTCCCATGCTGTCGAACATCACCGTCGACAGCCAGAAGAGTTCTTCACCACCTCCCGCAAACATGATGTCCTGCTCACCCCGTCGGATCAGATCGGCCGCATGGCCAATACAGTGAGAACTGGTGGCGCAGGCTGAGCTGATCGAGTAGTTGATTCCCTTGATGCGAAAGGCCGTCGCGAGACAAGCCGACACCGTGCTCCCCATCGTGCGAGACACCATGAATGGTTTCACGCGTCGAGCCCCACGTTCCTGAAACACGCGCGCAACTTCGAACAGGTTCTTCGTGGAGGTCCCGCCAGTCCCAACCACCAGACCGGTACGCGGATCCGATACCTCTTGGGTCGTAAGTCCTGCATGCTCCACCGCTTCCAACATGGCCAGATAGCCGTAAGCCGCCCCGTCTCCCATGAAACGAGCGAATTGGCGGTCAATCCGGTTCTCCAGTTCGAGGTCAATCGTCCCGGCCACGTGCGAACGGAAGCCCTTGTCTCGGTACTCCTCCATGAACCGAATACCTGACGTCCCCGCACGTAAGGCCTCGCATACTTGACCCTTGTTCGTGCCGATACTGGAAACGATGCCATAACCGGTGATAACCGCCCTGCGCATCCGCCGCTCCTTGTCCGTCGTAGGTGTGATTCGCTGATGTTCCAATTGGCGTCGCCATCGGCAAAGCAGAATGCCGGTCAGCTGGTTCGCTCACCTTGGGTCTCTACTCACCGCGACGCGTCGGTTCTTTCATCTGTGACGTCCCCACCCAACTCGCTCCGAGAAGAGCGAGGGGACTTCGGGGAAGTGAGATGTCCGGCTCCGGTCAGCCAGCGTAGTGGCTGCAGCCAGGACCAGGTTGGGCGTATTATGCAGGGCCGTGGCGACGGCGAGAAGGTGCCATGGGGCATGATATTTGGTCAGTTGCCGTCTTCACCGGATTCCCATGGCTTGACTGCTTGCCCGCAGACGTTCTGCGCCCGGATGATGACGGTTACGCACCCTGAAGAACCAACGGGGAAGGCATGCACCATGCCACGATTCCTTCCAAGCGGCTCGACTCCTCAGTCTCGGGGACCGAATCGACCAGTGGGAGGGGGGCCAAAGCCGGGCCGAAATCGTTCGAAAGGTGGCCAGAAGGGATCATCGCTCAAACGCTCCGACTCGCCCCGTGCCACCTGAGCTCCAGCCGTATCGCCCAACAACGTCAAGGTCTTCTCGAGACTGGCATAGAGAGCGGATGTAATGCGCCGCTCGAAGCGAGCATTCTCCTGCTCGTGATCGTTGCCTACACGAGCCAATTCGGCCTCGAGAAGTTGACGCACCGATTCCCACCGCGACCGGTCGTTTTCCGCTTCGCCCATCCGTTGCCGCACGTTTGCCAGGTCCAGCACCACCATCGCCAGCTCGATTTCGTAGAACGGTTGGGCGGGATGGCTTGATGCCAACGTCAGCAGTTGTTCGCGCGCCAGGCTGAGACTCTCTTCGGCTCCGTGGAGATTCCGTTTCGATTGCTGCACGCGGGCGAGATTCCGATAAGAAGTAACCAGCAGCGCTTGATACTGGGCAATTTGCGGAAACGCTGCCGCCAACTGCCGACAGTAGGCAATAGCCTTATTCAGATCCCGCTCTGCCTCTTCATCCGAGATAGAAGTCAGTCGCGTGCTCACTAACGACAACGTGTCGGCCAGTTCGAGGCGGTACTGCGGTTCCTGGGGATACTCAGCGACTAGCTGTTCCAGCAGTTCCCGAGCGTGACGAAAAGCCTGTCCCGCTTGGTCCAACTGATAACTGCGCAGAGAGTGTACCAGTCGATGCCGCTCGACCTGCGCCATCAAGAGGCGATATGCCGCGTCATGCGGCTGTGTCGCCAGTAGGGCCGTGAGTGCATCGTGTGCCTGGGTCAAATGCTCCTCGTTGAAACGACCGATGTCTTCTGGGTCAGCTGACCCGACATTGCCGGGCGGAGGACCACGCCGTTGTCCTCGGGCAGACCATCCGAAGGGGCCCTCGTGCGGCGGACGCTCCAGTTTCCCTGACCACGGACCATCGCCGGGAGGTGGTTTCGGTTTGGATTCCAGCCCGTGCCAGCGTCTCTGGGGTCCACCGGGTGGACCACCTTCCGGAGGCGGTCCGGCCCCTGGTCCCCCACCGCTACCTGCCATATCCAGGTCGGCGAAGTCGCCGCGAAAAAGAACCGACCCGGCCAGATCATGAGAGCGGGCGAGTTCATAGCGGACCGCGGCGCTGGCGGCTACCGTCGGATCTTGCTCCGACAGGAATCGAATCGCCTTCACATGATGGGCAGTCACCTCCGCCCATGGCCGCATGTCTTCTCCCAGCAGAATGCCCAGATCGTTGAGGAGTCGGGCCTTGGCCACGATCAAGTTGATTTCGCCGGGATGCTCGGCCAGCAACTGGTCATAGATGGCCAATGCCTCGCGAAACGACAGGCGAGCGTCTTGAGCGTGTCCCAGTCGCTGGTGGATCTGGCCGATGCGATGGTGTGCGGCAGCGTTCTTCGCTCTCAGTTGCAGGTCAGAACCGTTCTGAGTGGCAAACTGCTCATAGAACGTGAGTAGTTTGCGCAGCAGGTCTGCGTCAGCTTCAGTGAGCACTGACTGGAATCGAGGAGCCGTGGCATCGTCGTACTCCATCTCCAGAGATTGTGGAACTCCGCGCAATGCTACGTTTTCGAAAATGCTCTCGAAGGCCTCCACGGCCAGGTTCAAATTGCGTTCGGCTCGCTGTTGGGCCGCCACAGCATTCCCTTTGGCGATCTTCGTCTCGAAGAGCGCGGCTCGTGTCGTGATGGCACTGACAATGCCGACGACCGCCACGGCGATCAGTAACATCAGGGCCGTGCTGCTGGAAATGGCGATCGCCGGATTGCGGCGACACCAGCTCCATAATCGCTTCACGCGGCGGGTCCGTGCGGCGGCGACCGGCCGATCCTCCATAAACCGCTGCAGATCGGCCGCCAGTTGGCCGGCTGTCAGATAGCGGTGCTGCGGGTCAGTCGCCACGGCCTTCAGGACAATCGTCTCCAGATCGCGGGGAATGTGCGAATTGCGTGCGCGAGGGCGAGGTAGTGACCCTTGTGTCTTCTGCTGGATCAGTCTTCCATGCTTCGTGTCGCCGAACGCCGGCTCTAATGTCAACATCTCGCACAGAGTCAGTCCCAGACTGTACACGTCACTGCGCCGGTCGGTGTTCCCGTCGAATTGCTCAGGCGCCATGTAACGCAGCGTCCCGACAATGTCACCCGATCTGGTCAGATCTTCGCTTTCCACATGCTTTGCCAGTCCGAAATCGGTGATCCACACATTCCCTTCATGATCCAGCAGCAAGTTCGATGGCTTGACGTCACGGTGCAGAATGCCATGCGTGTGAGCGTAGTCCAGCGCAACTGCCACGTCACGTCCCAAGCGGGCCACGCTCTTCCAGTAGCGACTCCCCAATGGTCTCCTGGCAGGAGGAGCCGGCTGGGCCGGGATCGTTTCCGCGGCAGCCATGACCGGCACCCCCTGTGTGTCGGCCAGCTCCAAAGGAGTGTCGTCCGAACGAGCGACGTGATGCGTGACACCCGGCGGCGACGTGCCCCCTGGGAATGCCGCGCCGCTGGAGCTTGCGCTGGGCGATTTTCCCTCGGCAAACCAGCCTTCGCGCAGTGCATTGGCGGCAATCATGGCCGCCGAGAGGGACGTCGAAGGGGACGCCGCGTGGTGATCGCCCATCGGAGGAATGCTGGCAGGACTGGCCGGCAAATGACCGTTCAGCACTTCCATCACGACGTCGAGTCCAACGCCGTCAATGAACTGCATGGCATAGAAGTGCACACCGTTCTCCTGCCCCACACCGTAGATCGGCACGATATTGGTATGGTGCAGTCGCGCGGCAGCTTCCGCTTCGCGCCGAAAGCGGCGGATCTGCTTTTCAGTTGGAGCAATGTGACTTCCCAGCACTTTTAATGCCACACGCCGCGACAGCGACTGCTGCTCGGCCTCAAACACAATCCCCATCCCGCCACGCCCAACCTCCCGAACGATGCGGAAGTCGCCCAGCCGCTCGATCGGCGTCGCGCCGATCGAGGAAGGCCTGCCTCCGGCCTGCAGGTGTCGATTCTTCAACTGTTCAATGTTGAGAATCAGCGGAAACAGGTTCCGAATGTCCTCCGCATGCTCCGGATGGGCCTGAGCAAACTCTTCCATGGTCGGCTGCTCTCCCTGACGGTAGCATTGCACGAACTCGTCAGCCAACAGATCAATGGGATCACGCACAGGCTGTTGGTTCATAGCGGACGCTCGGAAAAATCGGACAAGGAATCGAGGATCGTCTTCAGTCGCCGAACGGCGCGCACGTACCGGTTGCTGGCCGCCGTCTCGTTGATGCCCAGCACCTGAGCGATCTCACTGTTCGTCAGCTCTTCAAAATGCCGCAGCACCAAGACTTCTCGGTCGATTTCATCCATGCCGTCGATTGCGTGGCGCAGCTGCGCGGCAAGTTCGACACGGGCCGCCGCCTGGCTGGGCGAGGTGAACGATCCGAGCAGACGGGCCACCAGCGAGACGCAGGTAGTCCGGGACAGTGCCGCATGATTAAGCGACTGTTCGCGATAGACGTCTCGCATCTTGGCACCCAGGTGCCTCCGCTGAAGGTCAATGAGCGTTTGAGAGACCATCAACCTCAGCCAGATAAAAAACGACAAGGACTCGTTCGACAGAAAACTGTCCACACGCTGAGCTGCGGCGAGCCAGGCCTCCTGCAACACATCGTCGGGATCCAGACGACCAGCCAGCATCGGGTCGAGGCGAAAATCGACCATCCGCCACAACCGATCCCGATGCCGCAGGAACTCTCCGGCGAGAGTCCCTGCGGCATCCGCCGCCAAACGCTGCCGTAACTCAGGATCCTGCATCGCGCAAGTACTCAACAACTAGTACGAGAAAAGCACCCGATGATCCACTGACACGTCGTCCAGGCACTGCCGCCTCACACGGCAGATGCCAGCAGCCGACCGCCCACCCTCTCTTGGAACCCCATTATGACGACCACGTTCCGCCTGCCCAAAGGGGTCCTCAATCGCCGACGCTGACTTCCTTTGCCGTGGAACCAGGAAAAATAGGTCAATTCTCAGTGGAACTTGGGGGGCTGCCTGCGTACTTGCCACTGAGGAGACAAATTCCATGCAAAAGAGCCTTCACCAAGCGTGGCAGCAGCTGCAAGGATCGATATCGATCGGCCAGAACCTGGAAGTGATAACCCTGACAGTCTACATGCTTCTGGGTGGTGTCTGTGCCCTCTATATCCGCTTTCTCTATCGCCATTGCAGTACGTCACCCTCGGATACCGACTCCATCACCCGCGTCTTTCCGCTCCTGACGCTGGTCACGATCGGAGTCATCGCGATCGTCAAGTCCTCACTGGCTCTCTCTCTGGGACTGGTTGGTTCGCTCTCGATTATCCGATTCCGAGCTGCGATCAAGGAACCCGAGGAGTTGGTCTACTTATTCCTGTGCATCGGGGTGGGGCTGGCACTGGGAGCCGATGAGCCCCTGTTGGCCATCGCGCTCCTGGCCGTTGCCACGGTGTTCATTCTGGGGATGTACCTGACCGCCCGCGGTCAGCGTCGGCAGAACTTGCTGTTGACGATCACCGGCAACTCGCCAGAGCACTTTGGAGCCGGGGCGAGTGGAGTTCTGTCGGCCATCGACGAATTGGCGGGGCGGTATTCACTCCAGCGGTTTGATCTGGCGCAAGATCGTGGGCAGGTTCGCATCGTCCTATCCCGGGCTGGAGCTAAGGAGACCTCAGCACTCATTACCCAGCTGCGTGAGCGTCTGCCTGACTGCGAATTCTCTTATGTCAATTTGAACTCGACACTCTAGGCAGACCACTAGCTATGTTGCTCCATCCCTACATCAAGGTTCTGGATCGGCGAAAGGTCTTTCGCGTGCTCGATCAGGAGACCGCACGTGTCGATCTGGCGGCGCGGCGGGAGGTGAAGTACAACCTTCCGGGAGCGGACCTGGGAAAGCTCCGAAGCCTGCTGGACGTCAACTGCCGCCGATTGAGATACAAGGAGACGATCTCGACGGTGCGCAGCATCTATTTTGATGATGTTCGTCTTTCGGCCTGCCGGGCCAACCTGGACGGGATTGGCAAACGTCATAAGGTGCGACTCCGCTGGTACGATTCGCTCCAGCCCACGCGGGATTGTTATTTGGAGATCAAGTGGCGAGACAATCGTGTAACTGGCAAGTTCCGTCTGCATTTGCAGTGCGAGTGTCCCCTCATCGAGATGACGTATCGGCAGATCATTAATGGACTGCTTGATTCGCTGCCGCCGCAGTATGTGGCCGCTCTGTTGGCCAGCAGCGAGCCGATTGCCCTGGTCGAGTATCAGCGCGAGCACTTCGCGTCGAACGACGGTTGCCTGCGCATCACACTCGACTACCACCTGGCGTTCTACGATCAGACTGGCCAGGCCTATATATCGACCACGTTTCCCCAGCGACTCGGTCAACTCGTCGTTGTGGAAGGCAAGACTCCGGTCGGCCGGGAATCGGAGCTGCGACAGTTGCTGCACCCATACTCACTGCGAGTGGGGCGCTGTTCCAAGTATGTCCACGCCTGCCGGCTGTTAGGGCTCATACCACACATGATCTGAGCATGGTGTCCCTGGAGCGTATTCCCAACACGCAGCGTTCGAAGAAATCCGTCCGCAGGAGAACACGGTTATGCGAAAGTTCACGATCCTCTGGCTGGCAATCATCGTACTGTCCTTGCTGAGCATGTCGCTGTCAAGCGTCTGGTCTCAGTCACCTCAGCGCGGAAGACAGGCGGTCCCGGGCGAACAGGATCGACCGGCGCAGCCAATGCCTCAGGAAGAATTCCCAGAACCGGGCATGACGCCACGGCCAAATCTCCCACCACTCATTCAATCACTCGACCAGGACGGTGACGGTGAGATTTCCGTCCAAGAAATCAAGGCGGCTCCCGCAGCACTTAAGGGGCTCGATACAAACCACGACGGAATCCTCAGCCCCGAAGAGCTGGGACTTCTGATCAATGGGTTTCCCGGCCGACCGGGTCGAGGTGGTTTCGGTCCCGGTGGCTTTGGTGGGCCCGGTGGCTTTGGTGGGCCCGGTGGGCCGATGGGACAGCAGCGCAAGATCGTCCAGCAATTCGATCGCAATGGCGACGGCTGGCTCAACAAGGAAGAACGCATCGCTGCCCGGCAATCGCTCGGCACAGGCCAAGGGGGTGGGCGTCGAGGCGGACGCGACTTCGGGCCGCCCGGAGGTCCGGGAGGGCATGGCATGCGTGAGGCGGCCCAGCCGGGTCCGCGTGTATCTCCCGCTGATGTCGCCTCGGCTGGTGAATCGCCGCTGTATGACCCCAGCGTCCTGCGCACCCTGTTCATCAATTTCGAAGATGACGAATGGGAATCCGAGCTGGCTCAATTCAAGAGTACGGACGTGGACGTCCCTGCCACGCTACTGGTCGACGGCAAGACCTATTCCAACGTGGGTATTCGTTACCGTGGCATGTCGTCGTACGCCATGGTGCCTGAAGGCTACAAACGATCTCTCAATATCTCCCTCGATCTGGCCGATGCCAAGCAGCGGCTCTATGGCTATAAGACGCTGAACTTACTGAATTGTGCGGGCGATCCATCGCTCATGAGCGCCGTACTGTACTCGCATATCGCTCGCCAATATATACCCGCGCCACAAGCGAACTTCGTCAAGGTCGTAATCAATGGCGAGAGCTGGGGTATCTTCGCCAACGTGCAGCAGTTCAACAAGGAGTTCTTGGTAGAGAATTTCGGTAGCTCCAAAGGGCCTCGATGGAAAGCTTCGGGCAGTCCCGGCGCGGATGGCGGCCTGCGATACCTGGGCGAGAATATCGACGACTACCGCCGCCGATTCGAGATCAAATCCAAAGACGATGACAAGTCGTGGCACGAATTGATCAAGCTCTGCCGCACTCTCAACGAGACTCCCTTTGATCAGTTGGAAGAAACCGTCACGCCCATACTGGATGTCGAGCGAGTACTGTGGTTCCTGGCCATTGACGTGGCACTTGTCAACAGTGACGGCTATTGGACACGCGCAAGCGACTATAGTCTGTTCTGCGACCAGGGCGGAGTCTTCCACGTGGTACCACATGATATGAACGAAGCGTTCCACGGATCGGGCGGCTTCGGTCCTCCCGACTTCGGTCCTGGCGGACCAGGTGGCAGTTTCGGTCCTGGCGGACCGGGTGGCGGTTTCGGTCCTGGCGGACCGGGTGGCGGCTTCGGAGGTGGACGGCGGCGTGGTCCAGGAGGTGGGGGAGTTGGCGGCGGCGGCACTGAACTCGATCCATTGGTCGCCCTTGATGATCCAGGAAAACCGCTCCGCAGCAGACTCTTGGCAGTGCCCGCCCTGCGCGAGAGATATCTACAGAACTTGCAGACCCTGGCGGAATCGGCGCTCGACTGGAACAAGCTTGCCCCGGTCATAGCGCAATATCGAGCGTTGATTGAGAACGAAGTCACGGCCGATACTCGTAAACTGTCATCGGCCGAAGCGTTCCTGAACGCCACCGATGGTGAGGCTGGAAGCCTGAAGACGTTTCTCCAGCAGCGGCGCGATTATCTGCTCAACGCAATCGATCGGGAATTGGCCAAGGTCCGGGAAAGCTCAGCGCAGATCCACTAGGTCAGTAACGCGGCACCCGGTGGTCCACCTGGCATGACCAGGCATCAATACCGCCGGCGAGGTTGGCGACCTTTGGCAGGCCTTTTCGTGCCAGGAATTCGGCGATGACTTGCGAGCGAAGTCCGTGATGGCAATAGACGACAAGCGGTCGCGAGGCGTCGATTTCGCCGATACGTGCCGGTACTTGCTGCATGGGAATGTGCCGAGCCCCGTCGATGCGACAGTACTCCCACTCGTGGGATTCACGACAATCGAGCAATTGCGGGGGTTCGGGAGTACGAAGCTGTTGGGCAAGCTGGAGAGCGGTAACTGCTGCCACTTCTTTGGCTGTCATGACGCATCCTCGTCGGACGTCGCAGAAATCGACGTTTCCCCTCACTAACCGAGAGCCGATCGTGAGAACTCGAACACAGCCGATATCGGCGAACCGTGAAGATGTCTAGCGTAGCCCAAGCCGCGGAAGAGCAAAATGGGAAATTCACCCACCGAGGTATGAGGATTTAATGCTGTGCGGTCTGGATTTTCAAGAGCAGCTTTCGGGATTCAAAGGTCATCCTCGGGCAATTCAAACAGCTGTTTCGCTCCGGCGAGGCTGCCGGTCTTAAATCCCTGACCGAACCATCGCGCGCGTTGTTCGGAGGTGCCGTGGGTAAACGAGTCGGGAACAATATAGCCTTGGGCTTGCCGTTGCAGGCGATCATCTCCCACGGCGCTGGCCGCACGTAAGGCTTCTTCGACGTCGCCGGGCTCCAGAACGTCCTTCATGGCTTGTGCATGATGGGCCCACACACCGGCGAGATAGTCGGCCTGCAGTTCCAGTCGCACGGAGAGCTGATTCGCCACCCGCTGGTCCACTTGGCTACGACGCGAGTCCACCAGTTCGGTGAAACCGAGTTGCTTCTGTACGTGATGTCCAACCTCGTGTGCAAGTACGTACGCCACGGCAAAGTCACCGGGCGCCCCGAATTTGCTCCGCAGTTCATCGCAGAACGCCAGGTCAAGATAGACCCTTTCGTCTGCCGGACAATAAAAGGGCCCCATGGCAGCACTGGCGAAACCGCACGCCGATTCCACCTGATCCGTGAAGAGCACGAGTTTCGGTTCACGATATGCCTGTCGGGCCTGGTCCCGAAACAACGCCGTCCACACATCCTCAGTATCCTGCAGAACAACCGAAACAAACTCCTTTAACGGTTCCTGCTGGGGATCGACCTTTGCGGCGCCGGCCGGCCCAGCCTGTGGTTGCCCCGCCTGTTGCAGCAGCGGCCGCGGATCCCCGCCTAAGAGCATGATAACGACTGCCAGAATCAGGGTGCCCAGCCCACCCCCCACCGCCATCCGCCCCACCGGCATTCCCCGGCGATCCTCCACGTTCTCGCTCTGTTTTCGGCCTTGCCATCGCATGCGCTTCGCTCCCTACACTGCGGTGCTCGCGGGTCGTGCCTGGAAGAGTCTCTAGCGGCAGTGCCCACCGCCACGCGGAAAATCTGCTCGCCGTTAGTGCGTTCCCGCTGCTGGCCTATCGAAGCATGGGCGCGCCGCACATGCTAACGCTCCGAAAAACCAACCTGGTGCCGTGACGTATGACCCCGACTGTCGTTCCCGTGAGCCGGGCACCGGCGGCCGGCGTCACGATGCCGGGATTCGTACGATACAGTGGCATTGCCGGGGCGGGTTAGCCCTCTTCCTGACACATCCGCAACGCTCGCCCGAATAACACCGGGCAATTGCTTCCAGATTTGCAGCCCTCGGAACCCCGAGATCCGCACCCCGGTGCCCCCCTCAAATTCACAGTAGCGCTGGACATGTTCTCCGACCTTAAGCAACCCGTCCAGCTGTTGGGCACTATAGGTTGCAGGGCCAATCCGCGTCAATATGCGGACCGATCGACGTGTCGCCGGCTCGCGGAGAGCCGGGTCGGAAGCAGAGCGGAAAGTGGGCTCGCCGACAGACGTTCCTGGTCTGTCGTAACGGTGGCGGTTTCCCCATCCACGACCGCCGGTGACAACTCGCGCGCAAGCCGACCGTGCAGCCAGTAGAACCCACAGCCGACGACGCTCCCAGTTACGAGACTCAGATACCAGACCAGATTACGGTCCCATTGGAAGATCGCCCCTCCCATCATCGGTGAGATGATCGTGGCTAAAGAAAACGTCATCGTGTACCACCCCATGTACATGCCCCGCTCTCCTCGATCACTGCGATGAGCTACCCAACCTGACGCCAATGGCATCCAGAGCATCTCACCCAACGTGATTACCAGCATGGAGAGAACGCAGTAGACGAACGACTGGCCAAACGGCAGCATGCCGAACCCCACACAGCTCAGAAGAGCTCCGCAGCCAATCACCGGAATCAGCGGCCAGCGACGCAGCATATTAAGCAGCAGCATCTCAAACGCTACGATCACCAGCGTGTTGACCGCGTAAATCAGTCCGATCTGTGGTTTCGTGAGCCCGTAGTGCTGCGTGAGAAACAGCGGATAGGTCACGTGAAACTGAAAGAACACAATGGACGATATGAGGATCAATACGATAAAGATGACGAAGTTATGATCGCGCAGCGGGGAACCTGACACGCTCACTTCGGCCCCAGCTGCGTGCCGAGTGGACTCCTCCTCGGCCCCACCGCGCAATCCGAAGAAAAAAACCAGGGTCAGGGCGCCCAACAGCGTGGTCAACGCATCGGCAGCAAAGAGCCAAGCGAAACTGAACGTCGCCAGCACTCCGCCGATCGCGGGGCCAAACGAGATTCCCAGGTTGGCCGCCATGCGCTGCAGACCGAACGCGCGCACACGCACGTGAGGTGGCGCATATTGAGCCACCGCCGTGCCATTGGCAGGACGCACTCCTTCGGTGAAAAAACTCAGCAGGAATACCGCGGCCGCAATACTCCACCAACTGCGAAACAAGGGAACGATCAGGCAGGCAGGGACACCCATCAACAGAAAGACAATCTGAAGCCTGACCGCGCCCAGTCGGCTCGTCAATCGTCCACCCACGTAGGTTCCGACAACCGATCCAAGCCCGTAGGCGCTCAAGAGCCAGCCGGCAGCCGCCTCTTGATACCCGAGTTGGCTGGTCAGATACAGTGTGAAGAACGGAACCACCATCGTCCCGCAACGATTGACGAAGATAGCGCCCGAGAGCATCCAGATCTCACGGGGCAAACCGACGTAAGCCCGTTGATACATCCCGATGACGGCACGAACCATATCACCACTTCCTGCTGCTGAAACCGACCCCTGTACGCCCTCACCAGCCGAAACGATCGTCGGTCACTGATGCAAGACGCTCAGATCGCTGGGACACCGGTATGACCGGCAAGGTTCACCTGCCACTGTTCTGGGTCCCACTGTTCTGGGTGGATAACGACGAACGCCACCTGCGTCGACCGATGTGACGCGGGTGGCGTGGGGAGTTTGCCCGATTGTGCAAGAGATTCAATCAGATTGTGAATTCGGATTCCGGTGAGATCAGACTACTTATGATCACCGTGGCAGGCAGCGCAGTTGGTCGCCTGCTTCAGCAAATCGGACCCGTCACTTCGTCCCACAGCAACTTTCGCTGCCGCAATCACAATCGCCTTCGTCTTCTCGTTCCAGCTCTCAGGCGTTCCTTTGGCTGGCTTATTCTCGGCCAGACTGACGTACAAGTCGAGCAGTGCCAGTTTCTCTTCTTGCGATGCTTCTCCGGCCACGACTTTTTTCAACAGGCCGGCCTTGTGAGCCTTCTCCATCACATCCTTCGTGTTGTGTTTGGGCGTCGCCTCGCCTTCGTCCGCTCGCACCACCATCGAACCCATCACCAGTGCCACCATCAAGCAACTGAACAGTCCGCAATTCTTTTTCATCACGCACCTTTCTCTTGTTGCAACCACTGCAAACGCCGGCGCGGCACGCGCCGCGACCCTGTCCTTTAGAAACCCAGTCCTCGAGAAACAGAACAGCCTGAACCCTGTTCTTCCCACGATGCGCTGGGAGCTGACATCATCTCACCCGCCGTCTAGGGTCGAACCAGCAGTCTCCGCCAGGCGCGTCCCAGGGCTTTCATGCCGCGATACAAGCATCGCCGCCCCCTGCTTCGGCGTCTTGCAACACCCGGCTCCCGCTGAAGAGGGATTCAACTGGATCGCCGCGCGGTGGGCTCAACAGCGGTGCTTCACCGGCAGGATCGTCCGTCGCAGGCGGAGCCGCTGACGCGCTGAGCGTAGACTTTGTATCGGGATCTCGAGCAATTGCAACTCGCGAGGTGGGACAATTCCACCTGAGCAACGCGAGGGCATCCGGTGCGGCGTTCTCCGGATCTGGCACAGCGAGTCCAGCACGAGCTCATAGTGAACGTCCGAAATGGCTGCGCAATCGGTGGGCACATGTTCTGACTTCCTGGTCGATCTGTGGCACGGCGATTTTTCCTTCCTGGGCCATCAGTTCCCCGAGTTTCAGGAGCGATTGGAGGGAAAGTCCAGGGGCAAAGAGGAGCATCAAGCGACGTTCCACGAGGTCCGACAACCGACAGCACCACTGGTCGCGAATCACATGGCGCACAAAGGGAATCGGCAGATCGGTGCCAGCCAGACACTCCCTTCGCAGCGGCGAATCCAGGCCCTCGAACAGCGCGGCGAGCAGAGACCGCGTATCGGTTCCACAGAGTTGCCAGACGGCAGCGACCTGAGTTGTGGAGACATCCAGGTCACGAGCCATCTCCTGCTGCACGGCCTCCACTTCCTGCTCCGATGCCGGATAGCGTTCGCCTCCTGGAATGATGCGATCGCGCGAAGTTGCTCGCACCCCTTGGCCGAGTCTTGTCAGGACGAGCTTGGCCGTCTCCTCGGCCAACGAGCGGCATGTCGTCAACTTGCCTCCCACGATGGAGATGAAGGGGACAGGGCCGTCACGATGCTCGTGGAGCAAGTGCCGCCGGGAAATCGCAGCCGGCGTCGTGGGAGACATGTGAGGCAGCGGGCGCACGCCGCTGTAATGCAATACGATATCATCCGGCGTCAACTGGATATCGGGAAAGACATCCCGCACCGCTTGCCGCAGATAGCTCAGTTCTTTTTCGGTGGCAACTGCCGATTCCGGTGATTCGGCGTACGGCAGGTCGGTCGTACCGATCAGGGAGAATGGTCCAAAGGGCAACAGAAAGACCGGACGACCGTCCTGCGCTTCTGCATAAACTCCGCTCCCCGAAAGGGCTTCGCGCAAGATCGGATGGCGGGTCAGGAAATGACTTCCTTTGGTTCCTCCGATCAGCCGCGGGCTCTCCACCTGCAGACGGGCAAGTGTCTGATCCACCCAAGCTCCCGTGGCATTAATAATCGCCGACGGAGTGAGGGAGGCAGTGACCGACGGCGTGGAGGACGTCACATTTGGTTCGACCGCTGTATCCGTTGGCTGCAGCGCAATGCGGTCTCCCCTGCGACTGGCTACATGATACGTGAAGACGTCGAGTGTCAACGATTGATCGCGAGCCAATTGCCGAGCGTCTTGCAGCATGGCCACCACAAACCGCTCGGGAAACAGAATCTGGGCGTCGTAATAGGAGCCGAGCCAACGGAAGCGACCGCGATCGACGGGAAGCAGATCCGACCGGGCTAACTGACGAACCTGGTGCCGCGGCAATGAAGTGGAACCAGCGCACCAGCCATAGAGTTGCAGGCCGAGCTTAACCAGCCAAGACCCGCGCGACGCCGGCACGCCGAGCTCGGGCAAAGGCCAGCCAACGAACTTGCGGATGGCAGGCCACGTTCCGGAGATGCGTCGCTCAATGGGTATGAACAGACGCAGCGGCTTGACGAACTGGGGAGCCAGTCGCAGCAATCGCTCGCGCTCGGCGAGCGACTCGCGGACCAGTTGAAAGTCGCCGTACTCAAGATACCGCAGCCCACCGTGAATCAATCGCGAAGAGTAAGCTGTAGTACCCTGGGCAATATCCCCTCGATCCACCAGGCAGACCGAGAGTCCGTTGAGCAGTAACTCGCGCGCAATGGCCACGCCATTGATTCCCGCTCCCAGCACCAGGACTGGATTCTGTTCATCCGCCATGCAGAAACTCCAGACCAGACCTGGGACGCTGTCCGGTGCGTCCCAGTGGTTTCGCCGTGGCCACGCGACTGGCTCAGCGCGCGATGCCTCGGCGTCGATCCGAGTCGTCAGCGCTGTTCACCAACATGCTACGGGCAGTCTCAGGCCTTCATGATGGCGGGATAGACCTTGCGAATCGCCGTGATGATGTCCTGCACGTCTTGCGACGAGAAATTGGGATCCATGATCACGCCGCCCGCTCGACTGAGAATGTCAATCGTACGCGGACAGCATTGTGCTCCATATTGAATCGCTTGCCCTTCCGGACTCGTGAACGAAGGCCAGGCGGCGTGCACCGTGACCTTGTTTTCAATTCGTTCGTCGATCGGCAGGATCGCCGAACCTCCGGGTCCTGACGCCGCAATGCCCTCGGCACGCAACGCCCGCAAAAAGTTGTCGCGTCGCTCTTCGCTGTCGAATTCCAGAAACACGCCGACCCCCAGATCACCTTGGACATCGGGAGTCTTGCGGAGTTTCAAGCCCGGCAGGTCCGCGATCCCCTTGCGCACCGCGCGGTAGTTCTTGCGCAAGCCACTGCAGATCGTCTCCAACTTCGTGAGTTGTCCTTTGAGCACCGCGCCAGTGAACTCATTCATGCGGAAATTGCACGAAGCGAACGCAGCCAGCAGGCCGCCATTGAGCTCCTCCGTGTAGGGGGATCGCAGCGAGCCCACATCGTGGAACCGAAGCGCACGCTCAAACAGTTCCGCGTCGTTGGTGACGACCGCTCCTCCTTCACCTGCCGTAATGCTCTTGCTCAACTGGAAGCTGTTAATGCCAATATCTCCCATCGAGCCAACGTACTTCCCTTTGTATTTACCACCGAGGCACTGGGCACAATCTTCCAGCACCCGCAGGTCATGCTTCTTGGCGATCTCCAGGATCGGATCCATATCCGCCGGACACCCCTGCAGGTGGATTGCCATGATCGCCTTGGTACGCGGCGTGATCTTCGCTTCAATGTCCGAAGAATCGATGTCGAACGATTCGTCAATTTCGGCGAACACAGGGAGTGCTCCGGCCAGAACGATCGCATCGTAGTCGGCATACCAGGTCCAGGCAGGCAGGATCACTTCGTCGCCCGGCCCGATGCCAAGCGCCGCGACGGCCGTAAACAGAGCGGTGGTACCCGAAGTGACGCCCAACGCATGCTTGACGCCGATATGTTTGGCATACGCCTGCTCGAATTGCAGCACCTTGGATTCGTCCTTCCACCACCGGAAGGGGTTGCGTGATTCGAGCACATCGATCAGTTCCTGCTTCTCAACGTCGTCATAGAACTGCGGCCCATAGGGTTGTGAATACAACGTCTCTTCTCGGACCGGCTTTCCACCATCGACGGCCAGCTGCGGGCTGTCTTTGGCCAGCGGAGACGCCACAGCCGACCCCGCGATGACGGAAGCAGCGCCCATGGCGCCGACGGTGCCCAGGAACTCTCGACGGTTCGTTTTGTTCTGACTCATTGGCCTTAACCTCACATGACGGCAGGAACGCTTGCTTCGCAGCAGCGGGGTGGATTCGCAGGACGGGGGAATGCAGGGGGTGGGCCGTGTCCGGGTGGCATCCGCTGCGCCATCACGGCCCAGCAAAGGCGTTTCGCATCTCGTGCCCGTCGACATCACTGATTTGACTACATTTTCGTGACGCTGCCCACTACCGATGACGCGGAATATCCGAAAAAGACGACCCCACACATCCTCTGGCTTGATACTATTAACGAGATGACGTCGGTCCGCGGAGTGGAATTCGCTTCTGGAATCATGCTCATACGAATCCGCGGTCACCAATCGCCGTTCGGCGGAGCGGACATGCCACTCACACAATGCCTGACCAGCGCGAGGTACCTGTCGTGGATATGGACGACCTGGTCCGTCACATGCGAACCATCGAACTAAACTCCACAACGCGCGGTGGTGCCGTGTTGGAGTTGGTCCAGGCAGGGAGCTGGCAGGAGGAGGGGGTGAGCGTGGACAGCGTCGTGGAAGCCATTGAAGCGCGTGAAGCAGCGGCACAGACCGTGATTGCCCCCGATATGGCACTCCCCCACGCCGCCATCAACTGGGACGGAAACTACCGGCTGGTCCTGGGACGCAGTCGCACGGGGGTCCAGTACGGCGCTGCGGGCGATATCGTGCACTTGATCGTGCTGCTGGTCGTCGGCAAACAGGGACAGAGCATTCATCTCCAACTGCTGGCCCGTATTGCCGAGTTGCTGCAGGCGGCGGATTTGCCGCAGGCGCTGGTGAATGCCACCAACGTCGCCGCGATTTCCCGACTCCTTTCGCAGCGTGCCATCCGAAGCACAGCCGACCGGCCCTGTCCCGGTCAAAACGTACCGCTGTTGAATGGGCTTCTGATCCACCACGCTGCCGAACTCGCTAAGTCTCTCGAAGCACAGGCCCTGCTGGTCGCCGTGGACACCTCAGCCTGCGTGCCTTGGTCGTCGCTGGTGAACTGGCAAGGTCCCCTGTTGATCGTCACCAGCAACAGTGCTGACGAACTGAAGGTGCAGCGGGCGGCAACGCATCTCTTCAAGATCCCGCACGCGGCCCTCGCGCGACTCGACCGCGCCAACCTGGGCTTGCTGCTCGCCGCCGCAGAAGGGCTCGTCACCGTCGCCATGGATGTGGTGTGTGTAACCGGCCTCCCCGGGCAGCCGCTGGACAGTATTACGGTGACCCGACCACGAGCCCATTTTCACGCCGTGTTCTCCGGACGCGCGGCCGGCAGCAACCGATCGATCTCGCCGGCGGTGATCATGCGCGTGCTGTCGCTGGCGGTGGAGATCGGATCGGAGGGTCGGGAGGGACAGCCGATCGGTGCCATGTTTGTGGTCGGTGACAGCCGCGGCGTTCTTCGCCATGCGCAGCAGCTTGTCTTGAATCCTTTCTACGGCATTCCTCGTCGACTGCGTAATGTCCTTGATCCGAGTCTGGCCGAGACGATCAAGGAATTCTCACAACTGGACGGCGCCTTTATCATCGATGATAGCGGTACCGCCATGGCGGCCGGCACGTATCTGATTCCCGAATCACGCGTCAACGATCTTCCCGGCGGCCTGGGGACTCGCCATCAAGCTGCCGCGGGAATTACCGCCGATACCCGCGCGCTGGCCATTACGGTCAGTCAATCGACCGGCACGGTCAGCGTGTTCCACGACGGCAGCATCGTGTTGCGGCTCGAACGCGCCGCGATGACCCGCTGGTAGACCTTGCGCACGGTGACGATCGCACCGGTAACTCGTGATGCAATAATCCCCTCCGTCACCCCGATCGGTCCAGCCGTGGCCCGCTCGCTGCACAGTCCAGACAGGAATTCACGTCGCCGAAGTGAAGCAGCCCCTGCGTCCGCCGCGCTTCCTCGGCATTCACTGCTCATAGGCCATCACTTCCACCAGATGACGACCGCTGTTGGCCGAATTGGCTGTCTGTGTGACTCGGATGTATCGTGCCAACTGGGGAGCAAAGCGACAGACATACCCGGCCGATGTGGATGGTTCCTGGTTGTCCCGCAGATCAGCCACCAGGTTCCACTGCTGACCATCGGCGGAGCACTCCACGCTGAAGCCATAGTGACGCGAGTCGCCATAGAAACCGACCACCACCACTCGCCCGACGGGAGTGACCTGCTGCAGATCGACGCACCACCACGCCGGCTCCGCGTGCGCATGGCTATCGGTGGCCCAGAATTGATCCGTGTTGTTGCTCCAGCCATCATTGGCCAAATGTGCGGGGAAAGCGGGTAGCGAGTGCGAGCAGGACGCCGGTTTGCCTGTGGTCAAGCTGACCGCATCGGGCTGGGAGATGGGGATCCCGTACTTCTCCCACAGTCGCGCTGCGACTGCAATGCTATCCCCACTTGGTTCGGTTGCATACTGCGCGTCGTCATCGGACCACGTCCGCGACCATGAACGCAGCTCACTGTCCAGACGCTGCGTGTCGACCGGTTCGGCTCGTTCGATGGCGTTGGCTGTGTGCTCCAAATACTGCTGCCAGCGCGGCAGATAATAGCCGCTCAGCATGCCGGCCCATTGCTTGCCGGCATAGTCATCGATAGCGGGCCCTTCGCCCCAGAGCGTGAGTACTCGGCGTGCGTTCCACAAACATCGGCATTTCTCCTGCTCAGTATCACCCCACCGCCGGGCATCGGCCAACCAGCATCCCAGTAGGAACTCCGATCGCGTGGCGAGCAGTTCCTCGAGATCGCGAATCAACTGCAGGTAATCGTCGCTGGCCAGACGAAATGCCGCCGCGTCCGCCGCGCGATGTGCTCGCACGAGACGTTGGTGCAGCGTCGCGGCATGATTCGCCAGTACCTGTCGCGCTACGTTGACCAGATCAAAACGATAGGTGTCCACGTCGCTCAGGGGAACGACACCTGCTGACGTGGCACTTGGAATGGAAATACCGCAGCGCCCTGACGACACCGTCGTCGGTAAGTACCGATGACGGACGAGATCCCCATTCTGGCGGTATTGCTGAACTGCTGCAGCGGATCATACTGAGACAAGTGCTTTCCTGTTCCAATGCGAGCTCCCTGTTTGAGGAGATCTGCCCTCATGGATCGCCCCCTCGTCATTTTCCTGGGTATCTGTCTCTTCCTGATCGCGTTACTGGGCGGAGGCATGTCGAACCAAGGAAGCGGAACCCAGATTGCCGCGCGGTATCATCTGCGCAATCGCACGAGTCACTTCTATCAGCGGGCGACGAAATCGGTACAGCCGGCACAATCGGTCCGATGGCAACACCGCCCCACCGTCGTGCCAGCTGCCCAGCGCCAGTCAGTCCCCGACAACCCGCACCAATCCACAGTGCCTGATGTCACAAAGGGGAGAGCGTAAAACGGCGGAGACCACATTCGCGGCAGGAACCTCAAGTGGCGTCGTGTCGCGCCGCAGCCGAAGTGTCAAGGGCGTCCGTCAGAGCAACCATTCGCAACGCAGCCCCACTGCCAACGCATCGGGAAGTTCGCCGGAGGGATTCTGGATGTACTGCAGATCGGGTTGAATTGCGATGCAAGGTGACACGATCCACTTGTAGAAGGCCTCGATCGCGACTTCGCTGTCGTCGACTTCCAGGAAGTCGCTGATGTCCACCACAGCGACCCCCAGTCCAGCGATGTCTTCGTCACGCCCACGAAGAAGTCCTTTGTAGACGAGACCGGCCCCGAAATACCGCGAGATCTCACTGTACTCAGCAGGGGCCCACGAGTACTGTGCAAAGATCCCCAGCCCCTGATCGTTGGTGGGATCCGTGATCTCTTCACGCACCAGCATCTGTTCTCCACCGGCATAGAATCCATAGTGGCCGGGATGAAACCGGCCGGTGCGCAGATGCTCGTAACCCGCACTGTGATACCAGCCGCCCACCTGCACATCGCCCGGGAATTCGCCGAACAAGCTCCAACTCCAGCTCGCTTCGCCAATGGTGAATGTGATCCCTGTGCCAGAGAAGCCCCATCCACCTCCGTCCGCCGCTCCGTCAAACAAACCACAAGCAAGATCGACCGACTCGACTGGACTGAGCATTACGACGGCTCCCATCGCCTGATTCGGCCAGGCAGGCATGGGGATGTTCGGCGGCATACCGAAGGAAGAGTTGACGAAATCCCCTCCCAGATCCAAGAAACCGAACATCGCGTTGGCGTCCTGCTTGCCAAAACGTGCGGTCAACGAGTCACCTATCAGAGACATCTCCCACCAGAACTCGCTCATCTGGTGCAGATCATAGCCCGCGTCAATGTTATCGAGGTATTGTATGTCGCCAATGAATCGTTCGGTCAGTCCCTCTCCGTGCGAGAATTCCCCCAGGAGAAAGATCGTTCCGCCGGGCCCAAGTTCCAACTGCTCAAGATCGGCGGTCACCGCCACATCCAGTAGTCCGAGGTACCGGAGGCCGTCGCGCGTGCGCAAGCCGCCACGCGTCTGACAGAACAGATCCGATGTATAGATGTACTCGGCACGCACTTCATCACCTCCGTGCAGCGGCCAGCCCAGCAGCCCGGGAGGCACATCATTGGCATCGGCTTGCTGCTCATCGGCGAGATTTTCAGCCAACCGATTCCGACTCGCTTCCGTATCGACACCCTCGGATGCGCGCGCCGGCTGGGCTGACGCGGCTTCCCCATCCGGTGAGTCAGGGTAGCGCTGAAACCGCCCTCCGTTCGCCTCAGGTAGCGTCAGGGCGAAGAGCAACATCGCCAAGGGCAGTCGAGCAGACAAGTGACGTACCACTTAAGTCCGTCCGTGTGGAATAACCGTCAGAATGGTCACAGACCGCAGCCATGCATGGTCGAACTCGCGACGGGCGTGACGCCAACAATGCGCATGACGCACCCGGATATCGCCCGACATCGTAGCTGTCATCGACAAGAAGCGACGCGACGGTTGTGACGCCTTCGACGGGGATGGATGAATTGCCCGGCTGTCGAACCACCTGCGCCGGTTATGCCAGGCAAACGAGGCCAGCACCAGGCCGCGTGGCAGAAGCAGCGGTGCAGAGACGGCCCGCGAGCCCAAACACGCCGGTTGATGGAACCGGTTGGTTGGGCGTGCCAGTTATGCCTGCACGTGATCCGCACCCCTGGATGCCAGACTCCCCATTGCTGCCGGCACGACTGCGGTCGTTGCCGATGACGGCATCCGACCGATCGTATCGCTGGCTAAGCCATTCGACTCCGCCGCACAACCGCCATCGCTCTACTTGGTTTTCGTAGACGGGGATTCGAGTAAAGCCATACTTTTGGATGTGTTTATATACCACCATGTGGACTAATTCTCCACGATACGTGCGGCCACCGAGGATTCACACCACCGGAGGAACGCCGAGGAACCCGGCTCTCCCTGCGATCGCGTGGATGAGCAGATAATCCGATCCCGCGCTCTCGCAAGAGGGAGCCGCTGGCGGATCGTGACACTCCCCCGGTGCGGAGTGGGGATTTGCGGTGGAGAATCTGACCGTCGGACGTAGGAGCGTGTTTCGACACGATTTCTTGATCAGGAGAAAACGGTTCACCAGCGCTGTGAAGCCGGTGGCAGTCGGTCGACGAGAGGGGGCGTGAAAAACGGGTCAAATCCAGCAAGAAAGGGTGGGAAATGCTCTAGCTCGCGACCGAACTGCTGCTATAATCTCTGGTTCCTTCGGGTTGTGGGCCCGGGGGAAAGTAATGAAGAGAGCACGCACGAGTGCCGCACCGCTCGACTGATCCGTCAGGTCTTCCGCTGCTTTGAGCCATCCGTTCTCACTGCGTTCAAGATCTCCGACTGGCACTGTTCGAGAACCCCGCGCCGACCTCACGTTGAGGAAGTGTCGGAGTGCTGTTGGGAAGCTGATCGGGATATTCATCCAGATGCCGCCGGCTTGCTTGAGCTGAGTTCACTTCGAAAATGGGACCACCGTTGTGTGGTCGTTAGAGCTGTGTTTTTCAGAGCCAAATCGGCTCGCAAGGGATGACGATGAGCAAGAATCTGTACGTTGGTAACCTCTCCTTCAAAGTGACTTCAGACACGTTGCGCAGTCTGTTCGAGCAGTATGGCACGGTTACGTCGGCATCGGTCGTCATGGATCGCGACACCGGCCGTTCGCGCGGGTTTGGTTTTGTGGAAATGGACAACGGTGGTGAGGCGGCCATTGACGCTTTGAACGGTAAGGACTACGAAGGCCGTCCTTTGACGGTCAACGAAGCCCGGCCTCGTGCCGAGCGGTCACCGGGCCGCAGCGGCAACGGTGGGGGCGGTGGTGGTGGTGGCCGTCGCAATCGCTATTGATTCTTGCCCTTCGAGTGGCTTAGACACGGTAAGACGCTTCGGGTGCTCGTCGTATGCGCCCGAAGCGGATTTGTCGTTCTTGCTTTCTTTGGATCGATCGTGCCTCGCGTTCGTTCGCGTGGTGATGAATTCTGGTTCCACCCAGCCAGTGGACTCGGTGCCGTCCGAGCTGGAGTTCTTGATGTTCGGCGAACGCTTCGCGCAGCTTCTGCTAACGGACGTGGTCTGGCCATCTTTCTCGCAGTCTGATCTTGCCTGGCAGAGGTTCAAGACAAGTCGGCTCCGCGCGCCGAAGTAATGGCGGCCCCGCATCATGGTGTGATTCCGCCGCACTGCTCCCTCGGATGACACTACAATCGACGGTTGTCAGAACGATGGATCCGCAGTCGAGCACGAAGCATTGGACGATCCCCCGTGAGTTGAACGCGACGATGTGCCAGCTTCACGGACACCGGGGTGAAATCAATGGTAGTTCGAGGGCGCACAACGAAACAGGTAATTCCCTGCCCTCCCTGGAGCAGACGCCGATGTTTCATCACTTCGCTCACCGGATGTGTACGGTTATTGCGACGCTGTCGCTGGTGAAGGGAACGCAGGGCCTGGCCCAGGAGCCTGTGGTCTCGGATGTTTCTTTTGTCGCGACCGCGGATGGAAGCACTCAGCAGTATGTTCTGCTCTTCCCGCCATCGTTCGAGAAGACAGTTGCTCATGACGTGCTGATTGCGCTGCACGGGCATGGTTCAGACCGTTGGCAGTTCGTGAAGGACCCGCGCGACGAATGTCGAGCGGCACGTGAAGTTGCTCGTCGACACAACATGATCTTCGTTTCGCCCGACTACCGCGCGACGACCTCCTGGATGGGGCCTTTGGCCGAAGCGGATCTGCTGCAGATTATCACGGACCTGCGTTCGCAATACCGGATTGATCAAGTGTTTCTCTGTGGCGGATCCATGGGAGCGACGGCAAGTCTGTCGTTTGCCTGTATGCATCCCGATTTGATTGATGGTGTCGCGGCGATGAACGGCACGGCCAACCTGCTGGAATACGAGAACTTCCAGGAGGCGATTCAAGCCTCCTTCGGTGGCACGAAAGCTGAAGTGCCGCTGGAGTACAAACGGCGCAGCGCTGAGTACTGGCCGGAGAAATTCTCGATGCCGGTGGCGGTCACCACGTCGGGCCAGGACACGGCGGTGCCGCCACAGAGCGTGGCTCGGCTGGCGGAGATACTCTCTCGGCTTGGCAAGCCGGTGCTGCACATCCACCGCGAGGCGGCTGGGCATGTCACGACTTTCGACGACGCCAGCGCCATTCTCGACTATGTCATTGCTCGGGCAGGGCCGTCCCGCAGGATGGTAACCGGGAGTTCGGAGTCCCGGCAGGAACCACGTCCCTGAATTCCCAGGGTGCCTTCTGCGTCGGGGACCAGCTGAGGTCTTGACCAGGGCGCCTCGGGAGCATCTAATTCTTCTGCGGCTGAGAAGCTGGACTCCAAGTCGGACTTGTATCGTACCCCGACATCAGGGATCATGGCAGCGCGATTGGCCTCGCTTGACGCGGCATTGATCTCCGGTTCCCTTCAGCGTATGGATTGAGAGAGTTCTCAACGCTGCCCAACCACTCGGCCTTAGGAGTGGAGTCTTGTCGCCGTGAAGGCGTCGTTCATGGACAACTCACGACCTAACCCGATCAAGCTGCTCGTACTCGTCCTGCTCGGGCTCGCTTACGTCGGGTATCCGAGCGACGTTTCGGGACGGCCTCTCGGCGTCCATCGCGAAGACTCGCTCGATGACGCGGCGCCCACCCCGCAGCAGTGTGCTTCACTGGGAGAGCAGGAGCTGTCCACCTTGCAGGTCCACCGCCTGCCCGGCTGGCCGCGTCTGCTGCCCGGAGTGTGGGATACGGCGTTAGCACCGGGCCGAGGTTGGGGGGACGCCACCAACCGCTTCGATCGATCTCCTCTGACAAACGCAGCACGTGCGACCCTCACGGGGAGCCATGTACGGCTTCAGATCTAACGAGCTGGGCGGGCTGCTCTGCACGGGTTTCGTCCGTACAGGCTCCCAGCCACATCGACTGTGGACGGCCACGTTATCGCCGTCCGTCTCGCGCGTCGAGGGCGACGATGTGCCACCACATCCCGTCGGCCCGCGGTTCAACTGCCAGGAGCGTCTGAGCGTTTGCGCGCCGACGCGTCCGCTTTGAACCAAGCAACCTAATAAGTCGGCCGGTTGTCACCACCGGCTGCTCGCTGGATTTCTGTTGTCACAAAACGCGTACCTGCCGAAGAGCGCGGGTAGCGTATCGGAATCTAAATGATAAGGAGATGATCGATGAATCATCGTAAGAAGTCGACTCGCCCCGTTACGAGCGGCCCGGTGGCCAATGGCCAGTCGGCAGCTCAGCCTGCCGCCAGCGTCACCTCGAATCACACTGAGGCCACGCTTAGTCGCGTCGTGCGTTACGTGACGTCGGAGAACTACAACAAGGCGTTAGATCTGCTGCGCAACGCCGGCTCCAATCCTCAGCTCCGCAATGCGCTGGGCGTCTGCCTGCTGCGGCTGGAACGGTATGAAGATGCGACTCGAATTCTGCGAGAACTGGTGCTGAGTCCCGGTTGCACCTGGGTTCGTCCGGAAATGCCCACGATATACAAGGTCAATTTCGCGACGGCCCTCCTGCTGGACGGACACCCGGCGGGTTGTCAGGAAGTTCTCGCGGATACACGCGACCCGTCGCATCCGTCGGTAATACGATTGCAGCACGCCCTCAAGCAGTGGGAGAATCAACTGCCATTGCTGAAACGATGGATGTGGCGACTAGGCAGCATCGAGCCCAACGCTGCGCCGGCGAAGCTCGAATTTCCTGCCGGCGAATTCGACATCGCGGAATTGGCCACCAGTGGTGAAACCAGTTCCACGACCGAGCCGACCAGCTGCACAGCGGACCCGCTCAAGAACCTCTAGCGCGGACTTGAGCCGTTACTTCCTTCTTCATTCTGCGGTTCCTTGCTCGATACTCGGCAGTTTTCTGTCGGGTTGTTTGTCACGTCGTCGCCAGCTTCCGAGCTGCGACGACGGCCGCTATCCTCGAATGGCGCAGGGCCGAACGGGTGGGACAGTCGATTCTGGTGTGATACCGCCGCTGTGGTACCGCGTTGTGTGTCTGTCCTCAGACCAGCGTCGGAGCGTGTCGACTCCGACGCTGGCTTGTTCAACGGACCCGAATGTGCCGGCCGATCGCCGCTCGCAGCATATCGGTGTCAAATGGCTTGCCGAGCACCTCATTGACACCGGCGGCACCGGCGGCACTCTGGTCACGCACATCGCTCTGTGTCGTGACCATGATCACGGGGAGTTCGGAGGGCGAGTATCTTTCGCGAATCCGCTGAGTCAGTTCCAGTCCGGAGATTTTGGGCATATTCAGATCGGTCAGCACCAACGCGGGGCGTTCCTGCTCCAGCCATTCCAGCGCGCTGGCGGGAAACTCGAACAGCACTGGCTCAAAGCCCAGTTCGTACAGCGTCGCCTTGTAGATACTCAGTACGACGCGTGAGTCATCCACGGCACAGATCTTCACGCGACGCCGTGCTCCGTCTCCGCTCTCTGAAATCGTCACGCGTTCGGCAAACTCGTGGAGTCCGCGATCCTGCAGCAACCGGACGTAGAAGGTACGATTGTCCTGGTGCACGTGCGGCAAGTAAACGAGAGCCAGACGCTGAAAGCACTCTTCCGTCGCCAGGGCGAGAAACAGATCGCCCGTCTGTGCGTGAACAATGGTTTTGACGATATGGCGTGCATCGGCATCTTCGTTGCGGATCAGGTTCTTGATACCGGTGACGAGAATGTCGCTCAAGTTCCGGTCGATCGCCCGAGCCGCGGCGATGCAGACGTGGTCCTCCTTGTCGGTCAGTCCCGCCGCCAGGGCGTAAGCCCCTTTCTGCAACGGCAACATCGCCAGTGCTTCATAGGCTGCGAAGCGGACATTCGCGTCGGCCGGTTCACCCGCCAGCAGCTTTCGGATGGGCCCAACAGCGTGCTCGTCGCCGATGGAACCCAGCAGATTGAGCGTATGAATGACGAAGTCGACATTCGCATCTTTCAGGTTCTCAATCAGATCAGGTACAGCCTTGACGCCGATGCGCTGCAACTGCTCCTTGGCAATGACCCGCATGCGCGTGTGAGTCGAGCGGAGTGTCTCGTTCAGCTTGCCGATGCAGACGTGGTCCTGGACGGTGCCGAAGACGCCGAGAATCAGCTGATCCAACTCGCTGTCGGTTCCCATGCGTTCGGCCAGCCAGTTCATGGCGGATGGCGTGCCCACCTGCTGTAACGATTGGATGGCTCGGATCGTGAACTCGCGGTCCGCCGAATACAGAAACTCCGTCAGGGTGCTCAACACGCGTTCCCCGCCGATGAGCCCCAGCGTGTCAATGACCAGCTTGATCGTTTCCCGGTCCTCCGTTTCACTCAGCAAGCCGATCAGCGGCATGACCGCCGCGTTCATTCGCAGTTCGCCGGCCGTCTGGATAATCATCGTCTTATCCTGGATGGCCGGATTGGCCAGGCTGGCAATCACCAGTGCCGGGTGACCAATGAGTTGAGATATCAGCGTCTCACGAATCACAGGCAGCTTACTGCAGAGCTCCGGGTACTGAGTCACCAGGTAGTTCAGGATGGGAATGGCAAATTCGGCTTCGGCTCGAGACAGTTCATAGACGAGCCGATTTTGAACGGTGCGATCCACGTCGGCCAGGCAATCCAGAACGAGGCGGACTTTGACCGCATCTTTCCCGCGAATGCTCGACTTGATCTCGTCGATCATGTGTTCCGGATTCAATACCCCCGCGCATTTCGTCTCAGTCATGCTTACGGACTCCAGGCCGCTCATCAGTCAGGCAAGGTTGGTGCAGATTGCCCCCAGGCGATCCTTCTATTCGACGAGAAGCGTTGCTCCAGAGCTCGCTCATTCCGCTCGCTCGGAAGACACGTGTCACGCCCACAACGCAAATGTTCCCCATGTACAAGGCGAGTCGAATCGCTATGTAGAAATGTAAGTTGTGATCCACTGACAGTGGCGGGACTCCGCCGAGAATTGAGCTGCGAAACCATCCCGCGCCACGCCGCTGCTATCTCTACCATCCGCACAATCGCTACACTGAGATACCCTTTCGCAGTCCATGGTTCAGGGAGTACTGGCAGCGACCATCATCGATCAGCAACGACGTGATTCCCTCGGGCTGCTTGGGAGGGGCCCCACGATGTGCCCCCGACAACCGCAGCCATCGTGCCTGTCGTCGTCGTCCCCCAGATTCTTTTTGTTGGGGTTCTGCAGACGCTACTCCGCCACCTGTCGGTCACGAACCAGGTACTTGTCCAGAATGGTCTGGATGGAGAAGCAGTACTTGGCCGACTGCTGGCCGTCTTTCACGACCAGGTCGAGGGCCACGGCGCAGACGGCCGACGCAATGTGAGACAAGAAGGACCGTGCCTGCTGCATGTTGTCCAGGCGGAGAATCGTGCCGGACTCGCCACTTTCGCTCAGATAGGTCTCGGCTTTCACTCGGCTCGTAAAGAGTCCCACGGCGCGAATCGGCTGACCGCTGCTGGCAGCCCCCTCGATCGACACAAATCCTGCGGGCTGCTCGATGACGTAGACGGGGTAGTTCCAGGGCGAATAATCGACACGAATGGAGTGCTTCAGAAGATCCTGCACCGAAACCTTCCAGGGCGATTCGACGACGGCAGCTGTGTCAGCCACCGGGTTGAATGCCACATGATGAACCGGATCTCGCAGACTTTGCAGCAGCCAGGCGAGCTCCCGTGAATTGTGCAGCTCACGCGGCTCGCATTCAATTCCACACTTCTCAATGAATTCGCCAGCTGCCGGGACAGTCGTGAATATCGCCAGATAGTACACAGGAGATTCCCCATCCTCCTGGTCGACCACCGAGACATAGCCAGCTTCCAAGGGCAGCAGGTAAAGCGGATATTCCAGATCCCATGCCATCGAGCGGGTTCCTTTCTCCAGAAGAGATAGCAAGGCATCACGGCCACGGCGCAGACCAGTTTTCACGGACCGGTCTCTCGGGCAGGAAGCGAGTCCTGAATAGACGGCGTGCCCTTTCGACCAGCAGTCATACATTATAGCGAGCACGTCAGCCCGGCCACCAATCCGATGGGGTGAGCATGACCGAACGGGTCCACTCGACCTAGCGACATGATGGTGGAGGACACGAATCAGGTAGTCGTTATCATGCTCGCCCGGCTCACCTTCAGCCGTCCGCCGCACCCAGCTCATCCCCTCGCCACGTTCGGCCGGCGGGGCCAACGTCATCGCTGTACTCCGTCGTGTGCGACCAGGCGTCCTGCGGCGGTGAGTACGAGTGGTGGCAGGAGTTTCGACGTGCTTCCAGTTGATCGAACGACTGAGGGCGAATCGCTTCGGAGTCAACACAGCGATACGAGTCAGTGGGTCGTTGTCAAGATCGACTCAGCCGCTTGACGAATCTCGTCATCACTCAATGGACGATGGAAGATCTTCACGTCTTTAATCAGCCCCTGAACCTGGTACGGGGGAGCCGGTTGGCCGCTGTATTGCCCGATGTACAGCTCACCAGGCCAAGGAGAGACGTTACACTGGCCCGTTTGTTGAGCCACCAGCTTGCCGTTCTGATAGAGGCGTGCCTGCTGACCGTCAAAGGTCGCTACGATATGCTGCCATTGTCCGACAACCGCCTGGCCACCATCGCAGTTATTGCCAGCCACATACCAGCGCCAGCGCCCCCCGAGCGACTGCAGAAACCACCCGGCCTGGTTCCAGGCGCCACAACCGAGCACTACCGGCATGGTTCCGGCGTCCCGAAATTTGATGGCACACGAGATCGTCAGAGGCTGGACGAGGTCGAAGCGGCTATCGTGCGCGTACGTTACATGGCCATCACCACCCACATCCAGTGCACCGCCCGCGTAGGTCAGCTGACCGTGGGCTTGCCCGTCACTGGACTCACCGGAGTTACTGTGAGCTCGCAGATCCTGAGACAACGGCGCGACAAACACCGGTTCACGAATCACTTCTGGTGTGGCGGCGACCGGGGGAGTTGGTTCACTTTCCAGATCGCGCCGGCTGACTGTGCGTACTTCGTAGCGGTAGCGGTTTCCAGTCGCAACGTGGAAATCGGTAAACGAGGTTCGCCGGCAGGGCTCTGATGTCAGGCGTGTGAAGGCCGCGGAGTCGGAATCCGCTCGGTAGACATGGTAGCCAGAAATCGAACCGTCGGGGGCGTGCCATTTGAGCTGGACAGCACCGATCTGCGACAGAACGCTCAGGTCCACTGGTGCGGATGGCGGGGCAGGGGAGGGGACTGCGACAGAAACATACGCTGCATCGCCGATCGAATCCCCCGACACGGCGCGCACCGCGTACCACAGCGTTCCGGCCGGTGTGTCCCAGTCCACGTGAAAACCCAGCGGAGTGCGCACCAGAAGCGTCCCTGGTTCGAGCGGAAAATCGGAAGAGCTGCCACGGTGCACCTCATAGTCCATTCCGAGAGCGAGAGCGGCCGTTTCCCACTGAAGCGAAACGGTCCCTTCGTGATCGATACTGGCCGTCAGGTTTGGGGGCGTACGTGGAACCTCAGGCGTCACCAGCAGACGGCATGCCCCGGGCAGAACTCTGGCGCCCGGCATATCAACGCGCGGAACGGCCAGCGCCTCGGCACGCGCATCGCGAATAATGGCCAGCATGGCCTGATAGTGAGGATCATCTGTCGAAGCGAAACTCGTCACCGGCGGACCACTCCGATCGGGTTTCACCAGTTCGTGCTGAGCGAAAGCGGACGGAGGCTGGACGGCATGTGCGTATCCGTTCCACAGCAGGTGCAAGCGCTGCCGATCTGCTGTCACCTGCCGATTCCGGCACCACGACAGTCCCAGGCCCGAACTCTCCCTCGCCAGCGGTGCGCGGAGGATGCGACTCCATTGAGGATGCTCCAGATTCACCCAATCGTTCTCAAAATAAGTGGCCTGGCCGTTCTGGCCATGACACTCGAGGCAGCCTGCCCGCTGCATTTCGCCAACCAGAGCATTCTGCACGGCGTTCCACTGCGGCAATGCACAACCACTGGCCGTGCGATTCCAGGTACCATAGTACAGTCCATTCGAATCGATCCACGCCATCAGCAGATCACGTTCCGTACGGGTCAGGTCGTCAATCTGGTTCTCATGACCACGGACGAGCAGATCGGCCAGTGGCGCTGCACCCGACCCGTGCGAGCGAGGTGGAAAGATCTGCGACGACCAGAGTGCCGTGCCGTTCATACAATCGATGCCGGCGATCCAATAGGCGGTGAGTTGCGTACGACACCGGTTTGTAAGATTCTCGTAGCTGATGTTGAAGTGCTCCGTCCAGCCGCCCGATAGATCCAGTCCGCCAGCGATACCTTCCTCGCCGCCATGGCAGCGGACGCAGCGCCGGTTCAGAATCGGTTGAATCCTCGTGGCATAATCGATGTACCCGGTTCCCCAGGACTCCGGCTCAAGCTGGCTCGGCTCCCTGTGCAAGGCGGTCGAAAAGGTATCCATCGGGCGACTGGCCGTGAATTTGTGCTCGTGGCAGCCGATGCACGATCGAGTGGTCCCAGGAGCTGCCTGAACGAACGTGCGCATGCTCTGCACCAGGCGTCCGTCGGAATCGAGCGCCTGCAGGTAGATGGCTCGCCCGGCAGGAACTTCAAAATAGGCCGAGCCGTCCGGTTCGACAGGAACGCGTCCCAGGTAGTTCTTGACGCTGAAGGCCAATGCACTGCTCAGCAGAAACGTCTGATTGTACGGATTGGCACCTTCGGTCCGACCACTGGTGCGTGACGTCTCTTCGAGCACGCGGAGCCAACGAACCGAGCCACGTTCCACTCCGGGAAGCCCTTCATAAATGTCCTGCAGATAGAAGCGACCGGTGCGGGCGGTACGGTCCACGGTATCAGAGATCAGCGCGGGCTTCGGACGTGCCTTGACCAACATGGGTGAGTGAAGGCAAATCTCCGGGTCGGAGAGGAGGGTGAGGCGATGCCCTGCGCGGTCCATCAGTTCGATCACATTGCGGTTGCTCCCGGCCGGCCGGCCACTGAAGAGCACCAGGTCTTCGGACAACGGCCACGGCTCGCAGGAATCTCCCAGGTCGTAAGTGGGATCATCCGGATGTTCGAAATTGTAGATCGCATCAACGCTGTTCTTGCCCTCCCGCGAATCGATCATCGCAATCGACCCGCGCGGAGTGCTGTTGTGTTTGGCAAACGTACCGACAACAAGCGGCGAGTTGGGGACCGGACGCGCGTCCAGGATGGCTTCTGGAAAGACCATGTTGTTGGCATAGAACGCCGTCTCCTGAGTTCCATCTGGATTCATGGTCCAGAGCGATTGGATCGTCAGCGCGTTCTTGTCGACGTACTCCCAACGTCCAAGCAAAATGCGACCGTCGGGAAGTGGACACGGGTCAAACTCGTTGACATTGTTCACGGAGATCGCATGCATATCCGAGCCGTCAGCATTCATCACATGGAGAATGGCCACGCCCGTGTTGTTGCATGGAACCAGGCCGCTGGGACGCGTCGACAAAAACGCGATCCGACCGTCGGCCAGATAGGCCGGTGTGATGTCATGCTGACCGCTGAGGCTGCCGCAATAGACGTCGCAGGTGGACGACGGGTCGGTGAGTTGGCGGAGGCCGCTGCCGTCCACGCCAATCTCGTAAATGCTCGTGCTCCCCGTCGGCTCCCCCTTGAACGTAAACAGAATTCGCTGGCCATCCCAGGACAGCTCGGGATCGCAATAGACCCCCACACCCAGTGTGCCGGGAGTCGTCGGATCAATCACCGGCCGAATCCGCCACTGCTCGCGAGGCTCCGAAGGGTTCTCCAGGACGTAAATCCCGCCACCACCTGGCGGCCACTTGTAATAGGTGTCGTAGATGTGGATGCCGCTGTAAGAATGCCGTTTCACGAACAGGAGAGGCGCATCAAGCTGCTGCTGCAGGCTCGCCTCAACCGCTTGATCGTCCCCCCGCAAATGGCCGGCGCACAACCACGCGGAACAGGAGGCAAACGCCACACAGCAAAACAACCTGGACAAGAGTGTGGAGAGGCGTCGCACGGTAGTCTCCTTGCACAACACAAGACGGCGAATCGCTCGCTTGCTGACCGGTGGTCACGGAATGGTGGGATCGCAGTACCAGATCGATCGCCCCATGGGCTGGTTTCAGGCGAGCGGACGATCCGGTTGAAGTCTCTGTGATCAAGAGTCGCGTCTGGCGCGCCCTTACTTCCTGGTTCATGTTGTCTTATCGCAGAGATTTGCCTCTATCGTAGGCTGCCTGAAGAGCGGTTTCCAGTACCGTCAAGGGATCTGCCACCCCGCAGCTGGCGCAGCCACACGCTGATGAGCGTATTCTCTGCGGCCTGGAGCCCCTGCGCGATTCGGCCGGCTGGCTCTCCGCCGACATCCAAGATCTGCGCAGCGCAGAACTCGCAGCAGTCAGGAGCGCAGCCGCACGCATCAATGTCCGCCGACCACAACCCATCCGTTCGTCATGTCCCTACAGCCCGAGCATCTCCTTGCGATGGCGGCCCAGCGCATCGGCGGCGAACATGGCATCCACGACGTCTTCGGCAGTCACAACAAAGGGGTGGTTGAGGCACAACGAACCTTCACCTGCACAGGCCTGGCCCAGTGCCATCAAGTCCTGGCGTGAAACTTCTTTCAAGTTCAGGTCGGCGAACGTGACTGGAAGCCCAACCTCGATCTGAAAGTCGACGACCGCCACTTTCTCGTCCACGTCAAACTCATCATCCAGGCACAGTTGGGTCACGATTCCAAAGGCCACTTTCTCTCCATGCATCATGCCCGCCTGTTGGCACTGCGGGACATTCGAGAGCAGGTTGCCCACCATATGGGCGGTGGCCAGGCCTCCACTTTCGAAGCCGAGACCGGAGAGGAGGACATTGGCTTCAACGACCTTCTCGACAGCGGGAGTCACCAGATGCTGCTCCACGTCTCGCTTGGCGTCTAAACCATGTTCCAATAGCGTTTCGTAACAGAGGCGTGCGAGCATCATGGCGGCCATGGTCGGACGACCTCCCGCGATGTTCATGGCGCGCGACTTGAATGCCGCATCGGCTTCGAGCCAGGTAGAAAGAGCGTCCCCCATACCTGCCACGAAGGCCCGCACCGGTCCCCCCGCCACGACTTGCGTGTCGACCAGCACGATATCCGGATTGAAGGGCCAACAGTCGAAGCTCACGAAATTGTGTTGCTCGTCGTACCAGACCGACGCCGCGCTCGTGGGCGAATCATTTGACGCGATTGTGGGGCAGGTCACCATCTTGAGTCCGGCATCGACCGCCACGGCCTTGGCAACGTCGAGCACTTTGCCTCCGCCGATTCCGACCGATATGTCCGCTCCCCGTTCGCGAGCGATCTGAGTGACCCGAGCTCGTTCGGCGGCCGTGGCCTCACCCAGGAAATCCACTTCGATCAGTTCCATCGACGCACGCGCCAGGCTCTCGCGCACAGTCGCCCCGACAATCCCTTTCACAGGAACATCCCACAAGACCAGCGGGCGAGTACCGAGCAGTTTCAGGTAATCTCCCAGTTCGGCCAGTACGCCGCGGCCTTGAATGTACTTCCGAGGTGCGATCAGAACTTTCTTCATGGTTCATTCGGCTCCCATTTGAGTGTCAGTGCGCTGGTGATCAGTTGTCGCAGCCCCGAACGCTGCTGTCAATCATCGTGCCAGTTCAGGCCGAATTCCATTGACAATGGGTACATTCGGCTCGCCCCGCAGCAAGCGCCCCAAATGTTCGGCCATCAGTCGAGGACTACCGCGAAAAGCATCAATGGTACTACCGGCCAGATGCGGCGCAAGAGTGACGTTGTCGAGGCCCAGGAGCGGATGGCCGGGGGGGAGCGGTTCCTGATCAAAGACGTCGATCGCCGCCCCCATAATCACCCGCTGCGACAACGCTTCCGCCAGCGCCACCTCATCCACCAGCCCGCTCCGCGCCGTGTTGATCAGCACCGCCGTCCGCTTCATCTGACGCAGCTGCGCTCGTCCAATCAGATGGTGATTCTCGGCTGTCAGTCGAGCATGCAACGAAATCACATCCGCTTGACGGAGCAGTTCAGGCAATTCAACCAGCGTGGCGGGAGAGGGATCACCTGAGAAGTACGGATCGTGGGCAAGCACGCGGCTGCCGAACGCCTGCAGGTAATGCGCCACCAGTCGCGCCACCGCGCCGTAGCCGATCAGTCCCACCGTCTTCTGGTTCAACTCGGGAATGGCATCACTGTTGGGGAAGTCGCGCTGCCAGATCCCCTGCTTCAAGGCGGCGTGAGCCCGGGCGATGTTGCGGATTTCGGACAGCATCAGGGCCATCGTGCACTCGGCCACAGCCCGCGCATTGCGACCGGGCGTATTGAGCACTGCTATCCTCCGGTCGGTCGCCGCCGACACGTCGACGTTCTCCGTTCCGCCACGCAAGACTCCGATCGCACGCAGCGAGCACGCTTGTTCGATCAGTTGGCTGCTCACTGGGGCAAACTGGACGATCAGCAGATCGAACGTGTCGATATCGCAGAGCAGGTCGTCCGGCAGCGACACCGCGGCGGGTCCTCCCAGCTCGATGGCCAGATTCGCCTCCTGCAACTGGATCAATGTCGGGTGTTCCCACCGTCGCACCTCGACTTCGATCCCCAGCTGTTGCAGTGGAGCCAGACCGCTGTGCATGTAAGCCAGAGGAATGTAGGTATCACTCAGCGCCAGCAGTTTCACGACCGATCTCCCATGGTCCAGGCCCTGTTCTGGGCCGACAGCAGCTCGATCTTCTCTCGTACGACGCGTGCTATCTCTGCCTTGATCGGCTGAAACATCTCACGTGGCAATGGATCTTCACGCTTCATCTCGCGAGCAGCCTGCTGCAACCCTCGCCCCATCGCAATACGGCAGTCCGCGTAGATGTTCAGCTTGCAGATGCCGTGCTGAACTGCCGCTCGGATCTGGTCGTCAGGGGTTCCTGACCCACCGTGCAGGACCAGCGGCACACGACTGGCCTGCGACAGCAGCATCAGCCGGTCAATCGCCAGATTCGGCAGCGAGCGGTAGACGCCATGCGAGGTCCCGATCGACACAGCCAACGCATCCAGATCGGTCTGTTCTACGAAGCGAGCCACTTCATCGGGTTCGGTGAGCACAGAGTCCCCGCAGGCAGTGGCATCCAGGTCCATCCCGCCGACGTGTCCCAGTTCTCCTTCGACGCTGATCCCGTGTGGATGAGCCAGTTCGACGGCCCCGCGTGTGAGCGCGACATTTTCCTCGAACGGCAGACTCGATCCATCCACCATGACCGACGTGAATCCGTTGTCGATCGCCCTGCGCACCAGGTCCAATTCCGTGGCATGATCCAGGTGCAAGGCCACCGGCACGCAGTGATGATCGGCCACAGCACGGATCAGCCGAGAGACGTAGAGCATCCCGGAGCCCTGCAGATCAGGCAGCAGCCCCATCAAGATGACCGGCGCCCGCAGTTCTTCCGCCGTCTCCAGAATGGCACGCACCATCACGTCTTCTACGCAATCGAAAGCCGGCACGGCATAGTGGTTCGCACGGGCGTGCCCTAGAATCTCTTGGAGTGTGGTCAGCAACGGTTGATGCTCCCATGAAGGAAATGGTCCCAGCAGATACAAACAAGGACTTCCGAGAAGGCCGGCCGGTGTCAGCGCATCAGCATCCCTCCCGACACGTCAATGGTCGCGCCGGTCGTATAGCTTGCCCGATCCGATGCCAGAAAAACGATCATCTGAGCCACTTCTTCCGGCTCGGCAATGCGTCTGAGCGGAATTCGCTGGAGATACGCCTGCTCGTTGGCCACCAGGGCGTCATGCACCATATCGGTGTACATCATGCCCGGCGCAACGGCGTTGACGTAAATCCCTTGAGCGGCCACCTCGCGCGCTAAAGAAATGGTGAAATTCACCAGGCCGGCTTTCGAGGCGGCGTAATCGGCGTGACCGGTCGTCGAGCCGGTAAAGGCTGCCGGAGAGCTCACATTCACGATCCGCCCCCCCCGTTCCACTTCACGCCAGCGGCGGACCGCCTCCCGGCAGGTGAGAAACGGTCCCCGCAGGTTGACCGCCATCGTGCGATCCCAACTCTCTTGAGTCAGCTCATGTACGTATGCTGTGGGCCAGACGCCCGCATTGTTGATCAGAATATCGGGTATTCCCAAACTCTGCTGGCACTGGTCGAACATCGACAGTACATCGGCATTCTCGGCCACGTCACCCGCCACAGCGCAGGCGGGAGTAGAATGCGAACGGGTAATCGCATCGACCACGTCCAACGCGCGAACCTTGTCGGACCGGTAGTTGACAGCCACACAGGCCCCTTCGGCAGCCAGCGACAAACATATGGCGCTTCCCAAACCGCGGGAACCGCCAGTGACCAGAGCAACTTTCCCAGTCAGACCAAGATCCATGTTCCAGTGCCGCTTTCTGCGTATCGCTACCGCTGCGGCGAATATACTGGAGCCTCCGCATTTTTCCAAGTAGAGGAGCAAATCGGCTTGGTTGTTGAAGCGGCTATGGGTACGGCGTTACAATCCCCCTTTGCTGGTTGAAAGATCCAGGAGATGTCTGCTATGGATTTGCGGCTGACCGATCGCGTGGCGTTCGTCACGGGTGGCACACGAGGCTTGGGGCGAGCCATCTGCCTCGCCCTGGCGACCGAGGGAGCACGCGTTGCTATCAACTATCGAACGAATGCGGAGGAAGCCCATCGTCTGGTGCAGTTGCTGCAGTCAGAAACCCCGGGCCTGGCCATCCTCTGCCAGGGGGACGTATCGAGCGAGCGTGACGTGGAACGTATGTTCGATCACATTGAAGGCCACTGGGGTTGTGTCGAGATTCTCATTAATAATGCCGCCACCTGCCCCACGTGCGCCGTGACCGACCTGACGCTCGAACAGTGGAACCAGACCCTCCACAGCAACCTGACTGGCACGTTCCTCGCCTGCCGGCGTCTGGCCCAACGACTGATCGCTCGGTCACGGCCTGGAAGAATTGTGAATATCTCTTCCACGGCCGCTTTTCTGGGATCGACGACCGGCCACGCTCCGTATGACGCCAGCAAAGGGGGGATCGTTTCCTTAACCACCTCGCTGGCACGCGAACTGGCGCCCCATCGCATCGCCGTCAATGCGGTGGCGCCCGGTATGATTCGCACCGAAATGACTGCCGACACGCTGCGTGCCAACGAAGCGAAGTACTTGGCCCGCATTCCCCTGCAACGCATCGCTGACCCCGGCGAGATCGCCGACGTCGTCGTGTTCCTGGCCTCAGATCGGGCCAGTTATCTGACCGGCACTACGGTCAACGTGAGCGGCGGAATGTTGATGCGCTGAAACAACCAGCCGGAGCGCCCGACACGCTGTAACCAGTCCCCCTGCACCAGGAGATGAGCAGTTATGGATTACCTGATGGGAATCGACCTCGGCTCCACCAGCCTGAAGGCCATCGTGTACGACGTGGCGGGCAATCGAATCGCCGGCGGCAGTCGCCCCACGGAGCGTTTCCATCCGGAACCAGATCATCCTGACTGGACCGTGTGGCAGCCCGAACAGATCTGGAGCGGTACCGCCGCCTCGATCCGGGACGCGGTGGCTCAACTTGACGACCCGCGACACATTCGCGCCGTCGCCGTGACAGGCATGGGCATGGATGGACTTCCGGTCGACGAGCAGGGAAACTGGCTCTACCCCTTCATCAGCTGGCATGATCCGCGTACCGCCCCGCAGCACCAATGGTGGCTCGATCATGTGGGAGCGGAACGGCAGTTTTCCATCGGCGGAAATCCCCTCTGGCCCATCAATTCCGCGCTGCGCATGCGTTGGATGGCGGAACACGAGCCGGACATCTTTCGGCGCACACACAAATGGCTCTTGATCGAAGATTTCCTGAATTTCATGCTGTGCGGTCGCCACGTGACCGATCACAGCATGGCTTCCTGCACATTGCTGCTCGACCAGCGGACCCGCAACTGGTCGGACGAGCTGATTGCTTTGTCGGGGATCGACCGTCGCATGTTGTGCGAGGTACAGGCCAGCGGCACTTTGATCGGAGCGGTGCACGCTGCGGCGGCAGCCGTCACCGGGTTGGCGGAAGGCACGCCGGTCGTGCTGGGGGGCCACGATCATCTGTGCGGCGTGCTGCCGGTGGGCGCTTTTCGACCTGGTGTGGCCCTGGATGTCACCGGCACGTGGGAAACCGTGATTGCCTCGATCTCTCAACCGGTGTTGACCGATGCCTTGCGGCGGGCAGGAATGACGGTTCAGGCGCACGTGGTGCGTGGCATGCACGCCGTGTGGGGCGGCAACGTAGCTGGGGAAATGGTGGAGTGGTATCGACGGCAGCTGGCAGGGAACGACAGCGTCGTGACGACGCCCGGACTCAGCTGGGACAATCTGATTGCCGAGGCGAACGCCGCGTCTCCCGGCGCTGGCGGCGTCCTGTTTCTACCGCACATGTCAGGGGCTGCCTCGCCGGTCGTGGACGGTCAGAGTCTCGGTGTCTTCCTGGGGCTCACTCCCCGCGCCAATCGCGGGGACATGTTGCGTGCCATCATCGAAGGGTTGGATTATCAGTTCCTGGACATGGTATTGGCGCTGGAAGACTCGCTCGGCCTGGCGTTGGATCGATTTATTGCGGTGGGGGGAGCGACTCGCAATTCACTCTGGATGCAGAACAAGGCCGATGTGTCCGGCCGACCGATCGAAACGGCCGATGTCGAAGACGCGTCCCCCATGGGCGCAGCCATCCTGGCCGGCATCGGCGTCGGACTGTACCAGGACGAAGAAGACGCATTCCACCATGTGAAACGTAGCGGCCAGACGTACTACCCCGATTCCCATCGTGCGGCCCAATACCAACAATGGTTCCAGATCTATCGAGACATCTATCCGGCCACGAAGGCAATCAATCACCGGCTGTTTAAGGAATTCACAACATGAACGGACAACAACGAATCCTGGCTGCTCTGCGCCGCGAAGTTCCGGACGTCGTCCCGACCTTCGAATGGTTTATCGACGCTCAAGTCGGACAGGCATTGGTCGGCAGCGACGACATCCTCGACATTGTGGCCGGACTCGACCTCGATGCCGTCAATCTGCGTCCCAACTACGAGAAGCGGTATCTGAGCGACTCCACTTTCGTCGACGAATGGGGCATCACGAGACAGGTCACCGAAGATACGCTTCCCGCCCTGCTCAGCAGCCCGCTGCCTGACATCACGCGTTGGAACGACTACCAGTTCCCCGATCCCAACGCCCCCAAACGATTCGCAAGCGTCGAAACGGCACTCGAGCGATTCGGCGACGACAAGGCCATCGTACTCAATCTGCGCGACGGGTTCTCGGATATGCGAGATCTGCTCGGTTACGAGGGCTCCCTGATGAACCTGCTGCTGGAACCCACCGCTTACAGCGACTTGCTGCAGCGGGTGGTGGACTACAATATCCGACTGGCAGAAGTTGCCCGACAACGCTACGGCCTGCAAGTCGTGGCGACCACCGACGATGTGGCCAACGCCGCCGGCATGCTGGTGCGACCGGAAACGTGGTTTGAGCGGATAGGACCGCAATTTGCACGTGTGGTCCGGGGGTTCAAGGAGCTGGGATACTTCGTGATCAAACACTGCGATGGAAATGTGGATGCGTTGAGCGATTTCTGGGTGGATTGCGGCATAGACTGTCTTGATCCCATCGACCCCGGCGCCGGTTACACGATGGCCGGCATGAAGGCCAAGTATGGCGCCCGCATCTGCCTCAAAGGGAATATCGATTGTACCGGTGCGCTCTGCAGCGGCACTCCCGAACAGGTCGCCGAAGAAGTCCGACAATGCCTTCGAGCCGGCGCGCCAGGCGGCGGCTTGATTCTCTCGTCCAGCAATACCATCCATCACGGTGTCCAGCCCGAAAACTACCGCGCCATGCTGGAGACGCTGCGCGGTGACGCGGAACGATGACCTCGGACCAGGCCACCGACAGACGCTGACGCGGCACGGTCGCGCTGTGGGGAAGGCGCTGTGGGGAAGCGAAATGCTCAGCTGAAGGAGACTGTCGGGCGTCACGGCCCGCGTCACGCCCTCGCCGGGCCTCGAAACCAGCTACCCGGGTATGTCGTATACCCTGCCAGTACTACGGCTCGTCCGTTTTGACGATGAGCCCGTAGATATCGCTCGAATTTGTTGGTATGAAAGAGGTAATGCAAACTCCACAGCCGACCCGATTCGACTCAACGGGCGCGACCTATGTGCCGCGTCTGACCTACCCAGGTTCGTGCCGGGCCGAACCGAGCGAGCCCTCATGCCTACCTTGATCCTTGAGTGTGCAATCGCGCTGCCGGTAGACGCAAGCCTGCACCTGGCTCGGCCTGCAGAAGTTTTCGACGTTTTCCCACTGGCGTTTACGAAGACGCTCTTTCGTGACAAGGAGTAAGACCGTGACAAAGCAGAGATATTCACGCCGCGACGTGCTCAAGGTCGGCGGTGCCGCCCTGGCGATTCCGATTTTTCTTCCCAGTCGCGTGCTCGGACGCGATGGCGCTGCGCCCCCGAGTGAGACCGTGCGCGTGGGCGTGATCGGCTGTGGCGGTCGGTCGCGGGTGATATCTGAGGGAGCCGATGTGAAGCCGTTCCAGGTGGTCGCCGCCTGCGACTGTTTCGTGGCACGCGCCGAGCAATTCGTCAAGGATCTTTCGGGCGGCCAGAAGTGGGGCATCTACGACGACTTCCGCGAAATGATCGAGAAGGAAAAACTCGACGGAGTGATGGTGGAGACCACGACTCATGCCCGAGCGTGGATTGCGATCCAAGCCATGCAGATGGGTGTCGATACTTACATCGAAAAGCCGATGTGTCTGACGATCGCCGAAGGGCGCAAGATGGTACAGGCGGCTCGGCACTACAACACGGTCACTCAAGTCGGCACGCAGCAGCGTTCGATGCCCAGCAACAACTGGGCCAGTGACTTGGTGAAGAACGGCGCAATCGGCAAGATTCGTGCCGTCCTGGCGCCGAATTTCGTCGGACCATTCCGTTGGACCAAGACCACGTCAGCCGACGTGAAGGAAAAGGTTGATCCGGCGTGGGACATGTGGACCAATCAGGCGGAACTGCGTCCACGCGATGACGAATTGCAGTATGGCTGGGCCAAGTGGTGGGACTACGATGGCGGCGGGCTCTGCTTCGGAGTCACCGGCTGGGGAACCCACTCGTACGATCAGATCAACCGCGCCTTGGGGACCGACGACACGGGCCCGGTGGAAGTGGTCTTGGAGGAACCGGTCGCCGATCGTGAAACCGGCAAGTTCGCGGGACGCGAAACAGTCGGCGGCGTAGTGATCGGCGATACGGGCGATGAGGACACCGGTACCGGTTACCATGGCATGGCCAAACTGTCCGGCCCGCGGGCGCGGGTCAAGATGACTTTCGCCAGCGGCACTGAATTGCGATTGAACATGGACGGCGACCGCGGTCCCGGCCTGGGCGCGATTTTCGTAGGAGAAGACGGTCAGAAGATCGAGATCAATCGCGATAAGCTGGCCAGCAACCCAAAAGACATTGTGCGGGCCTCGGACAATCCTGGTCCCAACCAGCGTCCGGAAACGGCCTATCACATCGAGAACTGGGTCGAGTGCATCAAGTCCCGCTCCGTCTGCAACGCCGACATCGAGATCGGTCAACGATCATCGACACTCTGCTACCTGGTCAACATTGTGCGTGATGTCGGCCAGGTCGGCAAACCGCTGAAATGGGATCCCGTGGCCGAACGCTTCACCAATTGCGACGAGGCCAACGCCATGCTCGATCGACCGCGCCGCAAAGGCTATGAACTGCCAACGATCAGCTGAGAGGATGCTGCGGCTGATGACAGATCTCGACCGGGCAGGATCGGCAGGTGGCCGGTCTTGCCCGGTTTTGTTGTGCTCCTGCGTAACCGATGACCAATGCCCCGTCTCGACAGACAGGCTCGCCGTGAGGGAAGACGCATCTGCGCGTTCGCGATTCCTCGTTTGAGCCGGTACGTCCAGAGGATTTGCCGCGCGTCGTTGGCAGCAGCGCGTCGTTGACGTCGCTCTACTGGAAAACAGACTCGCCGCTGATCCGTGCCGCGTCGGTCGCTCACCACACCATCATTGCGCCCCCTCTTCCTTCCCTTGATCCCTCCCAGGCAGAAAACCACTCAGTCGTGTCGGTTCAGCGTTTCCCCGGCATTGGAGAAGGCTACGATGATCTGTTCGACTCGCTGTACTTCGTCGCTCCTGGCGGCAGCCTTTCTTCTGATCACCAACCTGTCGCCTCGTGGGCAGGCTGACGAGCAATCGCCCCCGCGGCCTGCGGCGGAGGTTGCTCGGGGTGAGGTCATTGCGTTTCCGGGGGCGTGGAGCTTTCTGCCCCGTTCGGCCATCATTCTGGTGAGCGATCAGGAACTCGAGACGCTGGCCAACGATCCCGACCAGGTGATTAACCTGGCCACCACATTCACCCCGCAGGAAGAGAGTCTGCGGCAGGTGTGCGAGCGAGCTCAGCGGGCCGGACACAAGACGCTGATCGTCGCCTTTGACCATTTTTTCCAGCAGTACCGGCCTGGGCAGGACAAGCCGCGGCAACTGATGCCCGACATGCCGGAGTACATTCGTCTGATTGCCAAGGTCGGGCAGTTTGCTCAACAATACGGATTGGGGCTCGAACTATCGCTGTTGAGTCCGCTGGAGATCGGTCCAGCTTACGAACGAGCGACCGGCCAGGCTGGCACGTGGATGCACTATCGAAAAGGTCTGAGAGATCCCACCAGCGGCACGTTCAGCGTTCAACTGTGGCGTCAGCGGCGTTGGGCCAACAACAAGGGTCCGATCGATGTCCGCGATGCGGGAATCCGCGTCTTCGCTTTTCATGAACAGGTTCTGCCAGGAACACCTTATCGCGTCGTGCCTCCCGAGTCGATCGTTGATATCTCGGATATCGCTCAGGTCGAAGTATGGCCGTCCACCACGACTCACGTGGCACAGCGAATTCGCATTCATGGCGCCGGACGAACCGAAATCGGCAACCTGGACCGAGTCCTGGTCGTGCAGATGTACCGCACGCCGGAAATGGACTACTTCAGCGACCGTGCGCTCCCGTACCTGCAACAACTCGTTGATCAGTATGCCGACGCGGGGGTCAAACTCAACGGTCTCTATTCAGATGAAATGCACATCCAGCAGGACTGGGGCTATTTCGCCCATCACGATCACGGCGAGTTCGCGCTGCGGTACGTCAGTGACGCACTGGCCAACAAGTATGCGGAACAGTACGGGGAGCAGTACCGGGATTTCGCCAAGTTCTTGATCTACTTTGCTCGGGGACAAGAAGACTTTGCCCATGACCTGTCAGCCAAGGAAGGAGTCATGCACGTCATGGGAGCAAGTCTCGAGGCCGTCCATGCGACGGCCCTGTTCCGCGCTCGCTACTACCATCTGTTGCAGGACGGAGTCGTCGATTTGTTCGTGGCTGCGAAACATCACGCCGAACAGAGAATGGGGCAACGACTGGAAGCGCGGGCCCACGCGACCTGGGCCGAAAGTCCTACCATTGACAAATGGAATGTCGGACAACAGCCACTGGCTCGACATCAATACGAATACACGTCGAATTTCGTCTGGTCCTGCACGGTCCATCAAACGGCTTCCGCCTGCTCCGACTACTTCAAGTGGGGCGACTACCTGACCGGAAACGGGAGCGATCATGCCGAGGGAGGCTGGATCGATCGGGATTACTTTGCCGTGGCCCTGGCTTGTTCGATCGGGATCCTGAATGAAGTCCCCTACGCCTATTCCGCTCACTGGGGCACGCCGGCGGAGATCAGCCACTGGCGCAGGAGCATCGAGAGTACTTTTGGAGCGGCGGGGCATCCCGCCTGGACGGCCGTGGAAGACGGGGAGCACCGCGATGTCGACGTCCTGATGCTCTATCCGCTGGATCTGGTTGCGGTAGATGAGCGATTTGGCAGTTGGATGACACAGTACGGCTATGCCAACTACATCACCGCCGCGAAACTCCTGGAACGCGGAACGGTCCAGAACGGAGCGATCGAAGTGGCGGGCCGTCGTTTTACGACGCTCGTCGCGCTGTTTGAACCTTTTCCGTCGCAGAACTTGCTGGAACTGATGCGGCAGTTAGTCGAACAGGGGGGACGCGTCGTTTGGTCGGGGCCTCCGCCACGCCTGACGTGGGAAGGAAACAGCGCCGTCCCCGCCTGGCAAGACGTGTTCGGCGTGGAACCTCAGTTCCGGCTGGATGAAGGTGCCGTGGCTCCTGGCGCGATGGTGGAGTTTCATGGAACGCTGGGAGGCGTTGCTCCGCAGACGATTCTCACCGACTTCCTGGTCGACCGAGTCCACAGCGTCCGTCCGCAAGACGGAGTCGAGGTTGTCGCACAGGTCGCCGACCAGGTCGTCGGTACTTCGCTCAAGACCCCAACCGGGGGCAGCGCAACGTTTCTCGGTTACCGGCCGCGGGACGATCAATCGAAGAGCCTCGGATACGAAACGCGCAACTGGTTTGAAGTCCTTCATGCGCTCGGTGGCTACGCACCGACCGGTCGCTGGGACGACGTCAACGATAATCCGCACTATGTGTCCCGGACGACCGATTTTCTGGCCTGTCGTTTCCCTAACGGAACCACGGCCATTGCGCGCCATTTTCGGCACGTGCCGGAAGGTTGGCCGGGCGGGTTTGCACGCAGGCTGGAAGAGGATCAGAAGTACATGCAGGATCACCCACTGCCCGCCGACGACCTGGTCCTGTCGGGTTTGCAGGTGAACGGGCATTGCATTGATTATTCCGGCCGACAAGCTGTGGCCTTTCGCACCGATCGCGATGGCCATTTGATCGCGTTCGTCGGGTCGCAGTCGACTCAGGTTACCGTTGATGGTCAGACCTGGGTGTTTGCGGATCAGCCGATGCGGCTGGTGGCCTGGGCGCCAGTTCCCGAACGACGCCGAGTTGCGGGAGGGGCGGTGATGCAGATCATGGTTTCCGGGACCGGAACAATCCGAGTTCCCCGGGCCGGATTGCCCGACTTGGCGGACGTGGTGGCCGAAGGAGCTGTGCCTGGCAGTCGCGGGACGGCGGTCAGTTCGCGCGTCGAAGGAGAAGCTTTGATGGTCGACGTAACGCCCGAAGTCTCCGGCCGCTGGCTCTGGGTCCTGGAGAAAGAGTAGCCATGCTCGCGCAGAGCATGGGGACAGCTTCCTACGTTCTCCACTTCCCCCGCGGTCTACGCGACCGCGGCCACCACGCGCAGA
>JBGSHS010000360.1:0-163522 GCA_041752115.1 Pirellulaceae bacterium | reverse complement strand
TGCCGTGGCTACACCCGCGGTGTTACCACCGCCAGCGTACGACTCGGGGCCAGCGTATCTGGCTAGGATTTCGCTGTAAGACTCTTTCATTCTCAACTCCAAACCGGTTTATCCCGACGCTTTCCGAGCACGAGCACGAGTACGAGTACGAGCAGGAGTACGAGCAGGAGCAGGAGCAGGAGCAGGATGGTGAATGAAATGAGGTGAATTTGCTTTCGCGTATTGGTACTCCTCGTCGAAACGCCCCTCTCAAGTGGCGACGCTCGGTGCGCTCGTGGCTCGGGGTGTTGCAAACAACCGACCAGATGATTACCTGCCAGTCGCCCTTGACCGGAAACGAAAAAAGCGGGATATACATCCCTTCCACAGCCAAGCCGGCGGATGCGGCGTTGCGGAAGCGGTGGCATCATCGGGCGAGGCGGGAATTTGGCAGAAAATCTCCGGGGAAACCAGAGATCCCCTTCATCAATGTCAACTCCGTCCGTATTCTTTGTTCTTGAACACGTATGACGATGCAACCGATCCACGTGCCGTAGCCGTGTTCATTCTCCCATCGCTTTGGATCATTCTCCCGACCCAACACCAGAGGGTTTCTTGTCGGGAAGGAGTGCTCGGTGTCCAGCATTACGCTCCGTTACAGTTCGACTGCCGTTATCGACGCGCCATCGCTGGGTGCCAAGCAGGCGGCGCGGACTACTCAGGTACTGCGTCGCGATCTGCGGGCCAGCCTGGGTGACGGAATAGGCTGGGGCGGGATGGTCGGATTCGGGGAGACCTACCTGCCGGCCTTTGCGCTGGCGATCGGACTGGGTGAGCTGACTGCAGGGTTGGTCGCCAGTCTTCCGATGCTGGCGGGCGGCATCATGCAGACGGTCACGCCAACGGCTATCCGGCTGTTGAAGTCCCACAAGCGGTGGGTATTGTGTGGGGCGACGATCCAGGGCATGGCTTTTGTGCCACTCTTGTTCGCCGCGCTGCGGGGCTGGATTACAGCGCCTGGCCTGCTGCTGGTTGTGGCCGTCTATTGGGGAGCGGGGTTGGCGACCGGACCGGCCTGGAACACCTGGATGGGAACTCTGGTCCCCGCTGGATTGCGTCCTGGCTATTTCGCCCTTCGCACTCGCGTTTCCCAAGCGGCTGTGTTCGGCGGTTTTTTCGGCGGTGGCTTGCTGCTGCAGTATTCCGCGGCACACGACTGGCTGCTGTATGCGTTTTCCACCATCTTCGCGATCGCCTGGCTGTCGCGCATGGCATCCGTGACCATGCTCTCGCTGCAGAGCGAGCCGCAACCGATCCCGGCGAACATGAGAAACCTCCCCTGGCGAGAGCGATGGCAACATCTTCGAGGTCACAGCGGCGGACAGTTGCTGGTATACCTGGTGACCGTCCAGGCCGCCGTACAGCTCTCTGGCCCCTATTTCACTCCTTTCATGTTCAAGAAGCTGGAGTTCTCATACGCCGCCTACGTCACCCTGATCTCGATTGCGTACCTGGCAAAAGTGCTCGCCCTGCCACTCTGTGGCCGGATCGCGCGGCGAGTGGGGACGTGGCGGCTGCTTTGGTTTGGAGCGGTGGGGATCATTCCGTTGAGTGGCGGCTGGATCCTGTCCCAGAACTACACGTGGCTCCTCATGTTGCAGATTTGGGGAGGCGTGGCGTGGGGTGCTTACGAGCTGGCGTTCTTCCTGCTGTTCTTTGAATCGATCAAAGAGAACGAGCGGACCAGCATGCTGACCCTGTACAACTTGCTCAACACCACGGCCTGGGTATCAGGCGCACTCTTCGGCGGCTTGCTGCTGACGACGCTCGGGACCAGCTTCGAAGCGTACCTGCTGCTCTTTGGCATCTCGTCCCTGGGACGGCTGGCAGCCCTGCCGCTGCTGGCCCGCATCGCTCCGCACGAGGCAGTTTCCGACCAGATCAGCCTGCGGCCGGTGGCGGTTCGGCCCAACGCCGCCTCTTTGGACGCGCCGATCCTCCCTAGCCTCCGCGATCAGGCGCGCGAGGAAACGACCCTGCAGACGGTGGAGTCATTGGTCGTCGGGGTGACTGCGCACCCCATCCGCCGAGCGGCTCAGCGCAGCGGAATAGAGCACGAGTACGAGTAGGAGAAGGCAGAGAACCGCAGAAGGAGGAAGAGAAGAGAGGCCAGGCAAATCACTTGGACATTGGATATTCGTTGTTCGATATTCTGCGGTTTTCTGGAGGCGGATTCGAGCACGAGTAGGATGTGGAATCCGATCCTCAGGGTTTCCATTCCCTGGGCGCAGGTCTTGGCTCACTTGCCCAACGAACCCGCGACATCCGTACGATAGGCAGCCAGGGCGGGGAGGAAGCCGACGATGACCGCCAGCAGCAGGAGTGAAGGGATCAGCAGCAGTTCCGACGACACCTCCAGGTTGAAATCCCCGACACCGCCGAGCAACTGAACGAGGTCGACGCTCGGAGCGAAGTCGAGAAAGCCGACGGAGACACCGGTTCGCTGCTCAATGATGGGGCTGGCGAGCCAATTCAGACCGTGCCCCATGACCCACCCGGCCGCTCCGCCCCCTAAGGCCAGAATGATCGACTCGATCAAGACGATCGAGAGCACGGCGGAGCGTGACGCGCCGAGCGCGCGCATGACGGCGATTTCGTGCCGCCTTCCGGCCATCGAATTGTAAATGCTCACCAGAATGCTGACTCCCGATACCACGCAGATCATGGCGGTCAGGACGAGCAGCACGATTTGTACCGGACGAACAAACACATCAAACAGCGAGAAGATCTCCAGCACCGGCAAGACGACCTGGGCGATATTTCCTTCGTTGATGGCATTTTGCAGCAGGGGGGCCACGAGATTGCTGGACGTGCGCACCAGGACGGCCGTCACTTCACGTTGCTGGACCGGCAGCGCCTGAACTCGTTTCTGCTCCTCTGGGTCCGACGAATATACGGCCGGTTCCGGCTCAGCCGGCTCAACCTCCGCCTCCTCGGCCGGTTCGTCTTCCTGATCGCTGGCCGACTTGCCAATCAGTCGCTTTTCATGCAGCGGCTTGGCATGTCCTTCCATCAAGTAGAACCCCTCCATGTTGACGAACGCAGCGCGGTCGTTGGGAGTTCCCGACGGGGCTAGAATGCCCACCACTGTGAACTTGCGCCCGTGTCCCATGCCCTCCGGGTCGCCGTGCGTGGTGGAGATGCGATCGCCGACTTTCACGTTCATCTCACGAGCCACCGTCGCTCCAACCACAGCCTCGAAGAACCCGTTTTCTTCGCTCTTCCGTTGGAAATTGCGTCCCGCCGCAAACTGATACTCCCGATCCCCCGTCGCACCAAAGCGCAGTTTCGCGAACATGTCAGGGACGGTCCCCACCACGCGAAACCGTCCGAAATAATCGCCCAGACAGAGCGGGATCGCGGTCTGCGCGTAGGAAGCAAACTCGCCATCGCGGCTCTCCGGTGGCTCGTTCACCGTGTTCTGCCACTCCATATCCCGCTGCTGCTTGGGCAGGAACTCCATATAGAAGTCATACGGGATGTTCTCGATCGGCTGGCTCAAGTAATAGACCGAATTCAGCGTCAGCTGCAGTTTGCCTCCCTTGGCACCCACGATCAGGTTGTAGCCCAGGTTGGCGTTGTTCTGAAACGACTGCTGAACCACACCGTGAATGGACAATACCGCTACGACCAGCATCACACCCAACGCCATCGAGAAGGCGGTGAGCGCGGAGGCAAGTCCTCGCTGCTGAATGCTCCGCCAGGCGATCATCCACATGTTCATGATTCAACACCCGCCATACACGAGAAACCAACCAATAGACAATCGAGACGAGGTCAAGGACTTCCTGTCGCACCGATTGCGGAGTAATACATGGCGACAGGAGACTCGACGGACCATCAACGGCGCGGCGGTGTGTGATGTGGTCAAGCTCGACGACCCTCGGCGTCTCACTCTTCGTGCTCGCATACCGCGAGCGGGAAGCCCTCGCCTCCTTGATCAGCCGATCTGATGAGCCGCACGAGACCGACGAGTCGACACGGGGAAAAAACACGACAGGCCCAACGGCATCGCGTACCTCCGGGCGTCAATTCGCTCCGTCAGCCGAATCGCGGGTCGGTCGGACATACAAGCGGTGGGCCCGTACCTTGAGTCCGCCGAGCCCGTCCAACTGAGCCTTTCCCAGCACAACGACCGTCTGCCCCTCAGACAACCCAAGCAACTGGCGCGCGTCGACGGGGGGGACGTTTCCGGCCGAGTCCACCATTTCGACCAGCGCCGATCCAGATATCAGCTTCTTTCGTTTCGCTCTGCAGAACGGGCAGTTGTCGGCATCATGTTTCGGCGGCTCCGCATTCTCGCCGCTTGCGTCGACCGAGTGCTCGCCACCCTGCTCCCCAGCAAGCGACACGTCGGTGATCATGAAAGCCGCTTGCTCGGGATCCCATATCGCATCTCCCGCCCCCCCCACAAGTCCCACCAGGGCCACTTCTTCCTCCGCTCCCTTGTCCTGCAATCGCTCACGCAAGGCAATCACGTCCGATGTCTGCGTGGGCTCCTCGTTGAGCAGGAATTGACGTGCCAATTCCCCCTGAACAGCTGGAGCGTTGCCGGAGCGACTGCTGCAGCCGACGGTCAGCAGGCAGACCCCTGCGATCACACCAGCCAGTTGAATCGATCGCTTCATAACTCGACTTGTCCTTCTGTTAACATCAGGGCCCGATTCGTTTCACTCCACTCTTCGCGCGAGCCGGTACCTGCCAACGCGCCGGGAGGCGTTACGGCGCTGCCGCTTCCAGGGACTTCCTGCGATACGCAAGTCAGTTCCTCCTGGTTCGTCTGGTCTGACTCGCACCCACCCCCGCTCGCTGGCAGGTGGACTGCGGCGGCGTCCGCCAACGGATGATCGACTGCTTGATGCCATCGTTGCCGATCTGCTAACGTAGTACAAGGTCTGGGGCTGCCCCAGAATTTCCGCCTCCTTACTCCCTTTCTCCCACTCGACCGGAGGAATCCCCGTGAGTACGACCCCAAGACGGTCCCCCCGCTATCTGACCATGGCAGCCTGCCTGCTAGCCGCTATCTGCCTGAATGCCTGCAATCGTTCGACGCCCTCGGGTAAACCCTCAGCAGATCAGTCTGGCGCCACATCTCCTGATCATGACGGCCACGATCATGACGAGCACGCGCTGCCCACGACGTTTGCGGAAGGAGTGAGCGAACTCAAGGAACACTACCAGGAGATCAAGACCGCCTTTGCCCAAGCTGATGCGAAGAAGGCTGTTGAGGAGGCGCACGATCCTCTGCACCATGTGGGCGAGATACTGGAGGCGTTGCCAGAGCTGGCGAAAAAGGCCGATTTATCGGCCGAGCAACTGGAGACGATTAGCAAGTCAGTCGGGACGATGTTCGACAGCTACGGCAACATCGATGATGCGGTACACGACGAGAAATCGCCTGATTACGCAGCAGTTGCCGAGAAGCTGGACGAAGCCATGGCTGCCATTGAGGGGGTCTCGTCGCCGGAGCAGGGGCCGGCCCCTGTCATCGATCCCCAGCAGTAGACACCTGGCAAGACTCGTGCGCTGCGCGCTGTGACGATTCACGGTGGCCACGCCCACGTGTTCTGCCCTTGTTCCAAGCATCTTGTCCACCGCGAGCAATCCATCATGAGACGCAACATGCTAGCTGGAGCAATCGCCTGGTTTGTGCTCGTCATCACGTACTTGAGTTTCCCTGGCGACGGTCAGGCGGAAGAACGCCCGCTCCGACTGGCCTTCGTCACCTGCTGTAAGGACGCGAAGTTCTTTGATCCTGTGAAAAAGGGGATGCAGGACGCTGCCAGGAAGATGGGAGTGGAGTGCGTGTGGATGGGGGTCGAAGGTGTCGACATGGCATCCCAGGCAGAACTTGTGCGGCAGGCGGCCAAAGACGGCTACGACGGGATCGCCGTGAATCTGGTCGACGCGGAAGCGTTCGACCAGGTCGTGCAGGAGGTGATCGCCCAAGGGATCCCGGTGGTTGGGTTCAATACGGACGACCACGCCACTCCCAACGCCCGATTGAGTTGCGTGAACCAGCAGCTTTACGCAGCCGGCCGGTCTTTGGCCCGGTTCGTAGCAGCGAAGATTCCCGAAGGAGCCAGCATTCTGTTGACGATGCATGACGAGGGCGTTTCTTCACTCGAGGACCGCCTCCGCGGCCTGCAGGACGAATTGAAAGCCAAGAACGTCCAGGCCACGGTCGTGATCACCGGCAACGATTCAGTCCAAGGGGCTGAGGTAGTCCGCCAGGCCTTGGAAAAGAACCCACAGATCCAGACGGTGCTCTGCACTGGTCAGGCCGACACGGAAGCGGCCGGCCGAGCCATCGCCCAGTACTTTGCCGGTCGTGGATATTGGGCAGCCGGATTCGATCTGTCTCCGACCACCCTTCGTTTGATCAAAGAGGGAGTCGTTTTGGGAACGGTCGATCAGCAGCCCTACATTCAGGGTTTCTATCCGGTCATTCAGTTGACCTTATACCTCCGTTACGGCATCACTCCGTCAAATATTGACGCCGGGGCCACCATCATCACCCAGCAGACGGTCGATCAGGCCATTGAATTGACGAAGCAGCAGTACCGCTAGTTCTGCGGGACGCGTCGGGTGCGATATAGAAACCAGGGAAGGTGAAAGGCCGGGAGTGATGGCCCAGCTGGTGATCTTGCAGTCTGCTGCAGAGATGAGCGGACCGTGGCAGACGACCACGGTCCGTCGTCGCCGCAGCCGACGCGGTCCCATCTGGCACCGTCAAAGTCTGTGAGGGTCATCTGCTGCTGACAGCCGCGGAACGTCAGCGCTGTCGTCGCTGCACAGCAGCTCGTCCCGGCGTCTCTCTTCGCAGAAGCCTACTTGTCTTTTGGCTTGAGCGGATACAATCTATGGACTTATTGGCTCCTGGTGCGCCGTCTACATTCACTTCCCATCCACGGGAACGCAGAAGCAAGAGTTCAGGCATGGAGGCAATTATCTACTCAGAGAGGAATGGCTGAGAGCGAGTAACGGCGAACGACCAAGCACTCGGATTGGCTCAGCAGTCAAGCCGCCGATCCCCAGGAGCTAGCGTGCGGACCTGGAGGATGAAATCGATGTCAGACGCGATTCGTACCGAGCAACGAGACAGCACGTCTCCATCGGCTATCGTGGGCATTGGCGCTTCAGCGGGTGGGCTGGAAGCGTTGGAAGCCGTGTTTGACAGCATGCCGGCCGAGACGGGCATGGCGTTTGTCGTCATCCAGCACCTCTCGCCCGATTTCAAGAGCTTGATGGACGAACTCCTTTCGCGCCATACCAAGATTTCGATCCACCGCGTCACCGACGGCATGAAAGTCGAGCCGAACGCGATCTATCTCATTCCTCCCAAGAAAGAGATGATCATTTCGGGGGGCAAACTACTGCTGACCGACAAGGACCCGTCGCGTTCCTTCACGCTCCCGATCGACGTGTTCTTCCGTTCGCTGGCGCAAGATGCGGGAAGCCTGGCCGTGGGAGTGATTCTCTCCGGGACCGGCAGCGACGGCTCCCGGGGTATTCGAGCGATCCACGATGCCGGAGGCACGGTGATCGTGCAGGATCCCGACACGGCGAAGTTTGACGGCATGCCGCGCAGCGCTGTCGATACCGGCGTGGTGGACTATGTCGCATCCCCCGAGTCGATCCCGCGGATTATTCTGGCCAGCGCCGCTCTGCAGAATTCCCGACTGGACCCCCTCTTGTCCCACAACGTCTCGGAAGAGGGGATGAACGCCATCTTCCGGATGTTGCGCGACGAGTGCGGCATCGATTTCTCGCATTACAAACCGAGTACGGTGATGCGGCGGATTGAACGGCGACTGCAACTGAACCAGTCACTGGACTTGGAAGACTACGTTCAACGGCTGCGCGACGATTCCGCGGAAGTCAATCAGCTCTACAAGGACCTGCTGATCGGAGTCACCGAGTTCTTTCGCGATCGGGAAGCGTTTGACCGACTGGGAGCGGAGGTGCTGCCTCAACTGCTGGCCCGCTCCTCGCACGGCGATGGACTGCGTATCTGGGTGGCGGGCTGCGCCACAGGTGAGGAGGCCTATTCGCTCGCCATGCTGTTGGACGAAGCCACGCAGCAGGCCGGTCGCAACTGCGACTTCAAGATCTTCGCGACCGATGTGCACCGGGCGTCCCTCGACTTTGCCAGTGTCGGAACGTATGAAGAATCGAGCCTGGCCAAAGTCACGCCTGCGCGGCTGGAACGCTATTTCACTCGACGCAGCAATCACTATCACGTGGTGCAGGACTTGCGGCGGCGGATCGTGTTCGCGCCGCACAACGTGATCCGGGACGCTCCCTTCACCAAGCTCGACCTGATTTCCTGCCGCAATCTGCTGATCTATTTCCTGCCACCCGCCCAGAAGAAAGTCCTGTCTCTGTTCCACTTCGGTCTGAAGGCGGGTGGAATCATGTTCCTCGGTCCCAGCGAGAGTCCGGGGGAGATCAGCGATGAGTTCGATCAGCTCGACGGCCATTGGAAGATCTTTCGTAAACGACGCGACGTCCGCCTCCCATCCGATCTGCGGTTGCCCATCACCCCCGGCATCACAGGCTTGCGCCCCATGCATGCCGCTCCCCCCGGCTATCCGGATGTCGATCTGCTCCGGGCCTACGACACACTGCTCGAGGAGTATGTTCCGCCCAGTATCCTGCTCGACTCGCAGCGGCACGTTCTCCATACGTTTGCCGGCGCCGGACGATTTCTCGTCCCCAAAGACGGCCGCCTCTCCACCGATGTGCTGGAGATGGTCGACCGAGACCTGAAGCTGGTTCTGGCCGGCGCGTTGCAACGAGCAGCCAAGCAACAGACGCCCGTCACCTACACCGGCACACGGGTGGAAACATCCGCTGGTGTGGAGGAAATCCGCGTGCGGGTCAAGCCACTCGTATCGCGTCAAACGGCCGAACCCTATCTGCTGGTCACTCTGGAGAGTGTGGCGCACGTCGCAGGTCCGCCGGAGTGGCAGGAGACCGTCGACGTGCAGCAGGCCTCACGCGCTCAAATGCAATCCCTCGAAGTGGAGTTGCGATACACGAAAGAGAATCTGCAAGCCACCATCGAAGAGCTCGAAACCAGCAACGAGGAACTGCAGGCCACCAATGAAGAACTCGTCGCCTCCAACGAAGAACTGCAGAGCACTAATGAAGAGCTGCACTCTGTCAACGAGGAACTTTACACCGTTAACGCTGAGCACCAGCGCAAGATCGCTCAACTGACTCAGCTGACCGATGACATGGATAACCTGCTTCACAGCATCGACGTCGGCACCATCTTCCTCGACCGCACGCTGTGCATCCGCAAGTTCACTCCCCGAGTCACCAACATCTTCCACATCCTGCCTCAGGACATCGGCCGCCGGATCGACAGCTTCGCCAGTGGCATTGATTACGATGGACTGGTACGCGATGTGGAGCGAGTGCTCGACCATGAACCGGTGCCGGAACGACATGTTCAAGACCGGCAGGGACAGTGGTACCTGCTCCGCATTCTTCCCTATCGCTCCGGACATCGGATCGACGGTGTGGTCATCACCTTCGTCTCAATTGACGCACTGAAGCAGACCGAACAGGAACTGCTGCGCATGTCGAAAGTGTTCATGGACGCTGCCGATCCCATCATCATCGAAGACCTCAACTGCACGATCATCGCGGTGAACGAGGAGACGGTGCGCAGCTACGGCTGGGCACGCGCGGAGTTGATCGGCCGAAGCATGGATATGCTCCAACCTGCGGAGGAAATTCCGCGGTCGGTCGAATTGCGCCAGCGGTGCCGCAACCGGGAAGCGGTGCGCAACGTGGAAACCACCCGTCGCTGCAAGACGGGAGAACGCTGCCCCGTCCTGCTGACCCTCTCACTGCTCACAGACGAAGAAGGCCAGCCGGTCGGGATCGCATCGATCGGCAAAGACATCTCGAAGCTGAAGTCGGCCGAGGCCCTGGCACAGGAAGCGGTCCAGCGCCGCGACCAGTTTCTGGCCATGCTCTCACACGAATTGCGCAATCCCCTCGGAGCCGTCCTCAACGCCACCTACGTGCTCGACAAGAACTGCTCCGTGCGGAAGGCCTGCCAGAGCCCCTGCCAGGTCATCCAGCGCCAGACCCATCAGATGTCACGCTTGCTCGACGACCTGCTCGACGTCTCACGCGTCACCCAGGGAAAAATCGAGATCCGTTCGGAACCGGTTGATATCCGGGAGGCCATCCACCCCGTCCTGGAGGTCATCCAGCGGGAAATCGAACAGCGTGGTCAGACGCTCCAAGTAGATATCGATCCGCGTCCCATGGTCGTCGATGGCGACCTTACCCGACTGCAGCAGATCCAGGTCAACCTGCTCACCAATGCCGTGAAATACACTCCGGCCGGCGGCAAGATCTGGTTGACCGCCTACCCGGAAGAGCATGAAATCGTGATCCGAGTGCGCGATACTGGCGAAGGGGTGCCCCCCGATATGCTGCAGAGCATTTTCGATATCTTTGTCCAGGCCGGATCGACCCTCGATCGCTCCAACGGCGGTATGGGCGTCGGACTCACCCTGGTCCGGAAACTGGTCGAACTTCATCACGGATCGGTTGTGGCCCACAGCGATGGCAGAGGGAGAGGGTCCGAGTTCGTCGTCCGACTGCCCAAGTGTCACCAGCAAGCCACCGTACAACCTGCACCACCCAATGAGTCCGATAGCAGTCGACAAGGACGGATTCTGATCGTAGAAGACAACCCTGACAGCCGGGATATGCTGCGGGCACTGCTGGAGATCTACGGCTATCAGGTCGCGGACGCCGAAAATGGTCGCCGTGGACTGGAGCTGCTCCAGGAATCCACGTTCGATCTGGCGCTGGTCGATATCGGATTGCCCGGCATCGATGGCTACGAAGTTGCTCGGCTGATCCGCCGCGATCCACAGCACGCCCATCTCCGACTCGTCGCACTGACCGGCTACGGCGCAGACGCCGATCGAGTGGCCGTCACGGCAGCCGGCTTCGACGACCATCTGGTCAAACCGCTCCGCCGCGAGGACCTCGACAAAGTACTTCCTCGCAAAGAATGACGAGCCTGTCCCAATTTCATTCGGCGCGAGATCTGCTAGCCGGTATTTTTTCAGACTCGGCTAGCTAGCGATCGGCAGATGCGACATCTTATCAGACGGTCAGCTACAGAGTGGCCTCCTCGCCCTTCCCGACCCCACGAGCTCCGCTCGTGCGGTGAAGCAGATGGTCAGCTACCGACGCCGCCTCCTCACCCCTTCCCGACCCCCACGAGCTCCGCTCGTGCGGTGAAGCAGATGGTGAGCTACCGACGCCGCCCCCACCCCTCATCAGTTGGCGTACGGAATCCGTTTTTTTCAGTAACGGATTCTGATGTCGCGCGATTTTGCGATACTGGCGAGCGCGCCGGTCGCTCGTACTTGGCTGCAAGCATGTGAAGGAGGATTCCAGCAACGGCCGGTTCCAGCACACACCGCGCCCAGGACGGCGACAACCCATTTTCCCGCGTCAAGGCACCGACAGCGCTGTACCCACCGGCGGTAACCGGCGCGGCATATCAGCTGCGCTATGCCTGGCCCGGCTGGCTGTCGCGGGGCTACTCGTTGGCTCGACACTCGGTCCTGGAACGGATGAGCAGACGAAGCTGCACTGGGAGCGGGACAGCTGGCGAGTATGGGAAGACCGCGGGACCGACGACGGCGTGCAGATTCTCTTCAGCACGACACTGGAGATCACCCCCATCTTCGTGGCGCAACGAGCGAAAGGTCGGCTGGCCTACACGCTCCGCTCGGCCGGTCTCCGAGTCCCGTTCAGCCGCAAAGTGGCGGTCCGAGCCGTCGGTGACAATACGCGGCGCGACGTGGAGGCCTATCTGGAGCGACAGGTGACGAAGGAGCAGTTCGTCGACCCGCAGTTCGCCCAACGGATGGCCGAGCTGACCGTCGTCAAGGCGGCTGTCGATCTGTCGCAGCCGACGCCACGCAGTCGCGGTCGGTACTGGTTAACCTGCACCTGGTGCTGGTCGTCGAGCAGCACGCTCGTCTGGAGTCCTGGCCGGTGCTGACCGCTTTGCGCGATACCTTCCTGCGGATCGCTGACTGCAAAGGGCACGCGGTGGCTCGGCTGTCGGTCATGCCAAGTCATCTCCACGCGGCACTGCGGGCCGAGCCGGACACGACACCGCTGGAGATCGCGTTTTGCTATCAGAACAACCTCGCGCATCTGCTGCGACTCTGACGCGTCTGGAGCACGGGGTTCTACGTCGCTGCGTTCGGCGAGTACTCGATGCAGGCGGTCAGGAATCGTCGGCGGCGCCGTAGCTCACCATCTGATCCACCGCACGAGCGGAGCTCGTGGGGGTTGGGGAGGAAGGGACGAGCGGAGCCGTAGCTCACCATCTGATCCACCGCACGAGCGGAGCTCGCGGGGGTTGGGGAGGAAGGGACGAGCGGAGCCGTAGCTCACCATCTGATCCACCGCACGAGCGGAGCTCGTGGGGGTTGGGGAGGAAGGGACGAGCGGAGCCGTAGCTCACCATCTGATCCACCGCACGAGCGGAGCTCGCGGGAGTCAGGGAGGCCACGGGAAATGTACATGTCCCAACGCAGCTGCTGTAGCATGCAGTCGCGCAGGCCGCGGGCGAAGTGGACTGCGGTGGGCAACGCCCCCATGCTCTACGCGAGCATGGCTACCAGTTTGCGCGAGCATGGCTACGGCGGACGCAACAAAAAAGTGGGAGCTCAACCCAAGGAACTGAGCTCCCACCCACAGTACGGCACGAGGGGTATTTCCTTGCGGAGGCGTGCTTCATCCATGAATGGTCCGGTGGGACCCGGCTCGCAGGCAACTGGGTCTTTGCCATACCCGCTCGGCCATCCATCGTCTACGGCGTCTACTGCACGGAAAACTGCAAGTCCCTGTTCAATTCAGCCACCAGCGACTGCGGATTGAGCGGTTTGCGGAACCAACGATCGACCCCGGCCGGGCCAATCGTCACTCCCATGTCGGCCGGCACTCTGCCACTGACCGCAAACACCCGCAGGCCACTGTACTGCGGATTCTCCCGAATGGCCGAAATGGTCGCCGGCCCATCACAGCGTGGCATCTGCATGTCCAACAGCACGACATCCGGTTGCTCGTGCTCCGATAGAAAGTCAAGCGCATCGCGGCCATCCGCCGCTGTGTCCACTTGAAAGCCACTCAACCGCAGGAAACCGGCGAGCAACTCGCTCTCATTCGCATCATCCTCGACCAGCAGCGCATGACGTGGTGCCGCCAGAGCTGACGAGCTGCGTTGACCCAGGTCCTCATCCAACGACTGAAACTCGGCCAACACCTTCACCAGCGTACGATCGGCATTCTCCAACTGGCCCACTTCAATCTGCTTCTGAGCCAGTTGCAGTCCAATCGTGGCCCGATTCAAGCGGTTCCGCAGCTGGTGGTCCAGCGACTTAGCGGCAGGCGACGCCGGTTCGGAAGCCTGCGAAGCCGCCGCCACTGAGCCAGCGTCCTCCCTCCGCTCCTTATCCGCCAATTCATGCCGCAGCACACGCACATTCGGCGGCGCTTCCACTCCCAGCCGCACGCTGCGTCCGGCAATCTTGAGAATCTCGACCGTTATTCCTAAATTGGGGAATACGATCTTATCGTCTTGGCGACGGGATAGCACCAGCATCAGTCGTCTCCTTTCGAGCGATCGTTCGTCCCATGACCGCCAAAGAACACGGGACGAGTATCCATACTGCGAAACCAGCCGAATAGGCCCAGCCTCGTGTCGCGGCGTCGGACCCCAGCGGAAACCGTGGGCCAACACACTCACCAAGAGGCTAAACCACAGCCACGGTAAGCTCTCAACCTCCGTGTCGACGATCCGGAAAGATTCGCACCATCCGTGTCGCGTCGCTCACCGACTTTGCCACGCAAGATCCTACCAAACATCAATGCCCCGTCAAATGCCAATTTCTTGACAACTGACAATCCGACCAATCTGCCAGAAAGAGAAAGCCCACAAGCAGTAACACCGCTCAGAAATCGCGGCAGGTCACCGTCCGCCCGTCAACCCAGGCGCATCACACCACACCGTGACAAGTGCTAGCAGTCGGATAGTAGCACTTCCCAGCAGTAGCGCCGGCTCTCGACTAAACCAGCCCCGATGCCACCAAGACGTGAGTTCCGGATCATCACGGCCCAAGCGGTGTCAGGCCAGACACCAAGCCGATCCTGGCAATGCTCATCAAGGTCTCACCGAGCGCCCCATCAGGCGCTAACGAGCGTCCCCTAGACTGCCTCCTAGTTGAAGTGAGACAGGTTCACGGCCTGTACGTCTGACTCCAGTGGACGAGAGGATCCACCTCTGCGGTCTGCCCAAGCCTTCTCCATTGACTTCCCCGCTCCGTAAGGCTTGGGCACGACCGCTCCGTGGCACGAGCTTCAGCTCGTCAGCGGAACGGGGGTACGTTGTGGATGGTGGGGCGGTAGAGGCCGCCGCGTCACGCACGGAAGTGCAAGCTACGGGCGTGCTACGTACGTCACTGGCTTCTGCCCTGCAGCTCTTTTTGCACCAGGTGCCACAACTGGTCGATTTCCGTCTGCAGCTGAGTGAACCGATCGGGCCAGGAGCGCGACCGGAGTCTGTCGAGCGTCTGCCGCGCCTCATCCCACTGCTCGAGAAGCACCTGAGCTTTGGCCAGTCCGAGCCAGCCGGTAGGTTCCAGCGGTCGCAGCGCGGCCACCTGCTGCCACTGCTGAGCTGCCTCGGCCCAGCGCCCCTGATCCTGCCGAATCTCGGCCAGCATTTGATGGCCTTCCGCTTCCTGCGCCAGCGCCTCGACGATGGATGTGTAGGTGCGTTCCGCCTCATCGCCCTGCCCCGCTTTCTCGAATCGATGTGCCAGAGCTCGGTAGTTGTCCCGGTCGTGAGGGTTCAGCTCGATCAGCGCCAGGTACTGCTGGATCGCGCCTTGGACGTCGCCTGAATGATCGTAACATTCGATCAGCTGTCGGCGTGTTTCGGCGTCGTTGCCCCGCAGCGAGACAGCCAGTCGCAGTTGTTTGGCGGCGGCCGCATACTCCTTCTTCTCCATGTACACCCTGGCGATGGCCTGGCGAACGATTGGTTTGTCGAGTCCTGTCTCTTCCGTCTCTTGGTCCAGTTGCTTGACAAACGCATCCAGATTGCGAGAACTGCGCACCACGTCCCGCAACGTGTCGAGGGCGTGTGTGCGTTGCGACTGATCAGGTCCCCAGGTAACGACGCCCTCGCTGGCGGCATCGACGGCCGCGGCAGTATCTCCCAGCCCAGCGTGGGCGCGGGCCAAGGCCTGGCAGAAATCGGACAACCGGCCGTCGCCTCTGCTCTGCACCGGCTGCGTACGTTTGTGGAGCGTGATCAGCTCGGTGTAGTACTTCACGGCGCGCTCATACAGCTGGTTCTCGAGACAGCTGGCCGCCAGTTGCGAGAGGTTGTCCTCGTTCCAGAGATCGCGCTCATGAAGACGAGCATCCGTCTGGTCGAGCAGATCGGCCAATTGTTGCTGGCGGTGCGTACGGAAGTACGCATGCATCAGCTTGGTCCGGTAAGCCATCACATCAGGATGCTGTTCGACCAGCGGTTGCAGCACTGGTATCGATTCTTCGTAGCGCTGCGTAATGTGGAAATACTCGGCCAGTTGGTATTTCCCAGCTGCATCGAGGACTCCGTCTCGATCGGCCGTTATCAGCATCTCAATCGCCCGATCATGTCGATCCAGCCCCACCGCCACGTACTCGGCGATGTACTTGACCGACTCGCCCGACTGTTTCCGCTGAGCATACACCGTTTCGGCCGTGCGCAGGAACGCCTCCGCCTGTGCCTCCCAGAAGTATTGTTGCGGCCTCCAGTAGATGATGCGACTGCGCTGCTCGCGTGATTCGAGATCGCGTCGCAGCTCACGGGTCACGATTTCGAGCAAGGGAGCTTCCAGGTTACCCAGTCGCTTGACCTGTTCGCGCCACATTCCCAGTCGATACGCATGTTCATTCCAGCCGTCTTGGCGCACCAAGGCAAACCACCTCGGCTCGTTCTCAATGGCTGCGATCAGGAACGCCAACGCTGCGCGCGGTTCGGCCAGATCGGCAATTGCATGAGCCACATGGCCGACAACGGAGTGGTAGCTGTTTACCTGCCGCTTCAGTGCTTCCGGAAGTCCCTGCTGGGCGAATTCCACAACGTCATCAGCTGGCCCGCCGAGGTGTTTCTCTTTGGCCGCCCGGTAGACCTCGACCAGACGATAGATCAGCTGCTGCTGTTGCGGTTGATTCCAGTCTTGACTCTGCAGTGCCTCCTGCAACTGGTCCGTCAGCTTTCGATAGAGAGCGTTGCCACGTCCCAGAGATACTTCACCGTCGGCCTGCAGTGCGCGAAGATAAAGCTGATAGCGCTGGTCGGTGAGCCACCATCGTCGCAGGGATTGCTTGGTGTGCTGTGACTGTGTAGTCAGCACCTTTTCGGCCTGCACATATCGCCCCGTACTCGCGAGATAATCGACGAAGCAGCTCAACGGTTCGTTGGCAGATAGCGGCAGGCCTTCCTGGCCGGCAGCCGCCTGCACCTCTCGCAAAGCAGCTTCCAGTTCGTCGAGCGCATCATCCTGGCGCCCGTAGGCCCAGTAAGCCTGCGCGAGCCGCCAGGCCAGGTGCAGTTCGTCGGTCGATCCCGGCGCCGCCCCGCGCCGCAGCAACTGCAGTTGCCGCAACTGCTCGGCTGCCACGTCCTTGACGGAGATGGCCCCCAGGCTGGCGAGTAAATCGGCGATCAGCCGCTGCTCGCCCGGATTCCATTGCGCCTTCATGGCGCGCTGCATCGCCGTCAACGCCTCTTCGGCATGCGGCCCCGGCTGATTGAGCAGTTCGGCAGCTCGTCGTTGGACCAGCATTTCGAGCAAATCGACTGCCCGTTGATCGACCACCGTCGTCGCTCGCTCGCGTATCTGCGTCAAGTGCGCCGCAAGCTGGTCGCTCGTCGCTTCGTCCCGCACATCGCTCAAGACCCCGCTCACCTGTGACAGGAACGGAAAGATCTCTCCCGCCGTATGACCGATCACGGCATCGGCCAGAGCGGTCAGCAACCGGAAATCGTGCGTCTGCCGATAGAATGCGCGCAGCAAATGGAGTTGATTCGCCGGATCGGATGATTTGGCCAGCAGGATTTCCCATACGAGGGGAACGTTGCCATCCATTTCCCTGGGAACACCCGACTGCTGGCGGCGGCCGACAAACGGATCGCTCGGACCTGGTTCCGCCATGCTCTGCAACTGGCTTTCCAGCCATGAGTAGAGCGACGCGGCGTCCAGCATCTCAAACGACGCTCGCAAGGCCTGCTCATGCTTCTCCCGCTGATCAACCACCAGATACCAGTCGGCCAACGTTTGCAGATCAGCGCTGGAGAGCAAATCGTCCGCTTGAAGCTGTTCGAACAGCGGGATGGCTTCGTCGAACTTCCCTTGTTCCGCCAGCAGGTACGCCAGCGAAAGCCGCCACTGGCTGGCCCAGGCATTGTCGCTGACGATCCATTCGTTCAACCGCGTCATGAGTTGTTTGGTCTGATCGACAGCCAACAGCAGTTGGTACTGATACGCCTGCCAGGCAGTGGCGTCATCGCTCCCTCGTCTTACCGCCTGGTCCGCATACTGCAGCAGCCGTTCGACTAGCTCCGGCTGCGCGCTGCGCCGAGCAGCCAGATTGGCGAGCGTCATCAGATACCGATACCGGAGGACGACATCAAGCTGGTCCGCCGCAATGTCAGCGTCAAGTCGCACCGGCTCACCGCCCAGGAACTCCCAGCAACGCTGCACCACTTGATCGAGGTTTTCGTTGAGTTGCAGTTGCAGGTAAGTCCACTCCGCGTTCATCCAGCCCACCAGTTCCACAGACGCCTGACGCGTGCGACGATCCAACTGTTCGGCATATCCTTGCTGTGCTTGACGCATTCTGTTGGCCTGCAGATCGCGGAGCTCAGTCCGGGAGAGCTGCGATTGGTTCTTCACGTCGCCCATCAACGCTTGAAAGCGGTTGGCGACCATCGTATCGGTCAACTGATAGATCGCAGCGACCTGACGCTGCAGGCGGTCAACTGGCTCGGCACTGAGCTGCAGCTGCGGCACCATCGCTGCCACTTCGTCCTCGACTTCTTGTGACCACGATTGCCCTAAGAGAGTGTTAAACAGAGTCTCCGCATACTGGTCGCGGTACAGCTCGGGCCCTTTGCGCCACTGCTCACGCAGGAACTGCAGATACGACGCGGCATCCATCTTGCCGGAAAGGACCTGGCCGAGCAGCGTGCCGAGTTCATGTCGGCGTTGCGCGATCTTTTCGGCTTCCCACCGCCGCCGTAGTTCCTGGGCTACTGACTGCCAGAACTCCGTGCCGGCCGTCTCGCTCTCAGTCCAGATCCAGTTGACCATCCGCTGCAGGCGCGGGAAAGCGAGACTGGTGAGATTCTCGGCAATGACTGGCACGATCTCCCGGCGGGTCCGCGCCGCAACATCGGTCTCACGAAACGGATACGAGTTCATGATCGTATCGGCAATCGCCGCGCGAACAACGTCGTTGTCGCGGGTCTGCCGCACGTAAGTCGCTACGATCGCGGCCAGCGGCTCAAGCCACCGAGGATCGAGCCGATTCGTGCCCAGGTCATAGCCCTGACCCAACGCATGCTGCACGGCCGCTCGCAACTGTGACGCCTGGGTCTTGGATAGCGGATCGGCGGCAGCGCCGGCAGTCAGCCACACTGCGATCTGGTCGCTGGCCTGTTCGAGCTGATCATTTTTTGCCAGGGCCGTCAGATACTGATCGTATGTCGAGTCAGTCTCAGGCTCTGCCCCAATCCACTGCTGCAGATATTCAACCAGATCAGGATATCTTCCCTGCGACCGATAATACTGCACAATGATATTGCGCAGTGATGCAGACTCATGCGGATACCACTGTGCGGCAGGAGTCAGTACTTGGGAGATCCAAGCCACCGCCTGATCAACCTCGCCGGCGTCGATCAGCGACTGGGCATACTCCCGCTGCACACTCTCCTGATGCGGGTAGGACTCGGCCAACTGCTTCCGCAATTCCAAGGCCTCTACAGCGCGATCCACCTGCAGCAGGTAGCCGATGCGATGCTGCTGGCATTGGAGCCGAGCTTGTACATAGTCGGGCTGGCGGCTGAAAACCGGTTCGAGCTTATCGAGCAGCGTCAGCATCTCGTTGGCCTCGCAGATGCCCGAGGCCTGCGAGACAAGGTGATTCGCCAGAAAGTACTCGTCGACAACCGGACCGTCGTCAGTGGGCTGAGCCAGATTGGCAGCGCGATCCAACACTCGCTGCCGCAACTCTTCGCGTCGACGTGCCGCCAGCATAACCGCATCCCGCACCCAGGTGAGTCCCGGTTTGCCGACAAATATCGACTCCATTACTGCCAACTGCTGCAGGACGCGATCCCATTTCTGCAGCTGGGCATCGTGGAGCAGGATCACCAGTTGGTCGGTGAAATCCGCCTTGCCTCTTTCGACCGCCTGTCGGGCGATCGGCAACTGCGGCAGAGGCTCGCGGATCCACAGCACCCGCTCGTCGCCCGTCTGCTCCTGTGCCCAACGCGCAGCGAACTCATCGGCAGAGAGCTCCGTGAACTTCTGCGTCACCAATCCGCTGCGGCGTCCCTGTTCATCCAGTGTCTCGCACGTTCCAGCGAACCATGCGTCAGCCACCAGCACGAAATCGCCATATTGCTGCGCCGACACGACCTTGCCATCCTGCCAGTTCTCGAAGCGCAGTAGGACGTTCTTCTCCGTATCGATCACCAACTGCATCTGATAGTCGGCGTTGGTGGGATGCGTCAGATTCAGCCGCACACGCGATGCCTCCTCCTGCCTCACCTCAACCTGATAACTGCCATATGTTTGTTCGAGCGAGGTCATTATGAAGCCGCTCACGTCCAACGGAGGATTGCGCAGCTCTTCGGGCGTCGCAGCTCGACGGCGGCCGAGCAAAAACGCCCTGGAGAACACCTGGCGGCGTTCGGAATCACACGAATGCACCAGCGTCTGACCGCCCACGCTCAGCGTGGTAGCCAGCCAGGCGTTGGATGAGAGCAGATAGGTGATTTGCTGCTGGGAGGCCCGTGAGTTCCAGCGTGGATCGAAACTCTGTACCGTACGCGTAATCTCTAACGGCTGCGAGACACTCTGCAGCATCGCTTGACGCAGCAGACTGTCTGAAATCTGCCGAGCCTCTTCCGGCCAATCGGATGCGCCCGGTTTTGCTGCTGAACGGACGGGAATCGCCGGCAGCTGCGGGAAGAGAGCGGTGAGCGTCCCGGCTCCATCCAAGATTCTCTCCTGACGTGCGAAATACGAGCCGAACGCGACGACACCGTTTTCGCCGTATAGGTCGGCACCGTCCGTGTCCCACAACTGGACGCGCGCGGGAAGTCGTTTGAACTTGGCACGCAACATGACTTCCGGTTCACCCGCTGCAGAAGAGAATAGGGAGTCAAGTCGTTTGCCACCCAACGGTTTGCCGTGCTTTGCCAGCTGACCGAATTCGAGACGGCCCGAGAAATCAGTGGACTCCAGGACATCTTCCTCGCCAAAGGACGCGGCACGGTTGTCGACGAAGTCCCGGCCGAACCGATCTCCGCCTTGAAACCACTCCGCTTTATCCGCGGATTCGAAGTCCATGATCTCGACTGCATATCGCTCGACGGAACTTCCAGGCAGATTGAAACCCACAGCAAGATCACTCCGGCGACCTCCGCCAAAACCGTTCGTGGAGAAACCCCAGTTCCTCCGGCTGTTATCGGCGGCCCAAGAACTGCTGACCACCGTCGAGGAAGACCCGTCCCACATCACGGAGACAATATCGCCCCCCTTACCGCTGCTCCGTCCTTTCGCGAATGAACCACCTGGCGAAAGCGGGGAGCGTCCGAGACGGTTTAGTTCGCGCAGCACGTCCATGCGCAGTTGAATTCTCCAATCGCCGGCTCGTCGCATTTGCTGCTGAAGCAGCTCATAGTTCGCATTGTCCCGTCCGGCGGCGAAGAACCGCTCACCGTCGCGCATCTGAAAGCGCCGTTGGACCTGAAACCGCTCGCGATCGGCATCGCTTTCCAGAACCAACAGCGACGTGTACGGCGTGATAATGTGAAACTCTTCCGATAAGCTGATGACCTCGTCCTGAATCGTCTGTGACGTGCCTTGTTCAAGCAGCGCATCGAGATGCATGCGGGCCCACAGTCGTGGAATGAATGAATTGCCTTCTTCCGCCTGCTTCAGCTGGAACGGGCTGCTGATCTGCAGCGGAGTGCCGCCACGCGTGGCCGCAATGACGACCTCGCCCCGCACGTCTTGCTGCTGCGGAAGGTAACGTCCCACGAGTATCTGCTGTGTGCCGTCAGCCAGGTTCGGAAGTTCCTCCGGATACACCCGAGCGGTGCGCAATCCGCGAAGCTCTATCTGACTGATGGTGGTCGCAGGCCGAGTCATTTCGGCGAGCAGCTCCCGAGCCGCTTGCTGCGCATTCTGTTGGGCATCGATCTTACGCAGCGAGCCGCGACCTAAAGAGGCAATGGCCTTGAGCACGGTGCTCTCGTAACGACTGCTGACCGCGATCGCACGCCCGGTGCCTGCCAGTCCCTGGAACTGCTGGCGGAGCCGTTTGGCGCAAGCGACCGGATCGGCATCCGGACCCGTGACGATCCCGTCACCCAGGTAGATCAGCTGCGTTCGGGGCGTCACTCGTGCCGACGCCTCCCGAAACGCCTTGTCCAGATCGGTCCAACCCAAGGACACTCGCTGGCCCAGCGAACTCATGGCCAGAGCCACGTTCCCGGCGTCTGCAGGGACCGGTTCGTCGAACAGCCAGTGGCAGTTGACATCGCACATCATCAGGTTGAAGGAGTCCTGGTCGGAAAGCGAAGTCAAGATGGCGGTGATCAGCTCCGCCTGCGTCTGGCGTGACGGCTCGTCCATCGAAGCCGACGTGTCGGCCACCAGCAGCAGCTCGAGCGGTTCACCGTCGGGGAGCAGATCCCGATCGGCCGCCGAGTCGATTACCGGTGGCATGACCTGCAGCATGAAATAGCCATTGTCGCCTCGCTGATGCGGAATCAGCACCGCCGTGGCCGGCTGGTCCTGCAGTTGCACCACCACTTCGAAGTCATGATCGGGTGTAAACTCCTGCGCGCTGAACTCCACACTCCCGGAATGCTCCGTCTGGGCGATGCGAGCCGTGTGGGTCGGTGATGTGACCGAAGCGATCGGCACTTGCGAGTTGATCTTCACCCCGATCGACAGTGTGCTCAACGGATGCTGACGCAGCATTTCGCTCTGCAGAGCATACGAATAGCGGAACTGGTTGCCCCGCAGCGGAAGGACCTGAGTGTAAGTGATCGTAATGCGTTTCTGCGCATGCGCTTCAATCGGGAAGATTCGAGCCTTGAACTGATTGCCGCCAGTCCATTCCAGCAGCCCCGGGTCGCGTTTCTCGCGCAGTATCGTCTCGTAGATCTCGCGCGCCCGCTGTTTCTCCACGACATCCGCCTCGACCAGCTCGTCACCGATCCACATGCCAAATCCTGAAATCGAGGCATCTTGCGGCAAGGGGAAATAGAAGACTCCCTCGAGCCGGTTCGCCGTGTGATTCACAAACGACTCTTCGATCACCGTGCGGGCAATCTGATCGCGAATGTCGACCGTCACCTTGTGGTAACCGACCGTGAGCGGAACATCCCGCCCATCGATCTTCGCCACCAGCGATCCGATCGATTCATCCACAGTTGTTCCCTCATAGCCGGCGACCCAGGCCGGTTCCCGCTGGAGCGTCACCAGCGTATCGTCCTGTCGCCGAACCCACTGCGTGCCGCGCACTTCCAACGACTGATCCGCTGCACCGTGCAATCGCACCGGTTCGGCGGGATCCGTGATCAGCTTCAGCTCGCCCGCCACAACCGCCAGATCGGTAGGCGACTTGAGCTCCACGAGCGTTCCCGGCCCCAGTGTTACGAGCGAATGCGGGACCAGACGCAACGTCGCTGCATTGGCGCCGCGCAGGTCACTGCGCACCCAATCGCCCGGCTTGAGTACCAGCCCGGGCTGGACTGGCGTCCAACGATGGTGCCCCAAAGGCTGGACGGAAACCAAGCCCTGCGCGTCGAGCACCTTGCCGATCCGTCCGTCAGCTGTCAGCGTGTCGGCAATCCGAAACAGCTGCTCGTCCAGAGGTGGATTGACCGCCGCAACTGCCAACTTGCAGCTCGAGACGTTCCGACCGGCACCACCCACGGTGATCTCCAGCGAGCGCAACAGATTGTCTTGAGCAGCCACGTAAGCCACCATGTGCATATCACTCGTCACCGAGTCGGTCGGCCAGCGATAGACATCACACACAATCCCCTCAGTCGTCACTTGCTCCGCCGGGCGCAGGGCCAGCAGTGCTTGTCGCAGCTGCGGGTCGATCACGTCCATCAGGCGCAGCGCGTCGAGCCCACTCGGAGCGGCGGCAAAAAACTGCGACGGCTCTGACACCGCACGATTCGCCTGTTCGTCCACCTGCCACAGATGCTGGCCGTCGTCGATGCGGTACGTTCCATCCGGCAGGTTCCACCGCAATTGTGTTGGCCTGCGCGTGTAAATGTCGCTTGATGTTCCATCACGCACCAGTTGGAGGTGCAGGGACTCTGCCTGTGAGAGCCTGGCCAACACGACCTCCAACTGAGGCCCGGTCTCTCCGTCTCGCTGGACGAAGAACCACGAAGCCAACATAGCCAAAGCGGCCGCGGCCGCGGCCAGAGTGCGTGTCAGCACCATCATCATTTTTCTGCTCCGCTGAGTGTTCCGCCGTGAAGCGTGAAACTGCTGAGTAAAAACGACCGTCGACCGCTCGCGCAGTTCCTCCAACAGCGCCGCGTCCGGCGGAGGCGCGCTGTGGTGCAGCATGGAGAAGAGCTCTCCCATGCGCTCGTCACCCCAGTCATGTTCGCTCCCGTTTGTCATCAGTTTCATCACCTGTCCATTACCGCCGGGGCCGGGCCGACCGCCGGATCATCAAAGTACGCATGACGATTCACTTACCCACGCTCTGCGCGAGCGTGGCTACTCTGCGCGAGCGTGGCTACTCTGCGCGAGCGTGGCTACTATCCATTACCTTGCTCCGACATCGAACCGGCTGCGAGACGGGTCAACAGGATCCGCCGCAGCATCTTGCGCGCTCGGGCCAGCTTGGATCGGATGGCGGTTTCGGTCGAATTGCTCGCCGCCGCCAGCTGCTGCACCGAAATCCCTTCCAGATACTTCTGCGTCAGCAGCTCTTCGTACGTCGGCTCCAGTTCGGCCAGCGCAGCGCGCAGCAGGGTGCTCAGTTCCTGACTCTCCAACACCTCGCCTGGCAACGCCTCGCGGTCGTCCAGCCACTCTGCGACCTGCTGAGCGTGGGGGCCCCAGGATTCGGCCAGCCGCCGAATGCGGCTCTGCCGCGCTTCGGCACGAAAATGGAGTGCGATCTGCCGCCGCGCGATTCCGACAAGCCACCGCGAGAGACTACCCTGCGCCAGGTCGTACGTCCGAACACTCCGCGCGGCAGCCAGGAAGATCTCCTGCACTACATCTGACACGTCCGATCGCTGCGGACCCAAGCGTAGCGCAACGTACTGCCAGACCGCGCCGACATGCGCATCGTACAACGCACGCCAGGCACCGGGGTCACCGGCACGCAGACCGTCGAGTATCTCTGTTTCCCGCTGTTGATCCATGGACGGGAATACCGCCTTGCCTGGTGCTTATCGTTCAGGCAACCCTTCTGCTAAAACCAAGGTTCGTCCTCTCGTTTCCGCATGGCAGTTCGCATGTGCATCCGCCCCCCTTGCCTGACGATCCACCATGCAACATGCCGCCAGGTAAGACGTTACGCCCGTCCCCAAAATTCCACAACCGGCTGGAGATGCAGGAGACGCAGGAACCTACTGTGCATCTTTGTGTTTCGCCCGGGCCATGTGTCGCAGATTCTGGCAAGAAAGTCGGAAAAGTGCCAACACGTGGCACGTAGCACGCACGTAGCACGCACTTGAGTGCGTGACCCGCCCTGCCCTCGACCCTGTCGTTGCCCAGGGCAGGCCCGTCGAAAGGACTGTCGCGGACTGAAGTCCACGCTACGGTGCGGGCTACATTAAGGCGCAAAGGCGTTTGGGAGCAGAGAGGATCTCGGTGGAAGACCGCCTTTTCGATGCCAGGCAGAAGCCTGCCTCTCTGCTTTTTTCCCTCAACCTGAGCTCTTTCTCTTAGCGCCTTTGCGTGAGCCTTCTCTTCTGCGCGAAGAGGGCGACGATTTGCGATCCGATCGTCCTGAGGCGCCTGCTATTGCGCCGCTGTCGGCAGAGCTACAATCGGAAGTGACAAAACGACATCCTCCGGAGGTAACGCACTATGGCCGCAGCTCCACTATTTCGACGCTACGCCCACTCGCTAACAACAACAATGAGTCACACGCCGTCGATTTCCAGACGCTCGCTGCTGCAGATGAGCGCTGCTGGAGCGGCATCCGCGCTCCTTCGGCCAAGTCGGCTCCTGGCTCGGACAGAGGCTGGTCCCATCAAGATCAAGTCGCCTCGACACGGCGCCGTACTCTGCAGGCGTCATGGCGAGCAACTGCCAGACGGTCTGAAGATCCGGGTGCGTGGTACGGCTCCATCCGACGCTAAGGTAGCGGTCAATGGGGTCGCTGCGGCCAGATCGGGGGCGACGTTTGAGGCAGACGTTGTGTTGCGCGACAGCGAGCCGGAGATTGTGGCAGTGGCCGAATCGCAGGGGGCCAGCAACGAAGACCGCATTCGCGTCGTATGGGACCGGCACAGCTTTCCCCGTTATCGGTTCGCGATCGACGACAACAGCTTCTTCCTGCGGGATATCACGCAGAAACAGTACTCCTCGCTGTTCGACTGCTTCTACCTGGACGCCCTGCGCACGCTCAACCAGAAGTACGGCGCCAAGTTCGTACTCAACATTTACTACACGACAGGTGACGACTGGAATCTGACGCAGTTTCCCGACCGCTACAGATCGCAGTGGCGCGACAATGCCCACTGGCTACGACTCACGTTTCACGCTTACGCCGACGAACCACCGCGGCCCTATGTCGACGCGGAACCATCCAAGGTGATTGCCGACCTGGATCTGGTGAACGAACAGATCGTGCGGTTTGCCGGCGAAGAAGTGTGCGCACCACCAACGATCATCCATTTCGGGATGACCCGCCACTCCGCCTTTCGCCCTCTGTATGAGCGGGGAGTGCGGGTGCTGAGCGGCTATTTTGCGCGTGGCAGCAACGGACAGTTCGATGTGAACTACCGCTGGGATGATGAGCACAGCGAGTATCTGTGGACCCACGATGCGTGGAAAGACTTTGACAGCGGAATCGTCTTCTCCCGAGTCGACATCGTCGTTAACAACACACCAATCGATAAGATCGTGCCGACGTTGGCGCCGCAATTGGACAATCCCGATACGGCCGAAATACTGGACCTGCTGACGCACGAACAGTACTTCTGGCCGTTCTATTTCAACTACGTTCCGGACCACGTGCAGCGACTCGACACGGCTCTGCGTTTCTGCACCGAACACGGATACAAGCCCGTGTTCTATCACGAAGGCCTGCTCGGCGCACCAGCGTAGTCGTTCGCGCAGAGAAGTAGCCATGCTCGCGCAGAGCATGGGCGCAGCTCAGCACGCACGCCGCTACCCCCGCGGTCTACGCGACCGCGGCCACCAGAACGCAGAGCATGGGCGCAGCTCAGCACGCACGCCGCTACCCCCGCGGTCTACGCGACCGCGGCCACGAGGACGACTTGGAGGACAGGGCAGGTCACGCACTAAAGTGCGTGCTACGTGCTACAGCGTCCAGGGGCTGCGCATCGAGCGGCTCACAAGCGCTTTGGCCTCCGGGCTCGGATCGACCAGTTCCCGATTCTTGGGATCCCAGGTGATCTTCTGGCCGGTGCGCACGGCGATATCGCAGAGCACACTGATCAGATCGCTGCGGACGGCATCGGAGATATTGGAGACCGGGGTCTGCCGCGTCTTGACGGCCTGGATGAAATTGTCCGAGTGGTTCGTGCTGACCGGCAGGCTCCGCGCCGTGGGCTCGACCGGCTTAGCCGGCTTCACGGGGTGATAGGCCGGATCGCTGGCTCCACTGCGATTCACATCACGTGCGACCTCGATCCAGCCGTCGGCGCCGATGAACTTCGTGCGGTCAGCGCCGGGGCGGAAGATCAGCTTGACGTCGCCCAGCATGATGGTCATGTCCCAGTCATAGACCGTATCGTACAGCCCTTCCGTCGGAATGACCCCGGTCCCCTCGACAGTCACCAGTCCGGAGAGATCGGCATCCGAACCCCAGATCATGATATCAAGCGGATGTGCGCCCCAGCCGCCGAGATATCCGATCGAGTAGTCGTAGACCCAATAGGTCGCAGCGGGCTGGCAGAGGTCGTTCGTGTACGTGCGCAGGGGGGAAGGCCCACACCACATCTCGAAATCAAAGCCCGCCGGGACGGGCGATTCCTGAGTGGAGCCGCCGGCGCCGCCATTGGGCGCGTCGACTTCGATCGTGTGGATCTTACCGATCACACCTCGCCGCACCAGCTCGCAACCGGTCCAGCAATGCGGCATACTGCGCTGTTGAGTGCCATATTGAAACACTCGCTGATTCTCTTCCACCGCCTGCTGCATGGCGAGATCCTGCTCGACGGTCACCGCCAGCGGCTTTTCGATGTAGACATCCTTGTTGGCTCGGGCAGCCATGATGCCGATCGGCACATGCCAGTGATCGGGCGTGGCAATCACGACCGCATCAACATCGTCTCGAGCCAGCAGTTCGCGAAAGTCCTGGTAGGCTTTTCCCTTGCAGATTCCTGCGATGCGTTCGCGCTTGTTCTGATAGCAGTCGGCCACCGCCACGCTCTGGCAGTCACGCAGGGGGAAGAACGACTGAAACAGATCGGTACCGCGGCCACCGACGCCAATGTGCCCCAGCGCAACGCGTTCACTGGCAGGCGCCTTGTCGTCCAATCCCAAAGCTCGTCCCGGTACTATCCACGGTGCTGCCACCGCCGTGGCAGCCAGTCCCTTGATGATCTGACGACGGTTGAATTTCTGGTTGAATGTCATCTGCTGGGCTCCCTTGTCTTGGTGCTGTGAACGCATTGCCTGTGTGTGCTCTCTCTACCTGCTCGAACAACTCGATACACTCTGCTCTGGCCCGAGTTCCGCCGACCGGGCAATCGGCTGGAGACAGCGTCTGCCGAGCGTGTTGTCATCGACTTCAGAACACGTTACCGAGTGCTGATCAATTGTTGCCTAAACCTGCCGTTCGGGCTGTGATGCTGTTACAGCAGGGCCTTGAGATGTTCAATGCTCCGCTGAGCCTGCTCGACCGTACCGCACTCCACACTGAACACAATCTCCTCACGCTCGACCGACTTGCAGATCTCGATCACGCGCCGCCAATCGATAACGCCGTCGCCGCAGGCACAGCCGACTGCTGTACCTGTGACTTTGCCACGCTCGTCCTGCGACTGTGCCACGGAAATATCCTTGGCGTGCAGATGGACAAGTCGGTCCTTCACCCGCTCGAGCCACTCGTACGGATCATGGCCGCACAAATAGCTGTTTCCCGTGTCGAAGTTGATTCCGATCGCGGGCGAATCGACCAGGTGGTAGATGCGGTCGAGTCCATCCGGAGTCTTCGAATACTGCTGGTGCGGCTCCAGTCCGATCAGGATCCCCCGCGATTCGGCGAGTTTTGCGGCTTCTTTGAGCACATAGCGCATCAGCACGTGGTCTTCATCGGACGTCGTCCAGTCCGGCTTGGGCCCTTCGTCGGTGTTGATGATCGTCGTCCCGATCTCAGCAGCGAATCGGACCGCCTGCTTCAGGTACTCCGTGCTGATCTCCGGTTTGCAGAGAGGCGTGTGGGCGGAGAGGGCCGAGATACCGATGCCGGCCCTTTCACAGGCGCGCCGGATGCGAAAAGGATCATCGAGCATCGACACACTGTGGAAGTAACCGGCTTCGCTGAGCAGCTCCCGTCCCCAGTGCACCATCGGTTCGACATACTGATAGCCAAACTCGGCCGCCTTGTCGACACCCCACTCGAAGCACTTGTCTTCGTGGCGCACGTACTCCATGTTCACACCCAGACCGATTTTCGCCATGTTCCGTTTCTCCCAGATCAAGGCCGCGTTGCGGGCAACGCGGAGGCGTTAGAGTCTTACTGTGTAACCTGCACGCACGGTGCGCGCAGGTTTGCCGAACGACCAACGGGAGCGGACCAATGGATGGCGTTCTCCCTCTTTGGCTGGCGGCCCTGCCGCCTTAGGTTGGTGGCAGACCAGACGTCGCCTGATCTGCATGACAAGTGATCTACCGAACAAGTGATCTACAGGACTATTGTCTGTTTCTGCGGATCGAACAGTGCCACTTTGTTCTCGCGGTGCGAGAGAATACCCATCGAGAGCGGAGCTTGTACGCGGACGGCCATGCCGATACTGCATTTCGGTTCCTGGCGAGTCTGAACGCATTCCAGCAGGTTCGCCCACAGTTTGCCGGTATCGCCTTTGCCTCTCCATGGCAGACGGATTTCCTTGGCGCCCTCCGCGGACGGCACAATGCGAATACCGTAATCTTTCCCGCCGTCCAATGCGGCCCACATGATCACTCCATCGGTGCCACGGATGATCGTGTCGGAAGGAACATGATTCGAAAGCGTGTTCATCATGACCACACTCGGGCCGTCGGGATAGTCGGCTACGATGTTGCACTGGTCGGGCACTTCCCGGTTGTACTGGAAGGTACCGCCTCCCCCCATGACGCGCTGGGGGAAATCGAGTTCCAGAATGCAGAAGACCGGGGTGAACGTATGCACCAGCAGATCGGTGGCGGGCCCGCCGGCGTAGTCCCAGTACATACGCCACTGGAAGAAGCGAGACACATCAAAGTCGACGTGCGGAGCATCTCCCAGGAACCGCTCCCAATTCAAATCGGCGCCCGGCCGGGCGTTCGGGTCGGGAATCGGCATCCGCTCGCCCCAATCGCCACGCCGGTAATAGCCACACTCGACATGTACCGGCTTGCCGATGATTCCACTGCGAATCATCTCGATGATATCCGGATAATTGTCGTCCGCCATGTACTGCGTGCCAACTTGTACGAGCTTGCCAGTCTCCCGGGAAATCGTTTCGATCTTCTTGGCCAGCTCGAACTGACTCCAGTGCGTCAGTGGTTTCTCGCAGTAGACATCCTTGCCGGCCAACAGAGCGTCGATCGTCTGTGGAGCGTGGAGCCGATCGGGCGTGGCAATGCAAACGACATCCACCTGGGGATCTTTCAGCAGAGCCTCGTGCTCCATATACATCTTCGCTCCGCCCGTAGCCTGCGAAGCGGCTTCCAGCCGAGGCCGATAGACATCGCACACCGCCACCGGCTCAGCCAATCCCTGTTCCTTGAACTGATTGATGATCTGGATGTGGGCGCCACAACGCCCGCCGGTCCCGATGAACCCGACGCCAATTCGATCATTGGCTCCCTTCGCCTCCTGACTCAGGATCATCGGCGCCCCCATGACTGTACCGGCAGCCGCCGCTGTGGCTGTCAGCGTCTGCCGCACGAACTGGCGACGCGTCGTCCCCTGCCCAGCCCTGTTTTCCGACATCGGTTCTTCTCCTGTGTTCTTCTGCTGGCCGCTCTCGCTTCGCGGCACACTGGTGCGTTATCGATTCTCCGTCCGTCGCTCGGTTAGGACCGCTGAATCATTAACTGTCGCCTCGGCAGCACTCGCCGTGCAAAGGTCCGCTACTTTCGCGGAGCGAAAGGCGACGATAATTCCTGCGCCGGTCCTTAGCACACGAACACTGGCGTAGCCAGTGCCACTCGGTTCTTGCTCAGTCCTCCTGTGGCAGCGCCGCCGCCGGAACGGTCACTCCCGTCTCTTCCAACTGCACAACTCGCAGCTCGGATAACTGCCGCAGCGTATCCAGAGCTGCGTCCGTCACGTTTACGTTCCCGCGCAGATCGAGCCGCGTCAACTGGGGAAACAGTTTCGGCAACGATTGCAGAGCGTCGTCGCCAACGAATCCCTTGTTGATGACCAGCGTCTTGAGCGGCAAGGGCTTGTCGACCGCCGTGGCCAGCCGCGTCAGGAACTCGCCGGTTACCAGAATATCTCGCAGCGCCAGAGTATCCAGCTGAGGGAATCGACTGATCGCGAGCAGCGACTCATCAGATACCCCGAAACAACGGGACAAGGAGAGCGAGCGCAAGCGACCCGCCAACTCAGGTACCGCCGCCAGACGCTGCAGGCATTCCCCGGAAATCTGCGCATCTTCGACCACCAGCGACGTCACACCGGGATTGAGTACAACCTGCAAAAGCACGTCATCATCTATCGCCGGCCCCCCCAGCTTCACTTCGCTCAGCTGCCGCATCGCTGCCAGCTTCGACAGGTCTGCGGCTGCCAGACCACCACAATCTCGCACGTCCAGCGATCGCAACTGGTTCATCGATGGAAGCTGATCGAGCATCACCCCGGTGAGCTGGTTCATCTCGATCAGAGCCAGGACCTCCAAGCGAGGCCGTGCCACGATGGCTGGCCCCACCGCGTCGGTGACTTGACTGAGCCTGCGGAGCGTCAACCGCTGGAGTGCGGGGAGCGATGCCAGCAAGGAGGATAACTGCTCGTCCGATAGCGGGGCATCCTGCAGCAGCAGCTCTTCCAGTTCGTCCAGCGATGCCAACGGAGCCAGGGTCTCGGCCGTCGTACGGCTGACCGCCAGACGCAACTGCCGCACGTGGGGAAACTGGAGGACCGCACGCACCACCTCGTCGTTGGCGAACACACGGTCACTTGCCAGGTCAATCGCCACCGGCATCCCCTGCTCATCCAGCCCTACCACTCCGCCGGCCGCAGTAATAACTGACAGCGCGGCTTTCTGCTCCGTCGTCAGAGCGGGCGTCTGGGTGCGCAGTCCATCCGGCACATCCCCCTCCTGGGGCTGTGCCTGTACGGCCGGTGGAGACGACGTTTCAGTTCGCTCACGGCACCCAAGGGCAGCGCTGAGCACGCACAGCACACCTGCCCACAACACACGGCACCCATGTCCTGCACTATGTGACATAAATATGTCACCATCAGGCTCCAGCGCAGTTCGTGCGCGATCATGAGGGTGGGGACGCGTCCTGGGCAGACACTGGTGCAAAGTCGATATCAAGGGAGGGATCCTCTGATCATCGGCGGGACGTTGTGAGGCTGGTGTCCAGTATACCTGAGTCCGTCTCCCTCGGCACTCGGTCGAGACGTCGAGCGGAGCAATTCGGTGGATGGGAGGGGGAGGGAAACGCGGGCCAGAAAGCCGCCCCACTGGGGAGTCGACCGGAATCAAGTCGAGGCCTCGGCCACGAGCAGGCCAGTCTTCTGGGTCGCCAGTCTTCTGGGTCGTCAGTCCTCCAGGTCGGAGAATGCCCGGGACAGCTGCTGATCGGCCAGCCCGAAGGCGATGGCGGTGAAGGCGGACTGGGCCGTGTCGGCGATGGCCGGCTTGATCGTCAGCTGCCCGCAAATGGTCTCGACGAATTCCGGCTGCTGCCGGTCACTGAACAACACGTGCCCTTTGAGTCGCAAGAGTCGTCCGCCGAGCTGACTGAGGGCCGCCAGAAACCGCTGGCGATCGACAGCTCGCTGGAACCGGAACGACTGGCTGAAGACGGCTTCCGGCTGGGCAATCGCCAAAGCCTCCTCCGTGCGTTGGTGCTGGAGTTGTGCCAGAAACTCACTGGCAACGCCGCTATGAGCGGCGCGGACCTGTGGCGCTCGCGGGTTCATTTCCGCCAGCAGGCGCGTCAGCACGTCCAGCTGATCCTCCGTCACCAGATCGATCTTATTGACGATCAGGCCGTCCGCCGTAGCGACCTGGGTCCGAGCTGCCTTGAGGAACGCAACGACCTGTGTGAAGTTCAAGGCATCGACCACGCACAGATTGGCTTGCATGCGGAACCGTCCGACCAGCGTGGGCTGATCGAGTATCGATTCAATGTCACGCGTCTCCGCCACGCCGGTGGCTTCGACCAGCACCATCCCCGGCGCGATCGTGGCGATTCGTGTCAAGGCATCGATCAGGTCGCTCTTGGTGCAGATGCAGAACAGGCTGCCCCGATTGATCTCGAACAGCGGCCAGCCGGCATTGTCGAACAATCTGCCATCCACGCCATCCTGAGCGAACTCGTTGATCACCAGAGCCGGCCGCCGGGTGACGATTTCGGGCAACCGCAAGAGATGCTGCAGGAGCGTCGACTTGCCCGCACCCAGGTATCCCGTGATGATGATGACGTCAATCCGGTCGCTCATCGCAACTGCTTGATCCACTCTTTGACTGCCGCTACATCCGGCACATACCCGATGCTCTTGACTCGATGCTGAACGGCCACCACGGCCGGACACTGACCACTGGCCAGCCCATAGGAACCGATGGTTGATTCGTCGTGCACCACCTGCACCTTGACGCGTACGCCGAGTTCCGTGATGGCCCGTTCCACCTGGCGGACCGTCCGGCCCGTCTGCTCATCATCCGGTCCCAATACGAGCATGGCGCCCCCCTTGGCCATCAGATGTGAACGGAACTTCTCATTGATGCGCTGCTGAATCGCCGCAATCAGCTCGTCACGCGGCGGGATCCGCGACACGAAACGAATCTGACCGTCGATACAGATCGCCGGTACGTTGCGCACCATCAGACTGGTCATGAAGACCAGCGATTCGCGGTACTTGATCTTGTGCTCCCGCCACTCGACGATGCCTTCGAACTCCGGAGCAACTTTCTTGACCGCGTCGACCATATATTGGCAAGGAGCACACGCTTCGGAATCGAGCGTGATGATGTCGACTACCACCTTGTCCCGCTGGCCATACTCGCGCATGTCGAGCCGGTCCGATTCCGCAACCGGGCGCTGGGCGGACCGGACGACATCCCGCTGGTATGGGTCGCGCACCAGCTGACTTACCGCTTCCAGGTTCCGCGGCGGCGTGTCAAACGGCAGATCGCAGCCGGGAGCCAGGACGTAACCACGGCCCCCGCCGATCTCCAGACAGGCCAGTGCATTCTGCTGAGCATCGAGTTCAGTGCCCAGCAACAATACGCTGGTCAGCTGCAGGTTTCCGCCAAAACTGACTCCTTTTTCGGTACAAACTTCCCGCACGAACTGCAGCGGAATATTCTCGTCCACCGACACGTTGTCCGGCCCGCACTCGCACATCGCCTCGACATTCTGCTGAGCGTGGCCGCACACAAAGAAAGAGCTCAGCTTCCCTTCACGGCGAATGCTGTCGAAAATCGGTTTGGCACAGGGCAGCACGTACTCGCGGAACTGGTCAGGACCAATCTGGCTGGTCATCGGATCCACAATGGCCACCACATCACAGCCCGCCTCCAGGTAATATCGGGCCATCGCGATCCCCGTCTCCCGGCAGAACGCCAGAACGCGGTGCACATATTCCGCCTGATCGAACATCTTCATGAAAATGTCGGTCCCCAGCAGGTGCAACGCCAGAGTGAAGGGACCGGTGATCAGCCCGTACAGACCGAGTTCGGGATGAGCCTGGCGCAGTCGAGCGGCCGCCGAGAGAGCTGCACCGATCCGCCCGCAGCGAGGTGTCGGAACACTCAGCTGGTCCAGGGGAGTTCCGTTGGTCAACGGGTGAGACGTTACCGAGGGTGGGTTCTTCGTACCCCAGCTCAGCTGGCAACCGAACGTTTCCGCCTCCAACTGCAGATCGAACAGCACGGGAATCCCGTCTGGCTGATACCGGTCAATCGCAGCCTGCACTCCCGCTACCAGATGCTCCTCGCTCCTGAGATACGCGTCCGCATCCAACCCCAACAGCGTGGCGGCATGGCACCCGACGAATGGGACCCACGGTGTACGATCGACCTCACGGCACTGCAGAGCCGCAACCAGTCGTTCCCGACTATTCATACGAAGAAACTCCCCATCACGTCTCGGGTCCCGATGCTCCCCGAATCATAGTCGCTGGCAGGCAGATTCTGGAAGGTGGGGGCCAGGGCTGCAGGCGTTGTCCGCCCTGTGCTCCCCGTCTTGCCAAATCGACGCCCCAAGTTACAAAAGGCGTTGTCGACGGACCAGAGCGAGCAGCGGGCCCTCCACAGAACGAGGCCCTCCACAGAACGAGTCCGTCCAGGCGCGATGGCGCTATGCGCGCCGCCCAGGCAAGAGCTTAAGGAGTTCCATCCATGCCGCGTGGCAAGACTTACGACAACGCATCGGCTGCTATTGGCGATACCCCCATGATCCGTATCCAGCGGATTGTCACACCCCAACAGGCCACGGTGTTCGCCAAATGTGAGTTCTTTCAGCCACTCAACAGCGTGAAAGACCGCATCGGCGTGGCGATGATCGAAGCAGCGGAACGCGACGGGATCATCGGACCAGATACCCACATCGTCGAGCCCACAAGCGGCAATACGGGAATCGCATTGGCATTTGTCTGCGCGGCCAAAGGCTATCGCCTGACGCTCATGATGCCTGAATCGATGTCGGTCGAACGCCGCGCACTGTTGCGCGCCATGGGCGCCGAACTGGAATTGACTCCAGCCGCCGAAGGAATGCCCGGCGCAATCCAACGTGCTGCCGACCTGGTCCAGCGAGGCGGCAATGTCTGGATGCCGCAGCAGTTCGAGAACCCAGCCAACCCGGACATTCACCAATCGACAACCGGTCCCGAAATCTGGGAGGATAGCGGACACAGTATCGATGCGATCGTCGCCGGCGTCGGCACGGGTGGCACCATCACCGGTGTGGCTCGCTTCATCAAACCTCTAAATCCCGACTTCCAGGTGATTGCCGTCGAACCCAAGAACTCCCCCGTCATCAGCGGCGGGAAACCAGGCAAACACCGGATCCAAGGGATCGGCGCCGGCTTCATTCCCGGCAATCTCGATACCTCGTTGATCGATGAAGTCATCACGGTGGATGACGATGACGCCTTCGCCTACGGTCGTCGACTGGCCAAAGAGGAAGGGATTGTCGCCGGCATCAGTAGTGGCGCCAACATCTGGGCGGCCGCTCAGGTCGCCGGGCGTCCGGAATTCCGCGGTAAGCGCATCGTCACGATCATGTGCAGCCTGGGTGAACGATATCTGTCCACACCCTTGTTCGCAGAGACAGCTCCGTAGTCCGCAACCGCAATGCTGCGGCACACCGACGCCACTTGGGGAATGACGAAATACCCAATGACGAAGGGAAGGACGAATGACCCGATGAGGATGTTGAATGTCGAACCAGCCGGCCATAAGAATCGATGAGCGCAGGCATCCGGCCTATGGTTCACTTGGCCGCACGCCGCCCAGCTACGCTCCGCCACGCTGCACGGCATGTGCTTGCAGATCTTCGAGATCGACGAACTCGAGTGTGGAAATGTGGGTGGCTTCGAGCACCACGGGGGGGGCCACTCCGGCCGCGAGTGCTTCCTTCCAGCGGATCACACACAGGCACCAGCGATCCCCTGGCTCCAAACCAGGGAAATCGAGATCGGGATTCGGAGTCGTCAAGTCGTTCCCGCGCATCGCCGAGAACTGCAGAAAGGCCTGGGTCATTTCGGCACAGACCAAGTGCAGTCCCTGATCGTCGGCTCCCGTATTGCAGCACCCGTCCCGGTAAAAACCGGTCATCGGTGATGTGCCACACGTCTGCAGTTCCGTAGCGAGGACATTCTTTGCAGTTGGCATAGGTGCTAGCTCCGCTCCCGACAAGTGGCACGGACGTAGTTCTGGAGCGTCACCGAACGTTCCAACGCGCCCTCGGGCCTCGCAATACCATCGGGCCCCCGCCCTGTCCTGCCGTCATGAGGCTCCACTCTTGTTGTTAGGCCCGCCAAGGCAATTGACCAGACCTGTCGGAGGTGGATTTATCGTATTGAGTCGCGCCACACGCGTAATGGGGCGCTCCCGGGGTCGTTGTCGTCCCAACTCTCCCAGCGTCTGTCCCCGCTTGTGCTTGGCACAGCGGTGCTCGTGCTCAACATGCTCTGTTGTCGAGCCAGCTATCGCGCTCGTGATCGTGCCGGAACCAAGGGACTGAGGGCAGCTGAGAACCATTTCTGATACAATCAACGGCCATCCCGGAAACGACTGCCGCGGCCGAAGCACAGCCGTTTTCACCCCTCCCCCGAAAACTCGATGCAGACTCGGTGTATGGATTTCCCGTGTATGGATATTGTGTACCAGCTTGAACCCGATCTCACCGTGGACGAGTTCCTCGACCTGCTGCAGCGTTCCACACTTGACCAACGGCGTCCGGTCGATGAACCAGACACCCTGCGCGGCATGCTGGCTCATGCCGATGTAATCGCCACCGCGCGGGCCAACAAGCTGCTGCTGGGCGTCTCACGGGCGATCACCGACTTCAGCTACTGTACGTACCTCTCCGATCTGGCGGTCGATGTGGCCTGGCAGCGTCGGGGCATCGGTCAGGAACTGCTCAAGCGGACCCATCATGCAGCCGGGATTCACACCATGTTGATCCTGCTGGCCGCCCCGCTGGCGCGCACCTATTACCCTCACATCGGCATGCAACCGCACGACTCCTGCTGGATCATTCCTCGCCAGCCGCGCTGAACGCGCTACTGGCCAAACGACCTCGTGATGCGGCCACGATTCCATAGCATGCCCCATGGCGAAGGCCCTCATGACGAGGGGAAATGACGAATTAAGGGTACCGAACCAACGTCCCACGATCACTCGACGCGGCGGGGTGCCGGCTGGTCGATGTATACCACGAGCATCTTTCGTCATGAGGTACTTCGACATTCGTCATGACCGACCAGGCCTCGCAGAATCCAACTCGGCCGTTCAGTCCAGCGATGGAGGGGCCGGGGGGGTCTGCTCCAGCCTGGAACGTTCGACCCGTTGCCTCTGCGCCACACTTTCCACGTGCCGATCCCGCAGGTGCCGTAACTCAATCGTCAGCCAGATACCGGTCAGAATGGAGGAGCCGAGATCGGCTGAGGGAATCGCGATCCAGACGCCGTCGAGCCCCAGGAAGATCGGCCAGATGAGAATGGCGGGAATCAGCAACAGGACCTGGCGGGACAGGCCCAGGAACAGAGCTGTCTTGGCTTTGCCCACGGCCTGGAAGTAGCTGGCACTGACGATCTGAAAGCCGATGATGGGGATCATGGCCAGACAGAGCCGAATAGCGCGGGAACCGAGCACCAGCAAGTGCGGATCGTGCGGGTTGAAGAGCCGGATGATATCCTGCGGAAACAGCATCACCAGCACAAACCCCGCCACGCAGATGACGGTTGCCCACAGTACCGCCAGCTGCAACGTCCGCTTCACACGATCGTACTTCTGAGCGCCATAGTTGTAGCCAATGATCGGTTGCGCGCCTTGATTGAGTCCGAAGATGGGCATGGCGATGAAGAACGCCACCGAATGGATGATGCCCATCACCGAGATCGCCAGATCGCCTCCTTGCAGCCGCAGCTGGTTGTTGAGAATCGCATTCATCACGCTGGCCGCCAACTGCATGCCGAACATCGGCGATCCGATCACAACAATCATCCGGCAGATCGACCGCTGCAGTCGCAGGTACTTGACGTGGAACGTCAGCAGACTGCGGCCCTGCACGAAATAGCTCATCACCCACAAGGCGGAGATCGCCTGCGAAGCGACGGTGGCAGCGGCAGCTCCCTTCATGCCCCAACCGAAGCCGAAGAGAAAGATCGGGTCGAGCAGCGTGTTGAGCAGCGCCCCGATCAGCATGGTCAGCATCGCCACGCGCGGATTCCCTTCACCCCGAATCACCGCGTTGAGTCCGAAGCCCATCATCTGGAACATCGTGCCGAATACGATGATCCGCAAGTATTCCCGCGCGTACGGCAGACTCTCTTCGGTCGACCCGACCAGCCGCAATATCGGATCGAGAAAGAGCGATCCCAGCAGCGTGATCACCAGCGATGCGAGAAACAAGAGGGCGACCGCATTGCCCAGGACTTGCTCGGCCTCGGCTTTGCGTTTCTGCCCCAGCCGCATCGAGACCAGAGCGGCCGCCCCGAAGCCGATCAACATGCTGAACGCCATCAGTACCAGCATGAAGGGAAAGGCCAGTGTCGCCCCCGTGATGCCTAACGTCCCGACCGCCTGTCCCACAAAAATCCGATCCACCACATTGTACAGCGCCTGTGCCACCATCCCCACAATGGCTGGCAGGGAGAAAGTCAGCAGCAGAGAAGGGATCCGCCCGGTTCCCAGTTTGTCAGCTCGATCCATCACAACTCAGTTCAGTTTCGGGTGATCGTCCTGTGCTCGGATCTTGCCGCCAGCCCCACAGCCCAACGGACACAAGCGGCTCAGCGTGTGCCCTCATCCTACACCCGCATCCCGCCACCGCGACATGCCCCCTGCGACGCTTCCCACCCGGCCACTTCGCATCCCTGCCGCCTCGTGACCCTGCCGCCTCGTGACCCTCTGCCGCTCGACCGCGCCGCGTCGGAGGTAATGACAAGTTGACAACCTCGTGCTACAGTTCGAAAACGGGTGTCCGACAGCGCAAACCGGGTCGACGCTGTCACGATTACCGGAAGGCGGATGTGGGATGGATGTATTTGGCATCAAGGGACTGCTGCGCTTGCTGCGCCACGAAAGTGGCTTTCGAGCGCCCGAACTCCCCTCCATCGCAGATCATGCCAAGACCTCCTTCGCTTCCACGGTCTTCAGCGGCGAGTCGCACCAATGGGTGACCTACCTGCAGCAGTCGCGCAGCGATCGGTATGTGAAGGACATTCGCATCTGGATTGAGCTGAAACGCGACGCACAGCAACTGATCCTGCACGCTGACAACGAGGCCTCACGTACCCTGGCCGGGCACCTGGAGACCGCCTTCCGCACATTTCAAGCGCGGGTCCGTCACAAGCCGTTTGTGGCTCAAGCGGCCCACGAGGCCATCTTCGAGAACTCCTCCAATTATGACGGAGATCTCCGGCTGCGAGTGAGTCATCTCCTGCCCTGCGAAGCGTCTCGTGAGGTCAAACTGGGACACTCCAAGGAAGTTGTCGCCTCGATCATTGTCCTGCGCGAAGCCACGGTCAGAGCCGTACTCAGAAACCTGATCAGCGCCGGCCGCGAAACGCCAGCCGATGCTCACCTGGGCCTCACCTGGCCCCTCGTGCGGCGACTCATCTCACAACTCTCCTATCCTGACTATCCGCGCGATCGTTTCGTCGAAAAGATCGCGCTCACCGAACGCAACTGCCTGATCGCCGTCAATCTGCTCTTCGATGAGAAACGGCATCAGCAACTGGTTCCCAACAAAGTGGGAAAGCTCTTCCAGCAGTTCATCGCCCACAGGGAAGGAATCCGCGAATCCGACCTGTTCGAACGACACCTCTACTTTCGCCTGCTGAACGAATTGAGCTTCATGCTCGACGAACAAAGCTATCGCGACCACCGCACACTCGCGGATGTGCTGGTGCGAGAATACCTGGACAACCGCTACCTCCGGCTGAGCCTGGCCGGGATGATGCCACCACTCGACAGACACATGGCCCCGATGCCGTTTCACTGGGAGAAGAAGAAAGTCTCCACACCCTATCCGCGGCAGGGTCGCTATGGAATCCTCGACGATGAGGACCTCAACGCCTGGCGCAAAGTCGAAGGCCCCTTTCGCGAAATGGGATTCACCATCATTCGACAACTGGGCATCGGGCAGTTCGGACGCGTCTACGAAGCATGCAATCAGTTCAATCCCCACATCCCACGCCACGTGGCCCTGAAGGTCGATCGCATTGTGCGAGGAAAGAAGAAAGAAGCGATCCAGGGCGCACAGGAGACCATGCAGATCGCCAGTGATCTGGCAGCGGCACCTCACGTGATCCGGATCTTCGATGCCGGTAAGGTCTCGGGCAAGCGTTACACCTTCCACGTCCTGCAGATGGTCGACGGGGATACGCTCGACAACCTCGTCGGAATCTCCGGGACCGAACACTCCAGCATGCTGCGGCCGCGCCGCGGAATCCGCTCCGAACGGGAAGTCCAGAAGGACTACTTGAAAGCCATCAAAGACTCCACACGCGAAATCTGGCGCCGCAATCGGATGACCCGCCCGTTCGCCGACCCGTTGGATCTCTCCCAGTCGCTGGATTTGATGACGAGCATCCTGATCTGGCTGGAAGAAGTCCACTCGCTCGGCTACGCCGTCAATGACCTCAAGAACGGGAATCTGATGATCAGCAGACGAGGGCAACTCAAAGGCATCGATCTGGACGCTTACAGTCGGATCCGCAATCCCCTCGACCGCGTCGGCGATTTCTTCTTTCTCGCCGTCTCCCTCATCCTGCTGCTGCTCAATATCTCCCGCTTGCACGGCAAGCCGATGGTGGGTTGTGAAGGTGCACTCGAATCGCCCGATATCCTGCGCACCGCCCTGCAGGCCAACTGGGAATTCGGCGATGTGGCCCAGTTAAGCGAAGGCCGAGTGCAGAACGAGGAAGTCATCGACCTGCTGGTCGATCTGATTCAACGCGCTCAGCACGGAGTGTACGCCCAGCAGAGCGACCAGTTCTCGGCCGATATTGATCGACTGATCTGGCTCAAACGCCGAGCCTTGTCGACGGAAATCGTCCTGGACTGAAACCCGATCCTTCGGGAGCCCGGTCCTTCGGGAGCCCGATCTTTCGGGGCCCTGATCGACCGCTGCGGGCCGGTGGAGGCCCATCGAGGGAACGCCCGCTCCACCAGCCAGAGGTGGTCCACCTCGGGCGTGCGTGAACATTGCGCGAGTGGATTGTTAGAATTGTGTTCAGATCGATCCCAACCTCTCCCGATGGGTTGCCGACCGCTCCAGGACCGACTAACGTGCGCAGAGTGAATTTGGGGACAGCCCCAGCTTTTCGGCGGATCCTGACCGACCGTGACCTCATCACTATCATCCACCCCTGATCCGGGACTCGCACCTGCTCCTCGCACCAATCCACAGCAGGCTGGTCTTCACATGTCAGCTCGACGACCCGTCACACTGCAGGTTGTGTCGCGTCCCCAGACGGCCTGTCCGCCGCGCCCCCAGACGGCCTGTCCACCGCGCCCCCGTTCTGCCCACGCAGGAAACATTCTATCTCCGTGCAGAAGGGATCGACATCGAGCGTTGCCTGCAAGGCTCTGCCAAACGAAACCATGACAAAACAGACGACTTTCCAGGAGAATCCGAAATGAATTGGCGACATGCGACGACTCTGGCTGCTTTCTGCACCGCGGCTGTGATGCTTTCCGGCTGCACAGACAGCGGGACAACGACGCCCAAGGGGAATTCGGAGAGCAGTGCGGCTGGCGGATTGGTCAAACTGCAGGGATCGGGCGCAAGCTTTCCGGCTCCACTCTATCAGAAGTGGTTCCAGGAGTTTTCCGCCCAGAACAAGTCGGTCCAGATCGATTATCAGTCGACTGGCAGCGGCGCTGGCGTGAAGGCCGTGATTGAAGGAACAGTGGATTTCGGAGCCAGTGATGCGGCGATGACGCCGGAAGAAATCGGCCAGGTCAGTCGCGGCGTACAACTGCTGCCGATGACCGCCGGTTCGGTCGTGTTGGCATACAACTTGGAGGGAGTCAAGGATCTCAAGCTCTCTCGCGAGGCCTACGCTGGCATCTTCCTGGGCAAGATCACCAAGTGGAACGATCCGGCGATTGCCAAGGCGAATGAAGGGGTCACTCTGCCTGACGCTGCGATCAACGTCGTCGTTCGATCCGACAGCAGCGGGACCACGTATGTGTTCACCCAGCATCTGAGTGCGATCAGCACGGAGTTTGCCGCCAGCCCCGGAACCAACAAGAAGCCGAATTGGCCCGCCGGGACCGGCGCGAAGGGCAACGAAGGGGTGACCGCTGCGATCACAACCACCCCGGGTGCGATTGGCTACATCGAGTACGGTTACGCAGTACAGACGAAACTGGCGATGGCCGTCCTGGAAAACAAAGCCGGTAAGTTCGTGCCCGCCAATCTCGAAACCGAACAGGCAGCACTCGCTTCGATCGAGATGCCCGAGGATTTGATCGCCTGGGGTCCCGATCCGGCGGGCGACAATTCCTATCCCATCGTCACGTACACCTGGATCATGTGCTACAAGAAGTACGATGATCCGGCCAAAGCTGACATGATGAAGAAGGTGATCGAATACGGTTTGACCGAAGGTCAGAAGTCGAGTGAAGCGTTGGGATACGTTCCGTTGCCAGAGAGTGTCGTGGAGAAGGTCAAGGCCGCGGCCAGCACGATTGGCAGCTAGTCAGGCCACGTTGACTCGAGAGTGTTTCGTCAGTTCCCCTGACCCCTTACCAGGGCCAGGGGAACCTGCGGCGCAGCGGTTTCTTCCGTCGCACCAGTAACGACAACCTGCTCGCCTTCCCTTCCAGAGCAGCTACAAACCAGGTGGGCTTGCTTCGATCCCCAGGCAACGTTTGGTGCACAGCCATGGCGACCGCCACACAAACGACCGTATCCCGACCGCCTACCCGGTTGGAGACCTGGAGCAACTTAGGCTGTCGGCTGTTCTGCTACGCCTTTGCCTGGCTCACGGTCCTGCTGGTGCTGTACATCGTCGGGACGATCGGCTGGACGGCACGCCCTGCCGTGGCCGAATACGGGCTCGGATTTCTCTCGGGCACGACCTGGGATCCCAACACGCAGGAGTTCGGGATTCTGCCGCATATCGTCGGCACGCTCTACAGTTCCGTGCTGGCGCTAATGATCGGCATGCTGTTTGGCGTCTCGGTCGCCATCTTCTTAAGTGAGGGGTTCCTTTCCTCGATTCTGTTCCTGTTGCTCAAGAAGGTGAAGCTCCAATATCACCCGCTGCTGGGCAGACTGCCCGACGCCCTGGAGCATCTGCTGAAGAACCTGGTGGAGTTGCTGGCGGCGATCCCGAGTGTGGTGTATGGCTTATGGGGTCTGTTCGTGGTCATTCCGCTGATTCGCGATCCCAGCAACTGGCTCCATGACCACCTGGGATGGATTCCCTTGTTTGGAACGTCGCTGGCGGGACCAGGTCTGCTCCCCGCAGCGATCGTGCTGGCGATCATGATCCTGCCGACGATATCGGCGATCAGTCGCGACGCGTTGGTCGCTGTCCCTCGGCGGATCCGCGAAGCGGCCTATGGGCTGGGAGCGACGCGGTGGGAAGCGATCCTGCGAGTGATTCTCCCGACCGCCTCGAAAGGGATTTTCGGTGCGGTGATTCTCGCCTTCGGCCGAGCACTGGGCGAAACGATGGCGCTGGCCATGCTGGCCGGCAACGCCAACAAGATCAGCTGGTCACTCTTCTCCCCCACCAATACGTTGGCTGCACTGTTGGCCAATAACTTTCCCGAGGCAACGCCCAAAGATGTGACGGTGCTCATGTATGCCGCTCTGATTCTCTTGGCCATCACGTTGGTGGTGAATGTGGTGGGAGCCTGGGTACTGCAGCGGGCCACGGCCGGTCTGGAAGGGGGACATTGACGATGATCAAGTCACCGATGTCTGCCCTGTCCGGTTCTCCCCTGCCGCAACCGATCAACGTGCACAGTCTGCACAAGAGCCTGGTTCGGCCGCGTACGCTGGTGAGTGCCGGTTTGACGGGCCTGACGGCGCTGCTCACCCTCTCGGCGCTGGTCCCCTTGTTTTCGGTGGTCTACATGCTGGCCTGGGAAGGGAGCCGCCGGCTCTCCTGGGATATCTTCAGAAAGCTCCCACCGACGGCCTTTCAGGAAGGAGGCGGGTTCGGCAACGCGATTATTGGAACGTTGTTGATGGTCGGTATTGCGGCGCTGCTGAGCGTCCCTTTTGGCGTGCTGGGAGCGATTTTTCTGGCGGAGATTGGCCCGGAGACGCGACTGGCCCGGTGGGTACAGTTCAGTGCCAAGGTCCTGACCGGATTTCCCTCGATTCTGGCCGGTGTGTTTGTTTATGGCGCCATTGTTTTCTACACCAAGAAGTTCTCGGCGCTGGCTGGCGGTGTAGCCCTTTCGGTGCTGATGCTGCCGACGATCATGCTGACGGCCGAAGAGGCGATCCGCATGGTCCCACGCAGGATGCGGGAAGCGGCCATCGGCATGGGAGCCACGCAGGCCCAGACCGTGCGATGGATTCTGCTCCCCACGGCCATCCCCGGCATCCTGACGGGAGTGATGCTGGCGATTGCCCGAGCCGCCGGCGAAACAGCCCCCTTGCTCTTCACGGCCCTGTTCAGCAACTACTGGTTGACATCGGGCGCCAAGTTGAGCCTGGCACGCCCGCGGGAAACGCTGGAAGTTCTCAACCAGCCAACTGCCTCACTGGCGGTGCTGATCTACAACTTCTCAGGCGTGCCGTTTGAGAATCAGAAGGAACTGGCCTGGACGGCGGCACTGGTACTGGTCCTCATCGTGCTGACCACGAACCTGATCGGACAGGCATTTTCCCGACGAAGCGTGCGCGGTTAACAGTGAGATTCTGACGATGACCAAGATCCTTGATTCCGTCGATAAGTCTCCTGGCAAGAGCCAGCAGATCGTGATCGACTGTGACATCCACGACTTGTATTACGGCGATTTCAAGGCGGTGCGCGACACGCACATCCCCATTGAAAAGGGGAAGATCACCGCCTTCATCGGACCGTCCGGATGTGGCAAGAGCACGGTCCTGCGTTCACTCAACCGCATGAACGACCTGGTCCGCGGCTTCCGCTTCGAGGGGCACGTTCATTTCATGGGAGCGGATATTTACGCCTCTTCGATCGATCCGGTCGCGGTCCGTCGCCATATCGGCATGGTCTTTCAGCAACCCAATCCGTTCGCGATGACTATTTTCAAGAATGTGGCCTTCGGACTGAAGCTCAACGGATATCGGGGCAATCGAGCCGAGCGAGTGGAAAAGGCCCTGCGTGGCGCGGCGCTGTGGGATGAAGTCAAGGACAACCTGCACAAGAGCGCTCTGTCCCTCTCGGGCGGTCAGCAACAACGACTCTGCATCGCCCGGGCTATCGCCACCGAACCGGCCGTGCTGCTGATGGACGAGCCCTGCTCGGCACTCGATCCCATCGCCACCCGCAAGATCGAAGAACTGATGGTGGAATTGAAGAAGAACTACACCATCGTCATCGTGACGCACAACCTGCAGCAAGCCCAGCGCGTCGCCGACAAGACCGGCTTCCTCTACGTCGACACCACACAAGGCGGCCGCACCGGCTACCTCGTCGAATTCGGTGACACGCGAGAGATGTTCGACTCGCCCCAGCAGGAACATACCAAGCAGTATCTCCGCGGCGAGTTCAGTTAGGACCTGGAGACGCGTAAGATCCGCGGTGCACAACCACCGGGCCTACTCGCCCGGCTCCAGCTGAAAAACTTCGCTCGGCACGTCGAACTTCAGTCCCTGCTCCGGGACAGGCAGTTCCATGGTCCATAGCACCGCCTGCGCGATCATCCGCCGTAGTGATGCATTCTTCCAGTTCTCGTGATAATGCATGCCCGAGAACCCGAACGATCGGCCTCCATGGGCTCGCGTGTACGCCCAAGCAACCGTTTCACGCTGACCGCCAATCAACGCACACATCAGCGGCACCACCCGGCCCTCTGGCGAAAACTTCAGCTGATAATACCATTCGTCCTCCAGCGGCATGCCGGACACTCCCAGCATGATGGGATGACCGGCCTCGAGCACCGCTAGTTCACTCTGTCCAAAGAAGTACTTGCGATCGTCTCCGCCATGGACGCCGCCAATGATCTCTCGGTGAGGCGCGATATACTTGCCGTCCTGTGCCCCAATCGCCCAATGGATCGCCACGATCCCCGTTCGCTTCCTGGCCAGCTGTTCGATGGCCTTCAGCCGCTGCGGATCGCTCTGAATCCAACGCGCCCCCTGTCCCAAGGACAACACCACGCCATCGATATCGGTGAGCAGCTGAGGCCCATCCGGCCACGGCTCGTCCGCCTGCACGATCGTGACCTCCAGACCTGGAACTTGCTTCAGGCAATGGGAGAGCACGCGCAAGCCAGCCATGTACTGATGAGCGCCGGGTGGATGATCACGCTTCTGTCCAATCAGCAGCACTTTCTTTGGCGGGTCTGCCGCCTGAGATGCTCCGACGGCCCAACACAGCATGCTCAGTACCAGGGCCACACAAAACCATCGGATGCAGTTCATCAGTTCAACCTTATCTGCGGTGTGACAGTCCGCGCACGGTTTCCTCATCGCGGCTGGCCCCCATTGTACTTTCCCCTCCAGGCCCCGTCGCCTGCAGTCAAGATAGATTCCGCTGCCTAGTCGGCCCGAGGCCTGAGGAAGAAACAACCTCGGCGTTTCTCTCGTAGTCACGCTCACACAGAATGCGCGAAACCGCCCGCCCACCAACTGGCGACGGTCGCTGCCACCACGGAAGTCTTCGCCGCGATTCGGTGCCTGATTGCCGAGGCGCCAAACGACATCAGGAGAACTGACCGCTGACTCGAAGTCCCATGTGTCCCCCAAGGCAATTCGCGGACGGGTAATTCGCGGACGGGCACTTCTCACGGACGCTCCATGGCGTACCATTGGGGGTGCCTCACCCGTCAAGGCGAACCCCCGAACGTCTGGCCCGTGTGTCGGCCGAACACGGAAACTTCGACTGGCCTGGCAACTGCCGGCGTCCAGCCGACCGCTGGAACGTGCCCGAAGAAAATCGCGGCGGCAATGTTCTGTTGGACTCGACCGAAGACCGCTGAATATCCATCAGGCAGCCGCAGAATGAAGAAGGACGAGGAAGCCTACTTTGCTCGATACATCAGGCGATCGCCGGGGACTGCCCACGTGCTACTTCCCCTTGGTGATTGGACATTCCTTGTTCGATATTCTGCGGTTCGGACGCCTCAGTGACCAGCGCCGCCAAAGGGTCAGCGCCGCCAAAGGGGCAGCGCCGCCAAAGGGTCAGCGCTGGTGAGTCGCTGGACGATCCATGTTGTTTGTCCTGCCCTGACCGTTAACTGTCTCGTACATCGCCCTCCACTACGTTCTGCAGGGAGTCGTTATGAAATCGTGGCCACTGATATCAACCGTTCTCTTGACAGCGCTCGGACTCGCTGGCTGTGGCACTCCGCAGTCGAGCTCGCCCGGAGATCCAGGGTCGGCAGCAGCGCAAGGACGATTCGGCGCCGACAGCGCCAGCTTTCCTTTTCAATTCACCGTGACGGATGTCACCGGAAAATCACTGAGCCTGTCCGATTACCAGGGCAAGGTGGTGATCGTCGACATCTGGGGAACCTGGTGCGGACCGTGTGTCAGTGAGATTCCGTCGTTTATCAAGCTGCAACAAGCATACGGCAGTCAGGGCCTGCAGATCATTGGATTGAACCACGAAGAGGGTACACCTGAGGAAGCCCGACAGACTGTGCTCGACTTCGTCGCCGAGCATCAGATCAACTATCCGTGCGCTCTGGTGACCGACGAGATCATGGCGCAGGTGCCCGATTTTGATGGGTTCCCCACGACGATCTTCCTGGACCGGAACGGGCAGGTCCAGGCGAAGGCAGTCGGAGCAAGGCACTACGAAGCATTGGAGAAGATGGTTACTGCTTTGCTCGAGCAGTGAGCTGGCAGGTTGCGACAATACCGTTTGACCGGCATTCGTGTTACCTTTGCCTGTCACGCAAGAGCGCGGGCGAACGTGTTCCCCCTGCACTCTCCGCGCTCTTGCGCGATCGTAGTATCTGGTGCAGCAGTTCTGGCGGAAGCGGCGCGGGAGCTAGAGCGACCAGCAGGGCCGTTGGACAGCAAGTGGATGATGATGGAGAACAATGCGATGATCGAGCAGCCGTCGGGAGACTTGAGCATTGTGGTGGTGGGCGCTTCGGGCGATCTGGCGCGCAAGAAGATCTTTCCCGCACTCTTCGCACTCTACTGCCAGGAGCTGCTCCCGGACGGTTTCCACCTGTTCGGGTTTGCTCGCACGGAGTTCAGTCAGGCGGAGTTTCGCAGCCGGATTGCCGAGCACCTGACGTGCCGCTATTCGCCCGAAGGTCAGTGCGACCTGCGCGTACGGGAGTTTCTCGACCGCTGCCACTACGTTTCAGGGAGTTACGATTCCGCCGATTCGTTTCTCGACCTGTTCGTTGCCCTGCGGGAAACGGAAGCCGGCCGATCTGCCCATCGTCTGTTCTACCTCGCCATTCCTCCCTCCATCTTCCTGGACGTAGCGCACGCGATCGGCAACGCAGGGCTGGTCAGCTGTGGCAGCCGCGCGCCCTGGTCACGCGTGGTGCTGGAGAAACCGTTCGGCCGGGACCGACAAAGCTCCGACGCGTTGACCCAGGCGATGGCCGAAGTCTTTGTGGAGGACCAGACCTACCGGATCGACCATTATCTGGGGAAAGAGGTGATTCAGAACCTGCTGGTCCTTCGTTTTGCCAATCTAGTCTTCGAGCCGATCTGGCGGCGGGAGTTCATCCACAGTGTCCGGATCGATTGGAAGGAAGACCTCAGCCTGGAGGGACGCGGCGGTTATTTCGACCAGTACGGAATCATCCGGGATGTCATGCAAAACCACCTGGTACAGATTCTGGCACTCGTAGCCATGGAACCACCCCAGCGGCTTGATGCAACCTGCATTGCGGCCGAGAAAGTCAAAACGCTCCGCAGTATCACTCCCTTGACCCTGGACAACATCGTCATCGGTCAATATGGCACGGCCGCAGAGAATGGCAAGGTCGGCAACGCGTACGCCGACGATCCCACGGTCCCCGCCGGCTCCCGTACCCCGACGTACGCGGCAGCGCGCCTGGCGATTCAGAACAGCCGGTGGGACGGAGTACCGTTCTTAATCACAGCCGGCAAGGGACTGGACTCCCGCATGACCGAGATTCGCATCCAGTTCCGCGATGTGCCAGGAAACATGTTCTGCGTCGCCGAGGGTTGCCCCCAGCCCAACGAACTGGTGATTCGCGTGCAGCCCGACGAGGCCATCTATCTGTCGCTCGTCAACAAAGTCCCCGGCATGAACCTGCGTCTGGAAACACGGAAACTCGATTTGCAATACAAGGCGGCGTTCACCGAACTGATTCCCGACGCTTACGAGAGCCTGATTCTGGATGTGATTCGCGGCGATCGGAGTCTGTTCATTCGCAGCGACGAATTGCAGGCGGCCTGGGACATCTTCACTCCCGTATTGCATGAGATCGAGCAGCAGCGGATCGTCCCTCACTCATACCCGTTCGGCAGCCACGGACCGGACGCGGCCAAGGCAGTCCTTTCGCTCGAACCCGTCGCCTGACATCTTCGGACCTCCGCCTCGACGTATTCAGCGAGCCAACTCCGCTCGGCAACACCTGCGCGAAATGACGAATGACGAAATACCCTGGCGCGGCGAATGACGAATGACGAAATACCCAATGACGAATGGAATGACGAAGCTCGAAAGACGAACCGGCCGGCCGCTGAATCGCCATCGTTGGCTTCCACCAGTGACTCACTCATGTCACCGAGCATCATCCGAGCAGTTCACACAAGCTGGCAACCAGCCGCTGCACCTCCTCCTGCGTGTTGTAGTGAACAAGACTCACGCGCAGCACCCCGTCCTGCGGGTCGGGGATGCCGAGAGCTTCGAGGCAACGCAGAGCATAAAAGTGTCCATTGCGCACGGCAATCTTGCGCTCCGCCAATTTCTGAGCCAACTGGGCCGATGACATCCGTTGGCTGACGAAGGAGATCGTGGGGGCACGTCGGCCGCCATCTGCCGTCGATTGGCCGATGATCCGTACGTCGGGGAGCTGACGCAGAGCGTCAAGCAACAGCGTGGCCAACCCCGCCTCATGTTCTGCGACCAGTTGGAAGACGCGACAAGCTCTCCCGTGCGCACCCGGCTCGACCGCGTCGAAATGGTGTTCGTACAGTGTGTCGAAGTACTCTCCCATTCCCGCCAGCGCGGCAATCTCTGCGTGCTGCGGTCCCGTGGGATTCATGCGGTAACGAGGGCGCTGCCGATTGAAATAGTGCCCTTGGCAGACCAGCTCGTCGAACAGAGGCTCCCTGATCCACATCACACCCACGTGTGTGGCATACGTCTTGTATGTGCTGAACAAGTAGACGTCCGCATTGAGCGCTCGCACATCAACCATTCGATGGGGAGCGTACGATACGCCGTCCGCGACCGTCCAAGCTCCCACACTGCGTGCCAACTCGGTTACCGCCGACACATCCTGGAACGTCCCCACGATGTTGGAGCAGAGACTGAAGCAGATCAGCCGCGTCCGATCGGAAACCAGTCGCCTCAGATCGTCCAGAGCCAATTCACCGCTCTGCGGATCTATTTGCCAGCGTCTCACCGTCGCCCCTGACTCCGCCAGCCGCTCCCAGCACCCGATGTTCGCCTCATGATCCTGATTCGTAACGATGATCTCGTCGCCAGCCTTCAGGATCGGCCGAATGGCCTGGGCCAGAACGTAACTGTTGAGCGTGGTGGAGGGTCCGAGTGTGAGTTCATCTTCGCTGGCACAGAGCAGCTCTGCCACGCATCGGTAGCCGTCGTCCATCGCCTCTCCAGCCATCTCCGACGACTGGAATGGCCCGTACGGCTGCACCTTGTAGCAGCGAAAGAAGCGGTCCAGCCGCTCCACAACCACCTCCGGCACGTACGAACCGCCAGCGTTCTCGAAAAAGGCCCACTCTGCCAGCTCCGGCCTCTGATAGACCGCATACTGCTGCCGCACAAACTCGACGTCCAGTTGCATGGTTCCCCGTCCTCCCACTCACACTTCAGAGCAAATCGATGGGCGTGGGCAATGGGAATCTGCCCAGAAAAATCCCCCGGTCGTTCCGCAGTCGACCCGTGACTTTGATAGCATAGACAGTTGAAGCCGGCCAAGTCACCCGTGAGTATGACAACCGACCTGTCCGTTGTACACTGGCGCAGCCGGTGCCAGCCACGCCACAAGATGGCGGTGAGCGATAACCGTTGTATCCGTCACCGGGGAACCGCCCTTGGGAGCCTATCGTTGTCAATACCTGCAGCGTCTCTCAATGCTTCTAACCGGCACGGTATGCTGGTGCGCAATGCTGGTCGGCGCCCGCGGGGATGATTGGACGTTCTTTCGCGGACCGCACTACAATGGACATGGGGACGACCAGCAACTGGCCGAACACTGGCCCGCAGAAGGTCCACCCGTGCTCTGGACCCGCGAGGCGGGAACGGGCTATTCGAGCTTCGTGGGGTGGGACAATCGGGTGGCCACGCTATGGCAGACACTCAGCGGTCAGTATGTCGTCTGCCTGGATGCCGATACAGGAGACACGGTGTGGGAATACCGCTACGATTGGCCTTACCTGCCTGCCAGCGTTTATCCCGGCCCTCGCGCGACACCGACGTACGCTCGGGGACGACTCTATTTCGCCGCTCCCGATGGCCTGATCGGTTGCCTGCAGGCCGATGATGGCTCACTGCTCTGGTCAATCAATGTGACGGAGACGTTCCAGGGACGGGGAACCGGTTTCGGCTACTCCTGCTCCCCGCTCGTGATCGATGACAAGGTGGTGCTTCCGGTTGGCGGCCCGGGAGCCAGCATGGTTGCTCTCGATGCGATCACAGGAGAAATCGTCTGGCAGGCGGGGGATGATCCGGCAAGTTATGCGTCGGCCCTGCCCATCACATTTCGGGACCGGGTCCAGGTCATTGGTTATCTGCAGAACACGCTGGTCTGCCATGACCTGCAGACCGGTGAGCGACTGTGGCGCTATTATCTTTCAGATGGTTACGACGAGCATTCCTCTTGGCCCATCTACTCCGAGCCGTTTCTCTGGATCGCCAAGGCCTTTCGGGGCGGCTGCGAACAGCTGGAGTTGACCGGCGATGCGTCCTCGCCCGTGCGACTGGTATGGCGGAGTGATCTGTTGTCCAACGACATTTTGTCGAGCGTTCTGGTGGACGGAGCTCTTTTCGGATTCGACGTACGTGACGCGCAAGCCAAATCGCATCGTCCGACGCGCGGGAGCTTTCGCTGCCTCGACTTCGCCGATGGACGGCCGTTATGGTCCAATGGAGGCGAAACGATCCGCCCGACGCAGACTCCCGAACCTGCTGGAAACTCCGCGGTCGGACATGCCAGCGTGCTCGTCGCCGATGGAAAACTGATCCTGCTCAACGATACCGGGGAGCTGGTCTTGGCGCGCGCCACCAGCTCTCATTACGAAGAATTGGCTCGCACGATGATTCTCGGTGGTGAGATCGGTTGGACCCAACCGGCCTTGCATCGTGGGCGGATCTTCGCTCGCAATCAGAGCCGCGCCGTCTGCGTCTACATCGGCGACCCGGCACAGCTCGATCAACGAGCACGCGAGTCGGCTGTTCCCGCCTCCCGAATCACTCAACCGGTCTATCGCAACTGGGCGGCTTGGATTCTCGGAATCGAACCGGAGTACGCCTTCGACATTCCGAACAAAGAATGGCTGGTGCAGTGGTATCTCGTGGCCTGGCCGGGAATCTTGGGCGTCTGCTGGGTGCTGGCCCTGCTGGCGCAGTGGTGCGGTCTGGTCCGCCAGCGGAGCGGTGCACGAGGCGTGTTCTGGACAACGGCTTTCCTCATCGGTGTGACAGGCACAACGTTCTTGAGCCGCTGGCGCGGCGATTTCCTGTTCACGTGGCCGGTCGCTCTGTTCGCGGCGTTCGAAGCGGGGATCTACCAGTTAGATCTCAAACGAACGTCACGCTCGGCGAGCCCAGGCCATTGGAGATCCCGGCTAGTGTTCGCCTTCTTCCTGGCAACCTGCCTGGCCTACTTCCTGGTGTGTCGTCGATTGAGTCTCGTCTTTGAATGGGTGTTTCTCTGCGGCTTTGCCGCTGCTGTTCCGTTCTCCGTCGCCGGAGCCCATTGCTGCCGACAGCGCAGCTGGTCCTGGGCCTGGGAGCTCGGCATGACGAGCTTGGCCTTTGCGGCGTACTACTGGTCATCCGTACTTCTCTTGGTCTGGAAAGCTCACTGAACTGGTGGCATGGCGGCGTGCCAAACGCCTCGTTCCAAGCTTGACCACGCAGGTGGCAATGGTAGAGTGTTAGTCGTGGGGTGGATGAGCGATGTCGCGGGAGGCCTGCCGCTCGCTGCAGGCTAATGTTTTGTCAACACTCCAGATTCAGGTGCCACTGGCTTCGCCAGTGCGGCATTGGCAAGGGCCAACCAGCTGCGACACTGGCATAGCCAGTGGCACCCAGCCCGAAGTTCCAGCGTTGACAGAGCATGAGGACTTTCGAGCCGCCCGCAGCGGCAAACAGACAGCGTTTTCGGCAGCCTCTTTCGTTTGTATCGGACACGCGATAACCGAGTAAGCAGAGCACAGATTCAGGAGTCCTCCACCATGACTGACAGCAGGGAACCCACACGACGCGCTTTCATGCAACTGCTCGGGATCGGTGCGGTGGCCGCTTCGGCTGGCGTCGCTGGCGGGCCATTGGCGCGCGAGGCCAACGGTGCCACACCAGAATCTGGCGAGCGCAAACGCCGACTGCCGCTGGCATTGGCATCCTACACGCTGCGCAATTTCGACCTGGACAAGACGCTGGAAATGACGGCTCGCGTCGGACTCGAGACGATCTGCCTGAAGTCCATGCACCTGCCACTCGATTCCTCGCCCGAAGCCCTGGCAGCAGCCCGTGCCAAGTGCGACCAGGCAGGCATCCTCCTCTATGGCGGTGGTGTGATCTCCATGGGCCAGGAATCGGAGGTGAACCAGGCATTCGAATATGCCAAGGCTGCGGGCATGACCCGGATCATTGCCGTTCCGGCTCCGCCACTGCTGCCGCTGGTCAATGAGAAGGTCCAGCAGTACGACATCCAGGTCTGCATTCACAACCACGGACCGGGTGATAAGGTCTATCCGACCCCCGATATCGTCTATGAGACAATCAAGTCGCTCGACAAGCGGATTGGATTGTGCCACGACATCGGTCATACCGTTCGCATGGGAATGGACTGTGTGGCGGCCACGCAACAGTGCGCCGACCGGATGCTCGACGTGCACATGAAGGATGTCACCGAACCGACCGAGAAAGGCCATGCGATCGCTTGCGGGCGAGGGGTGATCGACATTCCTGCCCTGCTGCGCTGCCTGATCCAGATCGACTACCAAGGCTATCTGTCGTTTGAATACGAAGAGCAGCCCGACGATCCACTGCCCGGCCTGGCTGAATCAGTCGGTTACGTCCGCGGCGTCCTGGATACGCTCTGACGCAGCACGTAGCACGCACTTCAGTGCGTGACCTGTCCCGTCCCAAACTTACCACCACCAACCGGCTCACAGGGATCGTCGCGGGCTGAAGCCTGCGCGTAGCACGCACTTCAGTGCGTGACGCCCGGTCCCAAGCCATCCACCATGATCCAGTTCAACAGGGATCGTCGCGGGTTGTAGCTCGCGCTCCATTTACCAAGGACGAACCGGCCTGTCGGGAATACTCGTGGAGACTCGCCTCAGGTTGGACTACTCACCAACTGTGCTTCTTTCGTCATTGGGTATTTCGTCATTCGTCATTGGAGACCGCTCACCACCTCCTCACGCACGGTCACTTAGCGGTATCCGGCCTCTTCGAGCACCAGTTCCAGGTCGGTTTTGAGTGTCTCCATATAGCGTCGCCATTCGCGATCCAGGGCCTCTCGGTTCTTGCCAAACACCTGGTCGAACGAGTCGATCAGTTCCTGTTCGGTAAGCCGTTTTCCCGGTGGCTTCTTGGCGATGAGCATATACCACTCGAACAGCTCATTGAAATGCTTGGCCATGAGGAAGTGGGTCAGCGCCCAGGACTGGCCGTAGGCGTGCAGCGTCGAGCCATGGCTTCCGGCTCGAGTGAAGATCTGATCGCTGATAATGAAGTCGATATTCGAATGTTCCTTGTCGCTTTCCAGCCCACGGTACCATTTCAGCCGTTCCTTGTTCACTGAACCGATGCCGCTCCAGGCCGCCTGCTTGGGTGATTCGAAGTAAGTTGCCAGTCCTTCCGCGGCCCAGGTGGGCACGGGAGCATCACCCGGCATGAGGCCGGTGTTGCCGGCCATATGGTGCGTCGCTTCGTGCGACACGACTTCGATGTCGGAGTTTTCACGAGAAACTTCCGTCAACAGTTGAATGGTGTCAGCCAGACGCACGACTTCCCGTGTGCCGGGCGACCGATCTTTCTTCAGCCGTTCCTTTTCTCGCTGCAAATCCTTGTTCAACGCATACAGAGCTTCAAAGCTCTCATCGGTCCCTTGATCATAGAACACGGAAATATTGTCTTTGCGGTGATAAAACCCCGAGGCTTTGGACAGATCAGGCCCCAATCGCTCGACAAAGCTCAGGTAGTCATCTTTATCGGCAAACAGTACCACCTTCAGCCGCTGAGCAGGAACCTCCAGATCGAATCCCTCCAGACTGAACTTCAGCAAGTAGCTCTTGTAGACGGTCTCCAAGAGCTCGAGTCGCTCTTCGGCACGCGACTTCTTCAGTTTTCCCTTCACGTCCGGCGTATCATGCAGCAGCAGAAAGTGATCGCTGGGCAGGAATTTCATTTTGGAGACGCCGTCGACGAACTTCAGCATTTCCTCTTCGAGTGTCTTGGACTCCGCAAGCGGCGTGTTGATTTGGCGGTTCATCGCAGCCAATCGTTGCACGGTCGGATCGTCCTTGTTGATCTTCCAGGCTGCCGACGCCGCATCGTAGAAGACGTCCAGCTGTCCGTTGTGCAATGCCCAGCGCGCCGCATCAAGGCAGGCTTCCACACTGTTTGCCTTGACGGCCTTATTGAGTCGCGTCTGAGCCAGCGACCTGGTGGAAGGGAGCTCGAACTTCTGCACGTCCTGCAGCGCCAGATACAGGTTGCCGAACTTGGGGTGGCGAAACGTGACCGTCCGCCCGGGATTGGTCGACACGGTTCCCTGCAACAAGAACACCAGCCCGGTATGCGGCTCACTGTAGAGAACGATGTCGGCGTGCACCGAGGAAGCGGCCAGAACCAGCAACAGCCAGCATGCAAGAAAGACCTGACGCACCATGTCACCCCCTTGAGTCACGAGAACCATGCCCTGGGTCAATCGGCCGAACTGATGAGCGGATACAGGTATGGGGCGTCGCCGAGAGATTTGCTTGTTCCTGCCCTGAGCCCCTGGCCTGTACACGGTTCGATTATGAGCCTCCACCCATTAGTGTGCAAGCACGCACTCCCAATTCGGACCGAGTCGCCCGGCCGGTGGCGAACCGGCCCCCGCGTTTCGTCCACAGCAGGACCCGGCGAATTGTGACGAAAGGGTCATTTCCAGCTCGGCCCCGCACCGGACAAACGGAGAAGAGTTGTTCATGCTATGATAGAATCAACTGGCAAGATTTCGCCATGAATTAGCTTATTCCTGCAGGAGCGATCGATCGACATGCAACACGCGAAGACTCTGCCCCTCATGTTGTCGGTGACCGCCTGGCTCGCCCTGAATGCCCCCCACGCCGCAGCCTGCACGTCCATCATGGTCGGCCGCCTGGCGTCGACGGACGGTTCCGTCATGACGTCCCATACCTGCGACAGCCATCGAACTGGTTCCGACATTGTCGTCGTACCACCCCAGAACCACGCACCCGGTTCACAGCGAGCGCTCTCCAAACGGCAGGATGACGATACGGGGCCCATGTCGCGATACGGCCGCCAGAGCACCGGGCATATTCCGCAGGTAGAGAAGACCTACGGCTACCTGGCGCCGGCCTATGCCTGCATGAACGAGCGGCAGCTGGCGATCGGTGAATCGACGTTTGAGGGTCGGGAGGAGTTGTGCAGCGACAAGGGACTGATCGATTGTGAAACGCTGACCCGTCTGATGCTCGAACGGGCCGCCACCGCTCGAGAGGCCATCGCGCTGGCAGGGCAGCTGCTCCAGCAATACGGCTGGTGCGACATCGGCGAGGCACTGACGATTGCTGATCCGCAGGAGGTGTGGGTGTTGGAGATCGTCGGTCCGGGCAAGGATCAGGTAGGAGCGGTATGGGCCGCCCAGCGCGTTCCCGACGACCATGTCTGTGTTGTCGCCAATGCGGCGCGCATTGGAACCATCGACCTGACCAGGCCCGACTACTTCATGGCTTCGGCAAACGTGATGGAAGTTGCTGCCGCCCATGGATATTGGGATCCTCAGAGCGGCGAACCGTTCCGGTTCTACGAGGCGTATAATCCGGACGGTCGTTACGGAGTTGCCGCGACCCGACGGGAATGGCGAGTCCTTTCGCTGCTGGCCCCTTCCCTGCAACTGAATCCTCACGCCAACGTCTTTCCGTTCTCGGTCAAACCAGACCAACCAGTCAGCCCCGAGAAGATCATGGAGCTGTTTCGCGACACCTATGAAGGGACCGAGTTCGATGTGACCAAGAACCTGACCGTCACCGATGAGCATGGCAAGACTGTGAAAAGCCCGCTGGCTAATCCGTTCATGCCATACGACATGAACAAAATGCTGAAAATCAATGGCGGCTGGGGAGAACTGGGTGAACGTCATCTGGCACGCTGGTATTGCATGTATGCCACCGTCACTCAGTCGCGTGCCTCACTCCCCGACGCTGTGGGTGGACTTGTCTGGTTTGGATACAGCAATCCGGCAATGACCACCTACGTCCCGATCTATGCGGGGGTAACCGACCTGCCCCGTGACTTCCAGACCGACGGTCGTACCACCGGTTTCAGCCGCCGCAGCGCCTGGTGGGCTTTCAACCGAGCCTCGACACTGGCGGCGCACCGCTGGGGAGACATGCGCAACGATGTGGCTGCGGTGCGAAACCCTCTCCAGGAAAAATACCTGGCCGCCCAGCAGGGGATTTCCGATGACGCCTGCAAGCTGCTGCAGGAAGACCCTGCCAAGGGACGAGCATTCCTGACGGATGTCACCGCCCGGGCTTGCGAGGAAGCGACCAACGCTTACTGGAATCTGGGGGACCTGCTCTGGACGAAATACGATGAGCAGTGGTAGAGCGGACTTCAGTTCGCTATCAGGACCCTCCAAGTGCCGACACAACACGAGATGCGCGGAATCCCAGCGACGACCGCAGAATATTCCAAGAAAAGGGGAGCCAAGCGTGCGCAATGGTCGAGCGATAGGTTTGGGCTGCAGAACGTGGCTCTTCCACTTGGTAATTGGACATTCCTTGTTCGATATTCTGCGGTTCAGCTGCCGCGGCGATCGACGTCGCGGACATGTCATGTCCTGCCCCAAGCTGGACCTTCCACAGCCCAAGTACCGGCTCGACACGCTCACGCTCCCCAGCACTTCCGCAGATCGACCCGCAGTCCGATCGATCGAGAGCAGAGCCCTTGTTCAGGGAGCGATCTGCTCAGTGGCCGTCTGGTTCTGCTGGGCGATCGGTCCGCCGCTGCACGCCGCCGACTCGAGTCTGGAATCGGCGTTAGGTCGTGCAGAGACGAACCGCCCACAACTCGTACAGGCGCTCGAAGAAGCTGCGCCAGGCGAACGGGCGGCGATGGAGTTTCTGATTGTCCATATGCCTCCGGACGACTTGCGCAATCTGACCGCCGAATTCCTGCTGGAACATGTGCAGTATGCCTGCCGCGCTTATGAAGAAGCGCCCTGGAAATCGCAGGTTCCATCCGAGATCTTCCTCAACAATATTCTCCCGTATGCGAGCATCGATGAGCGGCGGGATGCGTGGCGCAAGGATTTCTACGAGCGATTCAAACCTCTGGTCCAGAACGCCCAGACGCCGGCAGAGGCGGCAGCGATGCTGAATCAGAAGATCTTCGCCCTGGTTGACGTACGGTACTCCCGGGAACGCCCCAAAGCCAATCAGAGTCCCTACGAATCAATGACCGCACACGTGGCATCCTGCACCGGACTGTCGGTGCTGCTGATCGACGCCTGCCGAGCGGTCGGAGTACCGGCTCGACTGGTCGGCACACCCCTCTGGTCCGACCGCAGCGGCAACCACTCGTGGGTGGAAATCTGGGACGATGGCTGGCACTTCACCGGCGCAGCCGAACCGAGCGGGGAGGCCTTGGATCAGGCGTGGTTCATCGAGCGAGCCAGCAAAGCGCTGCGCGATGATCCGCGACACGCCATCTACGCGACCAGCTTCCAGAAGACTCCGCTCGCTTTTCCACTCGTCTGGGATCGAGACAACCGGAGTGTGCCGGCCGTCAATGTCACCGACCGTTACACGCAGCGGGCATCCTCGGTGCCCGAGGGATACGCGATCGTCATGTTTCAAGTGCTCGATCGTGCCGGCGGCCAGCGCGTCGCAGCACAGATTGAGGTGAGCGACTCCGACCAGAAAGCGATCTTTTCCGGCACCACGAAAGACGAGCGATTTGACGGCAACGACCATCTCTCCGCCGTCCTGCCCACGGGCGCGACCTGCCGCGTGGTCATGACTTGCGATCAGGTCCGTCAGATACGATCGGTCGAAGTGACGAACACCGATCTGCTCGTGACGTTCGACCTGTCAGAATAGACGAGGCTGCCGGAGCAACCCTCGCGCAGATGTAGCAACCCTCGCGCAGATGTAGCCACGCTCGCGCAGATGTAGCCACGCTCGCGCAGATGTAGCCACGCTCGCGCAGATGTAGCCACGCTCGCGCAGAGCGTGGGAATCCGTCCGCCCACCATCGGACGACGAAAGCTCCAACCATGGAAGCTAGTCTTCCCGAGAATATTAACGGAGCTGAAGCCTATTGTGTCGGGGGAGCATCGAAGTGCTTCTTCCCCTGGATCAACGCCTGACGCGACTGCGTCTCTGCCTGCTGCAACCTGTCATACTTCGCCTGCTGAGCGATTTCATTGGGAGCCACCAACCGGAAGCCAGGCATGTCCGCTCGCGGTCGCTCGGCCAATCGTGTCTTGCCCAGCTGGATGATCCGCAGCGCTTCGAGTCGGGCAGGATCGGCTGGGTCCGAGTACTTGGCCAGGCAGGGACTCAGTTCGGGCCGAGTGAAATTCACGTCCGACGAGCCGGTAAGTTGCTCGATCGCCTTCAATTCGCCGTCATCCAGTGGCGACCGACCAAAACGATTGCCGCCATAAGCACTCGCATACTCCGGGTAATACGGAGCGTTGATGTCGATCCAGGAGACAATCCGGTCAAAACCCTCCGCGTCCAACTGCACCTGACTGTCAATGGTCGGATCGCCATGCCCCTGCAACAGCACTTGGACCAGGGGACTGGCGTGCGAACCCCAGGACTTGGGCATCAGCGTCTGGTACGGACCGGCGCCGGGGACCTGCACGTGTCGTTTTCCCCGCAGTTCGGCATAGGACACGTTGAACGGCAAATTCAGATCGCCGGCCAGGTTCAGCTTCTGGCCGGCCTGCTGACCATAATCGTGACACTTGACACAGTGCAGATCAAATACCGGCTGTACTTCGGCCAGATAACTGAAGTTCCGCTCCGCGCCGTACCACGGAGTTAATGCCAGAGCAGTCCGCTGCATCGCTCCAGGCTGACTGGCCAGTGGTACCGAACTGCGACGTTGCTCGTGGCACCCCACACATCCAACCGTCTCGCCCGGCCGCACGATCGTACCACTGCGCATCGACTGAACCATCATGCCCCGTTCGTCGAGCAGTTGGAAATAGACGAACCGGTCGGCCGGCAGGGCGAAATAGACGCTCCCATCGTCGCTCACCGGCACCGTCCCGAGAATTCGCTTGTTGTTGAAATCATCCCAGGCCATCCCGGGCGCCTGCTGGCCAGTGCCACCATCCCAGGCCGGGTGCGTCCAGAACCGCTTCTCCGGCGACTCCACCACCCGCAGCGACTTGACCGTGCCCCGCTCAATCGACTCCATCCCCGTCCCCACATAGACATCCGCCACGTAGCAATAGCCGACTTGCTGAGCCAGGTCGACGCGCGCTGGAATCGCCGGCGGTACCACACGCGGCGCCAAGGGCATCGGATCGAAACAGCCAGGCATCTCACTATGCAGCAAGGTCTCCTGCCCCGCGAGATCGAGCAGGAAGATGCCCATCTGCTCCCCGTTGCCGACCGCGCGCGAACAGAGAAACGTGTCGCTGGAGAGCGGGTAAGGATCTTCGTACTTGGGCTGCACGCCGGTAAACGTGTCGTAGTTCCCCTGCCCCACCAGATCAACGGCACTGGCCGGCCACGTGCGCACGACCGGCTCCCGGCCGTCCAGGCCCAGCCGTCGATCGACAATCGCGATCGCACCCCAGGGCCGATCGTGACACGAGGAAAAGGTACAAATGAACCATTCGCTGTCAGGAATCGCACGATTATCCAGCAGCGCGCCGGGTGAGTTCGTGTTGTTGCCCCAGTAAATGGCGTGGTTCGTACCGTCCGGATTGCAGACCCACGCACCTTGCGCATCGCCGAAGTTCCGATCGACATACTCCCAGCGATCGTACAGCACACGCCCATCCGGCAGAAGCGAAGGGTGACCTTCAAACAACGTGCTGTGCCCGATCTGCTGGATGTTCGCCCCATCGGCCTCCATGGTGTACAGATTGCACATGATGTGCCGATTGCACATGCAGTACTTCGGCTCGCGCGTGGAACTGAACAGGATGCGGCCGTCGGGTAAATAGATCGGATCAATGTCGGTAATGCCACGGCCGAAGGTAAGCTGTCGCAGGCCCGAACCGTCCGCGTTCATTTCGTAAATGTGGTAGTCATCCGCCGCATCCCGCCGCATCGAAAACAGGAGCCGACGGCCGTCAAAACTAACCTCGATATCACGAGCCACCCCCTGCGGCACTTCCAGGAGTGTCTGGATTTCACCGCCCCGAGCGAAATCGATCGTCCGGATCGCGCTGCCACCGCGAAAGCTGTGCGTGTTGATCTCCCCGGTCTGGAACATCGTCTCCGTATTGTGGTGGTCGGGCAAATACTGCGACCGGACGACGAACACGATCGGATGAGCTGTCAGCAAGGGATTGGACTGGGTGTTCGCGTCGTCGGCTCGCGCCAGTCGAGGCCCCGTCGCGGAACATGCCACGCAGAACATTACGCCACAAACCAGCGCCATCCGGTTCCTGATCCGCTCTGTTACCACTGTTTCTCTCCCTCGTCATAGCACGTAGCACGCACGTGACACACACGTAGCACGCACTTCAGTGCGTGACCTGAAGTATCCCCGAACCTGACCCGTGACAAAACCGTTCGCAGGGGCCTGGCGCGAGCCTGAAGCCCGAACCGGCACAGGCCCCTATTCTAATCAGGAAACCGGTCGTTCATCCACGCCGCTTGAGAATCCCCCTCTCGAGCACAATCCCAGCTCGATGGGAGTGCCGGCAGTGCAGTCGCGATAAGCCGTCCGCGCACATCGCTCACGATCAATCATTGCCACCTCACGGAGACACGGAGCAGGCGTCGGAACTCATCGGGAAAGACGGGAGTGACTCCATCGTTGATAGGCACGCCATTCACACCGATCATCTCGCTCTAGTTCTCGTCACGCTCCGTGTCTCTGTGACTCCGTGAGAGACGACTCTGCTGATCGAACTGAGACATCTCGTGCGAGCGGATCCGCGCCGTGAATCGCTTGGCCGCAGGAATGTTGGAGGGCAGGGCAAGTCACGCACTGAAGTGCGTGCTACGTGCGTGATACGGCGCGCGACGCGCATGAAAACAGACGCGTGTCGAAGGGATCGACACGCGCCTTGGTGAATTGTGCAAGTAGTGCGTTTGCTGGAGTGTCGTTGCTCTAGCTGCTCTGACGACGCTTCCGCCAGAACACCACCCCGCCGATGCAGCCCAATCCCAGCCACATCACCACCGTCGCCGGCTCGGGAACTGTGATCGCACCGCTCATGACGTAAATCGATTGTCGAGAAACCCCTTCAGACCCGAACAGCACGAACACCGACTGGGGGAGCACACCGTAATCCACCCAATTACCATCCGACGAGTTGCCATTGCCATAGGCAGTATAGCCGCCCTGAATCTGACCTTGGTTACTGCTAAGACTGCCAACCGTCAGATCATACTGGTTGCCGAAGCTGGTATAGCTGCGTGCCTCACCCATACTGTTCGTACCGGTCCAAACGCCGACAAAGCCAGCCTGATTGTTGAGGTCCGGAGCTTGATTGTCACCGCTCTCGTCGTACCGAATGCTGTTGAGCAATGTCACCGGACCATTCACGGTCGTGGCCAGCATATCGTCTGCACTCTCCGCAATCAGTTCCCCTTTCGTGTTGAAGACGGGGATCTTGTACTGGTTAATCCAGGTCTTGACAGGCGCCGAAGCTTGCTCATTGTAGGTCGTGACCAATGGCTTCCATTCATCCGCGTTCAAGCCGAACGAGGATGTAACAATCCCGGTACTCGCGAGACCGTCACCGAAATTGTCGTAGTACGAATACGCCTGGTGCTTTGCATCAACGACCGGCGATGACACAAAGACGACTCGGATCTGGTCCCCGTAGCCGTACCCGGCATCGAAAACCCCCTGCCAGAAATCCGAAACCACGTCGGCCTGAGCGGCCGGGGCCAGCAGGGCAAAAGCCATGATGCAGCTGGCAATTTTCAAGATACTTCGCATAGGTGCAGTAACTCCTCTTCTCTACAAAGTTCCGTACGCCCGCCTGATCCTGTTCCTAGGCACGGGCACACACGACTACTTACAACAACTCGCGGGCGTTCCACCCCGAAAGTGGGCACAATTGCTACGTTAATTAGTTGCCCACTGCCCTTCTATACCTGACACGCAAAAATCTGCCATATTTTCCATGCATTTTATGAAATGACCGCTCTTAACCACCCGTTCAGGTGGCGACAGCAAGTCAGATAGCCGCTGTTTCCCAGCAGATTTCGCCAGAACAAGAGCGCGGCCGCGAGGATCGAGGTGAGATCTGTCACCGGCGGAGGGGCACCACAACGGGCGGTTGGCAGCCAGATTGACCTAGTCAGCCGGAGCGACGGGAGGATGGGCCAACTGGTCCAGATAGGCGCAGAGCGCGTCAATTTCCAGGCCCGTGCCTGCCAAAGGTGGCATGAAAGCGCGGTAGGGAGAGTCCTCTTGAGGAGTATGGAGCATTGTCAAGATATTGCGGATCGCCTGCTCGTTCCGCTCGTGCAACAGTCGCTGCATTCCCCGATATCCGTCGCGAGTGTGGCAGGCCAAGCACTGGCCGCGAAACATCAGCTCGCCTTGCGCCAGAACGGCGTTTTCCGCAGGGCTCGCCGAATCCGGCGGCGCGGTCCTGGGGCCCTCCGTCCACAAGGATTTTTCGTCAGGAGTTGCCCAAATGGTGTCAGCCAGGTACCCGGCCGTATTGAACCGTTCCAACTCCTGACGGGGCTCCTGGGTTCCAGTCGCTACCTGGCGCACTCCGTTGGAGTACATATAGTCGACGACCACATAGGGCTTGCGTAGCAGTTCGCGAGACATCTCGGCCGACCCGGTCGCGGCCACCCCCAGCAGCAGAATGGCCAGTGCGTATCCGATCTGGAAGTCGACGGGCTTGCGATAGGCAGCCAGATAGACGACGGCCAGAATCGTCGCCGAGGCCATCACCGAGACGAGCAACGTGCGGGTGACTTGTGTGAACGTCCCGGTGCCGATGGTGGAGATCCCCAACTGGATCAGTTCCAGTTGGCTGCCAGGCACCATCTTGATATACCAGAACAGGCACAACGGCATCAGGACAAAGCCTGGCACGAGCCACCAGGTTGTCCAACGGATCCAGTCGGTTTTCAACTGCGGATGCTGCTGAGCGTCAATCCGACTGCCAACGACCAGCGCCCAGACGCCGGCCAGCGCGATGCACGACAACGTGCGCAGAGCCAGGCTGGGGAAGTAGGTCGGATTGAAGAAGGCGGCGAAGAAGCGTGTTGGTTCCTCGCCGGTACCAGCCACGTCCAGCCACGACTGGCCCGGCGTGAGCATGAACGTCAAGATGCCGTTGATGATCACCAGCGTGGCAAATGACGCACCGGCATAGAGCCAGCCAACCTGCAGATGCAGCTTATCGGGAATTCGTCCCCACGTGTAGTAATAGACAGCTGCCGTGGTCAGTTCGACGAGAAAAAAGACCCACTCGATGGCCCAGCCGAAGACGAAATTATGGATCAGTGAGCTGGTTCCTTCCGGCGACGCCAGACCGATCGAAAACCAGATGCCGACTCCCGACACCGCTCCAAACACGCCGGTCAGTATCAGGAAGAACTTGGAGTAGCGCGGCAGGAACTCAAGCCAATCGCGTCGCCCCGACTTCAGCGCATACCGCTCGGCCATGGGGAGAAAGAGTCCGCCTCCCACGGCGAAGTGAGAGATCATCACGTGAAAGATGGCAATCGCCGCAATGACCAAACCGCTTCCGATGACAGGTACATCCCAGGCCGGATAGTTCATCACACAGGTCCTTGCACAGTCACGTTACCCACTAAGGTCGATTCCCCCGGACCGGCCGCGTGCTGCTGGCAGCAGGCGGCTAGAGTGCCAGATACCCCCACGCAGTCAACCCGGCCACGAAGGCAATTGTCCCCCAAGTAAACCAGGTCCCGAATCGAGCTGCGCGCGGATGATCTGAGGATCGATCGATCAGCGGCAGGATGCCCCACACGATTCCGCCGACGGCGAAGATCAGCATGCCGGCCAGCTCGCCCACGGCACCCGGCAGCCAGCTGCCGAGCACTTTCAGCAGCTGAAACGGGGCCATGAAATACCATTCCGGATGGACCCCGTCGGGCGCTGCGGCCGCCGGGTCGGCCTGAGTGCCCAGCTGCCATGGAAACAGGCACACGAGCAACCCCAGGAGGTTGAGGGCGATGAGCCACATGGCCAGATCTTTCACGAAGAAGTCGGGAAAGAACTTGATGTAACGGCGCGTCGAGTCCGGCTTCGCCTCTTCGCCTGGCGGCACGGCGTTTCCATGCCGTTGCACCAGATACAGGTGGAGCGTCAGGCCGAGCACGAACAGCACGGGCAACACCACGACGTGCAGGGTGAAGAAACGCTGAATGGTGTTGGCATCGACATTCGGTCCGCCACGAATCAGTCCCGCCAGCAGCGGGCCGACGAGGGGAACCGACGCCGGAATCTCCAGTCCCACCTTGGTGGCGAAGAACGCCAGTTCGTCCATCGGCAGCAGGTACCCGCTGAAGCCGAACGTCATCGTCAGTCCCAACAGCCCCAGTCCGGTCCACCAGCCAAACTCACGAGGCTTCCGATAGGCTTTCATCAGGGCGACCGAGAACATATGGGCCAGCAGCGCCAGCACCATCAAGTTGGCCGACCAGGAATGGGCCGACCGGATCAGCCAGCCGAAATCGATGTCATAGGTAATGCGGCGTACCGATTCGTAGGCACTCGGGCCCGGCTGAAAATAGACCAGTAACAGCATCCCGGTCAGAACCTGGATGGCGAAGAAGAAGAGCGAGATGCCCCCCAGGTAATACCAGAACGAATGCGCGTGCTGTGGAACCATCTTGTGGCGTGACAGCTCGAGCAGTTCGGCCAGCCCGAGTCGTTCATCACAGAAGTCCCAGAGCCGCGATCGCCATGATCGCTCAACTGCGGGAGACGATGACCTCGTCATCTTTGACCTCCACGTGATATTGTGTCAGGGCGCGCGGGGGAGGTCCGGAAGTCGGCTCCCCGGTGCGTGCGTTGTAGGTACCCAGGTGACATGCACAGAAGATCCGGTCCTTATCGGGTTCGTACTTGACCGTGCATCCCAGGTGCGTGCAGATCGCATCGAAGGCCGACCACGTGCCGTCGGGATGATGGATCAGCACCGCCGGTCTCGTGCCGAACATGAATCCCATTCCCGCGCCGGGAGGCAGCTGTCGACCTCCGGCGGGAGATACCTGCGTCACCTTGGCCGCCTCTTCGGCACGTGCCACCGGCGTATTCAAGTAACAGTAGATCGGATACCCGATCGCACCGGTGTACCCCGCGCCAAACAGTCCCACCGTGGCACCGACCACCGTACGCCGCGTCACACTCGCTGGCGGCTCCGCGGCCGACGCCCGTTCACCACGCTCGTCATGCGCGTCAGACATAACGCTCTTCCACCCTCTTGGCACGTGCCACGACTGTCACCAGCCAGGCGACAACGCCCAGACCGAGAACAAACAACAATACGAACGCTCCAGTCACAAGCCAGTTGCAGTGGACCTGGCGATCCCAGATGTTCATCCCATGAGCCAGCAAGGTGATGTCCCGGATCCCGCCCCGCACTGCCGCCATAGTCAGCACGCTCAGAAACACCAGACCTCCCAGGACCGACGGCCAGAGCCAGAGGCGAGGATCGCGATTCCGCTGAGCGACGGTCGCCACGGCAACAACTGCCACGGCCAGCAGCAGCCAGGCGATCAGGCCGAACATGTAGAACCCATGGGAGCCCCAGGCCGACTTGACTTCCGACGGCTGAGCCAGCAGTACCCAGAGACCACAGACGATCTGCAGTATTGTTCCAACTGTCACCTGGCGCATGCCCCAGCCACGGAGAAACTCCTTGGTGTCGCTGTCCAGAGACGGAAGCAGCCCCAACCAAGCCAATCCCACTCCTCCCATCCCCACGCCGCCGGCCAGCATGAAGAGCCACCGGGGCCACATCGTCGGGTCGGAACCGTTGAGGCGCATCCCGAGCGCGTCGCTGCGGTACATCTCGACCCAGACCTGAGGCCGGATCATCAACGTCATGTTCGAGCTGTAGATCAGAGCAACCAGGCCAACCAGAGCCAAACCCATCAGGCCGATCCAACCCCAGCTCGCTCCCTTCCTGGCACGCCCTGCCATGATGTAGAGCAGACTGTAAATGAGCATCAGCAGCCCGATTACCGACAGCCACACCGCTCCCATCAGGACGCTGCTGGTATAGATCGCTCGACCGTAAAGCACCTGGGCGAACAGCAAGGGAGGAATGCCGAAGTTGATCACATAGACCATCAGGATCGGCAGCCTCGACGACACCACACCAGCTGCTTGAATCAGCCGCCGATTACCACTGCGTCGTCCGTGAACCACCCAGAAGACGCTCGCCAGCAGCCACCCCACCAACAGCTGCAGGGCGACGAAGTGCAGCGAAATCGTCACCACCTCCAACAACTTGAACAGCCAGATTGGAGCGGGCAGTGGAATCGAATCAACTTGCGGAAACATGGCCGTAGTAACTCCCCACCAACGCGAACGACACCTGGCAGAGCTCAGGAGTCGCAGCGGTCACTGTCGGAAAGAGCACCCAAGGAACGGACGACACCGCTGCGCACGACAGAATCGGTCGTCCCCTTCCCAGATCGCGGCGACCGACGACTCCCCAGACATCTCCCGTCGTACACCGCATCTCCCCAGATCGCACAGTGGCCGCACTTCGGCCGGGCGCGTCATGACCCATTTCTCACGCGCGTTCAAGAATGAACAGGACAGCACGATGGGAAATGGCGAACTCAGGGAGACTATTCGACTGAAGTTATTGCGTTTCGCACCCAGCTCGTCAATGCCACTTCAGCCGTAGCACGTAGCACGCACTTCAGTGCGTGACCGCCCTGCCCACAAAGCCAGCCATTCGCGAGACGGCTGCGCCGATAGCCACGTCGGCGGCAGCGCAGTCGCGAGCTGAAGCTCGCGCTACACCGCGCTACACAATGTCGAGCGTCTCGTAGCGAGCACCGAGGATCGCATCGGCGTCATAGCCCAGCCACTGCCCAAGCACCGTAGAGTAGACACGGCGATAATCGATGTGGAATTTCAGCGCATCCTGCTCCAGATCGGTCAGACTGGGATGGTCTCCCAAGATCCCACCGCGCAGGCCCCCTCCGGCCAGAAAGACGGGAGCGGCCGCGCCATGGTCCGTCCCACGTCGACCATTCTCGGTCACCGTGCGTCCGAACTCGGAAAAGGTCATCAGCAACACGCGGGAGAGCAGATTCTGACGCTCGAGATCGCCGCAGAAGGCGGCGATGGACTCCGACAGCTCGCGCAACAGCGCCGCATGGTTGTCCCGCTGATTGGCATGATTGTCAAACCCACCGATTCCCCCGCCCCCCAACTCCACCAGGAAGATCCGAACTCCCAGTTCGGCTCGGATCAGCTGAGCGACCATTTGGAGCTGACCGGCCAAAGTGAACGAGGGATACTCGGCCGTCGACTTTCCCTCACTCAAAACCGTCTCCACCTTCGCCCCCATCTGCTGCGCGGTAACCGTCGCCTGCTGCAACGTCGCCAGCAGTGGATTGTCCCCTGCCGAGCGCGTTGTTGCACCGGCGGCCACTACCGCCGGGTCCCCAAAGGCCTGAGCCGAGCCACCCGCAGGTATCAGATCACTCAGATCGCGCACCGACGGCACGACCGAGCGTTCTGCACGCAGCGCAAAGGGCTGCTCAATCGGTCCCACGAAGGCGGCGGGCACCGATGACGATCCACCCTGCTGCGCATCCACGGCACGCCCGATCCAGCCGGTCTGGCAGTTGAGTTCATCGGGACGAGCGGTGTGCCACTGATTCATCGCTCGGTCGTGATCCCGATCGCTCCTGGGGTATCCCACCCCTTGCACGATCGTCAGCTGACTGCTGTCCAACAGCCGTTTGAAACTGGTCAACTGAGGATGGAGTCCCAGATACGTGTCCAGCGTGATCACATCGCGTGCGTCGAGCCGCAGCGTGTCACGATTTCGGCCGTACGCATCATCCGCGTAGGGCACGACCGTGTTCAAGCCGTCGTTGCCTCCGGACAGCTGCAGCACGACCAGGATGCTGTCGCCCCGCGACGAGTCCTGCGGAGAAGCCCACGCAGCGCGTTGCAGAAACGCGGGCACGGCGGGTGCCAGCGACAGGAACGACGCGGTGCCAAGCATCGACTTGAGAAATTCGCGACGTGACTGGGACATGTTTTTCTCCTTCAAGTAGCCGGCGCTGCGCAGCGCATCACATCAAGGCCTCAGCTGAGTTGACCTTCCGGAAGCATCACAACTTCGACGGCGAAAGCTCGCACCCGATCCTGGGACGACGCGAGCGCCGCGTCGGGAACGGATGCCAGGAGCGCTGTCCGGACCGCCTCGGGCAGGTCGTCCTGTACGTAAAGACGCAGTAACCACTCGGCCGCTTCGCGGGCCGTGGAGCAACCTTTGGCTCGCGCCGCTTCGGCCGGATCCAGAGCGCCGTCAGACGCTCCCTTCTCGGCCAACATGGCTCGCGCCAGTTTCTGTCGTGCGATCATGGTGACCGGATTGATCCAGCGCGGGCCACCGCTCCAGCCTCCGGTTGTCGGTGGGCTGTACAGGTTCTGCCCCAGCGCGGCCAGAGCATTCCCCATGGACTGCGTGGGGGCATCGCCGGCCACGGCCAGTACCAGCCCCAGAGCGAATTCGACCGGGCTCTTGACGCGCCGGCGATAGGCGGCCGCCGAAAAGAACTGGTTGGACCGCAGGATCGTCTCCACGACGACTCCCACGTCATACTGTTGGGCCAGCATATCGGCCAGCGGTTCCAGCAGCGTATCGCTCGGCTCGTCCGCCTCGGAAACCAGGTAGCGGTAGAGTTTGCGAGCCAGCAAACGGGGCGTCGTCGGCTGCTCCAGCACGATGCGAACGATATCCTGCGCCTCCCAATCCCCTTGCTTGCCCAGCACCTTTTTGGGCCCCGCATCATGCTCATGTGCCAGGAATCGCAGTTGACCACGCAGCACGGCCCAGCCGGTGAATGCGCGCGCCGCCTCCCGCACGTCCTCGTCGCCATAATGCCCCGGACCGACGCTATACTGCTCCATCAGCTGCCGAATGAACTGCTCGTTCGGCTGTGACTTGGGGCTCCGTTCCGCTCCCACGCTCATGAGCACGGCCGGATCCTGGGCTGCCGCTTCGAGCAGCGCACGATACGAACCGAGCGCGTGCAGACGGAGCATCTGCACATGCTGCAGCATGAGTTGCGAATCGTTCACGCGGGAATTGCTTACCCCGAAGTGGCTGTGCCAGAAGAGGGTCATCTTTTCCTGCAGCGGATGAGGTGACCGGATCATTCTGCGCAGCCACCAGGCCCGCAGGCTGTCGATGCCACTGGCCCGAGCAACGGCCTCTTCATCCTGGCTCATGGTCTGTTCAAACTGAGCCAGATCGGCCGGCGAGTGCACGAGCTGGTCGATGGTACGGCGAGGCCCTGCCGCCACGGCCTGCTCCAGTTCGTCCCATGAAGCACCGAACGTGGCGCGGCGCAACAAATGCCCGGCCCGGACCGCATTCCACGGACGCTTCTCATCCGGTTGATATTCGGCCCAGGCCCATCGGGGATCGACCTCGATTGATGAATCGGCTCGAACCGATGGACCGGTTGAATCCCGTTCAGTTTGCGACTGTGGTATGGCCAACATTGTTCTCGCCTTCCCAATAATACGGTCCCACATTGCCAGGACGTAAATTCAAGCCCGCACGGCGCGCGGGCGACGCGCCGTGTTTGCCGGGTATCAGCCACTTACGGCAGCTTATAGCCAATCGTGATCGACAGATCGGAGCGTTCGGCCGTCTGCCCTGCCTCGATCTGCACTTCGTCCAGGAAACTCAGGGCGGTCAAGAGCCCTGCAATCTCCTGCTCCGCAGCCTCTCGGCTCTTGCCGTCCTCGACCATGTTCTGACGCACCATCGCCTCGCGATTGGCCATCAGAATCGACGTCAACGGAGCACCTTTCAGCATCGCCAGACTGTGCTTGCCAGCCGCAGGCTTCGTACCTTCCTGAGCCTCCTTCTGCAGCGCGTCGATCAGATCGCGAGCCAAGGCGTCGCTGGAGCTCATGATCAGCCGATCTCCCTGGATCGCCAGGGCTGGCTGGAAGTTGAACCGAATGTCGGCGGCGTCTTTGTTGCGTTCTTCGGCCACCGAGAAGAAGGAACTCGTGTACGTCGTGCCGTTGTGCGTAGCGCTGTCGATGATCAGGCCCGGCATGGCTTTCTGGCCGCGGGTGAAGTTGACCAGGCCGATGGCCTTCTGCCATGCCTCCTTCATCACCAGATTGAACTTCTCCGGATCGCGCAACTGGACCACCAGGGCGAAGCCGGGAAGCTGCATGGCGGGAGTCCCCGTCCGCTCATCGTATTGCTGCTCAGCCACCACCAGCCGCATATCGGGCAACGTCTGCGCCAACACTTCTTCCGTCAGATCCTTGCCTGAGAAGAAGATCCCCATCATGTTCTCGAAGAAGATCAGCCCCGATGTACGCTCCGGAAACAGTTCATCCTTCGACGCATAAAACTTGTGCAGATCTCGATAGAAGCTCAACGCGGCAATCTGCCGCGGGACCACGAAGTTCGGCATCGCGCCTTCTTCCGGATTGGCCGGCAGGGCGAAACTGTTCAACGCGTTGGGCTCGCCAGCTCCTCGGTCCGCATGCAGGTCGATATGCAAGTCTCCGGGCTCGACCTGCACGCCGGCGATCAGCCAGTTCGCATCCCTGACACCGGCCAGCAACGGAGCAAACAGGAGTCGAGCCAGCGGGTTCTCGTTCTGCTCCAGCCCCTGCTGGAAACCAGGCAACTGCTTGATCACGCGCATATCCACATACACCTGCACGGCGGAGTCTGAGCCGACAGCCTGATGGGCGGCCGCAAAATTGGCGGACGTCCCCAGGTTGCTGGTCGTCCCATCGAGACTGCTGTCGAGCGCACTCTTGAGCAACTCCGGTTTGCTGGCCAGGATCAGCCGACTCCCCACAATCGCGTGCGACTCATTGGCACTGAACGACCAACCCTGAATCCCCCGATACTCCGCCGATTTCACTCGGTTCGGCTCACCTGCCTTGACCGCATCCCCCACGGCAATCGTGCGGAAGAACTCATGAACTTCCTCCAGCATCTTGGCGTCTTGCGAGTCGACGATCACCAGCACCTGATCGTTCGGGCAGGCAGCCAACGTGATGCCGCCGCCCACCAGTTTGGCCAGCAACTGCGGCAACTTGGCGCCGTATTTGTTTTCGAAGAAGCGTATCAGGCCGATCGCCTGCTGCGTCTGTGCCTGAGCCATCGCCTGCTGATAGGGAGGCAACTTCTCGATGAACGCAATCACCTGCTCGTCGAATACGCGATCGATCAGAGCTTGGGGATTCGTCACCTGCGCCACAAGTATCGCGTTGTCTGGTACGAGCGACGTCGCCGGCGCGGGCGTGTCGTCAGCTCGAGCGAGCAGAGCCAGCCCCAACGAAAGCGAAACGAAATATACCACGGTTGCTCGTCGAAACATGATCAGGCCTCCTCCGCAGATTCGAAGTTTGAAATGTTCAAGCCACTGCCATGAACCGGGCATCGCCCAAACCGGGCATCGCCGGTGTGTTTGGTGTACACAATCCGTCACAGGTCCCGCCAACAGAAGAAAGCAGCCGATAACAGCCAGGCCACACAGGTGGGAATGCCGTATCCCAGAGCCACACGCCACAAAGCCATGTCGCGATAGTCCCCCTTGTCGAAAAAGCTCTCTTCGGACGCGGGTGCCGGCGAGGTGCCGGACAGAATACTGATAAACTGGTCCGTCCGGCGGGCGAGTGCTTTGGATTCGGCCGAAGTAAGCTGCGTTGCCGGTCCATTTCCACTGGGCCGCCACGAGGTTCGCAGCAGCGTCGGCATCGCCTGAGCCAGACTGGCCGTCGAAAACTCCTCCAGCGAGTAGGTGTATAACACCATGTTCGCTGGCAGCCAGACGAAGACCAGGACAACCACCGCCAGAAACGACCGGTGCAGCACGGTTCCCGCCAGAAACGACAGGGTCACCAGAAACGTGAGCACCAGCGCCACCACCGCCAACGACGCGACCACTCCGTAGAATGTCACGCTGTCGGAGGCGACCGGTCGCTTGGCCAATGCCACGCAGGCGACCGCCGGAATCATCACGGCCAGGAACACCGCCAGCACAACGGCGACCCGCGCCCCCCAAGAGGCAAGCAGGTATTCATAACGGGTTACCGGTCGGCTCAAGATGCCGTCTGCCAGCGACTCCAGCCGCGCACCGGTAATCGGACTCACGCCCAGAACGACCACCACGAGGAACCAGGGAAAGACCAGATAAGGCATCAACAACATACCGAGCAAGGTGGCCGTTTCCTGTTGGCTCCAATTACCTGCCACCGTAAAGAACGCCAGCAGGGCCGTCGCCACCAGCCAAAGGCGTACGAGCCAGCTTGCCAGCAGTCCCCGCAATTCATACGTGAAGATGGCGAGCGTCGGCATCCACCACCTGCGGGCTTTCGAACTCAAATCGCCGGAATCCATGTGCACTATCCTCTTGGAGCAACTGCAAGTAGGCGTACTCTGTCTCGTTCTGTCCTGATCCCACACTCTGCAGCGAAATCCCACTTGCCGCCGTCAGTCTCAACACCTCCGCCAAGGCGCCGGCCCGATTCTGATCGTTAGCCACCTGCACCACCAACGTGTGCTGGTCGCGCACCTGCGCTGTCACACCGGGCAAGGCGTTCGCCTGGTTGACCACACTGTGAATACTCTCCGGGGGCCCATCCAGTTCCAAAGTAAAATCATCGCGGCGCAGACGCTGTTTCATTTCCCGCATCGGGCCGCTGTAGATCATGCGCCCTTCGTGCATCACCCCCACGTAGTCACAGATCTGATCGATGTCGCTCAGGATGTGAGTGGCCACCACCACGGTGCGGGTGCGTGCCAGCTGCGTGATGAGGTCGAGCGTAAACCGCCGGGCCGCAGGATCGAGTCCGGCAGTCGGTTCGTCCCAGATCAATAGCGGCGGGTCTGCCAACAGCGACGCGGCGATGCCCAGCCGAGTCCGCATCCCCGTGGAAAAGGTGTGGATCTTTTGATCGGTCGCACCCAACAATCCCACCGCTCGCAACAGCGAAGTGAGCCGAGGCTTACGCACATTGCGGGGCAGGCGAAGGAGCCGCCCGAGCAGGTCCAGGTACTCGACCGGCCGCAAATGTTCGGGAAACGAGGGATGGGTCGGCAGGTACCCGATCGATGCCCGCACGACGATCGCATTCAGGCCGCACCGATTTCCCAGCACTTCAGCGGTCCCTGCGGTGGGACGCTGCAACCCCAGCAGCAATCGGACGGTGGTGGTCTTGCCAGCCCCGTTGGGACCTAGCAGCCCATAAACCGATCCCCGCGGTACCTGCCAGGTCAAGTCGTTGACCGCAATCACTCGACCGCCATAGATCTTGGTCAGATGCTCGGTGCGGATCGCCAATTCCACGCCTGATCTCCGAACTGAGGAACTCCCACGAGCGGCATTCCACTTCACACCACTCAACGGCTCTGTGCCGCACCCCTCACCACAGAAGGGGCGCCCACGAACCAGTTTACCCCTGCGGCGCGTGCTCAGTTTCAACCTCTCCAGCCTCCGACTGGGTCGAGAGCCGGTACAAGTCAGCCCTGAGGCTCCTCACACGGCGAGTCCGGGATCGGGCATCGGCACTCAAGACTCCCAGCCCCCAGAAGGATGAGACGGCCTTTCGGTCGCCCCATCAAGACTCCCCGCAACCGACACTCACTCAGCTCCGCCACATCGCCTCCAGACATCGCCACGGGATCAGGAGACGCCACGGGATCAGGAGGCAAAGGGGCTGTGCGCAGATTAAACTGGTGGACATCCATTCCACACACCGAATTCCGTTGGGACACCATGGAACTTGACCGTCGCACGTTTCTGGCAACGACCACCGCTGCCGGGCTGTCCGCCATGATCATGCCGGACGCCGAATTGGCTGCCTCTTCATCTGCAGGATTACCGTTTATGGAACAACATACGCTTCGCGAGAAACTGCTCGCCTGTCTGGGAGGTGCATGGCCAACATCCCCTCCGCTGCAACCTCGCCTGCGGGAGACCATTCGCAAGGATGGCTATCGCATCGAATCGCTCACGTACGAAGTGGAGCCGGATGACCCGGTTCCTGCACTGCTGTTGATCCCCGACCGGGCAACGGCCGATGCTCCAGCCCCAGCCATAGCCGTCTGGCATCAGCACAACGGGCAATGGCACCTGGGCAAGAGCGAACCAGCGGGCCTGGCGGGCGATCCGCAGCACCACACGGCTGTGGCGCTGGTCCGCGAAGGATATGTCGTACTCTGCCCCGACGCGCTCTGCTTTGAAGAGCGACAGCATCCGCAGCTCAAGAACGGCGACTTTGAGCGGTTTGAGTTTCTGCGGTACGTGGTGGCGGGCAAGTGCATGGCCTGGAAGAACATCCTTGATATGCGTCGAGCGATCGATCTGCTCGCATCGCGCGCGGAAGTGCAAACCGATCGGATCGGCTGCTACGGCCATTCCATGGGCTCCACTCACTGCTGGCTGGTCGGCCCCTGGGAGCCTCGACTGAAGTGCCTTGTCGGTAACTGCTGCTTGCCGACCTATTCGGCCATCCACCGTCATCATCTGCTGCATTGCTTTCCGAACTTCATTCCCGGATTCTACGAGTTCGGCGATACGCCCGACGTCGCTGCGCTGATCGCTCCGCGTCCGCTGCACCTGAATTTCGGCGAGCAGGACGAAGGGAGTCCGATCGAGCAGGTGCGAGAGGGCCTGACGCGCATCCAAACCGCGTACCAGCAGCATGGTGCCGCCGAGAACTTCAGTTACTTCATTGAGCCGAATGTCGGTCACGCCTTGACCCCCGCCATGTGGCAGCACGTACAAGACGCGTTCGCTCGCCATCTTTAACGCACACCGAAGTGACCATGCTCGATTCGGCAAACACCTGCGGGAAATGACGAATGACGAACCGGCCTGCCAAAGCATACCCAGGGAACTTGCCTCCGGCTCGACACTCGGTCTTCTTTCGTTATGGGCGGCGGCAGGCCGCAATGACCATGGCATCTACCGCTGTACGTTCCATCCCCGTTCTGCCCCCTACTCCTTACCACCCCAGAAGCCGTCCCTCATGCCAGTGCACTTCGCCCGCCATCTGCTTGTACTTCTTCTACTCTGCTGCTTCGCAGGTCACGCGCACGCGCAAGGATCCAAAGAGGACTACCTGCGTGCCGAGAACTTAGAGCAACTGACCCGGGACAAAGTCGACCGCAACTCGGTCGATCCCAGTTGGTATGCCGGCGGCAAGCGGTTCTGGTATCGGCTCAACTTGCCTGACAATCAATCCCAGTTCGTGTCGGTCGATCTGGCGCAGGGCCAGAAGAGTCCTGCTTTCGATCATGACCGATTGGCCACAGCTCTGGCGGCGGCCAGCGGGCAGGTGTGTGAAGGGGTCCGCCTGCCCATGCACTGGCTCAGCTTCAATGACACATCGGAGACCATGTCGTTTCGAGCATTTGATAAGGGCTGGACCTGCACACTCGCCAGTTATGAAGTGCAGGAAGCGGACGTGCCCGAACCGCCACAACGACGGCGTCGTGGACGGCGGGGACCGGGGAGAGACGACAATCGCCCCAATCACGTTTCCCCTGACGGCAAGTGGGAAGCGGTGGTCAAGGATTATCAGCTTGTGCTGCGCGATACGACATCTCAGGAGGAGGTTCCTCTGACCACCGACGCCAGCGCCGACCATTTCTACGAACCGCAGGTCTACTGGTCACCTGATTCGACCCGATTGGTAGCGCTGCAAACCCAGCGCGGCGATGATCGTAAGGTCAATATCATTGAGTCCTCTCCCGACGATCAGCTGCAACCCAAACTCCACTCGTACGACTACCTCAAACCTGGCGATAAGATCCCGCTGACCAAACCTCGTCTGTTTCACGTGGCGGACAAGAAGCAGATTTCCGTGGAGGATGCTCTGTTCCCCAATCCCTGGCAGATCGATCGAGTGCGATGGCAGCCGGACTCCCAGCGATTCACCTTCATCTACAATCAACGCGGGCATCAGGTGCTGCGTGTGATCGTGGTCGATGGGAACACCGGCGAGGTTGGCACACTGATCGACGAACATAGCGATACGTTTATTGACTACGCCGGCAAACAGTTCGCGCATTTCGCCGAAAAGACGGACGAGATCCTCTGGATGTCCGAACGAGATGGCTGGAATCACCTCTACCTCTACGATGCCCGCACCGGGACGGTCAAGAATCAGATCACGCGAGGGGAATGGGTGGTCCGGCGAGTGGACCGGGTCGACGAAGAGAGTCGGCAGATCTGGTTCCAGGCCGGCGGCATCTATCCCGAGCAAGATCCTTACTACGTGCACTACGGCCGTGTGAACTTCGATGGCAGCGGCCTCGTCCTGCTGACCGCCGGCAACGGTACCCACTCGGTGGAATTCTCCCCCGATCGCGACTACCTGGTCGACACCTACTCGCGTGTGGACATGCCTCCCGTGGCTGAGCTGCGCCGTGCTGCCGATGGCTCGCTGGTATGCGAGTTGGAACGCGCCGACATGTCGGCCCTGGTGGCCACCGGCTGGCAAGTCCCGGAGCGATTCGCCGCCAAGGGGCGTGATGGCACAACGGATATTTACGGAGTGATCTGGCGACCGACCCATTTTGATGCGCAGAAGTCGTACCCGATCATCGAGAACATCTATGCCGGGCCACAATCGTCGTTCACACCCAAAGCGTTTGCCTCCTATTTCCGCTGCCAGGCGCTGGCCGAACTGGGTTTCATCGTCGTCCAGATGGACGGAATGGGAACCTCCGACCGCTCGAAAGCGTTCCACGACGTCTGTTGCCGCAATCTGGGCGATTCAGGTTTTCCCGACCGCATCGCCTGGATCCGGGCGGCGGCCGCAAAATACCCCTACATGGACCTGACTCGCGTCGGCATCTTCGGAGGGAGTGCCGGTGGCCAAAGCTCCACGCAGGGAGTGCTGAACCATGGCGATTTCTACAAAGTCGCCGTCTCGGACTGCGGATGCCATGACAACCGCATGGACAAGATCTGGTGGAATGAACTCTGGATGGGCTGGCCGATCGGCCCGCATTACGCCGAACAGTCGAACGTCACCAATGCTCATAAGCTTCAGGGCAAACTGCTGTTGATCGTGGGAGAACTGGACCGCAATGTCGATCCGGCATCCACCATGCAGGTCGTCAACGCGTTGATCAAGGCCGACAAGGATTTCGAGATGCTGGTGGTGCCTGGCGGTGGGCACGGGATCGCCGAGAGCAAGTATGGCTCACGGCGCCGAGCCGACTTCTTTGTCCGACATCTGTTGGGCGTCGAACCGCGTCACGATCCGTAAGAGCAGACAGCCGTGTTCCAATGGAGTTCGTCGTCAGCGTTGAGTGATAACTGTGACAATAGCCATCCAATCAGAGCAGTGACACTCCTTAGTGCCATGGTATATCACCCGTGAGTTCTCGAAGAACGGTGGTGTTGGGCCAGGGCCAAAGGGACAGAAAGATGAGGTGACAAGAAGATGTGTTCAGAGGTCGATCTTCTTGTCACGCGATCTTTTTGTCTCCCACCTGCTGGTATCCGTGCGACGCGACAGGACCACGTACATGAAACGGAGTCTGCCTCCGTTGTGGCAGCCTGAATAGACTCGATCGTCGCGAGCCGCTGGGCGTTTGAGGTTACTGGTCGTGTTGTTGAGGCGATGAGTTCTCGTGAGGCGCGACGCCATACTTCTGCTGACGAGCCCGTCCCCAGCTGCACCCGCCGCGGGTGAGTACCAGTTCGACTCGCTGCACCAGTCGCGCCAGGCGATTCCCGCCGCGCGCCGCACGACAGATCGGACAGCCGAATTCGCAGTAGTCCGGGTCGCGCAGCTGCGTGACGGGCGGAATCCAGCCACCTAACATGTATTTCTTCTCGCTCATTCCCCAACTCCCTGAGATTCTGCTGCCGAGGCTCTATGCTCTTCCGGAATCGCCGGCCGCTTCGCGGCCGGATCCGGCTGCACCCACTGCAGATATGCTATCAGGTTGAGCAGATCCTGCGGATCCCCGATCAGCTCTTCCACTCCGACCGGCATCAGCGACTTGCCGGTACTGACTAGTTCCACCAGTTCGCTGCGCAGCAGCGTGTGCTGCGATCCCTGAGCATCCACCAGAGTCAGGCTGTTTCCCGTTTCGCTGGCGATAATTCCGGAAAAGATCCGCCCACGCTCCGTCACGGCGGAGTACTCAACATACCGCGGTTCGACCGCGCGATCGGGATCCAGGATCGACACCAGCAGGTTCTCGGAGGACCGATCGGTCAGTGCCAGCAGGTTCGGACCGATGTCAGTCCCCTCCTCTTCCAGCCGATGGCAGGTCGCACAGTGTTTGCGAAACACATCGCGTCCTCGATCCACGTCCGCTGGAGTTCCCAGGCGAGTTCGAATGCGATCCATCGCCGCCAATCGCTCGGCCGGCGTGGAAGGGCGAAAGACTTCAGCCGCCCGAGCGCGAACACCCGACGACGTGTGGAGGATCAACCGACTGCGATTGGCCACCCCCAGTTCGTTCGCCGACAGATCTCCTGCGGCAACCAAGTCCAGCAGAAGCAGCGACGAAGGTTCCTCCTGCATCAGAATGTCCAGCACCACAGGCCGAATGTCAGGTCCCAGCTGGGACCAGCCCTCCAGCAGGATCGCAGCAAGGTCGGCCGGCGCCCGTCGCGCGAGTGCTTCCACCGCACCGCGCTGGACCGCTACCGGAGTCTGAGGTACCAGCAGCTGCGCCAACTGCTCGACCGTCGGCTCAGCAGTGGGCTCGTCGCCACTAACGCCGCGGCCGACCAATCGTAGAGCTTCGACACGTCGGACTGGTTCGATTTCGGGATCGAGCGCATCGCGAGATGCCTGACCGAGCAGGCCAACCGCCTGGTCGATGGCCCGAGTCAAGTCGTCATTACCTTCATCGCGCAGATCGCGGAGCGACCGACCACGAAACTCGACAGCGTCGGCCAGCCCCGCCAGCAGTGAATATTGCCATGTTTCATAGCGATCCTCACGCGGCCGGACAAGGTGCTGCACTCCGAAGGCCAGCGCGTCCAACCGCTCCGCCTCGAAAACCAGACGCATCAGGTTTTCGACCAGCGTCACCTGAGCGGCGCTCAACGAAGGCAATTCCAGCAGCCTGCGCAACATCTGGTCTGGGTAGTGAGTTGCCGAACTCATCACGGCTGCGATCAGCAGCGGGTCCTGTGCGTCGCGTGCTGCCAGGCGTGCCAACGCGTCGCCCGCTCGACGATCGTGCCACTCTCCCAACGCATAAGCCAGCTGCAGGCGAACCTGCGGATCGGGATCGTCCAGCCGCTGCAGGACCTGCAACGCCAACGCGGGCTGGGTGTCGAGCAGCGGCTCCGCCAGACGAATCGCCTGGCGGCGCACGGCGGGATGCGAATCAGCCAGCGACACCTGCAAGGTTGCCGCATCGATAGCGTTCAGCCCGTCCAGAGTCGCCAGCGCACTCACTCGGATCTGGGCGCGTCTCGATTCGCAAAGCAGTCGACGCAGCGGCACAATCGCTGTGTGGTCATCCGCCTGCACCAATCGCTGCTGAATCATGTCACGGCACGGACCGTTGGGAGTGTCGAGCAACGAAGCCAACTCGACCACGGAGAGTTGGTCCAGCGGTTGCCAGGGACGAGCGTCGACTCCCTCGGGCAACACGCGATAGATCCGTCCCATGCCGCGCCCGGCCCGGAAATCCAGCTCGGCGTGCCATTGCTGGGGAATGAAATCCGGATGCTCGATGATCAACCGGTACATATCGACGACCCATAACGCCCCGTCGGGTCCGGTACGGGCCTGGACCGGTCGAAACCAGTGATCGGTCGACGCCAGAAACTCCGACGTCTGTTCGTCCGGCGCACGCTCGCCACGAAAGGTCACTCCGTGGGGACGTAGCTGCAGGCGGTGCACGAGGTTGTACGCCGGCTCACATACAAAGCCGCTCGACTCGAACGATGGCCCAAACAGTTCGTCGCGGTAGATGCAGATCCCACAAGCGGCCGTGAAGCGGTTCATCGTCCACAACTCATTGAATCGTGGCAGTGCCGTACTGATGGGGTAGACCGGCGGAGCGATGGGAGGTTCCAGCAGGTCAACACAGGGATCGGGAGGCACCAGAAAAGAATTGCGCCGAAGGTACTGATCGTCCAAAGCACAATGCCAGATGGGCTGCAGATTCCTCCCTCCGAACCAGTTCCCCCAATCGTCGCGACAGCGACCGTATTGGGACATGCCGGTCTGCGTCTGCAACTCACCCGACTGCGGATCAAAGCGAAAATCCCGCGCATGAATGTCGACTGGCGTGCCACCTGCAAACGAGCTGATGGTGCCGCCGTTGTCGCCGTTGGCCCCATAGATCCAGTTATCCAATCCCCAGCACAGCGAGTTCACTTGATGCTGCGGATTCGCCACGACGAACCCTCGCAACAACACTTCCTGTCGATCCGCTCGCCCGTCTCCATCGCTGTCTTCCGCATAGAGGATGTCGGGAGCACAGGCGATCAGAATTCCTCGTTTCCAGGCCATGACTCCCGTGGGGAAATTCAGCTTGTCGAGGAACACGGTCGATCGATCGTAGCGGCCATCGTGGTCGGAATCTTCCAGCCATCGCACACGTCCTTGTGCGTCGGCAGCGGGATCGCCCCCCTGCGGATAGTCTCCCATTTCGACCACCCACAGTCGTCCATCGGGCCCCCAATCGATGGCGATCGGATCGCTCACCAGTGGCTCACTGCACACCAGTTCGACACGAAATCCAGGCCGGGCTTTGAGGCTCCCCAGCGAGGCCTGAGGGTCTTGTGGAGCCAGGCGTGAAAGGAGGGCGCGGAACGACGCCTCTTGTGCGCCGACGGAGCGTCCAAGCAGGGTGAGAAAGACCAGGCACAGGTACCAGCCGAAGAAACGCCGCATATCCTTCTATTCTATCCAGGGTGGAGCGGGCACCAACCGCGTCGCCGGTCGTCCCGAGCGGATCACCGGCAACTGGCCGGTCTGCTGTCCATTCCCGTCCTGCAACGGTAAACTGTACCACTCGCTCCCGTCGTCCCGGGGGCCGCCAGCGGCGATTCGCCTGCCAATGCCTGTGGTATGTCGCGGTCCTGCGGGTCATGACGCTGGCGCAAACGGTGCGGCCCAGCATCGCCAGCAGGATCTACCCGGCGTCCCGACACTCGGGATGCCCGACCTGCGGCGAGACGAGTGGGCGCCCGGCATGGTATGATCCAGGGGCGTCCCAAGCCGGTTGCCCGGTGCGTTTCGCCCCGAGTCCCAGGGCTCCCCACAACCAGACTGACACACAAGAGACACTTCACACGAGGACCAGAACCGGATGAGAACTCCATGGTGGTACGTCGCGATCGCGGCAAGTTCGCTCGCCCTCGTCAATGCTCCGCAGACGTTGGCAGACGAGACACCGGCGCCGCGTTACTTGATCATCCACTCGGATGACGCAGGCATGTCACACTCGGCCAACCGCGGAACCATTGATGCCATGGAGCAGGGTGTGGTATCGTCGGCCAGCATCATGGTCCCCTGTCCATGGTTCGTGGAGATTGCCGAGTACGCCAGGAATCATCCGGAGCGGGATTTTGGCGTCCACCTGACACTCACTTGCGAGTGGAAAAAATATCGCTGGGGACCAGTCGCGTCGCGCGATCAAGTGCCCAGCCTGCTGGACCAGGATGGATACCTGTGGAGCAGCACGGCCGAAGTGGCCAAGCATGCCAAGGCCGAAGAGGTGGAGATCGAATTACGCGCCCAGATCGAACGTGCCAAACAGTTCGGCGTTCCGGTGACCCACATTGACACCCATATGGGAAGCGTGATGGGACGAGCAGATCTGGCGTTGATCTACGTCAAACTCGGCCTGGAATACGATCTCCCCATGCTCTTCCTGCGTACGCTGGATCAGGAGGTCATGGAAGAGTACCCCGGACTGGCTCAGGCAGCACAGGGCGTGGTGAAACTGCTCGACCAACGCAAGCTTCCCGTGCTCGACCAGATGGCTCAGTTCTATGGCGAGCAACCAGGGAAGACTCGCCGCGAAGCCTATCTGGAGGCACTGCACAACCTCAAGCCGGGCGTCTCTCAGTTGATCATCCACTGCGGCTACGACGATGCCGAGTTGCAGGGAATTACCAACAGCTCCCGTCAGCGCGACGAAGATCGACGCGTCTTCTCCGATCCGGACGTGGCGAAGTATATCGAACAGGAAGGCATCAAAGTCATCACCTGGAAACAGTTCCGCGCCATGCAAAGCGAGAAGCAATAGTCATCTGGGAACGCCGGACAGAGAATGACGAATGACGAAGTACCCAATGACGAATGAAATGACGCATAATGAGTCAACCTGTCGTGAGAATCCGATCCAAGTCTCCGTCGGCGCAACGATGCACCGTGCGGACTTCTTTCGTCATTGGGTATTTCGTCATATCACATTAAGAAGCGGCAGGCCTTGGAATTGCCCTCCCTGATTCAGGAACACTGCTCACAAGGAACACTCTTCACAAGGAACCCTCACATGAACCACTCCCCATTGATCTTCTGTCCCCGTCGCCGGCTGATCGTCTCGGCCCTCTGCACCTGCTGTATCTGGGCTGCCAGCCTCGGAGCGTCCTGGGGCGACGAGCCGGCGAAAGTGCCCTTCAAGCTGCATCGGGTCGGCTGCTATCGCGGCGAGGTTTGCGACGCGGCAGACTTCAACAACGATCAGAAACTTGACATCGTGGCCGGCGACTTCATCTATCTGGCACCTGACTTCACCCCCATCAAAATCCGCTCAATTAAGACCGACATCAACAACGAAGGGAAAGGCTACGACTGGGACTTCATGAACGCACCGCTCGATGTCGACGGCGACGGACTGCTGGATGTCGTCTCCTGCTCCTGGTTTGGCCAACAGATCGAATGGTATCGCAACAACTGGGATCTGTCCCAACCGGCACTGGGCAACACACCGTGGCCGGTCCAGGTTGTTCACAAGAACGGCAACTACGAGTGCGGCGAGTTATGGGACCTCGATGGCGACGGACGCAGAGCGGAGATCGTTCCGGCGATTCTGGCCACCGAGTGGTTTGAAGTGGGAAAGACAGACGACGGAAAACAGGGCCTGATTCGACACGTCGTGGACAGCGACGAGACAAAACACACTCATGGAGTCGGTGTGGGCGATGTCAATGGTGATGGCAGACCCGACATCCTGCGCCCCTCGGGCTGGTATGAAGCGCCGGAGGACCTGCGCCATGGCAAGTGGATCGAGCATCCCCTGGCCGTCGGCGGAAAAGAAGACGGCAAAGCCGATCATACCCCTCAGATTCTGGTCTACGACGTCAACGCGGATGGTCTGAATGACATCGTGACGAGTATCGCTCATGATTACGGCATCTTCTGGTATGAACAGGTCGCCGGCAGCCCCCATCCGACCTGGAAACAGCACGTGATCGACAACAGCTGGAGCCAGGCACACAGCCTCGTGCTGGCGGATCTGGACGCCGACGGCGATCTGGACCTGGTCACTGGCAAGCGATTCATGGCCCACAATGGCGGTGATCCCGGCGCTTATGAACCGCCCGGTGTCTACTGGTACGAATTGGATCGAACGGGCGAGGTCACCTGGAAGCGGCATACGCTCTCCTACAACGAAGGGATTGGATCGGGCCTGACCATGCGCGTGGTGGACTTGGATGCCGACCAGGATCTCGACATCATCGTCACCGGCAAATGGGGTGGCCCCGCCTGGTTCGAGAACTTGACGAAGTAGCGTAGAGCAAGCGTCGGCTCGCCCCACGCGCGGGGCGAGCGTGGCTGCCAGAGAAGCGCCGGATTGGTTCTTCCCTCGTGCCTTTGGGACAGGGTCGGTCACGCACTGAAGTGCGTGCTACAGCACTGGCCAGTTGGGATGCGGAGCGTGCGCCTGGTTCATCATCCCTTCCAGGCGAGCAACGACATCGGGATACTCTGTTGCCAGATCATCCTGTTCACTCAGATCTTGCGACAGATCGTAGAGCTGCGTGCGACCGGTGAGCATCGGCGTGCGGATCGCCTTCCATTTGCCGGCACGCACCGCCTGTTTGCTCCCCTGTTCGTAGAACTCCCAGTACAGATACTCCGCTTGCCTCTGCTGCTGCGGGTGACCGGTGATGGTGGGAGCGAAACTGAGCGAGTCCAATCCATCCGGGCAGGGGCAAGAGGCGAGCTCGGCCACAGTTGCCATGAGATCACCGAAATAGCCGACATGCGGGGAAACGGTGCCGGCCGGAGTGGTTCCAGGCCAGCGGACAATGAGTGGGACTCGAATTCCGCCTTCGAACATATCCCGTTTGGTGCCACGCAGTGGCCCAGCGGGTTGGAACAGCTGGATGTCGTAACCTCCTTCACGATGCGGTCCATTATCACTGGTGAACATGACCACTGTCTGTTGATCGATGTGCAGATCGGCGAGCATCTTCAGCAGTCGCCCCATGTCGGCATCCATGCGCGAAATCATGGCCGCCTGACCTTTGGCCGCATCCGGCCAACTTCGATCGGTGTAGATTCCGTAGTCCGGTACTTCCTGACCGTCTCCTTGGGCACCGGTCCGCTCGTTGTTGGCATGAGGGATGGTGAGAGCCAGATAGAGAAAGAAGGGTTGCTGGCGCTGGTCATGAATGAACTGCAGTGCCGCATTCATAATCAGATCGTGACTATAGTCGAGACGTTGCGTGGCATACCCTCCGACGAAACCTCCGTAGCCGCTGCCGGTTCTCTCGACGACGTTGCGGAGCGGCACCTTCTCGCGATTGCGCCACAGAAACTCCGGGTAGTAATTATGGGCATGCACCTGGTTCAGATAGCCGTAGAAGAAATCGAAACCCTGATCGTTGGGGAGTCCTTCATTACCTGGGGTATCGTCGCCCAGTCCCCATTTACCGCAGAGCGCCGTGGCGTAACCGGCGTTGTGAAGCAACTCGGCCACTGTCACGTCCTGATCGCGCAGCGACTGAATGGAGATATCGGTCGAGGCATTGCCGCGCACATGCGTGTGCCCGGTATGCAGGCCGGTCATCAAGACGCTGCGCGAGGGAGCGCAGACGGTGCAACCGGCGTAGAAGTCGGTAAACCGCATTCCTTCGCGGGCCATTTGGTCTAGGCAGGGAGTCTGAATCAACTTCTGTCCGTAACAGCCCAGATCGCCGTAGCCCAGGTCATCAGCCATGACGAAAATGATGTTCGGACGTCGCTGTGTCCGAGTTGCCCCCACACATCGATCGCAGCAGTTCAATACAACCGCCGCTGCCAGCGCCAGCAACAGACCCCGCACCGCCGCCGCACGCCGATCGGACAAGAATCTCCCTCGCGTCATCGCCACTCACCCTTTTCGTTGCATTGTCGGCCGGAGCGTGACTGTCCGTTCACCCCTGCCCAAGAGAAACTCCCGATGGCCACAGTCGATGCCACTGGGCCGCAGCCCAAGCAGCACCGCGCGACCCACTACACCACTGTCGCTCATGACACTGTCGCTCATGACACTGTCGGTTATGACATGCTCGGCCACGAAAGTAAACCGTATGCCGGTCGCACAAGTGACCTGATCCGGCAATTCGGCGTCGATCGCAGGTTGTCGCCGAGAGAAAAGATGGCCATGATGAAGACATCTGCCCAACTCAAAGGATTGTCGCAGGGGACATCCCCAGCTTGCTTCCGCACAAGCTCACAACGCTCAACTCGACACCAGGAGACCGCCATGCGAACGCTCATCCCCTTGGGCTCCCTTTGCCTGCTGTTTGTGGCCAGTTTCTCGTGCCCAGTCGCCACCGCTGACGAGTCCTGGGAACTGCCGGCCATGGAACTGGCGCCCAACCAACACCATCCGGCGCTGGCTTGCACGGCCGTAGAACTGGATCGACTGCGCACAACGTACCAGAGTCAAGGAGCTGCTCGTCGAGTGCTCGAGGACCTGATCCAACGGGCCGATCGTGTTCTGGAGACACAGCCCGAATTTCCTCCACGCGGCGGCCAGCACAATCAATGGTACCAATGCGAAGCTTGCCAGACCGGGTTGCGGACCATCGACGATACACACCATCAGTGCCCCAACTGCGAGAAAATCTACACTGGCGAACCCTATGACGATGTGATCTTCTCACGCCAGCACGGACGCAATCTGCAGAACATGGTGACCGCCGCCTGGGCTTATGCCATAACCGGAGAGAGCGTCTACGCCGAGTGGGCCAAACAGGTGCTGCTGGGGTATGCGGAACGCTATCAGAGCTATCCCTATCACGCTGCCAATCTGGCGCGCGACCCCGAGAAGATTCGATCCGGCGGGCACCTGTTCGAGCAGACGCTGAACGAAGCGTCATCACTGGCTCGCACCATCGGTCCGGCGTACGACCTGATTCACGACTGGGACGGTCTGTCGGATGATGAACACGAGCGGATTCGCAGCGGGCTATTGCTTCCCATGCTCGAGAATATCGCCCGCAACAAGTCAGGGAAGAGCAACTGGCAGACGTGGCACAACGCCGCTTTCATGTGGGGTGGAGGCGTACTGGGCGATTCTGCTTGGATCCGGCGAGCGATTGAGGATCCGCAGAACGGTTTAGTCGATCAGATGAACGTGTCGGTGACCGACGATGGAATGTGGTACGAGAACAGTTGGGGCTATCACTTCTATACTTTGTCAGCCATGATCGAAATTGCCGAGACGGCTCGACGACTGAACATCGATCTGTGGAGTCATCCCAGACTCAAGAAGATGTTCACCGTGGCGCTCGACTATCAGATGCCCAACGGGCGATTCCCTCGTTTTGGTGACGACACCGATACGTCGCTGGCCGCAATGGCAGATGATCTGGAGTTCGCCTATCAGGCGTATCGCGAGCCCGACATGCTCCCCTATCTGCCCACCAAGCCGACTCTGCAATCGATCATGTTCGGCCGGACTCCGGAACCGGCCGAGCCTGCCGGAAAACTCTCCAGCGCCCTCTTCCCGGCCGCAGGACACGCCATCCTGCGAACCGGCGGCAAGGCAAACCTGGCGGCGGTCCTGACCTTCGGACCCTACGGCGGATTCCACGGGCACTTCGACAAATTGAGTTTTGTCTTCTTCGGCTATGGCCAAGAACTCGGATACGATCCAGGCCGAGCGCGCAGCCAGGCGTATCGACTCCCGATCCACCGCGACTGGTACAAAGCCACCATCGGCCACAACTGCGTGCTCGTCGACGGCCAATCCCAGCAACCTGCGGCGGGAAGCCTCGTCTCCTTCGTCAACGCATCTGACTTTGCCGCCGCCGTGGCCGACTGCCGTGACGCATATCCTGGAGTCGAACAGCGACGCCTGCTCTGCCTCACCCCAGACTACCTGGTTGTCTGCGACACGCTCCAGTCACAGACGTCTCATCGCTTCGACTGGTTCTACCACAACCGAGCGCGCAAGGTCGACTGTCCTCAGGCCAATGAGGCCGTTGAGCGACTGGCCGAAGAGTACCCAGGGCAGGAGTATCTGCAACATCTCCGGCAAGGAACCGTCAACGAGATGGTACGCGTCCTGTTCCCGGACGACGCGCTCGTCACGGAAGTGTTCATCGCACCCTCTGCCGACTCAACCGCGGGAGATACAACCGTGACCATCGGCGATGGAGTGGGAGGGTCGGTCATGGAGCGGATTCCGCTCGCACTGGCGACGCGTCACGGTTCCCAAGTACAATTCGCCGCAGCGATCGTTCCGCACCTGGCAAGCGAGGCGTCCGCCGTGACCGCAATCTCGCTGCACCCGGCCCCTGACGGCAGTTACACGATTCGCATCGAGCGCGGTGAATCAGTCGACCTGTTGACGCTCGACGCAGAAGAACGTCCTGACTGGAAACGGGGAACTCCGTAGCGCAAGCTTCAGCTCGCGACTCGCGCCATGAACTTGCTTAGCCATGCCAGAGTGAGCTCAGAGGCGGGACGTAATTTGCTCCTGAAACGTGGAGACCGGAACGGTCAGGAATGTTCATCCTGGCCGCAGTTGTGGGATTTGTTCCTCAGGAAGGACCAGGTTCCAGCGGTAATCCATTTCTTTACCACGGAGCGGTTACATTCAACAGCCCAGGGTCGTCGGGGACCGCTGCTTCAGCGGTGCCCGACCCACCCTGGGCCGGTCAGATCAATAATTTCAGCCGTCGCAAGTGACAGTTGGCGGCCGAGCGAAACGGTTGCCAGCACACCGGCGGTCGGCCGAGGCCGCAACGACCCGCACATGAATTCGCGCGACGCCAACGGCACACAGTGTGAAACGCCTTCGGCGTATCGGATGCATGGAGAAACAGTCACCCAGGGTGCGCCGCGATGCGCGGCGACCCTGGGCTGTTGGGTACAACCGCGTCGCGGTAAAGAAGTGAACCGTCCTCGTGAATAGGTTCACTTCTGGAACAGTCTCCACAACTTTCGCGTGAACCAATTGTCCCGGCCTGGTATCGTCCGCTCCTGTGATCCGCTGAAGCCGGTCCTACAACTCCCACACGAGCGGGAAACGTTGGCCGTTGAGCGGATGGTCTGGGGCGATGCAATGCATTGTCAAGTCAACGCCTTTCGCGTTCAGCTGCGCTTCCACCCAGCCGTTGGGATCACCCGTCTGAAACAGGTAAGCTACCGGCGGGAGATTCACCAGATGCACCTGCTTCTCTCGGCCGAGCGACCAGTGATGCGAGTGGCCAAAGACGAGCATCTTGACATGAGAACGAGCTGTCAGCAGGTCGAGCAGCTGCCGCGTTTCGACCAGTCCCGTCGGTTTCTCACTCTTGTCTGGATTGTGATGCAGCATGACCAATGCCGGTTTGTCACTGTGCTGATCCAAGGCAGTGGCCAGCCACTGGAGTTGAGGCGTGCCCAGCACTCCGGGAGTCTGGTTGGTCTGATCGAGTGAGTCCAGCAGGAACCACCGTGCGTGTGGTGACTCGACAATGGCCACATGCCGCTCGACAACCGGCGACGGCTGCGGGTGCCCCTCTTCCACAATCTCCCAGAACCGCTCCCGATGATCATGATTGCCCAGAGCGAAGTGGACTGAGAGCCCTTCCTGACGCGCCGGAGCAACCAGCTCGTGCAACACACGATAGTCCTCCGCTTTGCCCTCCAGGTACGCGCAGTCACCGCCTACCAGCAGCGCCGTCGGCCGGGCCTGGCATTGCAGGACTTCCCGAGTCGCCTGCACAAAGTTGTTGCACATGTTGGTGTCGCGCACCACCGTCTGGCGATCGCCGGACACATGGGTGTCGGCAAACAAGGCAAACCGGTTCGCATCGGGCGTCGATTCGGCGGCCCAGCTGAACCTGGCGGTCGCTGCGGCCGTAACCGTGGCCAAGGAGCCAGCCAGGAACTGCCGGCGTGACAGAGGGGGCAACGATATGGGCATGAAACACCTCGTGGTCAGTTGGCGACAAGCGGATTACAGGCCGAAGGCCCGCAACAAGTATTGCAGCTGCGACTTGGCCGGGCCAGACGGTTGTTTGGCGGACCGTGCCGGGCACAGCGTCTGCGCAGCATGAGGCTCCGCTGGACGCATTGCGTTGAGCAGCGCACCGTAAGCAGCCGTCTGATACCGCAGAGGTCCTTTTCGTGCACTGATCAGTACCTTGGCATCCGGATTAAGCAACTCAATTCCAGCGGAAAACACCTGCTGGAAGAACTCAGACTGACTCAACCCGCCGGTCAGAACGAATCGCGAGACCAGCTTCTTCGCGTCGCCAACCTCTCCCATCATCGCCCGGACCAGCAACAGTAATTCCAGCATGATGGACAACTGCGTACTGGCTGCCTGTTGGCCCAGCGACAGTTGGCCCCAATCAGGCGAATACGTTTCCTTCCCTCCAGCGTGCAGCACGCGGCGCAAACTGCTCAGATCTGCACCCCCAATCTGCTCGTTCAGATCCCCAAGTCGATCCGCACATTGCGGCGCAAACTGCGCGACGAAGCGATCGTACCACTTGCAGCAATCAGCCAACATCATCAGTAACAGCCGATCGCCGTAGTATTCGAAACAGGCCGCTTTGCCAGCCAGCGGCACATTGGCTCGGCAAACCCGATTGATCGTCCCACTGGTCCCCGCCGAAACCACAACGGTTTCGAAATCCCCTTCCTCCAACCCGCAACCAACTCCGGTCGCATGATTGTCACCCAAGCCGCTGACGATGGTGGAACCGGCCAGCCGCTGTTTCACAAGCATCCAGTCCTGCTCAGCTCCGGCCACCGGACGCTGGCGCACCGTGCCCACAGCCTTCCCGCTGGCGATCACCGCCGGAAACCACTCGGGTTTGAGTTTCGCTTTCTTCATCACGTCCGCAGAGAGCCGTTTGCTCTTCTGGAGCAACAAACCGTTGCTCAGAGCATCGGAAGTGCTCAAGCGAGCCTTGCCAGTCAACAGCGTGGCAATCCAGTCACCCGTGGTCATGACCTGAGCGAGCTCCTTGCGCAGTGCCGGCTCAGTTCGTAGCGTCCACATCAGCTTCGGCAGAATAAACCGCTCTTCGACGCGTCCCACCGACGCCTCGGCTCCCTGCTTGCGCAGCGCCAGGACTTCCTGCTCAGCAGCATTGCACTGCCAGCTCAGGGCAGGCCCCAACAGCCGTCCGTCGCCCCCTAACAAGACCATGTCGTGCTGCCGAACGGCAAACGACAGAGCAGGCTGACCAAGCGACCATCCCGCATTCTCCAGATCGTCCAGCAGCGTGAGGATCATGCCAGGCGTCTCCTCCAGCCGAAAGGCCGGTTGCCCGTGCCAGGTCGTCGCTCCGCGCATCTTCGTATGTACGTAACCTTCTTCGCCCTCAGCACTGCGTACCCCCAGTCCCAGCCCGGTCGTACTCAGGTCAAAGCCTCCCCAGGCCACGACGCGCGACTTCTTCTTCGATTGAGCCACCTTATTGCCTCACAGTCATTCGGAGATTCGACTATTACACGGATTCGACTATTACATACACGCCGCCCTGCCCCCCCTTTACCAGAGCCGTGTCGGGCCGACAAGTGGCCGTCAACGTCCCGACTCTGCCCACTCTCTCCATCGCGAGATCGTTTCACCTCTTCGAGCCCGCATCGCGAAAGCGCTTGAACTGCACTGGGAAAACGTCAACAATCCAGAGCGGCTGCGAACTCCATCGTGGGACTGAGTCAGCCGAATTCAGGGCTCGGAGTGACCGACATGGCCAAGAAAGCGAAGCACTGGGATGAGCGAGTGGTCCAGTTGGAGCAGATTCCCAATATCGGCCCCTCCATAGCGGCAGACCTGCGACGTCTCGGCGTTCTCCACCCCACAGACCTGCACGGGCAGGATGCCTTCGCACTGTACCGGCGGCTGTGTGTGATGGACAATCGTCGCTACGATCCTTGTTTGCTCGACACCTTCATGGCCGCCGTCGATTTCGTGCATGGCAAACCAGCTCGACCGTGGTGGAAATATACGCCTCAGCGCAAACGGCAGCTGAAAGCCAGTCCGCTGGACTTCACGTCCACCTAGCTTACCAGGGAGAGGAACGAATGACTGAGCAAGACCTACGGGAGCAACTCTATGCCTCTTTCCGGCATCGAGCCATGCTGTACTACCTGATCTTCGACGAATTGCGTTCTGCCCTGGATGAAGAGCGGGCCGTGGAGATCATGCAACGAGCGATCCGCCGCCGAGGTGAGCAGATTGGGCAGCGATTCGTGTCGTTTGCCCCCAATGACCTTCCAGGCCTGCGAGATGCCTTTCTGGCCGGTATCCCTGACGACGGGCGAATGTTCTCGGCCCACGTCCAGCGCTGCGATGACCAGCAGCTCGACATCACGTTGCAGACCTGTCCCTTGAAGGACGCCTGGCTGGAAGCGGAGCTGGCCCCCCAGGACGTGGCGACCATGTGCCGTATCGCCGCCGCCATTGACGAAGGAACGTTCGAGGGAGCTGGGTTCCAGTTCTCGGCCGACACCTGGAAACCGGATTGCAGCGGCTGTTGCCACTTGCACATCCGCCCGGGCACAACCCAACCGTAAAGCGATCCCTCCGCCCACTGGCACGGTGGTCGATTCGAGCAGGTCAATTAGGGGCGGAGGGCAGACGGGGCCCGGCCCAGAGCCGGTGGCGGTCGTCAACATCCCAGTCGGCTCCTCCTGCTACAGGCGAACGCCACTCCTAGCTCGCTCAGGTGGTAGGCGGACTTCTGGGAGAGTCGCACTTTTTTTATCTCGTCGCTTCGCAACTTTGTGCAGCTTGTTGCGTTTAATGTGGATTGGGGTGAAAATGCGCCCCGATCCTGCGGTTTTTCGAGTTGTGGTTACCTGAGGTCTTGGTAGGGAGCATGCTATGAACCGGCGTCTTGTGTTTGTGAGTGCTTGTGCGGCTGTGTTGTTGGTCTCGGTGGTGGCGTATGGCCAGCAGCGTGGGCAAGGTGGTCGTCGTGGTGGCGGCATGGGAATGATGGGGCGCGGCATGGGAGCAGCCATGTTGCTGCGCAACGAGGCCGTGCAGAAAGAGTTAGGAATTTCCGACGAACAGAAGACCAAGCTGCAAGAGCTCGCCGAGGCAAACCGTCCGTCGGGTGATCGCCCTGATTTCGGCAACATGAGTCAGGAAGAGCGACAGAAGTGGATGGAAGAACGTGCCAAGGCTGCGGAAGAGCAGTTGAAAAAGGTGGGCGAGGTTCTCGACGAGAAGCAGATGGCTCGCATGGAAGAAATCCGTATCCAGTCACTAGGTACAGGCGCGTACATGGACGAAGCCGTTGCCAAGAAGCTGGACATTACCGAAGAACAGCAGGAGAAGCTGCGGACCGCTCAGCGTGAGGCGTTCGAGGCGTTGCGCGATGCGGCCGGTGAAGGCGAGCGGCCCAATCGGGAAGCCATGGCTAAGATGCAGGAAGAGCTGCAAGCGAAGGCTAAGGAGATCCTGACGGAAGAGCAGCAGGCCAAGTTCAAGGAATTGATTGGTAAGCCGTTCGATGTCGCTCAGCTGCGTGGTGGCATGGGTGGCCCCGGCGGCGGACGTGGTGGACGTGGTGGACGCGGCAACTAAGCTGCAGTCGCCTCGCGCATGTCGATGAGTTGAAACATTGACGGCGTTGAAACATCGACAGAAGATTTCGAGCGACGGGTACCGAACGTGCCCGTCGCTTCTCTTGATTAGTCTGTCGATCAGCCGGTTTTCAAGAGCCGTGCCGCTTCGACGGCGAAGTAGGTCAAGATCCCGTCGGCACCAGCGCGTTTGAACCCCAACAGACTCTCCATCATCACCTTATCATGGTCCAGCCAGCCGTGCTGGGCGGCCGCGCACAGCATGGCGTATTCGCCACTGACCTGGTACACGTACGTGGGAGCACCGAAGGCCGCTTTCACCCGATGGACGATATCCAGGTAAGGCATTCCCGGCTTGACCATGACCATATCGGCACCCTCGTCCAGATCGAGTGCCACTTCCCGCAGCGCCTCGTCCCCGTTAGCCGGATCCATCTGGTACGTCTTCTTATCGCCCGATCCCAGACTGGCCGCTGAGCCGACAGCATCGCGAAACGGGCCGTAGAATGCCGAAGCGTATTTCGCGGCATACGCCATAATCAGCACGTGGTCGAAACCCGATTCGTCCAACGCATTGCGGACCGCTCCAACGCGTCCGTCCATCATATCGGAGGGAGCGATCACATCGCAGCCAGCCTCGGCTTGCACGAGTGCCTGTTTGCACAGAGCGTCAACGGTGAGGTCGTTAACCACGTAGCCGTCTTCCACCAGTCCGTCCTGACCATGGCTGGAATAGGGATCGAGAGCGACATCACACAAGACGCCAATCCTGTCGCCAAACTGCTGTTTGATCGCCCGCACGGCGCGGCAGACGAGGTTCTCCGGATTCCACGCTTCCTCTGCTCCCGGCGTTTTCTTCGCCGGGTCGGTGGCGGGGAACAGAGCTACCACCGGAATGTTCAGTTCCACAGCCTCGCCGACGGCCTCCAGCAGCAGATCGATCGACAGGCGGTCCACACCCGGCATCGAACCGATCGGTTCACGCACGCCCGGCTTGTCGTGAATGAAAACGGGCCAGATCAGATCGCATGCTGACAGCTGATGTTCACGTACCAGAGCGCGTGACCAGGGAAATCTCCGATTGCGACGCATCCGCGTCAATGGAAAACGTCCAACTACCGGCACAGCCTGAGCACCACTCATACGATTTCTCTCCCGCCCACTGGGGCTTCGAACTAGATGACCGGGCGCGATTCAGCAACACCTGCCAGGAATGACGAATGACGAAATACCCAATGACGAATGTAATGACGAATGACGAAACAACCTGCTCAGAAAGAACGCGGTGCGGCTCGCGTCTGACTTGATCAGGTATGATTCGGTCCTTTTTTCCTCCGTGGCCGCGGCGCGCGGCGGAATCGCGATCCTGGATGTGGAAGGACTCGTCTTATCCGACCTCACGACTGTCTGTCCTCCCCGGCCCGCACTTGCTTCGGACCCGGGAACAGACGGGCCGGTCGCGCCGAACTCAGCCAATGCCTCACGCCACATCGACTCTCACCGGTCGAATGTCGAATTTGGGATTCTGTCCCAGGAAACGACAGGGATTATTGTGGAACACTTCGAGGGCTTCCTGCAGCGAATGCCCTCGACGTCGAAACTCCAGGATGCACTCCTGCAGCGTAAACGGATCGCTCGGCCCCCAGTCAGCCGATGAGTTCACCAGGATCCGTTCGTGGCCGTAGAGTTCGAGCATATCGACCGCTCGTTTGGGCGAGCATTTGGTGATCGGGTAGAGCGTGAATCCGACCCAGTAGCCCGCCTCCAGCGGCTCGCGAATCGTATGTTCTTCCACGTGATCGATCCACACCCGGTGAGGAGCGATCTTGGCGTTGCGCAGCACGTCCAGCGTCCGACGCGTCCCCCGCACTTTATCCTGCAGATGCGGCGTGTGAATCAAGACCAGCTGATCGTGCTGGATCGCCATCTCGAGTTGCTCCTCAAAGATCGTCTCCTCGTTTCTGGTGGTCTTGTGGAAGCCGATCTCGCCGACTCCCAGCACCGTCGGCTTGGAGAAGAACTCCGGCATGTGCTGCATCACCTCCCGACTCAGCGGCGGGTCCTCCGCTTCCTTCGGATTGACCGCCACCCAGCAGAAATGACGAATGCCGTACTGAGCGGCCCGCGTCGGTTCGAATTCGCTGATCTGACGGAAATAGTCGAGAAACGTCTGAGGATACGCGCGGTCGAAGCCGGCCCAGAACGCCGGCTCCGCCACGGCGACCACTCCCGACATGGCCATCCGTTCATAGTCCTGAGCCGTTCTGGCAATCCCGTGATAATGAGGCTGAATGATCTGCATGAGTGATACTCCTGAATCATCGATCGCGATTCTGCGGCACGCCGTTGGTCAGACAGGATCCGAGAAGAGATTCAGCAGCCGTTCACTGCGATTCGCCGCCGTCTCTCGCTCCGCCAGCAAGGTCAGAGCTTGGTAGACGCGATCCAGTCGATCATCGGCGCTGGCTGCCCCTTGCGGATCGCGCTGCAGCGCCCGGTCAAACCGATCCAGGACCGCCGCAATTTCGATCAGCATGCAGCGGGTGTCCAGAAAGTAATGGTCCAATACCTTCTCTGCCGAGAGCATAATCATCCCTTTCTCCGAGTTGGCTCGCGCGACACAGCGACCACACGCGTCTCCTCCACGCCAGCCAACTCAGCCCTTCTTGCTCGTCCTCCGGCGGCCCGGCCGCCAGCCAAAGAGGGAGAACGCTCACGCCATAGGCGCCGCCCATCGGTCGCGCGCCATACCACGCGATCAGCATGAACGCCGCGGAAAGCCGAACTCACCGTTCCCCCCGATCTCCCGTGCCGTCATTCTACTCACTCACGACCCGACCCGACCACCTGGGATATCGGGGCCGCCGAAGCTCACGTCCGGGAGAGTGCTCCGCCTCTCGCCAGACAGGGAGGCCGCTCTCTCTGGATGCGAGCCTGGCAGTGCGTCAAGAGCGGCGCGCTGGGCATCCAGCCGGCTGACATTCCCACCTGGTACCATCTTTGGCTTGCGATTCCTGAGCGTGTACAATCAGATCCCACCGCAACGATCACTCGCATCCAGGATCGAAGGCCCGGCACGTGTGACCGTTCGCCGTGATGCCCTGATTGACCCACCTTTGCCATTTCGAGGAGACTCACGATGCGCGCACGCGGCATAGCAATACTCAGCGTCTTGTGGCTTGCGGTCTTGTGGATCGGCAGCACGGCCCTGGCTCAGACGCAGCCACCGAAGGGTGCATTTGCACTCGACTTCGATCCTCATGCGGTCTACAACCTGGGAGGAGTCGTGGGGGAGCGCGTGGCCGCCAACAAGACCGGCTGGCTGTTGCGTGCACCTCAGGCCGATCCAGGCTTGTTAGCGATGTTCCGCCTGCGCGATCGCCAGCCGACTCCGCAATTGGTCCCCTGGGCCGGTGAGTTCGTCGGGAAGTACCTCATCTCGGCCATCCAAGCGCTCCGGATGGACCCGGACCCCAAGCTGCAAGCTACGGTCGAGGCCGTCATCCGCGAACTGATCGCCTGTCAGGCCAGCAACGGCTATCTCGGCCCGTTTCCTGAGAAACAACAGCTTCTCACGCACTGGGACTTGTGGGGACACTACCACATCATGCTCGCGCTGCTCATGTGGCACGAGCGGACTGGAGACCAAGCGGCATTGCAGGCCGCACGCAAAGAAGCGGATCTGGCCTGCCAGATCTATTTGAACACCGATCGCCGGCCGCGCGATGCCGGTTCCAGTGAAATGAACCTGGCGATTATCCACTCGCTGGGACGCCTGCATCGCCTCACCGGTGAAGCGCGTTATCTGCAGCTGATGCAGGAGATCGAAACCGACTGGCAACAGGAAGGGGACTATTTCCGCACCGGGCTGGCCGGCGTCGAATTCTATCAGACTCCCAAGCCGCGTTGGGAAAGTCTCCACGATCTGCAAGGGCTGGTCGAGCTGTACCTGATCACCGGCGACGAGCGTTACCGCACTTCATTGCTGAATCACTGGAACAGTATCCGTCGATTGGATCGCCGCAATACTGGGGGATTTTCGTCCGGAGAGCAGGCGACAGGGACGCCTTACGAACCAACGGCCATTGAAACCTGTTGCACCATCGCCTGGATGGCCATGACAGTTGACGCGTTGCGGTTAACCGGCGACTCGATCGCCGCCGACGAACTGGAACGCTCGACCTACAACGGCATGTTGGGAGCACAACATCCTTCGGGCAGTTGGTGGACTTACAGCACGCCGATGGACGGAGTGCGTGAGGCGTCGCATCACACGATCGTATTTCAGTCACGAGCAGGCACCCCCGACCTGAATTGTTGCAGCGTCAATGCGCCGCGCGGCATCGGCATGCTCTCGGAATGGGCAGTGATGCGCTCGGCAACCGGTCTGGCTATTAATTACTACGGACCTTTGACCGCCACCGTCGCGCTGGCCGACGGCACCCAGATTGACCTGCGGCAGGAAACGCTCTATCCACTCGATGGAAAAGTGAAAGTCAAACTGCAGTTGAAAAATCCATCCAAGTTTCCGTTGCAGCTGCGCATACCTGGCTGGTCGCAGCAGACCGAGATCGCCTGCCGATCGCAGGGCCAACTGGTGGAGTCGGCAACGACCGGGTCGGTCTCCGCTGCAGGTCGTACCGACAAAGGTCCTGAGCCGGGCACGTACTACACGATCGACCGCATCTGGCAGTCGGGCGATACCGTGGAAATCGCCTTCGATATGGCTCTGCATTATGAAGCGGGAGGGGGCGAGATGGCGGGCAAGATGAGTGTCTTTCGCGGCCCGCTGCTGTTGGCCTACGACAGCTTGCTCAATGACCCCAGCGCCCCGATGCCCCCTGCGCTGACGCCGACCGATCTGTCCGCTGCGCAGGTCTCGCGTCCGTCCCGAACCAGCGACGGCACCGCGATTGGCCGCTTTCCTCCATGGCTCATTGTCGATCTGCCCCGTTCCCAAGGACCTCCGGTTCGACTGTGCGATTATGCCAGCGCCGGTTCGTGCGGCAGTCAGTATTTCTCCTGGCTTCCTGCGCAGCAGATCGCCCCTCCACCACCGCTTCCCGAGCAACCCGCTCAAGACGCGAAAGTCCCCCCAGGAAGAATGCTCTTCACGGTCCGCCCCACGGTGGTCGGACTGGAGGGGGTTCGCCTGCAGTTGCTGGTTTCCCCATCGCCCGATTTCCAGCAGAAGATGATCGAGCTGGAGGTGCCGGCCGCCGTGCGCTTCGTGCTGCCTGCTCAGCAGACAAAGACACTAGAACCGGGCCGCGACTATTACTGGACGCTGATCGCTAAGAACGACTTTGGAGCGACGCCCTCAACGGTGACCTTCCGTCGGTTCCAGATCGATGCCAGCCTGCCGCCGCTCACCGATGATATGTTGACCGAGTACGGTGAGAACGCCGAGGGGATGATCGTGTCGGCTGACCTGGCAGGTGATCCGCAGCCGAGCTACGGTACGCTGCTGGAAGCCAAAGGCTGGCAGAAGGCCGAAGCAGCCGGTTCGCCGGTGCAAGATGCGGTTGAGCTGGACGGCACGCAGGGAATGCTCCGCTATCAGCTCAAGGCGTTCCCGCGACGTGACTACACGGTGTCGCTCTGGTGCATGCCGCTGCGTGCGGAGGGGAATCTGGGTCAGGTCTTCAGCGCCTGGAGTCGCGGATCCGATGATCCGCTGAGAATTTGTGTGCACAACAAGAGCCTGTTTGCACGCATCGAGGCGGGTTCGTTTCTAGGGACGAAAGGAGTGCCGGTTGAGCCGAATGTCTGGTACCACATCTGCGTAGTCAAACAGGGCAGCCGACTGACGCTCTACGTGAACGGCCAGCAGGCCGACGCCATTACCGTGCCGCCAGAGATTCATTCATCGGCGCGCGATTTCGCCCTGGGGAGCAACCCACACTATACCGGCGCCAGCGAACACCTGGCCTGTCGCGTGGCCAAACTGGCCCTGTGGGCGCGGGCCTTTTCACCGGAAGAGGTAGTACGGCTGGCCGGTACCGCCCAGACGAAATAGCCACACGCTGGCTCAAGACTCTCGCTCTGGCAGGACCGCGGGGATGCCAGCCCGCGCAGGCAGCGAGCTGGGACAGGGGGGAAAATCCACTTCGGCGTTTCCCTTGTAGCCACGCTCGCGCAGAGGGCGGGAAACCGGTAACCACCGAAATTATTGACCCGCGCAGCGGGGGGAGGCGGAGCCTGTGAATGATTGACCGCGCAGCGGGTGTGCGATATGTTGGCGTTCTGCAGTTCACCACGGTAGCAGCTCGCGCGAGCTGTCTTTCCTGTGTTTCACTCCACCCCAGAGACATAGCCTGAAAGTCATGAAACGCCATTTCATCACCACCGCCCTGACGGCCCTCTTGTTTCTGCCCTGTGTTGCCACCGGCCTGCGTGCCGGTGACTTCAGCGACGATACTGCGTTTCTCAAGCAGTACACGGACGTCATCATCTTGAGCGACGGCAGCGGTCAGAGCAAAGTTGCTCTGGTTCCAGCATGGCAAGGCCGCGTTATGACGAGCACGGCCGGAGGCGATGCGGGACAGAGCTTCGGCTGGATCAATCGCGAGCTGATCGCTTCGAAGAAGACACAGCCGCACATCAACGTATTTGGCGGTGAAGATCGATTCTGGCTGGGGCCGGAAGGTGGCCAGTACTCAATCTTCTTTGCACCCGGCACGAAGTTCGAATTGGCTGACTGGTACACCCCCGCTCCGATTGACACCGAACCGTTCGAAGTAGTCAGCACTTCGCCAGACAAGGCTGTGTTCGCAGCGAAGTTCTCGTTGCAGAACTACTCGGGCAGCAAGTTTGACGTAGCGGTCCACCGTGAAGTGCGATTGCTCGATAGCGGCACGGCCTGGAAGAAGCTGGGAGTGCCAGCGGCCAAGAGCGTGAAACTGGTCGCGTTCGAATCCGACAACCAGATCAAGAACGTCGGTTCCAAGGCGTGGCAGAAGGAGACCGGATTGCTGTCGGTGTGGATCTTGGGGATGTTCAATCCATCGCCCTCGGCGACAATTGTCGTTCCGATCAAGGACGGGCCGGAATCCGAACTGGGAGTCCAAGTGACGTCGGATTATTTCGGCGAGATTCCGTCCGATCGATTGGTGGTGAAAGACACGGTGGTTTACTTCTCGGCCGATGGCAAGTATCGCAGCAAGATCGGCATCAATCCGCAGCGCAGCAAGGCCGTGCTGGGGAGCTACGATGCCGACAACCAGGTGCTGACGATCGTGCAGTTCAGCCAGCCGGAAGGGGTGACCGACTATGTGAATTCGCTCTGGAAGTTGCAGGACAATCCCTACGGCGGCGATGCGGCCAATGCCTATAACGACGGCCCTCCTGCCCCGGGCGCAAAGCCCCTGGGCCCGTTCTATGAACTGGAATCGTCGTCGCCAGCCGCCGCTCTCGCTCCGGGAACCACCCTGTCGCATCTGCACCGCACGATCCACCTGGTAGGCCCCGAATCCGATCTGGACAGCATCGCCCGGGCCACACTCGGTGTCTCGCTCAGCGAGATCACCGGCGCCCTGAAGTAACCGGAAGGCATGGCTGCTTGAGGTAACACAGGACGTCGCGTTCACCGCTGCGACGTCCTTCCCTCGCGGCTGACCGAACAGGAACTACTTGGCGATTGCTCGCGACCAACAGCGTCATTACACACTTCTTCCATACAGACTCAACGCATGACCACCAAAAAAGACAGCATGTTCGTCACGAGTGACGGCCGAAACGTGATGTTCACATTCGCGCTGGTGAGCTCGCTCTTCCTGCTTTGGGGATTCTGCAACGGCATGATCGATGTCATGGACAAGCATTTCCAGCTGGAACTGCACCTGACATTGGCTCAGTCGGCATGGGTCCAGTTCGCTCACTATCTCGGCTACTTCCTGATGGCCATGCCGGCTGGCTGGCTGGCCACGCGTCTGGGTTACAAGGGTGGAATTATCGCCGGCCTGCTGATGGTGGCCGTGGGCGGTTTCTGGTTCATCCCTTCCACCAGTATTGCTCAGTTCTGGGCATTCCTGTTGGGCGTATGTGTGATTGCCGCCGGGCTGACCTTTTTGGAAACCGTCGCCAATCCGTACACGACTGTGCTGGGAGCACCGCGTTACGCGGCGACACGCATTAACCTGGCCCAGTCGTGCAATGGAATCGGGTGGATTTTCGGGCCGATCGCCGGGGCGGCATTTTTCTATGGCACCGACGAGACAGGCAAGAGCACTGGCGCCGAGATGCTGTGGATCCCTTATGCCGGAGTGGCAGTCGTTGTCCTGATATTGGCGGTGGTGTTCTATTTTGCCCCCGTACCGGATATCAAGACCGAAGACGACTACCACATCGATGACAAGAACGAAACGGCACAGGCTGAACGTCAGGTGAACCGAGTGACGGTTTTCTTCCTGATGTGGTTCAATGCCATAGTACTGGTCGGCGTGCTGGGCATGATACTCTGGCTGATACTCAACGTGTTCAAGCTGGGCGACCGGCTCGTCGACGTTGCCTCCCGCATCCCTCACCCCGCGGCCTTGACAATCGATGCGGACAACTCCCTGCTGGTCGTGCTGACCGCCGTCGGCGTGGTGGCGTCACTCCTCGTCGCCGTCGCCTTCATCCCACTCACGATGAAGCTTTCGCACCACAGCATCTGGTCGCACCCTCACTTCTCGGGCGCTACCTTAGCTCAGTTCTTTTATGTCGCAGCCCAGGCGGGAATTTTCAGCTTCCTGATCAATTACATGACGTCCGAAGTTCCGCCCCTTCCCGCCTCCTGGCGGAATGAGACAACAAAGAAGTGGATCGATGTCCACACCACGTTTGTCAAGCCCGATATCCGGAACATGTCGGCCTTGGCCACCAAACTCCAGGAAAAAGCCGATCCGGTCTCAGCCTACGTGTATGATCAACTCACCGATGAAACGAAGCGGGAACTGTCCAGTGGTAATCTCAACTCAGCAGCCTTGCGTTTCCATCTGACGCGCGATCTGAACTCGGTAGTGCGACACGACCTGGAGAAGCGTGAAGGAGAGGATCACACACTGTATGATCCGGATCGATTCAGCGGCGTCAAACTGTCGGTGAGGAGCAGCGAACTGCTCGCCCAGAATCCCACCGGTATCGATCGCTGCCGACTCAACCGCATGCTCCTCGACGACGCGTACCCGGCCGAGCTCCCCTACCAGGATGGACTCCTGTGTATCAGCGACAAAGGAGCATCCAACCTGGCTTCATTGGGATTTATCTGTTTCCTCATCGGGCGATTCACCGGAGCCGGCTTGCTGAGAAAACACTCGGCGCACAAGATTGTCGGCCTGTACGGGCTGCTGAACATCGTCACCTGCCTGCTTATCTTCCTGAAGCTCGGTTGGATATCCGTGATCTGCGTGTTCCTCAGTTATTTCTTCATGTCGATCATGTTCCCCACCATATTCGCGCTGGGCATTTTCGGACTGGGAGAACGAGCGAAAGGGGCGTCGGCCTTCATCGTCATGGCAATCATGGGCGGCGCCATGCTGCCCAAAGTGATGGGGGCCGTGGCAGACCACTACGATATGTCACGCGGCTTCATCGTGCCGTTGGCCTGTTTCGTCCTGATCGCTCTCTACGGCTACAGCTGGCCGCTGTTGAGCAAGGCCGATTCGCTGCAGGGAGTGAAGGCCGCCGGTGGACATTAGATGAGAATGCCCTAAGGCGACTGTCGGGATGGCGAGCGAACGCACCATCCCGGCTGGCACTGCCACGGCGCAATCCCCATCGACCCGGCAGGCTCCCAGCGGCGCCAGCCGGGTCGACCGTTTTCTGCTATCGGCTCACTTGTCCTGCGGTGTGAGCAGCAGGTAGTCGAGCCCGAACATGTAGCTCTTCACGGCTTTCTCGTTAGCCCCCGCCATTTCGATCGTCAGGCGGTTGGTACCAGCGGGCAATTCAAGGACGCCGAGCACCAGTCGGTCGTTGGCCACACCGTTATTGAAACGATCGAACTCCTTGGGCTCGCTGTCGTTCACGGCGATCTTCACGATGCCGTAGTCGATGGCCTTGGTGAGGCTGCCCACCACCTCGTAGCGTCCGGCGTTCTCGACAGGAAACTCGAGCACCAGTCGATCGCCTGGCTGACCGTCCCTCCACCAGATCTGGAAGTCGTTACTCCAGCCGAACTGTGAGCCCCCTTGGTTCTCGGTCGTCCCGCCGGTCTTCTCGACGATCTTCAGTTCCTCTCCCTCGAGCGCTCCTTTCACGTGCAGCACCTCCACCACATCGCTCCGCTTGAGGGCCACGGGCAAGGTGGCCGTTTCCGGATCGGGCTGCACGTTGTTGGTGGAACCGGGGACCGCGTACCAGAACGCGGCAGGAGCATAGTTGACAATCGTCTTGCGCCAATGCCACAGCTCCATATCGAACTTGAGAGACTCGAGGAAAGGAATGGCGTCCAAAGCGCGGTAACGACTATTGACCGACAGCCCCGGTGTGAAATTGCCGGCGCCAGACGGTTGAGCGTGGAACGGCGACTGGAAGTACTCCGGCCGACACCAGGCGTAACCGTAATAGTCTTCCGAACCGGTACCAAGGTGCGATGGGAACGACTCGTTGTCGACGAAAATCTTCTCGTCTCCCTCACCCCACCAGGCATCCGTACCGTTGAATATCGTCAGTGTATCCCCGACGTATACTCCCTTCCCTGTCACCTCCACATAATTGACGTCGTATGCACCAACTCCAGGTTCCGTCGTTCCTTCCTTGAATGACGATACTTTGGTCAGCTGGTGCCAGCTGGCATGGAAGTACATGGAAGAATCGTCCCACTGCCACGATCCGAACTTGGCTTCCCCCTGTACGATATCGACCGACTGGCCAGTGAGATTGATCAGGCTGATTTTGCATTCCTTCTGGAAGGGCATCACCCAGAAACTGCTCATCACTCCGTCGTCCGACACGTCCGTATACCACGTCCGGCACGGTGCGGTCTGGTAAGCGCTGCCGAAGAACGCCCCCACCGGGCACCAGACGGTACGCTGAGAGTCACATTCCATCTGCAGGACCGTGGAGCGCAATGCCTGCGGCAGGTTGTCCGCTCGCAGCTGGATCGTCAGCTGACGGACGGCTCCGGGATCATCCATCACCAGCGTGCGAATCTTTCCGGCGGCCAGTGGTCCGGCAAACGAAGCGGTCTTCAGGCCGGTGGATGACTCGATACCGCTCTCCACCAGGCGATCCTGCACGGCGTCGATCTTCTCTTTCAGCTCCGTCAGCTGTGGCATGCCAAACGACTGAACCTCGGTCCCGGCAGCATACGTGCGGTAGTTGATTTGATAGTAGAGTGCCTCTCCCTTGTAGGCCCCTTCGTCCACGAGCACGTCGGTCTCGTACGTGACCTTGCAGTGGCTGGCGTAGGGGATCGGCAGGTAGAGGTTGTGACCGCGCTGTCCATACGGCGTTTCCGGCGAGACTCCTTCGGCGAGCGGACCCGTGACCAACGCTCCACCGTCGATAATTTTCGTGATCGGACCCTCAATCACCGGCTCGGGATTCCCGTCCAGGTAGAAACGCAGCGTTCCGTCCGAGAAGTCCTTCCCTCCAGGACCATGCCAGGTGGCCCACATGCGCACGACGGCGCCAGGCCCCTCAACATCCATCAACACGTACTCTTTCCGCCCATCCTTTTCCTCGGTCCGCACGAAATAGCTGCGGTCCATATTGGCAAACCAGCCGGGCTGATCCTTGCCCACCGAACCTCGATCGTAGCTGCTCGCCTGACTGCACGTGTAAGCTGGCTGCGGAAAACGAGCCAGATTGTCACGATCGATCATCTCGTCCAGCAGCGAACCGAGTGAAATGGTCTGCGCACTGGCGGCCGTACTGAGTAACAGCCAGCCGAGAACCACTCCGATGACGTTGCCGCCAATCCAGCATTTGCGACGCATCGTAACCCTCCTGTTGTAAAGTAAGTCTGGAATTATGGGAGCACACATTGTTGTTGATTGCCGAGCGCCACGCCTGCCGGCTAGAGCCATACAGTGTAACATGCGCGCACCGTGCACGCATATTTGCCGAGGGACCAACGGGAGCGAACCAATCAATGGCATGCTCCCTTATCGACTGGCGGCCTTGCCGCCTTACGGCTGCGGGAAGAACAACGTCCTTGTTGGCAGTTGCCGTCGCCAGACGAAGTTCTACAAGTGGATACCGCCGACCTGAGGCCTCAACCGCAGAATATCCAATATCCAACCGCAGATTGATGAAGGAAGAGGAGCCGCTGGCCCGAGGCCGCCACAATCCGCACATGAATTCGCGCGACGCCAACAGCACACATTGGGAAACGCCTTCGGCGTATCGGATGCATGGGGGAGTTCACCCAGGGTGCGCAGCAAATCGCAGCGACCCTAAGCTGTTGAATGCAACCGCTTCGCGCGAAAGACGTGAGCCGCGCTTACAAAATCGGCTCTCCGATGCAGCAGATCCCACGACGATCACTCGGGCCATTTGTCTCGGCCTTTCCTCTTCCCACTCCTTGCGTATTGATTCGCGACTCAACTTCCGCCAAGCCCTCAGCTGGTCATCTCCACGCGCAGCTGTTTCCCGGCCGGAATGACCAGTTCATTGGTCAGCTCAAGCCGGGCTTTCTCTCCCTCCTCCGTAACGGTGAACTGGACAGGCCCTGCCGGGCCGATCACGGCAATCGACTTGGCGGCTTTGCCCGCCGGCAGTTGCAGCGTCACGCTGCGCAGCGCCACCTCGCCCCACTTCACCTCCATCGTGTGCAGCTGTTGGTCGTTGTCCCTCCGCTGGTCGTAGGTTCCCCAGCCGTCGAACGTGGAGAACACGCAGCGGAACTGCTCGGGCGTGATCTTCGGCAAGAAGCCGATGTGCCGCTGAGGGCCGTGGTATTCGAACCCGGCAAGTCCCAACAAGACGCCCCAGCTCGCCAGCGCCCGGGCATAGTGATCGCCACATTCGATTTCATTAAACGGATTGTGCTTGGAGGGATGATACCGATCGTGCACGGCACGGCAGATCGCCAGGGCCTCGGTAAGCATTCCTTCATAGGCCATGTGATTGGCCACCTGATACTCAATCCCGGTCCAGATTTCATCTCGATAGCGGGTCGACTTGGGGCCCAGATGCTTGCTCTTGGGCCAGGTGCAGGTGAACAACCCCGCTTCGCCCGGATAGGCAAACCACCGTTCGGGCGCGTGATGTTCGTTCTGCAGCTTCACATCAGGTGCCCAGCAATACTTCCAAATCGACTCGAGTGACCTGGTTACCGTATCGCGCGGATACAGGTAACCAAGATCGACTTGATGAGCCCATCCCTGGCCGAACATCTGATCGGCCAGGCAACCGTCGGCATACTGCCAATCAGGATGTTGCTCCAGATCGACCTTCTGGACGTAATACTCCCCATTGAACAACTGCTTGACACTGTTCTCTCGGCCCCGCTCGAAGATCTCCCGGCACTGTTGAGCAAACGGCTCGTCGCCCATCTCCTTGGCCATCTCTTCCGCCGCGCGAAGGGCGCCCAGATAGAGCGATCCGACCATCGTGTTGGGGCCGTAGTAGTTCTCGTCATACGTCTGGTGTTGTCTTCCTTCCAGCAGACCATCCGCATTCCCATCCTGGTCGAACAGGAACTGGACCGCCTTACGGATGTGGGGCCAGTTGCGGGTGAGGAACCCGTTGTCGCCGGTCAGCTGGTGTTCGCGGTAGGCTTTCAGAATATAACCACCCTGCGAGTCGCCGGCCCAGAGTTCCCAGTCTTCACCTCGGAAGCGGATCTCACCGGTTTCGGGAATGAACCCGACGCCTGGAGCGAAATCCTGCATTTCGCGAACCGATCGCTCCAACTGCGGGAAGAGTCGGGCCATGGCATGCTCGTAGTTCCATACGTGCCCGCACGTGCCGTGGCAGCAGCCGCATCCTTCGAAAGCCCAGAAGCGGCCATTCTCCCACCACTGACAGGTCTCGGTGGCCAGATTGCACAAGGTGGAGTGGAGTCGGTCCAGCAGCCAGTGTGGGAGCGTCGAGTCGTAATAGGTGTCGTGCCACAATCGCGTCTGACTCGTCAAGAGCGCCTCGTTCGCGGCCACGTATGCGGCCACCTCGGCGGCATTGCTGAATCGCCCGGCGTATTGATTGCGCACCAGCTCATTGCGGAAGTACATGTTCGGCATGTGCCAGGCGACCACGAAGGTGATGTTGGCCGTCTCACCCGGCTTGAGTTTCCACTGCGTACCCAACGCCCCCCGATGGCGCTGGTCGAGGCGACGTTCCGCCAACTTCTCATCGGCCAGTTGGTCGCCTTCGAGCATTTGAGTCGGGCTGGCGGCTTCAGGGACCGCCAGACTGATCAGCGGCGACTTGCATTTCAGTACCGAAAGGGCCATTGTCCCGAAGTCCGGTAACTGCGAGGCGTCCTCGACCAGATCGACCATGGGTGTGTCCCGGAACTCGATCTGGTCAAGATTGATGTGTCCCCAGCCTTCGGGCGATTCGTCCACGATCTCCAGATGAGCCGACTTGCCGGCCAGCTGCGCCACATTCCAATTGCAGGGTATAAGTTGTTCATTCTGCTTGCCGCTGGCTGTCGCCACCGCTTTCCCATCGACAATCAACCGGATTGCAGTCCGGTTGTCGGGGCCGCCGCCGATCAGGAAGCTGATAAAGGGTCGCTCGATCGTGAACGCCGGCGATACCAGCTTGCCCTGCAAACGGTCATTTCCTCCCAGATAAGTGTTGACGAGCCCTTTGCCGCGGAAGCCGACCACCGGCTGTTGCTGCGGCAAGGTTCCCGTAGCGGGAGCCTCCCCGAATGCCTCACCTTCCACCTTCCACTGGCCATAGCTTCCTCCTTCGAAGTCGGCAAAGACAACAGGAGGCCGCACAGCCGCGTCGGAGAGCTTGGCCTTGCGAGTGCCCAGCAGGATAGTGGTCAGCTCGTCGGTGCTCGTCACGCTGTTGACCCGCACATGGGTTTGCGCGCAGCGATCTTTGCTGTAGTGAAGTGCGGCGTTCTGGAGCCACCCGGCGAGCGTCGCTTCAACCGTCTCGGACGACGTGTTTTTCACGGTGAAATTCAGAATAGTGGCGGGTAACGAGGAGTCTTCTGCATTGAGTGGTATGAAGGGCGAAAAGGCCTCCAGTTGGACCTGCAGCGGGCAATCGTCGGCGGCGTAGTTCACGTAGCCAAGAGGATACTCGCCGCAGAAGCGTACTCGCGGGAAACCGACGCGATCCAGCGATCGCACCTGCGCTGCCTGGCTGGTCGTGACCTTCAGCACGAAACCCTGATCGACATCGGGAGCAGGAATGATCTGTTTGTTGTCTTCGACCATCTCGGTCGGTTCACGTCCCACCTTGTAGTTCAGCGAGCCATAACCGGTGTTGATCCGCTGATTGAAGATTCCCCAGTACACCAAACGTCCGTCACCCGTAAGATAAACCTGCCCGGCGCACAGGCCGCCGACCGGCATGCCGATCGTGCGCAAGTCGTCTCCTGCATACCAGGTCGACTCGCCCCGCTCGAAAAGAGACTTCACCCAATCCGGTTGAAGCTTCTTGTCGACCGGAACGAAGTGGTCGAGTGTGTCCTGTTGACTGAACGGACCAGCAGCGGCGAAGGAAACGCCCGCGGTCGCCCAGGCAGCCAAGCCGGCTCCGCCCAGCTTCACGAACATCCGTCGATCCATCGAACAGCAGCCACTCGTCTCATCGCACGTGCTTGGCCCTGTCAACGAATCAGGCTTCTTGTTTGCAGCCATGGTATTTCCTCATCTCGTCTCTTGGTTTCGTTATCAGGGTATCGCAACGAGCGCGCGAATTCGCCCCGCTGGCTGGACGAAAATACGCTCCTCGCGGACAAGCCCCATCGATCGGGTGCACACCCCTCACCGCAGCACGGAGCGGAACCGGTATTGGACTGACAATGTCACGGGTCATACGCTCGCGACACGCTCTTCGATTCGATAAGCCGAGGTCCTCACCGGTCCTTCACATGCGCCAACTGCAAGACCCTCAGCTTACTAGGCAGTTCAGGGCATGTCAGCCATGCAAACGGCCACCCCACCGTTTTTTTCCGCTGACATCATCCCGCTGGAAGCGGGAAAACGGGGTGAATGAGCCGCCACGGAGGTGATTCGCGCGCGATCCTCGGCTTGGTCCCGGGCTGGGACGCCCCAACGACCTCCCCTGCGCTGACTCCGCTCGCCCGCGGCGTCCCTGGAATCCGACCGAGGACCGCAGAATATCCCACAACCAGCCGCAGAATGACAAAGGAAGAGAAGGTATCGCGTGAGCGTCAGTCGAGCGATCGTCGACGCCGGCGAGCGTGGTTCTCTCACTTGGAAATTGGACCTTCCTTGTTCGATATTCTGCGGTTCAGACGCCTCGGTGACCAACGGCATCAACGGTTCAACCCCCGGGGCAGACGCTGGACTTTTCATGCCTGCTTGCCGTGTCCTTAACAGACAGCAGGTTCTCCCCGACTCGCTCCGCCAGTACTCACTTCCGCGCCACAATAGGGGACCAAGGGGAACAGCACCAGCACAAACACCGGACTGAGCACCATTCCGGCACCCGCTCCCAAGGCAACCGGCGCGAGATTGGCCAGCGGCAACAAGATGACCGAAGCCGCCACCACCGACAGCGGCATGCGCACTGCCGGCCCCAGGGGCAACAGAAACAAGAGGGCACAGAGCAGCGAAGGCACGACCAGAAAGTAGCTGAGCCCCGGCACGGCCACTGCCAACACGACTCCAGCTCCTGACCAGCTAACCCAGAGCATGGCCCAGATCACGTCGCGGTCAAGATCAGCCAGCAGCACCCGACCCACCTTCCACACCAGCAGAGCTGCCAGCAAGAAATAGACGGCGTACAGCAGTCCTCCCCAAGCAACATGCCCTTTCCACAGCACTCCCAAAACGTGCAGCCCCCACGTCAATGCGTAGGCGATCGCGACTGATGCCAAGACGGTCACGACAAAGAGCGCCAGCAGGACCAACAGGCAGCGAAGAGCCGATCGGCCCCGCAATGACCAGACCGATCGGAAGACGAATACCAACCAGGCCATGAGTGCCAGGGCCACGCCCCACGACTGCGGATAATACACAACCGCCAGACCCAGGACATCGAAAAACACGGCATCCTCGGAGACTCCCTCCAGCTGCAGCGTGTCGTCACCGGCGATGGCACGCCCTATCGCAAGTGCATTGGCTCCGTGATGCTGCAGACTGCGCAGACTCAGATTCTCCAGCGTGTCTTCCGCCGTGTGATAGCGATGCGCGCCGCCGATGAAGGCAAAGTTCAGGCCGATCCACCCATGCTGGCGGAAGATCGTGAAGTCGGTGTTGTTGGGAAGGTAGCGGTAGACCGTTACAAACGACGAGCCGGTCACACAGGGTATGGGAAGATGGCGAGCCAATAGCCGCACGACGGGCAAGTTGCCGCGATGCGTCTCGTACATCAGGCTGGCCCCGCAAGTTCCCCGCGCGTCAAAGTTCAAGACGATCGGCTCCTCTCGCGAGAGAGGATGCGTCGCGGCAAAGGCCTCTGCGCCCAACATCCCGGCCTCCTCGCCATCCGTGAAGAGGAAATAGACCGGACGACGCCAGGGTCCTCCCTCTTTCATTGCGCGTGCCGTCTCGATCAAGGCCGCCACGCATGACCCTGCGTCCGAGGCCCCTGGTCCGGCAGGCACCGAATCATAGTGCGTCGCCAGGACCAGCGGCTTTCCCTCACTCGTTGTCTCCGGCAAACGTGCCAGCAGGTTGTAGAGCGTCGCGCCGCCCGATCCGATCGGACTTTCCTGAATCTCCACATCCAGCCCCAAAGACTCCAACTCGCTGATCAGCCTCGCCCGCACAGCGTCGTTGGCCGGCGTCGCCAGCGGGTGCGGCCTCTCATCGCCCAAAATGCGATCCAGTATCGCCAGCGCCCGAGCTGCCGAAAACAGGTCGGCCGGAGCATCTGCGCCACGTGGCTCAGGCCCACGCAGCTGATACCAGACGATGACCTCCAAGGCCAGCATCAGCAACAGGGCCAGCCACAACCCGCGAGAACGCCTGACAGCCATCGATCCTACACCTCCCTATCAATGACCACGATCCCAAAGCGCGCCACGGCTAAAGACAGATGGAATGACGAACGACGAAATACCCACTGACGAAAAGAATGACGAATCGCGCACAGTCACCTGGAATGCGACAGGAAACCGCAGAATGTCCAACAACCAGCCGCAGATGGCAGAAGGAAGAGAAGGCAGAGCGCGGGCGACGGACGAGGAAACTCGCACGACGGCAATCGTGATTCTTCCACTTGGTAATTGGACATTCCTTGTTCGATATTCTGCGGTTTAGACGCCCGGGGAACCCACGCCGCTAACAGTTCAACCCCAGCAAGTCGCCGGACCATCCCTGTTGTTTCCCAGGTTCTGGTTTCGTTCGACCTATTTCATTCTGGTGTAGACCGCCTTCATCATCAGAAACTCCTGACCGTCGGCCGTCGTGTCGTACATCTCAACCACCCATTGGTCATCTTGTTCAATCCGCTCCACGGTCCGGGTCCGCTTGTAGTCTCCCACCATCACGTCCGGAGTCATCGTCGTGTAGTTGTAGGTCTTGGAGGATTCATCGTACGTTCCCGAACTGATGGTGAATCCTGTGCCCAGATTGTCGATCCACACCGACACGAATCGTTTCTTCAGATTGTCGTAGCCCGTGATACCCATGCCTTCAAACGCGTTGCCCTGAAGCGTACTGCGGGTTTCGTCCAACAGATAGCGACCGCCCATGATCAGCTTTCCCTCGGACGTCCCTTCCGACACGGTCGGCGGCGCACCGGGCGCCGTCCACATCTCGATCTGCATCTTCCACTTGCCGACTTTGTATTTCAGGAGCTCATGGTCGGTACCCGGCGTAATAAAGGCCATCCACTTCTTCATCGCCTCTTCCTGAGAGCTGGCTGTCTCCTGGGTACCAGCTGACACTTTGGCACTGGCCGACTCCTGGGCCGGTACCAAAGTGACACCCATGGCGAGCCACCACAGCCCAGTTCCCGCGACCGTGAGCTTCACTACAGCAGCCGCCGTATTCTTCATGACTGGCAACTTCATAACCCGTTCTCCTGGCAGGGTGAGGATAACACGATGGAACACGTTTCCAAGGCCCCACATTCATGCTTCACAGTGCGACAATTCCGGTACGACGCCAGCATTTCGAGGATTCACTGCCTAGGGCTCTCAGCGTCCCATGGTCTGTCGCATGGAAACCACTGTAGTCTAACGGTCCGTGGCCGGCTGATCGAGAGCTTGAGCTGCCAAATCACCGTGGCTGTAGCTGTGGCACTGGCTTCGCCAGTGTTCAAGTTGCCAACGCGCCGCCCGTAGCACTCTATGGCGAGCACCATTTGTCGTGCTCCTGATGGTCCGCAGCAGCGTTACCGCGGACGTTACGAACCACTCGCCACGCCATGATTGACAGGGCAGTCTGTCTCTCACGGTGACACGGAGAGCGAAGTTGGGAGGAAATGGGCGAGACGTGCAAAGATATCTCTGGCCATTCTGCCTCTTCTCCGTGAGCTCCGTGGCTCCGTGAGATCCAACCAAGTTGCGACCTGCTGGAATGTCAGACAGAACGGGAACGGGGACAGGTACAATTTCGCTCGTTGAGTGGCCAAGATGGGTAAGTCGTGGTGGTGGTGACATGGTAATGGCACGGGACGCTGCATTGTGGCGTTATGGGTTCTACGTTGGAAGACGCCCGCGTGAGCGAAGTGTTGAGCCCCTCACAGCGGAGGCCCAAGATGCTGTCGTGTCCATCGCTCACATCCCAGACAGCCTCGCTTGCTACGGAAAACGTACCTGTCCCCGTTCGCTCGTCCTAGTGGCGGCACCGGACGAATGGACCGATTGCAGGTATCGAGGTACAATCGACAGATGCTACACGGATCAAGCCCTGCCCATTCGAATTGGTGTGGCCGGCAATTAGGATGAATTCATAATCGCAACAAATCGGCCACGGTGTGCGGAGATTCTCCTGATGAGTACTGTATCCTATCCCCACCTTTCGCTCGACGATGAGGGAACAGCACGCATTGCGCGCACGCGATACAAGGTGCTACATCTGGCGGCGGAACACTACCACCACGGGTGGTCGGCCGAAGAATTACTGCGTCAGCACACGGACCTGCGGCCTGAAGAGGTCTACGCGGCGCTCACCTATTTCTATGACCACCACGACGAACTCGTCGCGCAGATGGGTGATCGAGCCCGCGAGGCAGACACGTATCGATCACCGACGCCGCTCTCGCGAGACGCATTGCTGAGTCGCCGAAGGGAAGCCAGCTAGGTGGCCATTCGCTTCTACATGGACGTGCACGTTCCCGCCGCAATTACCGGTGGTTTGCGACACCGCGGCATTGATGTGCTGACCAGTCAGGAAGACGGCACGCGTGCAGTTGCAGACGAGATGCTGCTCGCACGGGCGGGAGAACTCCAGCGTGTCTTGGTTTCCCAAGATGTGGATCTGCTGCGGATTGCGCGTCAGTGGCAGAGCGAGGGCCGACCTTTCCCTGGCTTGATTTTCGCGCATCAGCAAGGGATGAGCATCGGGCAGTGTACCTCCGATCTCGAGTTGGTTGCCGAGTGTTGTGAAGAGGAGGAGTTGGCGAATCGGGTTCTGTTCATTCCCCTCATCTAGCGAACGTCTTGGCTTCGAGCGTGGGCCTCGACGAGCGATCATACCTATCGCCGTTCGTCCGCCGTTCGTCGCACCCGCCGTTTCACCAGCAGGTAGGAGACACAAAGATCGCGTGACAAAAAGATCCATCTCTGAACTCATCTTCTTGTCATCTCATCTTTCTGTCCGCCTCGCCCTGGCCAAACGCCCCCGAACGGTTTGCTGCACCACCACGGGGGGCCGGGGCTCACGTCAGCTGCTGATGCGCAACCGGTTCAGAAACTGTTGGCAGCGCCGCACGATGTAAGCTCCGTAGGTCTGCGGCGCGGTTGAGAAGAGAACCATCGCGGGAGCATCCCACAGCAGGTCGGCCGAGGCAGGAGCATTAGCGTTGTTGGCAGCAAACTCTTCGTCATCCAAACGGATCCGGATCTCGAACATGGTCTGATGGGCCTGCCAGACCTCTGTGGCCGCGGCCGGAGTGGAAACGGCAATATTGCCGCCGCCCAACTGAGTGAGTGTCGGCGAGAAGACCTGGCGAGATCCCTGTACCGCCACTTCATGAATGGTACCGGCCAGTTCGCGCACCCCATCGAGTTGCATTCGCACACGGACTTTCTGCCCGACGCGCGGTCGTACATCGGCGATCTCCTCCTCACTGGCCAGGCAGCGGACCATCCACTCGCCGGCGCCGATCGTCGCCACTCCTTGTCCCTTGTGAACGAACTGTCCGACATCCTGCAGGTCCACGATCTGCACAACTCGCCCTGAAACGGGCGAGCGAACGGTCAGTCGATCGAACTCCTGCTCAGCGTGATCTCGCCTTTCTTCGGCGTGAGCCCAGCGAAGCTGCGCGGCTGCGGCCGCATGGGGATGCTGCTGAACACCACGCAGGTACTGCAGGCGTGCCACTTCGCACTGGGCCTGCGTCTCGGCCAGGAGCTGCTGAAAATCGATGTGGCTCAGTTCACAGACGCCCTCTCCCTGCTGCACCCAGCTGCCTGCCAGGCAATCCGTCGGTTGCAGGAAACCATCGACCTGTGCGTAAACCACCCGGTCGTCTTCGGTCTGCAGCACGCCGGCAATCACCGATCTGCCGGGGACCGGCAGCAGCCCTACGGCCGCGGGAACGGCCACGAGAGCAATCAGGCTGACCGCAATCGCGCGCATGCGCACAGGCCGCGTCTCGGGAGATCTCCAGAGATATCCCAGCGACTGCCGCAAGGTGCTCCAGATGATGCCGGCCAGAAAGAAGACGGCCAGCCCGATACCTACCAGGTAGAACTTCCAAGCGATCATCGTGCAGATGGCCAGGACGAGCATGACTTTGTAGATGGCAGATGCGATTCCGTAGCTCAGCAGAAACAGACGCATTCCCGTTGATCTGGCCGGAGATGGAGCCGGAATCCCCAGCAGCACTCGTTTGAGAATCGACGTGAACTGTTCCATGCTGCGTTGTCTCAGGTTGGGGATCCCCGTCACATCACTCAGAACATAATACCCGTCATACCGCATGAGCGGATTGACATTGAAACCGATTGTCACGACGCTCGACAGCACCACCACATGGTGAGCGCAGGAGCTGATCCATGGGTCTTCGGTCCAGCACCAGAGCATCAGTGCGGCGAACGCCACGATCGACTCGAAGTACATCCCCGCCAGACTGACGACGACGCGATCTCTGGTGCGTGAAAACCCCCACGCCGACGAAGCATCCATGTAGGCACACGGCGTGAAGGCGATCAGAAAGGCTCCCATCTCGGGGACCCGACCACCAAATATCTTGCAGGCGTAGGCGTGTCCGAATTCGTGCACGACCTTCAGGCCAATCAAGGCGAACCAGAGAAAAAGGAGTGTCTCATTGGCCAGGATGGAATGTGCCGGATCGCGGAAGGCATCCCACCGCTGCCATAGGACTCCCAAACCGCTCAACATCATCAGGCACCAGACGGCCAGAGCGGTCCGGGTGAAGAGCGGGCGGACATAATCGGCCGTACGATCGAGCAGGGCATCCGGATTGACCAGTGGTATCCGCAGGAACAGAAAACCGGTGATCTGCTTCCAACGAGCCAACCGCTGCCGTCCTGCAAAGCGCTCGTAGAGCAGTTTGCCATCGGCGATCGGCAGGATCAGGTAGTTAAGCCGATGCAAGGTCAAAATGAACTGATAGAAACCCTCTTCCTGGTCCATCCTCAACTGATGCCGTTCGACCAGCGCCCGAAAGATCTCGCTCAGCGTCGACGAACTGTTGATCGCGATGAGGATCTGGTAGTCGCTCGGGGAGAACTGGTGCGTCTGAAAGGTCAGCGGATCGCGGACCACATACTGGGGCTGGCCGCGAAACAGATGGCGTGTGACCTCCAGGTCGGGGCGCAGCGAAGCCTGCACGGGACCAAGCCGTTGTGCTATGCCGTTGGTCGCTGGCGCATCGCTCATATCAGTCCTCGAGAATCACACCCAGAAATGCAGTCTCAAGTAGTCGAGTGCTCGGTGCAGCACAACCCACCAGACACGTCGCTTGCCCACTTCGATCGTGGCCATACCGTCCATGCCGGCCAGGCTCCAATCCGGCCCCGATTCGATCTCCGCGCGGGCCACGTAAACGCTCTTCCCACCAGCCACCGTCGCGGCAGGCTCGACTCGTTGCACTCGGCAGGCGACGGTCTGATCGGGTCGAGCGAGCGTGGCAAAGCGCCCGGTCTGGCCGGCCGAAACCAGTTGCGCGTCAGAACTGCGCACCTGCAGGTCGACTTCCCACGATCCATGGGGAGCGAACTCCAGCAGCGGGTCTCCCAACCTCACCATGTCCCCCTCCCGCTGCTCAATATCCCCCGCCATGATCGTGCCGTCGGCAGGTGCTCGCACTTCCGCCAGTTCGATGCGCCGTTCGATGCCGGAGAGCTTCGCTTGAGCCACCTGCATCTTCGCACGGGCCAGGGCCGCGGGTTCAAGTTGCTGACTGGCCGCCGCCTGACTGATCTCCAGTTCCAGCACGGCCAGTTCCGACTGCAGCTCCTGACGCTGCAGTTCCAGATCGCGGGTGTCCATGGCAAACAGCAACTGTCCCTCTTCGACAACATCCCCCACGTCGACATGCGCCGTCCGCAGGATGCCTTCGAAGGGAGCCGCACAGTGCAGCAGTCTGCTCGGCTTCAACTGACAGGGCGTCGAGACGTGATAGTCGATCGTGCCAAAGCAGAACCAGGTGACCAGCGCTACGACAGCCAGGGCGGTCACGCGTCGTCCCCAGCAGTTGCGGGCCACCAGCCACAACAGCCCTTCCCGCACGGTGTCACGAGTCTGGGCGAGCCACCCGCGGGTTGCCCGCTCGACCAACTGAAGAGCCGGCGCGTAGGCGCTCACCAACTGCTCGATCTCCTCCAGTTCGCCGCCGCGAAATCCGACACTTCCCGGACGCGTGACGCTGAGGACCGCTACACACTGCTGGTCGACCAGCAGTGGAATCGACGCCACCGCCGCGTCTCCAATCGCCGTGCGCCACTGGCGATGCAGACGATAATCCTGCCGAAGCTCCGATGCAGACCAATCGTTACTGGCACGTGAGTAGATCGTCCGGCCGCTATCGACACACTCCTCCATGGCCTGGCAAATCAAGCGACTGCCCGGGCTGCGGGGGTACAATCCGTCCATGCCGGAGAGCGACCACAGACGGATCGAACCGCCCCGTACCTTCCCCAAGGCAACCTGGTCGCATTGAAACTTGGTCTTCATGCCATTGGTGATGGCAAATGCCAGTTCGGTAACTGAGCCGAATCGAGCGGCTCGTGCGAGCGCTCGCTGCGAATCTGCGCCACCGCCCGCTCGCTCGTACACAGGTCGGATGCTGGATGCCAGCTGGCAGATCAACACGAAGAGCGTGCGCAGCTCGAACAGCTTTGCCTCCGCGTCCCGGCGATCGCGACAATCGACCACCAGGGCACACGCGCCACGGTACTTCTGCTCGTCGTGCAGCGGCACAGCCAGTATGGCAATGCGCTGTCTCGTGCCGTCGATATCATAGAGCCTGGCGATCGCTCGTTCATCGGCCTGCGATTCAAGAATGATGGACTGCAACAGCCGCTGCCAGGCCCCTTCGCTATACTGCCCGGTGGCGTACTTTTCGTCCAAGGACGCTGACGGTTGACAGACATGCATCGCACTCACATGGCTGCGGAAGTGAGTGGCAAGTACGTCGAGTGATGCGCGGTAGAAGCCGGTAGGGGCCCGATACTGCTGCGCCAGCTCTGCCAATCGTGGAAATACGTCAGGCTCCCGACGACGCGAATCGGCAGGCGTGCTTTCCGTTGCAGTGACATGGGCCGTAGTCATGGAGCGAGCCAGGTAAGGTTGGGGAGTGTGTGCGGTCGATCGGCGTGAACGTTGGAGTGCAGTGCAGGAGGGATAATCGTCTTGGTCAGCTGCTGTCTGGTCCTTATCGAGTGAGGTATTCCGGCGACTCACATGATCTCGACGCCTCAGTCGAATAACTCGCCTTCGCTATTTCGTTCCAGCCCGGATAGATCGATGGGGTGGAAGAAACTGAATCCCGCTTCAAAGGCGTCTTCTCGTACCAGACGGCAGCGGAGGCAACGAGCGAAGATCGGTTCCAGATTCAATACGCTGCGATCAAACGACAGGCGATAGATGTCGCCGACCAGGAGTGGATCAGAATACAGGATCAGGCAGCCACCTCGGGAGATGTCACCGAGCACTCCTTGAGTTTGAAATCCGTTGCGGGCACTCGAATTCGCCGGCTGCGCGATGACCTTTGCACGCACCGCAATGCGAGCGTATGACCGCATCTTCTTGAGCTGCTGAGGCGTACTCTGTTCGATCTCAGCCATCGCCTCCAGCGCTTCTTGCGTCGTTAGTGACATTCTCCTGCTCCTCATTCCTGGCAGGCGACACCACCCGTAGGTGACGTCACCCTTATACCCCGTGCTGGCTCCTGAGGCGCCCGTCGAGCGATCGCGCTGCGCCGCCAAAGGGGGCACCACTCTGCCCTCTTAGGAAGTGTAGGACGCAAATCGCGCGCTCGCGGGTGACGAATCGACAGGCGTACAATCGTATCTGCCGCTGCAATCGCATCCTCGCTAGTGCCGTCAGGCCGCCCGGATGCCGACTCAATCAGCGTCACTACGGCTGGATCAAAGCTCCGTCGTGCGCTCGCGTAGCACTGGCTGTGCCAGTGCCTGGGTTCGGATGGCACTCGCTCGGCCAGTGTCATTGGATGACGCAGTCCCAGGACAAGCACTGGCAGAGCCAGTGCCACCCCGATTCTCAGCTTGGACAAGACACTACGCTTCGTCCTTCACCTGGCTCCCCCGAGTCCCGGCCAAGCCGCGGACCAATCCCCACAGTGCCGCAAAACCGGTGGACCCCCTACCCGCCTCGGAAAGAACCGACGATACGGCTCCACCGTCTCCCGCCACATCGTCACTCTCTGACGATGGCATCACAGATGGATCACTCACCTCCAGGGAACCATCCTGTCCCACGACCTCGTCAGAATCACGTACCAGTCGCAAGTCGCTCAACTGATTGGGCAACGGCTCCGGTTCCGGAGAGAGATCGTCGTAGCGATCCCCCAACAGCACCACATCCCGCAATACCGGTATGCCACTCACTTCACCTCCGTCGCTCAGACCGAAATGAACAAGGTCCGAGGCCTGATCGAGCGTCTGCAGCGGATCGGCAAATCCGAACGGCGTCTCACCCGTCAACTCAGCAAACACTTCCTCGTTCCAGTCAAACTCGTGCCCCACGGAGTGCTCCTCTGTGAATTCTGCGTCCGCTATTGCCGCGGCCGGTCCGGCCATCTCGTCCGACACAGGAGTATCCACCTCGGACTCCCCACCCGCCGACGTCTTCTCTTCGACAGAATCGACCACGCGATCCGTCACGGATTCGCTGGCATTGGCGGGATCGCTGATGATCACCGGGTCTTCAACAATCACTGGGTCTTCAACGATCACTGGATCGTTCGCAGGGTCGTTGACGATCGTGATCGCGACCGTATCGGTTACCGTCTGATGACCGGCATTCAACGTCACCTGAAACACCAACTGAGTGTTCTCCGTTACGGTCGGCCCCACGAACTGGAGCGTGGCCGATTGAGGATCGATCAGTTCGACGGTCGGACCGCCCAGTTGGACCCACTGAAATTGCGGCTGTGCCGCGGGGGTATCTTCGTACACGCGCAGGTTGCTGAACAGACTCTCGGAATCCGGCCGCGAAACGTCGTGGTCGTTGACGAACACGAGATAATCGAACTCACCCTTGAAGTAGTCGCCGACACGGATCTTGTAGTGCTGCCATTGGCCAGCCTCGCCGTCGTATTTTTCCGCAACGTTCCGCCCCCACGCTTGAGTGCCGAACAGTTGGAAGGTCGTTTCGGGACTGATGTCGTTATCGCGGTCGAAACCGATCCCGTGGATCTCGCCTTCACTGGTACTACGGAAATCGAACTCCAGGATCGTGTCTGCCGTGACCGCATACGGCAGATCGATCCGTTTCCAGCCGTTTCCTTCCAGGTGGAGGGTGGCTCCACCGTCCTCGACGGTTACGACTGCCCCGATATCCTGCGCGCCTCCGTACGATTCAACGTCCGATTCACTGAACTTCAGAGCGGACGTGTAGCTGGCATCCAGCGTCACCGTCGCTCCCTCGATCAATTCCGCATCGGAACCGGCATCGACAGTCCACTGAGGCTCGAGAATGTTGTCGATTCGCACGCTGACGGTATCGGTCGACACGGCAAATCCGTCGGTGACTGTCACCTGAAAGACCAGTTCCGTGTCCTGATCGACTTGAGGAGCCACGAAGGTTGGAGCGGACGAATTCGCGTCACTCAGGACGACTTCGGGTCCCGAGAGCTGTTGCCAGCTGTATTGGAGTCCGGCGCTCACCGAATCAGCTTCATAGACGCGCAGGTTCTGATACAGACTCTCGCCCTGGGCGTTTGCCACATCATGGTCATTGGCAAAGACCAATCGGTCGAACTGGCCCGTGAAGTGCTCACCTACCTTGATGCGATAATGAACCCAGCCATCGGAGGTTTCATAGCTCTCGTACTCGGTAATGCCCCAATCCTGGGTGCCAGACAACTTGAACGTCGTCTCGGGACTGAGGTCGTTGTTATTGTCGAATCCGATGCCGTGAATTTCGCCTTCCACATCACTGCGGAAATCAAACTCCAACACCGTGTTCTGCGTCACAGTGTACGGGAGTTCGATGGCTTTCCACCCGTTGCCCTGAATGTGGAGAATCGCACCGTCACCTTCGACAGTTACCGCTGCTTTGATATCCTGTGAGCCGCCGCCGTACGATTCGATCTCAACGGCAGAAAAATCCACTGGAGCAGCCGTCGCAGCGGTCGCCTGCAAGCCGACCTTCGCTCCCTCCACTGCCTCCATGTCGGCTCCCGCAAATGCGACGACGGGCGGAACATCGGTCGTGATGATTTCTTCAAATCCCCGTGCGGTAATCGTGAACGAACCACCCTCCACCAACTGTACGGTGATACGAGCGCCGTCGATCGTCACCTGCTCTGTACGATACGCTGACAGGTCAAGCACATCGCCCGCTCCGCCACCAGTGATGACCAGCGTGTCACCGTCATGCCCCTTGTGCACAACCACCACGTCGTCGCCAGTGCCAACATCGATACGATCGTTGCCGCCATAGTAGTGCACTGTGTCATTTCCGGCTCCAGCATTAACAACATCGTTGCCGTCTCCCGCGTGAATAATGTCGTCCCCCAGCCCACCAACGACTCGATTGTCGCCTGCTCCCGCGTCGATCACATCATTACCTGCACCACCATCCAATTGATCGTCGCCCGCACCGCCCGCCATGACGTCATTGCCGTCCTGACCATAAAGCCGGTCGTTGCCCGTACCGCCATCGAGCTGATCGTTGCCGACGCCGCCGTACAGGGTATCGTTTCCGTCGCCGCCCCGCAGTGCGTCATCACCCGCATCGCCTCGGAGCTGGTCGTTGCCCTCGCCGCCATCGAGTTGGTCATTGCCTGCGCCACCGTACAGGGAATCGTTCCCCTCGCCACCCTGCAACGCGTCGTCACCACCCTCGCCGTAGAGCCGGTCGTCACCGACGCCGCCATCGAGCGAGTCAGTGCCGTCACCGCCATAGAGATAATCGTTCCCCTCACGACCATACAACGCATCATCACCCGCATCGCCTCGGAGCCGGTCGTTACCCGCACCGCCATCGAGCTGATCGTTGCCCACGCCACCGTATAGGGTATCGCTTCCGTCGCCGCCCCGCAGTGCGTCATCACCCGCATCGCCTCGGAGCTGGTCGTTGCCCACGCCGCCATCGAGTTGGTCATTGCCTGCGCCACCGTACAGGGAATCGTTCCCCTCGCCACCCTGCAACGCGTCGTCACCACCCTCGCCGTAGAGCCGGTCATTGCCTACGCCGCCATCCAGCCGATCGGTGCCGTCGCCGCCGTACAGGGAATCGTTCCCCTCGCCACCCTGCAACCCGTCGTCACCACCATGGCCGTAGAGCCGATCGTTGCCCGCGCCGCCATCGAGTTTGTCGCTGCCTGCTCCACCGTACAGGTAGTCGTTCCCCTCGCCGCCCAGCAACGCGTCATCACCACCCTCGCCGTAGAGCCGGTCATTGCCTACGCCGCCATCCAGCCGATCGGTGCCGTCGCCGCCGTACAGGTAATCGTTCCCCTCGCCACCCAGCAACGCGTCGTCACCACCATGGCCGTAGAGCCGATCGTTGCCCGCGCCGCCGTCGAGCCGATCGTTACCGTCACCACCGTACAGGGAATCGTTCCCGTCGCCGCCCAGCAGCGCGTCATCGCCACCCTCGCCGTAGAGCCGGTCATCACCGACGCCACCGTCGAGCGCGTCAGTGCCGTCACCGCCATTGAGATAATCGTTCCCCTCGCCACCGTACAACGCATCGTCACCCGCATCGCCTCGGAGCTGGTCGTTGCCCGCGCCGCCATCGAATTTGTCGCTGCCTGCTCCACCGTACAGGTAGTCGTTCCCCTCGCCGCCCAGCAACGCGTCATCACCACCCTCGCCGTAGAGCCGGTCGGTGCCCGTGCCGCCGTCAAGCCGATCGTTACCGTCACCGCCGTACAGGTAATCGTTTCCGTCGCCGCCGAGCAACACGTCATTGCCGCCGTCACCAAACAAGCGATCGTCACCGCCTTTGCCGTACAGAATATCGCTGCCGTCCAGGGCATGGGTGACATCGCGCAGGTCCGATCCGTAGAAGAGATCTTTGTGCACGGCAGAACCGTCGAGCGGGCTATCCGTGTCGGCATCGGTCCAGGTCGCTGAAAGGAGGATGCGGCTCTCCAACGCGTCAATCGTCAACGTGGCCGTCAGCTTGGAAGGATCATTGGAGTCACGATTGGGAACGATGTTGTCTGTCATGACAGGCGAGACCTCTGTGATAGGCCGAAAGCAGATGAGTGGAAAAGGCTAGGATCGGATTTTCTTCAGGATTGGACGGGTGGGGTCGGAAAATGCTGTCAAGTTCATTCACGGACGCGACGTGGAGCATCCGAGCAGCAGGTCGCGACGGCTTGAGGTCCTACCTCGTCAAACTCTCTCTATCCAACTGCACTGAGAATCCGGCTGGCAGTTTCTGTTCACGGTTGTCCAGCGTGAATACCGAACGAAAGGTCTGGGTTGCGGAGTCAACCAATGGCGCGACATAAGTCAGGCGAGCGGGCACACGGCGATTCAGCGGAGGTCCTGCGATCAAGGAGTAGGACTGTCCGGACTCCAATCGATCGTACAGTGACAGTGGAAGATGGAGATCCACTTCCAGTTCCTCGAGTCGGACGATCGTCAGCAGCTGATCATCGCGTGTGAGCGTCGTTCCGGGGTAGACGTGAATTCGCAGGATCCTTCCATCGAACGGCGCACGAATGTTATGGGCTTCCAACCGAGCCAGTTCGAGCTCCAGCTGGCAGGCAGCCTCCCGCTGCCGCTCTTCCTCAGCCGCCACAGATGCCCGGGCCTGCTCTGCCCTCGTACGTGCTTCCAGCAACTCAAACTCGGAGCCGCCGTTGGCAGTCTTGAGAGCGACCAGGCGATTGAGGAGATCCTCGGCGAATTTCAGTTCCTCTCGTGCTCGCTGCAGGTCGGCCGATCGGTCGGCAGCCACTCGCGCCACATCGACTGAAGCCTGAGCCACTCGATTGTCGATGGTGGCCAGCACATCACCGTCATGGACCAGTTGGCCTTCCTGGACTTGGAGGGTCATGACCATCCCTTCCAGTGGTGCGGCCATCGTCACTTGACGTACCGGCCGCACGATGCCTGGAAGCGGTGCCGGTTCAGCACGCGAGGACTCCGCAGCCGCGGCGTACGGCGCGCGGGGACTGGTCGCGGCCGACGGGAATTCGCTCCCCGCTGCGGCCGGTATAAGCGTCAGCATCCATGCAATCGGCAATGAGAGGTGACAATTCGTCTTCATAGGTGCTAGAAATATAGGTCAGTAATTGGAATTAGGAGGGCGAGCAAGAGACCGCCACCCAGAAGAACCACTTACCTCACCGGATTGCTGTGAGCTTAGAGGGTTCGTGCAGGTTGGCGCGATATTTCGGATAATCGCTTCAGCCCGCTGCTCGTGCGGAAATCTGCTCGCGGGCGATGAGCGACCACGCCCTACTCCCGCATTCACGCCGACGCGTGGACTCGAACAAAGATCGAGGGCGGAATGGCGACGATCCGACAGGGGTTCCTTTTTGCCGCCGACGAACCATCCAAAAAGGGTTGTGAGATGCATCGAACCTGGCTCGGCTCCCTGATAGTGTTCCTGCTGGTCCTGGCAATGCCGGAGAATGGTGCTGCTGAGAACTGGCCTCTTTGGCGTGGCCCACGGGGAGATGGCACGAGTCGGGAACCGAATGTACCGGTGCACTGGAACGGCCCCTCGGGCGAGAACATCGTCTGGCGGACAGCGATTCCAGGGCGAGCTCATTCATCACCGATCGTATGGGACGATCGCATCTTCCTGACCAGTTGCCTGGAAGAGGAAGCAAAGCGAGTTATCGTCTGCCTGGATCGCCGCAGCGGCGCAATGCTGTGGCAACAGACGGTCCTGAGCGCTCCGCTGGAGAAGAAACACGCACTTAACAGCTTCGCTTCCGGCACGCCAATTACCGACGGTGCCACCGTCTATGCCGCCTTCCTGGAACCTGAATTCAGCAGCCAGACCGATCCCACTCCAGGCAACCTGGTGGTGGCCGCGTATGACTTCCAAGGGAACCTGAAGTGGCTCCAGCGGCCGGGGCGATTCGCCAGCGTACATGGTTTCTGCAGCTCGCCAATCCTGTACGAGAACTTGTTGATCGTCAATGGAGATCATGATGGCGATTCATTCATTTGCGGCTTGGATAAGGAAACGGGCCAAACCGTCTGGAAAACGGCGCGGCAGCACAAGACACGCAGTTACTGCACGCCGATCGTCCGTGAAATCGACGGTCGGACCCAGATGGTTTTCTCCGGCAGCAAGAGCGTCGTCAGCCTCGATCCACGTGACGGATCCGAGCACTGGAGGATGGAGGGCCCTACGGAGCAATTCGTGGCCTCACTGGTCTACAACGGTCAATACTTCTTCCTCACCGCAGGATTTCCCGAGTACCATATTCTGGCGATCCGCCCTGACGGCAAGGGCGATGTCACCGATACGCACATCGTCTGGCGTACGACGCGAGGCTGTGCCTATGTGCCATCACCCATTATTGAGGACCGGTACTTCCTCGTCTCCGCCGACAACGGAATCGTCAGTTGCTTCGAAGCATCGGACGGCACACGACACTGGACCAAACGACTGGCGCCCCATTACAGCGCATCGCTCGTATCCGCCAACGGACTGGTCTACTGTCTGGCCGACGATGGAGTGACGCAGGTCGTGCGCCCGGGCAAGGAATGCGAGATCGTGGCCGTTAACGAACTGGGAGAGAACTGCTACGCTTCCCCCGCCATCTCGCAGGGACAGATCTTCATTCGAGGTGAACAACATGTGTATTGCATCGGCAAAGACTGATTCTCCCGCTCGACGCCTACCGGGCAGTTGGTCATGGTGTACGTGTCCCTTCGTCCTTTCTGCTCCGGTGCTGCTGTTTCGAACTCAGTAATTCAGGGGGCCGGCACGCATCCTGCTCTGACCAGACCAGCTCGCCACGCCACCGCAATCTGAGCTGAGGGGATGTAGCTGCGCGATCCGCCATCGCGCACAATAGAGTCTCCGGCTGTCACGACCTTGAGACAGAGCTCACCCCGTTTGATTCACTACGATTCTCCAGAGAGGTCTTACCGTGAGAAGTTCATTCTTTGTGCGTCTGCTCTTCGCGAGCACTCTACTGGTTGGCTGTTTCTTTTCGTTCTGCGCCTTCGCTGCGGATCCCTGGGTGGTGTATGAGCCCGTCCCAGGCCAGGAGAAGGGCAAGCACATCGTCCTGGTCAGCGGCGACGAAGAGTACCGGTCAGAGGAAGCGCTCACACAACTCGGCAGGATCCTGGCCAAACGCCATGGATTTAAGTGCACGGTGCTCTACGCGATGGAGGACGACGGCACGATTACCCCCACGCGGGTGAACAATATCCCCGGCCTGGAAGCGCTCGATTCAGCCGATCTGATGGTCATCTTCACTCGGTTCCGCGACCTGCCAGATGACCAGATGAAGCACATTGTGGATTACGTGGAGTCGGGCCGACCGATTGTCGGGCTTCGCACGGCCACCCACGCGTTCTTTATCAAGGAGCATCCTACCTATGCACGCTATTCCTTTCAGAACGAAGAATGGTCGGGCGGATTCGGCCGCCAAGTGCTGGGCGAAACATGGATCAGTCATCATGGCAACCACGGAGTAGAGAGCACGCGCGGCGTGATCGCACCGGGTATGGAAGAGCATCCGATTTTGCGTGGCATTCAAGATGGCGACATCTACGGACCTACCGACGTCTACACCGTTCGCCTCCCGCTGCCCGACGATTGCCAGCCACTGGTACTCGGGCAGGTCCTGGTCGGCATGGACCCGCAGGACAAGCCGGTCGAAGGAGCCAAGAATGATCCGATGATGCCTATCGCCTGGACGAAATCCTACTCTCCCTCGGCGGACAAGACGGCCCGCATCTTCACCACGACCATGGGCGCGTCGCAGGACTTTCGCAGCGCCGGCCTGCGCCGCCTGCTCGTGAACGCCTGCTACTGGACGCTGGGACTCGAAGACCAGATCCCGGCGGAATCCGACGTCGACATCGTCGGAACATACGAGCCCACGCCCTTCGGGTATGGCAAACACCAGGAAGGCGTGCGCCCGCACGAACTGGCGATCGAAGATCAGTAACTCCGCTCGCACAGAGTGAATCCACGCTCGCGCAGAGCCGTAGCCACGCTGGCGCAGAGCCGTAGCCACGCTCGCGCAGAGCCGTAGCCACGCTCGCGCAGAGCGTGGGAGAATCGCCTGACGTTTGCTACATCCCCGCGGTCTACGCGACCGCGGCCACTGTCTACGCGACCGCGGCCACTGTCTACGCGACCGCGGCCACTGTCTACGCGACCGCGGGCATTGCTCTACAGCAGGATCTCGCGCACCGGATTCTGGTCTTCCACTCCGGTCAGGCGCACATCGAGTCCCTGGAACTTGACCGACAGGCGTCGATGATCGATGCCCAGGCAGTGGAGAATGGTGGCGTTCAGGTCGTGGATGTGCACCGGATTTTCCACCACGTTGTAGCTGAAGTCGTCGGTCTCGCCGTAGACGATTCCCGGTTTGACACCTCCACCAGCCATCCAGATGGTGAAGCATCGAGGATGATGATCTCGGCCGTAATTCTCGCGCGTCAAGTCTCCCTGGCAGTACACAGTACGTCCAAACTCTCCACCCCAGATCACTAACGTATCATCCAGGAGCCCTCGCTGCTTGAGGTCCTGGATGAGGGCGTAAGCGGGCTGATCCATATCGCGACACTGATTGGGCAAATCGCCCGCGACATTGGCATGCTGATCCCAGCCTCGATGGAAGATCTGCACAAAGCGCACATCGCGCTCCGCCATGCGACGGGCCAGCAGACAGCTCGCCGCGAACGTTCCCGGCTTCTGCACGTCAGGTCCGTACAGGTCGAGCACATGTTGCGGTTCGTCGGAGGTGTTGGTCAGTTCAGGCACTGACGTCTGCATGCGGTAGGCCATTTCATACTGAGCGATGCGTGCCTGCGTTTCCGCGTCGCCAATTTCCCGATAGGCCTTTTCGTTGAGATGTGCCAGCGAGTCGAGCATGCGCCGGCGAGTCTCGGCATCGACTCCGTTGGGATTCGACAGGAACAACACGGGGTCGCCTTGACTGCGCAGGGCTACCCCCTGATGCTTGCTCGGCAGAAAGCCCGACCCCCACAGGCGGTTGTACAGCGCCTGCGCTTCCTTCCGGCCGGTCCAGGAGGCGGTGAGTACGACGAACGCCGGCAGGTTCTCGTTGAGAGTTCCCAGTCCGTAGCTGAGCCACGATCCCAGGCTCGCGCGCCCCGGCAGCTGATGACCGGTACAAATATAGGTGATCGCCGGATCGTGATTGATGGCTTCCGTATACATGCTCTTCACGATCGCGATGTCGTCGACCATCTTCGCGGTATACGGTATCAGCTCGCTGAGCCACATTCCGTTGGCGCCGTACTGCTGGAATTTGTATTTCGACGGAGCAATGGGAAACCGCTTCTGTCCCGACGTCATCGTCGTCAGACGCTGCCCTTGCCGCACCGATTCGGGCAGGTCTTTGTCGAACAGCTCGTCCATCTTCGGCTTGTAATCGAACATATCCTGCTGGCAGGGCGCGCCGGCCATGAACAGGTAGATGGCACGCTTGGCTGTGGGAGCGAAGTGCGGCACGCCCGGGAGTCCGCCGGCACGATTCTCCGTCGTCACATCGGCAGGCAGACAGCGAGGGGGCAGGAGCGAAGCGAGCGCCGCCGTACCCAGCCCCAAGGAGGCGCGGCCAAAGAAGTGCCGGCGTGTGATCGCCTCGATACGGTCTTGAATTGGGTCCATCGTGCGTCTGCCTCTCCCAAAAAAACAGATTCTGAATTAACGATCGCGTTTCTGCGGCGCGCCGCAGCCCATGACGATAAAAGTCCGAATCATACCTGGTCGAGCCAGCAGCGAGCCGCGTCACGTTCTCGCGGCAGGTTGGTTCGGCATTCGAAATTCGTCATTCCATTCGTCATTGGGTATTTCGTCATTCGTCATTGGCCCCGCCAGGGGCTTTCGTCATTGGCCCCGCCAGGGGCTTTCGTCTCAGTATTCGTCAGTTCTTCGATATCACAATATCCAGATTCAGAACCAGGTTGCCCACCATCGTCCAGGCGGCATAATCGGCCACGTCGAGCTCTGGTGGCGGAGCTGCCTCTCCCACCTGAATCACCTGCTGCGCCGCTTCGAGCTGCTGCCGAAAATGCGTCAGATGATCGCCGTAGACGCTGATCAGCTCCTCCAGCTCGTCTTCGTCGGGCGGCCGACAGGTGGCCTGCTGGAACATCCAGGCGGCTCGCGTGCGCGGATCGGCGCCAGCCTCTCGCATCGTCCGTCCGGCCAGGGCTCGAGCACACTCGAAATACTGAGGATCATTCAGCAGCAGCAGCGCCTGCAGCGGCGTGTTGGTCCGTTCCCGCCGCACGCTGCACGACTCACGTGACGGCGCATCAAACGTGCTCAATTGAGGTGGCGGCGAGGTCCGTTTGATGAACGTATAGAGTGTGCGACGATGCACCTTATCGGGCCCCGTATCGGCCTTGAATCGCACCGTGTTCGAACCGCTATAGCCGACCGCGAACCACAGCCCGTCCGGCTGTGGCGGCTTGACGCTCGGCCCACCGAGCTTGTCGACCAGCAGTCCACTGACGGCCAGCGCCTGATCCCGCAGCATCTCGGCGTCGAGTCGAAACCGGGGGCCGCGTGCGAGCAATCGATTCTCCGGGTCCTGCAGATACTGCTCGGGAGCCACTTGTGACGACTGCTGATACGTCGCCGAAGTGACGATCCGCTTCATCATCTGCTTCACGTCCCAGCCGTCTTCCATGAACTGAACGGCCAGCCAATCGAGCAGCCGGGGATGACTCGGCATCTCACCCTGGCTGCCGAAATCGTCCACCGTCTTCACCAGTCCAACGCCGAACACCTGCTGCCACAAGCGGTTGACCGTCACGCGCGACGTAAGGGGATGGTTGGGGGCGACAAGCCACCTGGCCAGTCCCAGTCGGTTATTCGGGGCTCCCTCCGGCATCGGCGGGAAGATCCTGGGCAGCTCGCGTTGCACTTCGTCACCCTGATGATCGTACTCGCCCCGTTCCAGCAAATGTGCTTTCCGCGGCTCTGCGCGCTCGCGAAATACGAGCGTCGTTGGTGCGTTGGCTTCGATCGCTGCCGCCTCTTTCTTGGCCTGCTCGATCTTGTTCTGCAGCTCCTGGAACCTGGTACGAAGCGGTGCGTAGACGAACTCCACGAAGTAGTCTCGCAGTTGCTTCTGTTCCGCCTCGTCGCGTTGCGCGGCTTCCTTCTTCAGCACATCCTGGATCGCCTGAGGAAGGGCATCACTGCCGGCGGCTCGACGGTCCTGCTCCCAGGCGGCCAGTGACTCATAGATCACTTCGCGCCGCACGATCCCTGCCTGGTCCCAATACACAGTCCCATCGAACTGCGTGAAGGCCCAGCCATTGATCTTGACGCCGGGGGCCAGGCCGACGTCGGCCACGGGTACTTCCAGACGGACCCATTGTCCCGTGGAGGGTAAATCACCCATTCGTTTGCGGCTCGCGGACCCCTCCTGTCCCCAGTCGATGCTGTTCTCACCCCAGTAGGCTCGATGTTCCCAGCTGCCGTCGTTCCACTGCAGCATGATCTCCCGGGGAGGATGGTCCGGGTCGAGGTAGACCGACACAAACAGCACCTGGTTCTGGTCGACGACCCACGGTTCCTGGGCATCCTGAAAGAAGTGCTGGCTCAGTCCGGTAGCCGTGCGTGTGGACGATCTTTCGCCGCTCAAGACGGGGCTGGGCGCACCGACCCATTTCCAGTCTCCCTCCGCTTTTGCCCCCGGCGGAATCTCGTCGTCTACCCAGACGGTTTCGGTGACGATGGTGGTCTTGCCAGCTGCCACGTCGGCAGGTTCTTCGTACGGAGTGCTTTCCACGAGCGACTTGAGCTCGGCATTCACGTCCGCCTCCTGCTGCCTGAGCGCCGCCACTTGCTGCTTCTGCTCCTCTGACAGCACGCGCAGTGCCGGAGCATGGTCCTTCACGTTACCGTCCATCGGACTGCCATCGATGTTGTTGAAGTAGGCAAACATCGAATAGAAGTCTTTCATGGTCAATGGGTCGTACTTGTGATTGTGGCACCGAGTGCATTCGAAGGTAGTGCCCAGGAACACCGTCCCGGTCGTGACGACACAGTCGTTCACGTTCCGCACATAGACCTCATCTTCGATCGAGCCCCCTTCGTTGGTCGTCACGTTGCACCGGTTCAGCCCCGTCGCAATCATCTGGTCTTCCGTTGGATCCGGAAGCAGATCGCCCGCCAATTGCTCGATCGCGAACTGATCGAATGGCAGATTGGTGTTGAAGGCGCGGACGACCCAGTCGCGGTAGAGCCACATTTCTCGATAGTTGTCCAGGTGCAACCCGTGCGTATCACCGTATCGCACCGCATCCAGCCAGAAGCGGGCCATGTGTTCGCCGTACTGGGGCGAGGCCAGCAGTCGATCCACCAGCCGCTCGTACGCTCCGGGCGCGTTGTCGGACAGGAATGCCGCCATCTCGTTCTGCGTGGGAGGTAGCCCGGTCAGATCGAAGGCCAGGCGCCGGGCCAGCGTCAGCTTGTCAGCGGGCGGAGCGGGGCGCAGTCCGGCTTTTTCCTGTCGGGCCAGTACAAAATGGTCGATGGGATTGACCGGCCAATCTGCCTGCTTGATCGCGGGCAGCTCGGCCTTTTGCGGAGCGATGTACGCCCAATGAGCCTGCCAGGGCGCACCCTGCTGAATCCAACTGGCGATGGTGGCAATCTCCTGGTCCGACAACGTCTTGTTACTGTCGGCCGGCGGCATGCACAGGTCGGGATCGTCGGACGTGATGCGCTGATACAGTTCACTCTGATCGAGGTCGCCGGGCACGATCGGATGCTCTCCCGAATCGGCTTCCCCAAACGAGCTCTCCGGATCATCCAGCCGGAAACCACCTTGTCGGCTTCCTTCGCTCGGACCATGGCACTTGAAGCACTTGTCCGACAGGAGCGGACGGATATCCCGATTGAAGTCGATGGCATCGTCTTCGCCACCGAGCACGGCCGAACCGAACAGCCCCAGCCCGCCCCACAATACGAGCCTCGCCAGAAGCCACAGGACTGGGGGGGGCGAGGCTGGGTGTCTTGGTGCTGAGTGTTTCGGGGCAATCATCGCCACGCGTCTCACCGAAATCTTCTTCGTCACGCTTTGACTCTCCATCGACTTCTGACTATCAGACCAGCAATGATTTCACGATGCGACCGCTGACATCCGTCAGGCGATACCGCCGACCCTGATGCTTATAGGTCAGCTGTTCATGATCGATCCCCAGCGCACAGAGGATCGTCGCGTGTACGTCATGCACATGCACTTCGTCCTTGACTATATTGTAACCATAGGGATCGGTTTCTCCATAAACGAGCCCGGGGCGCGTGCCGCCCCCTGCCATCCACATCGTGAAGCAGCGGGGATGGTGATCGCGACCGTAGTTGGTGGCAGTCAGTTTTCCCTGGCTGTAATTGGTGCGACCGAACTCTCCTCCCCACACCACCAAGGTATCTTCCAGCATCCCTCGCTGCTTGAGATCGCGCACCAGGGCAGCGCTTGGCTGATCCGTCTCCTGGCATTGCGTGCGGATGCCGGCCGGCAGATCACCGTGCTGGTCCCAGCCCTGATGAAACAACTGAATGAACTGTACCCCTCGCTCCGCCAGTCGGCGGGCCAGCAGGCAGTTGGCGGCGAACGTACCAGGCGTGCGGGCATCGGGACCGTACAGCTCGAACACGTGATCCGGCTCGTTCGACACGTCAGCCACTTCAGGAACCGAAGTCTGCATGCGGAACGCCATCTCATACTGCTCGATCCGCGCCCGCACCTGCGGATCCATGGTCCGCTGGTACTGCAGTTCATGCAGTTCTTTGAGGTGATCCAACATGCTGCGGCGACTGTCGGTCGACACTCCGTCTGGATTGCTCAGATACAGCACGGGGGAAGCGCCGGCGCGAAACTGGACACCCTGATGGGCCGTCGGCAGGAACCCACTCCCCCACAGCCGGGCGTACAGCGGCTGACCGCTCTTGTTCCTGGTCACCAGCACGCAGAAGGAAGGCAGGTTCTCATTGGCCGAACCGAGTCCATAGCTCAACCACGCCCCGATGGAGGGACGCCCTGCGATCTGCGAGCCGGTCTGAAAGAAGGTAATTGCCGGATCATGGTTGATCGCCTCGGTGTACACGGACCGAATGAAGCACAGATCGTCCACCACTTGAGCTGTGTGTGGCAACAGCTCACTCACCCAGACGCCGGCTTGCCCATGCTGTGCGAATTGAAACACAGATCCAGCCAGCGGCAGGGACGACTGATTGCCCGACATGCCGGTCAATCGCTGTCCCTGGCGGATGGAATCGGGAAGCTCCTGGCCGTGTTCCTGATTCAAGATCGGCTTGTAGTCAAACATATCCAGCTGCGAAGGCCCGCCGCTCATGAACAAATAGATCACTCGTTTGGCACGCGGCGGGAAGTGAAGCTGCTGCAGCACGCCATCACGATCGGCCATCAGATCCGCGCGCAATGACTCGCCAGAGAGCAACTGTGACAGCGCGAGGCTTCCCAGAGCCACTCCGGTCCGTGCCAGAAAGTGCCGACGAGCCCCTGTCATCACTGCCGCACGCTGCCGGTCCTGGTCTGCTGATTGCCTGGCCATATGTGTTTCCCGTTTCGTCAAACTCTCACCGCTGCCAGAAGAAAACAACAACCCCTCCGCTCCCCGTCCGCTGGCCAGACAACGTCCCGCCCTGGCCCGCGCAGAAGCTCACGTCAGACCGTTCCCTTACCTGTTCGTAATCGTCTCATCGTAACTCAGCAGTGCCTCGGCCACGGCCGTCAACGCCGCCAACTCCACCGGATCCAACTGCTCATCTCGCCGATGATCGCCGATCGCAAGCAGCTTGAGACTATCCTCAGGCGAACGCTGAAAGAACTGCCGCTGAGCGTCACCGAACCGCTGCAGGACGGAAAGCTCGTCGGCATCCGGCCGGCGACTGGTCAGAACGCGAAAGAGAGTCGACAGCTGTTGATCTCGATCCCCCGGAAACTGCTGCATGGTCTGCTGAGCCAGCGCGCGAGCCGCTTCGACGAACTGTGGATCGTTCCACAGCACAAGCGCCTGCAGCGGCGTCGCCGTGGCCTGTCTGCGAGCGATACAGACTTCCCGCGTGACCGCATCCAGAATCATCATGGCAGGAGGCGGACTGGTGCGTTTCCAGAACGTGTACAGACTGCGACGATGGCTCCCCTCCCCCTCATCGCGTACGTAGTCCTGACCCGACTTCTCCTTCCACAAGCCTTCCGGTTCATACGGCTTGACCGGCGGTCCTCCCCTTTTCTCCACCAACAAGCCGCCGGCAAACAAGGCATTGTCGCGAATCATCTCGGCCGGCAACCGCCGACGGGGACCTCGTGCCAGGTAGACATTCTCTGGATCCGCCATGAGCAGTTCGGCGGAGCACGTCGAGTCCTGCCGGTAGGTCGCCGACATGACAATCAGTTTGATCAGTTCCTTTGCGTTCCAGGACGAATCCACGAAGCGTCGTGACAGCCAGTCCAACAGCTCCGGATGGGACGGCGCCGACCCCTGACTTCCCAAGTCTTCGGCCGTCTCAACCAATCCATGTCCCAGCAGCGACTGCCACAAGCGGTTGACCGTGACTCGCGCCAGCAGCGGATGGCCTGGGCTCGTCAACCATTGCGCCAAGCCCAGCCGATTGTGCGGGGCACCGTCGGGCCAAGGAGGAAGGCACCCCGGAGTTCCCGCTTCCACTTGCTGCTGGCGCGCATCATACGCGCCCCGTTTGAGCAGGTAGGTCGGTCGCGGCTTGGGCAGCTCGCGCATCACCATGATTTCCGGTATCGGATCAATCAACGCGCTGCGATCCCGCCGTAATTGCTGGAGCGCATCACGCTGCTGAGCGTACAACGGATCGATATTTGCCAGATAATAAGCGTACAAGGCCGCTCGCTCGCCAACTTCCAATTGCTCCACCGGTTTGGTCAACAACTGCGCCAGCGAGTTGTCATCGTACAACTGTGCGGCTTCGATCGGAGTCAGGCAGCGCCGATACACCTTGAGTTCGTCCACGAGTCCGTCCTTGAATCCTCGATCGCGGAACCGCTGACCTATATCCAGAGTCGTCGCTCCACCACCCGTAATGTTCTTGACCAGGTTGTCGCGGACGATGTCGCAGGGAACCACCAGTCCGTCCACAAACAGACTCAGCCCCGCCGCTCGACTGGAACCATCGTAGGCCATCACGACATGAACCCACCGGCCGACCGGCAACTTGTCCTGCATGCGAACGCAGATCGCATTGCCCGGCCAGAAATGGATCAGCGAAGCGCTGAGGTGTCCCTCCTCGATCAGCAGTTGATAGCCGCAACTGCCGGCATCGGTCCAGGCACGCGAACGATGCAGCACCACCGCTCGCTCTTTCTCGTCCGGCGTGCTGATCCACAGCGCCACGGAAAACGCGTCATCACGCGCAAAGTTCCCGCCGGCTGGGACACTGATCGTGTTGTCGCCGTTGAGTTTCAATCCGCTGCCCAGCTTGCCCGGCACCAACTCGGGCCCATCCAACAGCTTGCCGGGTTGCTGCGGATCAACGCGATTGGCCACCGTGCCATCGGCGATCTCATCGAGCGAGTAGTCGCCCATCAGGCCCGGCAAATCCACTGCGTGCGGACCCGCCTGCAGCCAGGCGGCAAACTCCGCATCCCGCTGCTCGGCCACGCTGCGCAGTTGCTGCTCGGCCGCCTCTATGCGATCCTGCAAGTCGGCCTCGGCCGCACGCTGCTGGTCGTCCGGCAGCAACAGGGTGGGAGTCGGTATGGCATCCGTGAAATGGGAGTAGAGCCCCGATTCGTCAATGCTGTTGAAAAAGGCGGATAAGCGGTAGTACTCTTCCTGAGTAATTGGATCAAACTTGTGGTCGTGGCAGCGAGCGCATTCCAGCGTCAGCCCTAACAAAGCCGTACCGAACGTGTTGACCCGATCCGAAACGTACTCGACCCGAAACTCCTCCTCGACACTGCCACCTTCGTTGGTCTGACGGTGATGTCGGTTGAAGGCGGTGGCCAAAACCTGCTCCTGCGTGGGGTTGGGAAGCAGATCGCCCGCCAGTTGCCACGTCACGAATTGATCGAACGGCAGATTCTCGTTCCAGGCTTTGACAACCCAATCTCGCCACGGCCACATGGCTCGGTAGACGTCGGACTGGTAGCCGTACGTGTCCGCATAGCGCGCCACATCCAGCCAATCGACGGCCATCCGTTCGCCAAAACGAGGTGAAGCGAGCAGGCGATCCACCTGCCGCTCATATGCATCCGGTTCCGGATCGGCCAGGAATGCATCGAGTTCCTCAGGCGTGGGAGGAAGTCCGGTCAGATCGAAAGTGAGTCGACGCAGCAGTTGCGATCGCTCCGCTTCTTTGGTCGGCTGCAGCTGCTGCTGCTCGAGCTTCGCCAGGACAAAGTAATCGATGGCGTTACGCGGCCATTGCTGGTGGGAGACGGGCGGAACATCGGGAGCGGTAATCGGCTGAAATGCCCAGTGTTGCTTCCACGGCGCCCCCTGCTCGATCCACCGCCGCAAAACGTTCTTCTCCTGATCGTTGAGCGCCAGTTTCGAATCGACAGGAGGCATGCGCAGGTCGTCATCCTCGACACTGATGCGCTGGTAAAGCTCGCTGCGCTCAAGATCTCCCGGACGAACGATCCACATGGAATCGCCCAGAGACGCGAACACGCTCTCGGAGGTATCCAGTCGGAGATCTGCCTGCCGCCGCTGGGCATCAGGACCGTGACAGGCAAAACAACGATCCGAGAGAATGGGCCGCACGTCACGGTCGAAGTCAACCTGCCCGGTCCTCTCGTCCGCAGCTGCCACGCTGCCGTACAGCAAGACGAACCCGAACAGACCGACAGAGCGGCGGCACCGATTGGTCAATGTCATGGATTCACGCGATCCTGGATGGTGAACAGAACAGGCAGGACGATGCGAACGCCCGCCGCGCAGCACTTCGCGCAGCCGATATCTCAGCGGCGAACTAAGACACAGTGGCAGGAGACCACCGCCAGCCAATCAGCGAGCCAGGAAACGCACCAAGACTATTTTGTCCCAGTTCCCCCCTTTCGTGCAAGCCATCGAAATGGCTAGTCGCCGCTTGAGACGTGATGCGCGATCGCGACCCTGGCTCGTTCAGGAGTCAATCGTCCTCGCTCTAACTCGTTGGCATCGCAAGGCTTGCCTGCTGCAGGCTGTCACTGTCCCTGGCCTGCGAACAGACGCCCCAATGGTGGCGGGAGTTTCCTCAGGTACGCCGCATAATTGCCGGACAACTGCTGGAACAACCGCTCGTGCCACCGCTGCACCGTTAATCCACCAGTCCAGACTCATCCGTTCGTGCGGCCATCGGCCCCATCCATGGGGCGTCGACGAGGAGGATTCGGAGCCCGAAAAAACGGCCGGCCGGGCGAGTTCGTGGCCCCGCGTCAGGACTGCGGCAGGAGTTTCAGGATCCCTGCGCTGGGGCGAGCAATGATGTGCGCCGAGATCAACTTGCCCAGGTCGCCGACCTTCGCCTTGCCCGCCTGCACCGCTGCTTCGACGGCGGCGACGTCTCCGCGAATCAGAACAGTGATGTAGCCACCGCCGAGTTTTTCCTTGCCGATCACTTCCACGTTGGCCGCTTTGCAGGCGGTGTCGATGGCCTCGATCACCGCCGTGAACCCTTGGGTTTCGATTAATCCGATAGCATAGTCCCGATCGCTTGCCATTGCCTGAGTTCCTTCGGTTGGTTGCGTTGCAGGTGTTGGTTCGGTGCGGGGAAAGAAGACAACTTCCTGTTCCAGCAGCGGCTGATACTCCGCCCGGGAATAGATCGCCTTCTCGGCTTCGCGGTCCGGTGCATTGATGACCGTGCAGACGCACACGCCCCCCATCGCTGCCACACGCTTTTGAGCTGCTTCGACGGCTCGCTGCAGAGCGGCCGGCGGACCGACGATGCGGATGCACACACCGTAGAGATCGTTCAATTCGTACTGACTGATTTCAACTGGCGCAGCCTTCTCCAAGGCATCCATGGTGACCAGCGCCGGGCCCAATCCCACGATTTCGAGAATCGCCACACCGTGATTCACGTCATGTCCCTCTTCCACCAGTGTCCGACCGCCGCAGCCTGTTGCTGCCGCCGCAGCGTCGCTTACGTGCTGCACAGCAGCGGTCCAGGACTGCGCAGCAGCATTTCGCCGCGCCCCCCCTCTAACATGTCGCCATGGTAGAGGTCAATCTGCATGTCGCTCAGCGTTACCGACAGCGGAAACGACAGCCTGTGCAGCGTCCGCTCGACAATCCTCAGCAGCTCAAGCGAACAGCGGCAAGCGCGATAGAACGTCGGCAAGGGAGTGTACAATTCACTGCCCAGCAGTCCAATCGTCCCTCGCCGCATGCCCGCACCATGTCGCAGGCCCACCTTGCCAAAGACAAAGATGCTGCCGGCCAGCATGTTCATGCCCACCAGATCCCCTGCACTACCCGCAATGGCAATCAGTCCGCGCCGCATGCCATGTCCAACTTCGTTCCCCGCACTACCGTCAATCAGGATGGTACCGCCGGTCATACCGCGAGCGCTGCCGCGATACGCTGCGCCGGCCAGGTGACCGGTATTGCCGTGGACGTGAATCCGTCCCCCCAGCATCTCAGCTCCCACGGAGTCACTCACATCACCCTGCACTTCGATCCGACCGCCACGCATCCGGCTCCCTACATGGCGTCCGGCGCTGCCGACAATCCGCATCGTGCCGCGCGTCATCCCGGCACCCATCCAGTGCACTCGGGATAGCTCACCGCGCCACACCAGACACTGGTCGCCCGGATCTCCCGACAGCTGAAAGAACTCTCCCAGGGGAACCTGGCGGTTACCGTGAACGATCGGCATCTGCCGAATCTCGTCGAGCGATTTGCCGGCCATCTGCTCGGGCAGGATTCCCTCCACTTCTAAAGGGATCGATCCCGCATAGTCTGTCTCTAGCTGCCAGGTCATGTTCGTGTGGGGCCCGCGAAAGAGCTCACTGGCCGGTGATCCCGCCCGGCAGTTCGATTCCCGGTCTTCGCCGTCAAAGAGCGAGCATCATGGGGTCAGGCTGTGCCGCTCGTCTCGCCAGCCGGTGTGAGGCACGCGAGATGACGGGTCAAGTATAATCGATTCGGGCCGCGGGGGAACGGCAAGGGACCTGTCCGACGGGACGAACGGCAGACGCGACACCAGGGGAGGGAGACCTCGCCTGCCACGTCTGGATATTCCCCGGTGCGTTGCATTGAATCAGGCGGGAGAGATGGAAGTGCAAGTCGCGGGAATTGTCCTCTGTGGCGGACAGAGTCGCCGGATGGGAAAGCCCAAGGCCGTTCTGCCATTCGGAGACAACATCATGCTGTTCCATATGCTGCAGCTGCTCCGCAGTGTGGTCGAACCGTTGCTGGTCGTGGCGGCCCCCGATCAGGATCTGCCTGAGCTTCCGGCGGAAGTCAACCTGGTTCGGGATCGCAGCCTGGGACGAGGACCGCTCGAAGGGCTCTACTGCGGACTCAACTACCTGGCTGGACACATCGACGCCGCCTATGTGACCGGCTGCGACACTCCCCTGCTCCGCCCGGACTTCATACGGTTCATGCTCGACCAACTGGGGTCCCATGACGTCGCCGTGCCCGTGGATGGAACGCGTTATCATCCCCTGGCCGCTGTCTATCGCACGAGCGTCGCTCCGACGATCGCCACCCTGCTCGCCCACGATCAGCTGCAGATGAACAGCCTTTACAGCGCGGTGGCCACTCACGCCATCGACATCCAGCAGCTGCGCAGCGTCGATCCGGAGCTGCTCAGTCTGGTGAATCTGAACTCACCCGAAGACTATCGGCGAGCTCTGCAGCTGGCCGGCTATGCGCCGGATACCGATTGAGTCGATGGCTCTCCCGCTCAATGACCGTGCGCGACTGGGCAACAGCTACCTGGCGGGGCCAATGACGAATGACGAAATACCCAATGACGAAATACCCAATGACGAAATACCCAATGACGAAATACCCAATGACGAAATACCCAATGACGAATGGAATGAAGAATTCACCGGCCGGAAGAACTCGACGCGGGTGCTGATGAGGCGGTACGATTCTCGCCGCGGAACGTCAACCGGTCGGCACGACTTCTGACGCATGCAGGTACGCATCGGATACCGGGTAATTGCGGAACTGGATCGAGTAGTATTTCTGGAACCACTCGGCGATACGGGTCTCGGCTTCTCGATCATAGTCAGGAGCGACATAGAGGGTTTTTCCGTCGCGCGGCTCGCGCAGCTCACAGTCCTCGACCAGGACTTCTCCGCTCTTGATCACGTAACGCGGCAACTCGAACATGACCTGCTTGTTCTCGTGTGGCGCGTAGATGGTGATATCGGCGTCGGCTCCGGGTCCCAGATGGCCTTTGTTCCTGAGCCCCAGAATTTTGGCTGGAGCGGCTCGCGTAATGATGCAGATTTCACTCAACGAGTACTCACGATCCAGGTCGGCCAGGACGCTTCGTTCCCGCAGGGTGGCCGGCACGCTGCGGAGCATGTCCTGCCGATAGGTGCGGTCCATCAGCAGGCGAATGATCTGCGGGTAAGCCAGAAACGAGCCGCCATTGGGATGATCCGTGCTCATGCACACGCGCCACGGATCTTCGACCAGCAGATACCACTCTAAACCGATAGCCCACTGCAAGGCGTGAACAAGACTCTTGTTGCGGTACGTGATGGGGGCAATGCCACAGCCCGCTTCCAGTTCGGTATCCGCACTGAACCACTTCGTGCCGTACACGTTGTGCAGGTAGTATCCCAGTGGCCCATCGCCGGTCATGCTGGTCGTTTCACCAAACAGAACCTGTCCCACATCGACCGTGACATTCGGGTGTTCGTTCACGTACTGTGCGAGCGGGACCACCTTGGAGTTGAACGTGTTCTCATCCCCCGCACCGCCGCCGTAACTGTGGAACTGGATGTGAGTAATGTGACCGCGATGCCCCTCGAGAGCCTGGAGCGTTTCCAGAGTGGTGGTCCAGTTGCCGGGCAGACCGAGGTTGTTGCAGTGAATATGCACGCTGTGAGGCAGCTTCAGCTCGTCCACCGCCTGAGCCACTCCGCGCATGATCTGTCGTGGCGTGATAGCGAACGAATCGACCACGTCGTCGATCGTGTGAACATTCCCCCCGGCACGCTGCTTCCAAACCTCCACACCACCTGGATTCACGAGCTTCACCGCGTACCCTTTGGCAGCGCCGAGCAGCCAGGCCACAAATGTTTTGGCGCGCTCCAGCTGCCCGTCGGCCAGAGCCTGCATGAGGTAGTGGTTGTTTCCCATCAGGACGTAGAAGCCCTTGTCGATGCAGGGGGTATCTGCGAACTCTTCATGGGCATGCCGAGCCGACAAGGGGGGCACTGCAGCATCAAAGGCGGTCGTATACCCCATGCCGCAATACTTGTAGCCAGTTGCAAACGTGCTCGGCACACTCCCCATCGTGCCGCTGCGCGTCCGAGCCGTGCGCTGGACCGGGTCGGCCAGACGCCGGTCTTCCGGACGCATCTTGCGCGCCATATTCACTTTCGGACCGGCAATATGGCAATGCATGTCCACGCCGCCCGGCATCACGACCAGTCCAGCAGCATCGAGCACGCGAGCAGGACGCTCCACCGGATCGGTCGGAGCTGCCACCAGCTTGCCGTCCCGGATCCAGAGGTCCTGCACTTGACCATGCAGGTCATTGAGCGGATCGTAAACGTAACCGCCGGCGATCTGGAAGAGTCGAGAGGACATGGACGGTCTCATGCGTGGCCAAAAAGGTACATCAGCGAATCGTCGCGTTGCCAAGCAGGCGCCGGAGCAAACCGATCTGGCCGGCGTGCATCATCTCGTGCGCCGCACAGAAATACAGTCCACCCAGCTTGGTCGGATAGAGCGCATACGGCTCATCAACTGGTTCGTCGAGCTGGGAATCGGAGTAGCGAGGCAGCTCCGACATCACCTGCAGGTGGACTCGGTGAAAGACTTCGCGAATCTCCTGCGGTGACGGATTATTGGCTGGATCGGGATCCGGCGCGGAGCCTTTGCTGAACTTCTTGCGAAAGGAACCGCTCATCAACTGGGCATCGTCACTGCTTCGCCCCCGCATGCGGAAGAGTCCCAAGCCATACTGCGCCATGGCCAGGTGTCCTACCTGCCAGGCCACATGCGTCACCCCTTCATGCGGCTGGCGAAACCAGTCGGCATCACCGATGTCGGCCAGCAGACTCAACGTGTAGGACCGGGAAAACTCGATCTGTTGGCAGACCAGTTCCAGACGTGAACCCGACATGCTTACGGCTCCCCACGGCGACCAGCACTTCATGAGCGGCGGGACCTTGCGCGCCCCCGGCCTGGGCCGAGGCAGCGGTGGACCCGACCCGCTCCTTCCGCCCACTCCCAGCATCCTGCACTCCCGCGCAGTCCGCGCACCACGTATTCGGCGAGGGCGTCGGACGATCCTCGGCGGCATTGTAGCAGTTTTCTGGCTCCAGAGAGACGCAGCCCCAACTCCCGGCAGAAGTCCAGACAGTGCTCTGGCGGCGGCCGGCGAGCGCTACGGTGTCGGTTGCCCCCAGTTCCGTCAGTGAACGCCCCCGACCGCGCCCCACACACTTAGGAGCTCGAACCCAACGTGGATGTCGACTGGGCGAGGGGGGTGAACTCAGCCAGCAGCGTGTGGAACAATCGGTTTTTTCCGAGCTCCTTAGTTCCGGCAACCGGCAGGCGCCCGTTGTTGTCGGCACGCGAAAGGGGGGATCGGCTCATCCGCCACCCTGAGCGGGGACCTACGGAGCAGGAAATTTCCAACTCACCCTCCGTCAGTACTCGGAATCGCTGTTGACTTTGTTTATGATGGTAGCCGTGGTGGCAACTGACGGCTCGCCACACAACTGACTGCTTGCCATGCAGTCCCACCGTAACACAACCTCGTTACGCACACCCTCCGCCCTTGAGAAGCAACCAAAACCTATAGGAGGAACGGTATGAGTTCTCGTCTGGTCTTAGCGTCTCTCTTTCAACGCGTGGTGCTGATCGCGAGTATCTGCACCTTCTGTGTGGGAGTCTCACGAGCCGAGCCGGGAAAATACCTGGGTCCAATCGATGTGGTGGCCAGTCCCGATCAGCAGTTGCTTTATGTGGTCGAGTACGACGCGCAACGCATTGACGTGCTGGACGTCGCGACCAGCCAGGTGGTGCGGAGCATTGCCTGTCCGGCGGCCCCGACAGGCCTGGCGGTCAGTCCGGATGGAGCCCAGCTGATCATCACGTGTGGAGGTCCGCAGGGCGTGGTCTGTGTGGCGGATTCCAACACCGGGGAGATCACCAAGACGATTCCCGTTGGTCACACTCCCTGCGGGCCGGTCTTGATGGCCGATGGAATGCGGTTGTTCGTCTGCAATCAGTTCAATGACGATGTGTCGGTCGTCGACTTGAACGAAGGCAAACAACTGGCTCGCGTCCCGGTCTTGCGGGAACCGGTTTCGGCGGCAGCAACTCCGGACGGTGCGTTGGTGTTCGTCGCCAATCTGCTCCCCATTGATCCTGCAGATGCCGACACGGTAGCGGCCGAGGTATCGGTGATTCAGACAACCGATCTTACTACTTCGTCTATTCGCCTGCCTAACGGCAGTTCCAGCGTGCTGGATGTGTGCGTGTCGCCCGACGGCAAATATGCATACGCCGTACACGTTCTGTCGCGTTACCGCATGCCCACGACGCAGCTGGAACGCGGCTGGATGAACACGAACGCGTTGAGCATCATCGATGTAGCGAACAAGACGCTCATCAACACGGTCCTCCTGGACGAGATTGACCTGGGAGCCGCCAATCCGTATGCGGTGAAGACCTCGGCCGACGGCAGCAGGATCTTCGTCTCTCACGCCGGTTCACACGAATTGAGTGTGATTGACGCGCAGAAGTTGCTCGACAAGCTCGCCGCAGTCCCCAAGACAATGGAAGAAGCTCGTGCCCAGGGCCGCACCAACGCCGCCGGCACCTACGCTTCTACCACGGTAGTCGATGTCCCCAACGACCTCACGTTCCTGGTCGATCTGCGGGAGCGAATTCGACTGCGAAAGCGCTGGATGCCTGGCCTGGCCACGGAAAAAACCCGCTTGATTAACGGGCCGCGTGGCCTGGATGTCATCGGCTCAAAAGTCTACATCGCCAACTACTTCGGCGACCTGCTGACGATGGTGGACCTGGACAGCAAGCTCTATGACAAAGTGACGGTGATCGCGTTGGGGCCGGAGCCCGAGATGGACGCCATACGACGCGGAGAGATGTTTTTCCACGATGCGGATATCTGCTTCCAGCAATGGCAGAGTTGCTCGAGCTGCCATCCCAATGCTCGAGTCGACGCCCTGAACTGGGACCTGCTCAACGACGATATCGGCAATCCGAAGAACGGCAAGAGCATGCTCCTGTCCCACAAGACGCCACCGTCCATGAGCTTCGGAGTCCGCTCCACAGCGGAAGAGGCCGTGCGAGCGGGGATTCGTCACATCCAGTTCGCCGTTCCTCCGGAAGAAGAGAAAGTTCCCGAGGCGATTGATGAGTACCTCAAGGCATTGCAGCCGGTCCCCAGCCCTTACCTGGTTGACGGAAAACTGAGTGAATCGGCCGAGCGAGGAAAGGCCCTCTTTGAATCCGAGAAGATCGGCTGTGCAACCTGCCATCCGGCACCGCTCTATACCGACCTGAAACTGCACGATGTCGGGTCTCGCGGCCCGTATGATCGGCGTGATGATTTCGATACTCCCACCCTGATCGAAGTCTATCGCACTGCTCCGTACATGCACGACGGGCACTACGCCAACCTGAAAGACCTCTTCCTGGTCGGTAAGCACGGCAATCAAGCCGGGGAACTGGACGGACTCACCGAACAGCAAATCGCCGATCTGATTGAGTACGTGATGTCGCTTTGATAGCTCGGTCAACAGGCGGGCATGGCCGTGTCGTCCAACGGCGTCCCGGCGACAGATAAGGAGCTGTCAGTCCGATCACCGAACTCGGAGGCATGCTGCTCAACCGAACAGCTCAAACGCAACCAGACCACGCTGGTCGCCCCTATCCCGGGTCGACCAGCGTGTTTTTTTTCGGCTTGGCTCACTGAGGGCAGCGACGGCGGTTTGCCCCGCCGCCATGCCTTCACTTCGCCAGAACCCAGATATTCCGATACCGTACCGGGCAGCCGTGATCCTGCAAGAAGACGGGCCCCGGGGCCGGCCCCGCTGGCACCGGCGCAGCAACCGTCGGTGTGTCGTCCGGCAACTCAACATCCTGATGAATCACTCGTCCATTGTGAGTGACCGTCATGCGCGGCTTGGACACGAGCTTGCCCTCCGCATCGTACTTGGCCGCCGTGAAGTCGATGTCATACGTCTGCCAGCTCAAGGGGGGAAGACACATGTTGACGCTCGGTTTGCGGATGCCGTAGATGCCTCCACACTCGTTGTTTTCTCCGCTGAGTCCGAACGAATCGAGCACTTGCACTTCGTAGCGTCCCTGCAAGTAGACACCGCTGTTGCCTCGCGCCTGAGAGCGATCTTCCGGCTGCAAGGGGAGACAGAACTCGAGGTGCACGAGATGATCTCCAAACGTCTCCTTGCTCGTCGCTCCCGGCATCAACAGCCCGTCCTTGGTCATTCGCCCCCCCTCGAAAGCGTCGGCGCTCTTGCCGTCAAACAGCACAACAGCTTGAGCCGGGGCTGGCTTGCCCAATGTCGGGCTCTTCCGCTCAACCTTGTCGAGTTTCCCCATCTCATAGCCATCCAGATCGAACACGGTGATCCGGTCGTTCTGAATAGTGGCTTTCGCGTGCTGGCCAACGACCGTGACCTTTCCGTCCTTCAGCTCCCCTTCGGCCTGGAACTTCTCGCCACCCGCCCATCCATCGCCAGGAAGTCCACCCGGATACGCCACGATCTGGAACTTGCCTTGCCCCATCGCGATCACCTGCACTCCAATCTTGACCTCTCCGTTGTTCGTGCGCATCGGCCCGGTGTACTCGCCCTGCAGCGCGAAGTCGACGCCTGCTTCACGGGCTGATGTGAACTGGGGACCGTCAGCCAACCCCACCTGACCAATAACCAGTACCAACATGGTTGCACCGAGAACAACTCGAATTCGACTCATTCGCCTCATGGTTGTCGCCTTTCTTCATGGTGATCGCGCCACAGAAATCCCCGCAGGGCTGGTCCGGTCCCCGCTGCCAGGACACGCTCCTAACCTAAATGACCGCGAGTGATTCGGCAACATCCGCCGGAATGACCAATGGGGTCAATCCTGCAGAGTCGTAGGCAGGCAGCAGGCACGGGGCAACAGCAACCGGTTGTCCCGCACTCCTGGTGGACACTCGATCAGTGATGAACATACACATCTACGTCTCATCGGACTGTAGTCACGAGCAGCGATGATTCTGCACCCGTGCTGCTGAAATCCTCAAATTCTCTTTACGCTGCAACTATGTTGTTCGCCTCCGGCTGAAAGACCACCCTAGGTCGATCGCTTGCGAATCGAGTGCTCTGAGTCCCGGGAGACACAGCATCGTCGAACGGAAACTGTCGGGTGCAGACTACTGCCAGTGCATCTTCCCTAAGCTGTTTCGCGGCGGCCACTCGAATACCTTGTTCGCGGAGTCTTTGCACCGCTTCACGGAGCCGTAGAATCTTCTGCTGCAACGCTGGATCCTCGATTCGTTCTTCCAGCATTCGAAGGCTATATTCGATCTGCTGCATTAGTCGAGAGTACTTCTCCTGCAATTGGGGATCATCGAACAATTCCTGCAATGCATCCTGAAACGATTCCGTTTGCGATGCCTCTTTCAGTGAGAGCTCAGTCTCTGGAATGTTCAGTAGCTGGCACAACCGACTGAGAAACTGGCTACTGTCTGCGGACAGGAACTTATATGGATGATACGACAAATGCTGAATAATCTCGGTGACTTGGTTTTGGCTGAGACTTCTACCGGTTATCTGTTGATACGTGTTCAGGATCGACTCAACGGTCGACTTGTATTGCTCGTAGGTCCAAGCCTGACCAACCGGTTGCAGTTGTGTTACCAGAATAGAGACCACGTGCCCAACGCTGCCTACGTAGTCATCCCCAACATCAATAACGAGTACCATCTCTTTATCGAGAAACAAATTGGGCAAGATCGCGTCATGCACGAAACCGACCTCCGATAGCTCACCTTCTTGGCCCCACAGTGATTCTATAAACTCTGTGTAGGCATTGTAGAACTCTTGTCCAGCTTCGCCAGCAACAGCACCGAAGGTGTCTTGATAGTATTTGGTGGACACAAATAACTCCAACTGCATCTTTCCTCTGACTCCGCGGTCTTCGAGTCGCTGCCTCATTTGCTCGACTCGACGCACTGCAGGGCGGAATCCAATACCATCCGGCATTCCCGCCGCCTTGACTGCCATATCCAAGGCAGCACGAACATACAACTCTTGCTGTTCTTGATTTAGCGTTCCGCCATTTTTCATCGCTAACTCGCTCATTTGAACTCCTGAAGCCATGGTTTCACGAGTGACAATTAGCTTCTCACCCTCAAGTTGTTTGTATACACTTCCCTCGTAAAGCGGCAACGTCAGAGCAACGCTAACGTCGTGCCGAGCCAAATGTTCGGAAACACCGATTTCTGATGCAACTCGACTACGGTTCTTCTCGTTGAGCTGCCGAATTTTTATGATGGATTCGGATCCGTACTCATCGACGACGTGAAATGCTCTGACATCTGTAAAGGACTTGTGGACTGCCAGGACTCGATAGGGCCCAATTGTCACATTCGTTGTATCGCTTTCGAGTTCACCACGGACGGCAGCGTCGTACGCTTTCGCACATTGCTGCAGAAGTTCCGCTTCCGAACCGTCATAGTTGCCCGGCACAATATCGTATCCCTCGACAACCTCCTGAAGCGTCGTAGGCTGCTTCACCCATTCACTCCCTCGCCGGCCGAACAAAGATGCCCCGAAGAATTCATCTCCGCTGTACACGCATGCCTTTAGAATGGACTCGTCGAACGATCTGATCAAGAAACTTAATAGCTTAAACGTTTCACATCGACGCTTCCGCTCCCCAATCTGTGTGGACAGAGCTTCCTTCTCCTCCTCGCTGTCGGACTTTGCCAATTGTTCCTGCAGTTGCGCCATTTCCCCGAAAAGATGCTCATCTGTTTCAGCCAACAACCGGTCGATTGTGGTTTGGTATCTTCCCGTATGCCATGACATCTGAGTGAAACACTCGATCCAGAAACGATTTGGCGTAACCTTCATTCGACGATATGTCACCTCAAGGGCATGTGCTCCAACGGAACTCATCTCTTCCGCAAGCTGCCGCCTGATGCGATGTCGATCAAGGGCGTCCAATTGCGAGCGGGCGATTTCGGATGACAGATCGGTCAAAGCCTCTATACGTTCTCTTGTCGGAGCAAGTTTCTCGCAACTCGCCAACTCTACGATTGCCCGCTTGATGAACTGAACCGCATGGCTTTGACCGTCCCCAGCAGAATTGCTAGACGATCGTACTTCGACCAAGAACCGAATGTCCTCGCAGCGTTGCCGGAAATGGCGTTCAGCGCGATCATCCTCCCATTGACAATCTGTGAGGAACTTCAGGCAAGCCGATATCTGCTCTATCTCACTGACGTCGAGATCCCCAGAACGGTCGACATGATTCAGGATAGATTCCAGTGCCTCCGCCGTCCGCTTCACGTGCTGGCCGGCGCTACCTTCTACTGGAAACGTCAAGCATTCACGCTTGATACGGGACACATACCGATTGATTCGATCATCTATTCTCCAGTCATCTAAACACCTTCTTGCCTCGTGTATCCACGATATCGCCCGCAGTAACGCCATTACATCACGAGCCTCGCCTCCAGCCTCATTTCGTTGCCCCGAATGAGCGGACAACTGCGACAGAATGCGGACCCTTGCTTGGGGGGACATGTCTCCAAGCTGATCCTTTAACGCGCGCACTGCATCTGGTGTCATTTTTCCGATCAAGTCTAGCGGAGCTGCCTTTTTATCCGTGGAAAACACGTCACCATCCGGCCAGAAGTCGAGAATCGCATCAACTAACTCGGCGGTGGTCTGCTCCGGATCGGCATTCATTGCAGCCTCCAGTTCGGCTTTCCACCTGGCAGCTGATTCCTGAGGAGCCGCTACGACCGCAGGATTTTCTGCCACATCTCCCTTGGAAGTGAGGTCCGCAATCTCCTCAATTACGCGTGCTGACAACTCGCACGCGTACGCAGACGGGGTTTGATCGCGGGCCAAGTCGCCAGAAAGCATCCTCGCCATTCGATGCTGCCAAGGATGTGAATATGAGGTCATGTCACTTCCCTGCACACACCACGTGAATTCGACGTCGGCAACCGCCATTGGCGTGATGTCGAAACCGGTGGACGACTCGCGTACGGCAAACACTGTCGCCTCATTGATTAACTGGCGAAGGTCTATATCTTGTTGTCGTGCCTGCTCTGCAATGCTGGACCATGCCGCATTTCGAACCGACGTCATCCATTCATCGTATCGCTCGGTCGCGTTCGAATCGGAAAACGCCAAATCCCACCCTCGCAGAATTGAGTCGATCAGGCATCGATCAGTGATCTTTCCGAAAACCTCATCGTCTTCAACGTCTTGAATAGAGTCTCGAAGACGCTCGAAGAACTTCCTCTGAAACACGGAGTCACTCGCAAATTCCCATCGGGACACGATTAACTCGAGAACGGTTTGGGCTACTACTTTCTGACCGACTACCTGCCCCTTCTCATCTAGGAGTCGTATCGTCACCTCGCGTGTCTCACTCAAATGCCGACGCTTTCCACCGTTGTCAAGGAGCGCGAGTGCTTGAGCTTGCCCGACAACGAACTCTTGAGCCTCAGAATATGCCTGGCGCCACCGGTTGATGGCATTTTCTGCAATCGTCAACAACTCAAGCGCCGTCGTGTTCCGTACAACGTTCCTGTGATGAATTCCGGCAGACGTCGTCAGCAAGCTATCTTCAAGCGAGAACCGTACTTCCCTCCCGTTCGCTTCGAAATAGGGTAACAGAATACAGCCTCGATGTCCCGCTGACAAGCGAGCGAGTGGGACGCGCTGACCGACAGACGCGGTCTGGATCCACTCAGCTAGCCGTTGGCGAATTTTGTCGACCACTTCTGGTTTGTGGATCGTCGACATGCCACGTCTTGGTAATCTTAGCAGGCCTGTTTCCTCACGGAGACTCTTAAACTCCGCTTGCTGCGTATCGAGAGCTTTCGCCTTTCTCGTCAGTTCATCCAATTGGCGAACAAACTCATTTCTGGCATTATCGGACAACGAGTCGATACAGTCGGTACAAGAAGTGAACCGCGCCAATTCTCTTCTTGTATAGGCAGCCACCGCTGTTTCACTCTCCGCGAGCAAGTCTTCCAACAACTGGAGCTCATCGTCTTCAAGTGTCTGAGGTGTTTTTCTCTTTGCAGAGATTATATCCAGCTGTAGATCTGGCGACATGAGCAAGTCCTGATCCACCGCAGTGAACTCTTTACGCACGTTCATGTCCAAAGAGTTACAGAGTTCGTCGAGCACCTTGTTGAGACTTCTTTCCTCGTCAACTAGGGCCTCAATTTTACGCCATATCTCTGGGTAATCTTTCGCAAGCGACTCTCTTCTTACAATGACATCGTTCTGCAATTCACTCAGGTCGAGGCTGGCCACCCCTGCCCCCAACACAAAGTGGTCTGAGTCAATATCAGAATGTCGTGCCAGTTCGAATAAGACCGCAGAGGCAACGCGGCACACGTTGGTAGCTGCGTGCCCGGTTACCATCAAAAGCTCCGATGTGGGTGGCTGCCATTGAGTGATGTGTGCCCCATAAATCGACAAATCGGGAGCTCCGATGAGCCCGGCAAATGTTGGAGTCTCACGGGAATAGAATCCTGGCGGCTCGACTTGAATAGCTGGAAGAGCGACAGGGTAAACCGCATCCTGGTGATTGATCGTTACGACAAGATCTTCAATCAATCCTAGCGATTTAGGGATAACGGTGGCAAGAAAGACTGCGTTTCCATTGACGTCTGCAAGTTTCCACTCGAGAACTTCCACACTTTTGGACTGGATTGCCAGCTCAACGGTTTCACGGCGCGTCTGCTCGGTCGGCTGATTCGTTACGATGGTGATCGTAGCGGGGGTTTCCCAGTAGAGTTTCAGCGGTTGTTCAAGTGTCGTTTCAAGTTCTCGAATTGGCCACGACCAGACCGAAAGTTTCGGCAACTGCACCGACAATTCTTGCCCATCGACTAGCAAAGCAAGCTTTGATTCGACGTCTTGCCCAACACGCTCCGGAACGATATCAACCTCGAACGCAGCGACACCTCGCTGATTGACTAAGCGCGACTCTTGAACCGTTATTCCGTTTGTTTTTAGTTCAAGTGTCACACCCTTCCTTTGCGTGCGTTCAAACTCCTGATTGGTCCTTATCACGATTTTGGCGGGTTGGCCGACAAGCAGCAGATCCGGGATCTCGAACTGCGTGTCGAACTCCCCTACTGGCCAGGACCAGATTGTGACGTCTTGCGACGATACGGGAATAGTCTGCTCGCCAAATACCAAGTCGAGCGTGAGGGGCACCGATGCGTTTGGTTTCGTCGGGACGAGGTCAATCTCAAAAGTCGCCCGACCATCCTTGTTAAGCAACCGTGTGTCCACTGTCGAAAAATGCTCACTGCTACATTTCACTGCGACATTATTGCGTTTCGTTCGTTCGTATAGTTGGTTCGTCGCGAGTACGAGTCTTGCCGTCTCGTCAGAGATAAAATACACAGGCGCGTCCAACTCCGGCTTCAGTTCGCCGACCGGCCACGACCAAACCGTGGTGTTAACAGGGTCCAGTGGATAGGACACACCATCGCACTTCAACATCAAGTCAACAGCGACGTTGTCGAGTGGCCGCTTGGGCATCACATCGACTTCAAAGACTGCGAGTCCACCTTGATCCAACAACCTGGCCTCCTCAACAGTAATGCCATCTGCTGCGAAGTGGACCGAAACATCGTTTCTATCGGTGCTTGCGAAGGACTGATTAGTCTTGATGGTAAACTTGCCCCGCTCATCGACAACCAGCGGGTCGTTAAACGCAACGTCGCAGGTAAGCCCCTCCACAGGCCACTTCCAGACCCTGAACGGTGGAACAGCAATTTCATGCTTCTCTTCACCCGATACGGCGTACATGCGAAGCTGACAGCTTTCCGTGGCCTGGAGCGGAATTAACTCCACCGAAAACGCCGCTTGACCACTTCGATCGTACAGCGGCGCTTCCCTGAATTCGATCCCGTCCCCCTCCACCTTCAACACGACGTGTTCTCGATCAGTCCGCTGATAGAGTTGATTTGTGTGAACTTGAATGGCGTATGGTTCCCCAACAACTGCTGACTTTCCCAGCCGCGCAGTCGCATTCCACTCGCGCACTGGCCACTTCCATACTGGGGCCGGAGGCGTGTGCACATCGAAGGTCGAGTCACCATAATGAAGCGCAAGAGCGCAATCAGCGCTCGATTGCAGCTTCGTCGGAACTGCACTAATCTCGAATACGGCATTTCCATTACGGCTCGAAAGCCTGCTCTTACTCGATTGCAGATTGTCGCTACGCAACTCAACCGTGACGTTCTTGTTGCTGGTCCAATCGAATCGCTGGTTGGTAATGACTGAGATCGTGGTACTCTCGCCAACCACAAGATCGCCCGAGTATTCGACCTGAGTCGATAGTTCTGTGACGGGCCACGACCACACTTCTGCCGGAATGGGCTGGAGGTGAAAGTGCTTGTCGCGCAATGTAAACAGCACGTCAATACTCGTGGCCCCAAGCGGTCCATGGGGAATTACATCGAATTCAAATACCGCCACACCCTGGGCGTCGCGCAACTTCGCATGCGTTACCTCGCAATTGGGCGAGGTAACTATGGCCTCCACACCACGTCTCCGAGTGACTTCAAAAGGCTGGTTCGTGGTAAGCGTCAAGCGTGTGTGTTCGCCAAGCACCAGCGGTGTGCCTGTCTCCATTTGCACCGAGAGCATCTGAACGGGCCACCGCCAAGTGTACCACCATGCTGCGAATGCGGTCATTGACAATACCAGAGGGATTACAAGCCATTTCAAAGTGCGCATGCGACTTCTCCTTGATGCGTCGCGACGTTCTGAAACGCCTTCCCGTAGGGTTTCGCAACGTCGGTGTGATGTACCGACACCAGTCACAGATCGTACAGTAGAATGCATTGCTCTCGTTTTCACTCGCCTTCCGAACTGCCAGGATGTTCGTCGGCGAGTTTCATGCCAGACGTTTTATAAAGCAATTGCCAGTACGTCACAACCTTTGGTGGAACTTGAATATAGAAAGACTATTGCATATGCGATTTGGGAATATGCTACCGCCGGTGAATTCGCCCATACATCCAACGTTCCAACCGCCCATGCCACTTCCCCTCCGTTGCCCTTCGTCGTCCCTTTCTGAAGAGGAGCCTGTTTACCCTCATGAAAGACATCTCATTGGTCTCCTTCTTGGCTTCCTTCTCTCTTCTCTCCGACAGCGGCCGCAAATATGCTGATTTCGACGTGATCTTTGAAGATCGGGATAGGAGCGAGCTTCACGACCCGGCCCCTCCGACTCCACTTGGGCTACGGGTACGCACCTCGGCAGCTCGGCTGGTTGAACTTTGGGTTCAGGTTCCAGTAGCAGAGGTAGACCCAACTCGATAAGGTATGCACGATGCCCCGCACACGATACGCTCCGGAGACTATACCCATGTGCTTCGCCCATGAACGGATGGGAGAATCCCCCCGACTTCACCAGCCACCGGGAATCACGTGCTTCATGATCCAGCAATGGCCAATCCACCCAGCCCTGGCCCCAGCCGAAGACGACGTACCAGCCAGAAGGATGCATCATGATCGGCGACTGCGGCTGACGCTCCTGACTGCCTGGTGCGCGGTGGCATTCGCCGGCTGCTCGGCACAATCAGCCCCGGCCGGCCGTGAGGTGGCAGACACTGGCAAGCCGACGCAGAGAGCGGGGGGCGGCAGCGGAGACCGCGGCCCGACCGAGCGACCACGCGACAACGGACGGCGCGCCGCGACGTTCAGCGGTCACCACCTACTCAGCTCGATCCGCCGCCACGCGACTGCAGACAGGCCCTCGCACCTCCGAGGAAATCATGCAGCGGCTGCTGGCGATTGTCAGTGATTCCGTTGAGTTCGCTCCGACACTCGTAGTGTGGCTCGTGGATATCTCGCCCAGCGCCATGCAGTGGGGAAGTGAGATCCACAGCGATGTGCGGCAGTTCTACACCCTCGCGGTGCCACAGCTCAATTCGGCTCAGCCCGACCGTTTGCAGTCCGTTCTGATCACGATAGGCCGGCAGGCGGAAGAAGTCGTTCCACGTACGAGCGATCCGCAGCTGATGGTTCGCGCACTGGACGCTCTGCGGATGGAAGCCAGTGGTCAGGAAGTAACATTTCAGGCCGTACGTGCTGCGCTGCAATCGTACCTGAGCGTCCGACGGGAGGAGCGGCGCGAGGTCCTGCTGGTGATCATCACCGACGAAGCGGGAGACGACTGGAAGCAGGTGGATGCACTGACCGAAGAACCTCGCAAGTACGCGTTGCCGATTTACGTCGTGGGCGTCCCCGCCCCGTTTGGACGCCTGGCGGCTCTGGATCCGAGCGTGGAAGCGGGGAGCGAGCGCTCGGCGGCTGCGGATCCGCCAGCCACAACCACGTCTCACGACGCGTGGCGGCCGATCCGGCAGGGGCCGGAATCGCGATACCTGGAGCGCATCGCCTTGGCGTTTGACGGTTTCGACTCCGGCCTGGAACTGCTCGATTCCGGATTCGGTCCCTTCGCACTGCAGCGACTCTGCCAGGAAAGCGGCGGTGAACTGCTGGCCGTCCGGCGACCCGGTGAACGTTCGTACTCACCAACGGCCAGTCGCCGGAGCTGGCCCACGGCCGACATCGTGCCGTATGATCGGCATGTCATGCGTCGTTACGCACCCGACATGGTGGATGAGGCGGGATACCAGCAGCTGTTGTCACAAAACAGAGCGTGCCTGGCATTGCATCAAGCCGCTCAACTGCCTCCCGCGGAGATCCTGCGAAATCCGGAACTGCATTTCGTCAAGCGTGATGAAGCCGATCTGAAGAACCGGCTGGATCGAGCGCAGCAAGCGGCAGCCAAAGTCGCTCCGGCCGTCGATCAGCTGTACGAAATCCTGGCAGAAGGAGCGGCCGATGCCGAGCGGCTAACGAGTCCACGCTGGAGGGCCGGATTCGAGCTGGCCCTGGGGCGAGTCTGTGCGGCCAAGGCACGGATTGACGGTTACAACTCGATGCTGGCGGCCTTGAAACGGGGCAAAGCGTTCGAGAAAGCCGACAGCACAACCTGGGTCCTGCAGCGGTCCGACAAAACCCGCTCGAGCAGCGCCCTGGAGAACCTGGCCGAGCGAGCTCGGACGCTCCTCCGCCGCGTGGCCGAAGAACACCAGGGCACTCCCTGGGCACAACTGGCGGCTCACGAACTGGAAACTCCGCTCGGCTGGGAATGGACCGAACAGCCCTGAACCAACGATCGCGATTCCGCGGCTCGTCGCTGCCAATGACGAATGACGAAAGACCCAATGACGAAAGAAGTCCAAGACAGAGTCTCGCCAGGCCGAATGTGCGTTTCGCCGAATATTCCGGTAGGTTGGTTCCGCATCCTGCACGAGCTGTTGGCCGCTACGACTTCAGCCGTTCGATTTCCTCGCTGAGCCGCTGAATGTCGCTGCGCAGCTGAGCAACTTCGGACCGCAGTTCTTCCAGATCCTCCACGCTGATTGAGGATGCGTGCTCGGACGACGCCTGGCTCAAGCGCGGTGCCGATTCGGAAGCGGCGGCAACATGACTGGAAGCGTACTGCTGCTTGAGCTTTTCGAGCCGCTCGGGCGTGTACAGATTGTGCGTCACGACCTGCCCGCGACCCGGTGGCGTCAGCGAGATGATCAGCTCTTTTTCCAGCAGCGCGTCGAGCACTGGCCGCAGCGCATTGAGATCCGCAATCGGCTCCATCCGGGCTGCTCTCCCCCGCAATTCGCCGATCGTCTGTTCACCACGCAACAAGAGTTCAGCCATCACCGCCAACTCGACCTTGTCAACTCCCAACCAATCATACATATAGTGCCGGAATTTGGAGACCCGTCCGCCCGACTGTATTTCGGCGGCAGCTCCCATCTCGCGCAGTTCCTCAATCGCCTTTTCGATATCCTCGGGAGTGAGGTCCATTTGGGGCGCGCGATTCGACTTCTGATTGCAGCCGGCGGTCAACGCGTTGAGCGTCATGGGATAGGAATCGGGCGTTGTCTTGGCCTTCTCGATCAAGACGCCGATCACCCTGCGCTGAACAGAACTGAGGGGTCGCCAACGTCGTTCACGATTTCCACTCTGCTCAGGGCCCGTACTCATAGTTCCACACTTTCTCTGACGGTCAGGTTCGAGCTTCCAACGCAGCCGCTCATGGATCCTACCGACTCCACACGAGTGGGACAGCTCGCGCGCAGTACGCTGCGCTGGATCCCGGAAATCTACGCTCGCCGGCAGAATCGCACAAGCACCCATGTCCGCGCACATCGCGGTGCGCTGTCAGAGTGACAGGAGCGTACCTTCCAGGATCTTCCGCACCTGAGGCTCGGCACGCTCGGCCGCGCTCACCACATGCAACGCATCCACGATTTCCGGAGCGTCCGGACGAGCGACGTTGGTCACCACCGAGAGACCGAGCACTTGCATGCCCAGCCGATGGGCAGCGATCACTTCCGGAACCGTCGACATGCCGACGACGTCCGCGCCGATATACCGCAGCCACCGGTACTCAGCCCGCGTCTCATAATTGGGACCCGTCACTGCCGCGTACACACCCTGATGCGCGGGGAAATCATAGCGGCGAGACAACGCCACCGCCTGACCTCGCAGATTCTCGTCATACGGACTTGGACCGCACCGCGGCGGTCGCGGCGCGGAAGCGTCCGAGTCACACGCACGCAGCGACGCGCCCATCAGATTAATGTGGTCTTCGATCACCAGGACATCGCCGACCACCAATCCTCGATTCAACCCGCCACTGGCGTTCGTCACAATGAGTGTCGGAGCCCCACAGGCATGCACGACCCGCACTGGGAGCGACAGATCCGCAAAGGAATAACCTTCGTATAAATGGCAGCGACCATCCAGTAACACGACCGGCACGCCAAACATCGTGCCGCAGACCACCTGGCCCCGGTGAGCAAGGGCGGTGGTCCGACAGAACCCCGGAACTTCGGCAAAGGGAATACACTCCTCCGTCTCCACATGCTCCGCCAGACGTCCCAGTCCGGTACCAAGAATCAGCGCTACGCGTGGCCTGACCGACCAGCGACTTCGTATCTCCGCCGCCGCCGCCGCCACACTGGCCAGCACTCCATCCCCGTCCCACAGCGACCGAGTGGGTACACCAGCTTGCCTGCCGCCAGCCTGCCTGCCCTGATTGAGAGGATATGTCATTCTGATGCCCGACGCCTGCGTATCTCATGCCCCCAGCGTATCTCAACCTTCGTCGCGGGACAGCTTCGCGGCCCTCCCGATCCGCTGCGCACTTCGCCAACCTCAATCCCGTACTGTCACGCCGTCGCTCCGCACTGCGCAAGCCTCTCCCCTTCACTCCTCAAGACACCGCTGACTACCTTGGTAAGGAGCGGCTGAGCCTGATTGGCGATGGCAATAATCGAATCCACATGAGCCGGCGCAAGAGCATCGGGAAGGCACATGTCCGTGACGATCGATAACCCCAGCACGCGCAGCCCGCTATGCACCGCTACTATCACCTCAGGGACAGTCGACATCGCGACCGCATCGGCCCCAATCGCACGCAGGAAACGGTACTCCGCTCTCGTCTCCAGGTTCGGACCCGCTACCGCCACGAGGACACCCTTGTGGGCCACGATGTCTTCGCGGCGAGCTATCCTCATCGCTTCCTCGATCAGCACCCGATCATAGGGCGCACTCATATCCGGAAAACGCGGTCCGAGTCGATCGTCATTGATACCAATCAGAGGATTATCACCCATCAAGTTGATGTGATCCTCGATTACCATGATGTCACCCGCCCGAAAGTACGGGTTCATTCCGCCCGACGCGTTGGAGACCACCAACATCTCTGCTCCACTGGCCCTCATCACGCGAACCGGCAGCGTGATCTGCTTGAGCGAATAGCCTTCGTACATGTGAAACCGGCCTTCCATCGCCATGACCGGTACACCCTGCAACATGCCGCACACTAATCGGCCGCGATGGCTGTCCGTAGTGGAACTCACAAAATACGGGATTCGCTCGTACTCGATCGCCGCTTCAACCTCAATCTGATCGACCAGGTCGCCCAACCCGGTCCCCAGGATGATCCCCACGTGCGGCTGACGATCCCACTGCCGCCGAATCTCCCCCTTGGCTGCCTCGATTTTCTCATACAGGTCGAGCATGGCACTTTCTCACGAAGTCAGTCGCTGTCGAATCCTCAGTTCATCGCCGCCTAGTCGGACCACCACCCTGTCCACTCAACATCAACCGGTCGGGACGTCACGCCAGCCGGGCCCCACCAGACACGTGCTCCCATCTGGCAGGTGGTCTCGCCAGAGGAGTGTCCGCCCCCGCCCTTCGCTCCCGCGGGTCTGGCACCTCGGAGTGGAAATACTCCCTCCCTGCAGATTACTTCTCTGCTGCCAGCCAGGTGGCCATCACAGAAAGGCTTGCCACCCTCACCCACGCGGGACACACGAAGGCAGGAACACGACTCCAGAGCGTGGCAACGCCGCACGCGTGACACCCCAGTCGTCGAAAACCGGACGCCCCCAGCATACTCGCCCAGCGTACCGAGACGCGTCACAGGCGACAAGGCCCGAGTCGGTCAGTCTCGCCACGCGAGACAACGAGAATGTGCGGCGCCAGTTCGCCTACGGAACTCTCACACAACGTGGATGTCGGCTGGGTCAGGGGGGTGAACTCAGCTAGCAGCGCGCGGAACAATCGGTTTGGTGAGAGATCCTGAGGAAACACGCGCTGAGTGAAGTGAACAAGCCCGGCAGAGGCCGGCGGGAGAGCAGATGCCCCACAGCGATCGGCCAGCGAAACAAGACAGGAAATGTCGACTTGCGAAAACGCACACCGAGCGCAGCCAGGCAGCCGTTGAGGCCAACTAGCGTGCGAAACGCCCAGGATAAGCCGCCGGCCTGGCCGACGTCACGGTCGGCGACTGACTTCGCGGCACCAGGCTATGCCATGGGCTTGACCGGCTTGGGAGGCAGATGCGGGACTTCGCGAGAAGCACACTTGCGTGATACCTCCGCTACTGCGCCGCTGGCCTGAGACCACACGCCAATCAACTGCTGAATCTCCTGCGGAGTCATATTGCGGTCCAACATATCCTGCATGAGCGAGGCCGCTACCTGACGTTCCCGCACCCGTCGCCAGGTTGTCATCACGATGCTTACCAGGGCAATGATCATGCCCGCCACAACCGCCAATGAGACGATGATGATGGGGACCAAATCGCCCGGCATGATGCGGTCGACCAACTGGGTATGAGCCGCCTCCTGCAGCAGTGGGAGCTGAGTCAACATACGCGAATTCTCCGTGCTCGGTCTTTTTCGCCTGAGAACAGTCAGATTATTCGCCGGCCTCAGCGGCGTCTTGGATCTACGCCGGAGAAAACTGAAAAAAACGCTGTTGGCACGGTGATGGCAACCGCGACGATTCCTCCTCAACAGGAGGGAACCTCGAGCGATAGTCCCTCCCAAGCCCTTGTCAGATCACGCTTTCGGCATCGCTCTGAGCTTGCTCAAGCATTTTGTCCGTACTGCTGGGATCCACCTGGCGGCACGACCGGGTCAGCGCGTCCGCAATGTCGTCCATGTCATCACGCCACTCGTCTTCCGGCACATCCGGGGGGCAGAGCTGCGTCAGTTCGTCGATCAGCAGGATCAGTCTGAGCACATGTCGGAAGATGATCCCTTCCTGTTTCTGCAGTCCTTTGCTGGTGATGAACTTATTGAAGTCTCCACCGTACTCCAGTAGCTCTCCGGCCGCCCAGACTCCCTTCGTGCGGAGCTCATGCACGCCGGGAAAGTCGTAGTCGAACCACATCCGCAGCTTGTCGGCCAATGTCAGGACCCACACCTTCTCCTCCTCATAGAAGGCACGAGGCCCCTCCTGCTCCTGTGGTTCGGCGGCACCCAACTGCTCCGCCGTCACCAACCCCAGTTGCAGTAGATGGACATCCAGCCGTGTGGTGGCCAATGGCCCTGGGGGAAGCTGGTCATGGGGCGGAACATGCAAGTGGTAAGCGACTGAGGGCGGCAGCTCCAACACGCTCTCCAAGGCCTGGATCCGCTCGTTGCGGTCGGCAATCCCCAGCTGTTTGACCAGGAAGACCCCGTAGAGTGGATTCAGTCCGCGCAGCAACAGCAATTTCGACAGTTCCGGAGTGGGCCGAGCGATGTGGGGCCGATAGCTCTCGGGCCCCGCACTCGATTCGGCGCCCCCGCCGCCTCCCGACCCGCCGTCACCGCTGGCCGGCCGAGCAGCCGAC